>NZ_JHBV01000042.1 GCF_000724545.1 Aureispira sp. CCB-QB1 | reverse complement strand
CCATCTGGCGCAATCCATTCATAACTCGTTGCCAACGCTGTTGTACTCAATTCTAAAGTATCTCCAAAACAAATCGCAGAATTACTGCTTAGTACAGGCGTCGCAGGTATTGAATCTACCGTAACCGTTACCGCCGTATCACCACTCTCACAACCATTTCCATCTATAATCGACAAGGTATATACGCCTGCATTCGATGTTGTCGCATTGGTGATTACTACTGGATTTTGAACGTTTGAGGTGAAACCATTCGGTCCACTCCAATTATAACTTGATGCTACCGTACTTGTACTCAATGTTATGTTATCTCCTTCACATACCGCAAAATTGGCGGGTACATTTGGTGTTACTGGTGTTGGATGTACGATGACAGTTGTCGAACCAGCTACAGAAGAACAGCCATTTACCGTCACTACTAAATACCAAGTCGTATCCGTGCTGATGTTAACAATCATCGGATTTTGAGCCGTAGACACTAAGCTCGTCAAACTAGAATCGCTGTACCAAGCATAACTCGCACCCGATACCGTGGCTGTACTCAAATTTGAATTCCCTCCCTCACAAACTGGTCCATCGTTAAATACCGCAGGAGTGTCTGGATTAGCATTAATAATTACATTAATTGTATTCGATTCCGAGCGACACCCTGTTACGGTATCAATGCAGATCATATACCAATTTCCTGGCAAATAATTCGCATTGTTCATAGGTATACTTGTGGTACTCCCTATTGTCCATAATACGTTACTTCCGCCTGGTGTTCCTAAAGTACTTTGACTATTTCCATTGGGTCCTATCCATTGAGACTGACCACAACTTGTACTTGATGATAACACTAATGTATCACCAAAACAAATCGGACCATTACTAACTATATTAGGGACAGGAGGATTACTATTTACCCCCACTCGAACAGTTGTATCCGCAGAAACACAACCATTAGAATAAGTCACTACCAAACGATAAATACCCGAATCAATTAAAGAGGCATTGGTGATTGCTGCTGGATTCTGTAAGTTAGATGTAAAACCATTTGGTCCTGTCCAGCTATAGCTAGCTGCTATTGTTGTTGTTCCCAATATAATATCATCTCCTTCGCAAACCTCAAAATCTGCTGGCACATTAGGTGCAGAGGGTTGTCCAATGACATTAACCACAGTAGAACCTGCAGGTGACGTACATCCATTAACAGTTACTACTAAATAAAAAGTACTATCTTGTGTAATATTGATTGCCGTAAAAGAAGCTGTAGTAGCTACTAAGTTCGTCAAGGCAGCATCTGTATACCATTGATAAAATGCTCCTGGTGCACTTGGAGTACTTAAAGTAACATCTCCCCCTACACAGACTGGTCCATCATTAAATGCTGTTGGTGCTGCTGTACTGGAGTTAATAACTACCGATGAAGGTGCCGATGGCTCCGAAGGACAGTTATTCGCTACCTGCGTAATTAAAGTCCAATCTCCAGATTGATAATAAGTCCCATTTGTTGGAACAATCATCAAACTATTAACAGTTGTAATAGTATCAATTCCATTGGGGCTTATCCAACGGAATGTATCTGCACTCGCTGTGGTTGATAATAATAATGTATCTCCATCACAAATTGCAGAATTATTAGTTAACACAGGTGCAGCAGGTCCTCTGTTAACACCTACTACGACACTCGTATCTGCCGATTGACAGCCGTTAGCATCTACTATGAATAAGGTATAACTGCCAGCATCAGCTGTTGTTGCTGGTTGAATAACTGCTGGATTTTGCAAGTTAGAGGTAAAACCATTCGGTCCTGTCCAATTGTAACTTGACGCTACTGTCGATGTACTCAAAGCAATAGTTTCTCCTTCACAAACTACAAAATTTGCTGGAATATTTGGTGTTGCTGGTGTTGGATGCAACGTTACGGTAGTCGCAACAGCCGAAGATGGACATCCATTCACAGTGACAACTAAATAGAAAGTACTATCTGTCGTTATATTGGCAACTGTCGGATTCTGCTGAGTAGAAATTAAATTTGTTAAAGCTGCATCGCTATACCATTCATACAAAGCATTATTAATAGTAGTAGTGTTTAGTTGAACAGCATCACCACGACAAACAGGTCCATTATTAAATGCTGTTGGGTTCGTTCCATTATTAATAGTCACCATAGATGCAACCGACGCTGGCGATACACAACCTGCTGCATTCACAACAGATAACGTCCAATTACCCGATTGATACAAACTACTTGTTGGTGCTATTGTTAATGTACTGCTTGCTGTTGTCGTATCTGCTCCATTTGGTGCTCTCCAAATATAAGAATTGCCCACCGCACTTGTACTCATCACTAAGTCAGCTCCATTACATATTGGAGAATTCGTTGTCATAGAAGGTTGGGTTGGTGCTGCATTTACTGTTACTTGTACGCTAGTATCTGCGGAAGAACAACCATTACCATCTACTATAGATAAGGTGTATACTCCTGCATTCGATCCTGTTGCATTGGTGATTACTACTGGATTTTGAGCATTCGAGGTAAAACCATTTGGTCCACTCCAATCGTAACTCGATGCTACTGTACTTGTACTCAATGCTATGTCATCTCCCTCACATACCGCAAAATCTGCTGGCAACGATGGGCTTGGTGTCAATGGATAAACCACTACTGTTGTAGAATCCAAAGCGGAAGGACAGCCATTTACCGTTACTAATAAATAGAACGTACTGTCATTCGTTAAGTTGTTTACTGTTGGATTTTGTAAGGTAGAGAATTGATTGCTTGTCCCTGCATCCGTATACCAAGCATAACTTGCTCCACTTACTGTTCCTGCACTTAATGAAGCATCTGTTCCTGTACATACAGGTCCATTATTCCCTGCACTTGCTGTTGATGGGATGCTGTTTATTTCAACCGCAGAAGCTATAGACGCTGGCGATACACAACCTGCTGCATTCACAACAGATAACGTCCAGTTACCTGATTGATACAAACTACTTGTTGGTACTATTGTTAATGTACTGCTTGCTGTTGTCGTATCTGCTCCATTTGGTGCTCTCCAAATATAAGAATTGCCCGCCGCACTTGTACTCATCACTAAGTCAGCTCCATTACATATTGGAGAATTCGTTGTCATAGAAGGTTGAGCTGGTGCTGCATTTACCGTTACAACAGTACTAGCAGCAGGCGAGGTACACCCATTAAAATCTTGAACTACTAAAGTATATGTTCCTGCGTTTGCTGAACTAGCGGGACTAATAACTGTTGGATTAGGAGAATTGGAACTAAATCCATTTGGTCCTGTCCAGTTATATATGTTAGCGTTCGTAGTTGTAGTTAAAGCTATTCCATCTCCTTCACAAACACTAAAGTTAGAAGGAACATTAGGCGCAATAGGGTTGGGTCGAACCACTATATTGATGGAATCTGCCAAAGATGTACAACCGTCAACAGCAACAACAACACTATAAAGTCCGCTGTCTGCAACCGTAGTATTGTTTATATTTAAACTAGGCACTCCTGTTGTCACTACTCCTGTTGGAGTTGACCAAGTATATTGAACTGTTGTTCCCGTATAACTTCCTATATTCAATTGAATATTATCACCCTCACAAACAGGTCCATTGCCTGTTATCGTTGGAGTAACAGGTCGTTCGTCAACTGCTACTTGTACAATCCCTGAATTACTACAACCGTTAGCATCTGTAATACTAACTGTATAGCTTCCTGCATTCAAAGCCGCAGAATTAGCTATAAATGGATTCTCTAAATTAGAAACAAATCCATTTGGTCCTGTCCAGTTATATATGTTTGCAGTTGCATTGGCAAATAAGAAAATTGTATCCCCAGAGCATAGCGGTGTATAACCAGGACTTACTGCCGCAGGATTAGGGTTAACTTGCACAACCGTAAACCCAGTATCTGATAAACAGCCATTTGAGCTAACCTGCACATAGAAGGTGTCTGGTGAATTACTTGCCAAAAGACCACTAATTACTGGATTTTGAGTTGATGCTACTAAGTTGGTTAAGTTGGCATCGCTATACCAAGCATAAGTGCCACTACTAACTGTATTCACCATTAGTGTAACATCCTCTCCTTCACAAATTGGTCCACTATTAGAAGTCATTGGTGCTATTGGAGTGCCATTGATAATAACATTTGCTGCTGTAGAAGGCTGAGAGGCACAACCATTCGCATCAAATACAACCAATGTCCAATTCCCTGCTGTATATAAAGGGTTGTTAGGTTCTAAAGTTAAGGTATTATTTGTAGTAATCGTATCTTGACCATTTGGTGCCATCCACTGATACGTAATTGCTGAAGTGCTAGAAGTCAAGATGATGTTTTCATTGCTACATATTGGTGTATTGCTTGCAATGCTGGGTTGCGCAGGTCTTGGTGTCACTGTCAAATTAGATGATATAGGATCTGAATTACACCCTTGTGCATTGGTTGTAAACAAAGTGTAACGTCCTGCATCAGCTAAAGTAACTGGGCTAATCAAAGGCGTTGTTGCAGAGTTAGCCGTAAAACCATTCGGTCCTGTCCAAGTATAGTCATTAGCAATTGTAGAAGTTGAGAATTGAATGCTTGTGCCTTCACAGATTGTCGTATCTCCTGGGTTAATATTGGGTGTAACTGGTTTTGGTCTTAACTGCAAAGAGAAGAAATTAGACGTATCAGTAATACAACCATCCAATTCTACATATACAAAATAAGTTCCTGTATCTGCGGTTGTAACAGGATCTAATACCAATTCATAATTGTTGAATCCCGCAGGCACACCAGGACCTGTCCAATTATAACGCACCACATTTCCTTGATACTGCTGGACTGTTAATACCACTCTATCACCCTCACATAATGGTGTATTGGCTGTGATAAAAGGATCAAATGTATTATCAATAACAACATCTAAATCTGCACAACTATCTTGCGTATATGTATTGGCTGCTCCACCTAAGTTTCCAGGGTTTCCTGTTCTTTGTACTCCTAGATTAGAAGAGAAAGCTGTTGGCATATTGGGTTCGTCTGCCTCTGCAATACTTTCCCATACCAGATTTGCACAATTGGTCAATGTAAAACAAGGTGTGATTGAAGAAGAAGCTTGTACTTCAAATGTAATGCTATATACTTCACCTACATTAATAGTATCCCAATGTGCCGTAATGGTTCCCCCTCCGTTTGTTGGTGGTGTTGTAATACTGGCTGTTCCACCAGCCGAAAAACCAGAAACAAAGGTCATCCCTGTTGGTAATATATCAGTAAGACTTACATCAAAAGCTGGCGCAGAAGAAGTTCCTGGATTTCGAACCGTTAAGGTTACAAAGGAGTTGTTTCCTGGCAAGACTTCATCTGGTGTAAATGATTTCGAAATTTCTAATTGAGGTTCTACAATTGTAACAAAAGGGGCACGATCGTTAATGGAAGAACGATCTCCTGGAGTATTCGGATTATCCCATGATAATACCGCTCTATTTCGCACTCGCTCTCCATCAAAATTAGTTACATGATTGATCACAATTGTTCTATAGTAAACTTTTATGGTATCTTCTATATTGTCTGTATCCAAGTTTTGAAGATTTCCAAAATCTAACGTTAAGACTCGATCTTGTTGTTGAGGGTTTGCGCCTAAGTTGGTAATAGTTGCCCCACTTTGTACAGCAGGAAATCCTCCACCTATTGATGTAATAATATTGGTGCTACCCGATGAATTACAAATAACAATAGAATCTACAGCAACAAAAGCTAGTCCTTCATCTACTTGGTCTACTAGCGTAACATTGTTCATATTTCCTTCAGGAATATTCAACTGCAACTCATATGCAACCACTTCCCCTATGCTAGCTTGTGTATTGGTATTACTATAATTAGGAAATATATAATCGACAACTTTATTCATAGTTGGATCTGCAATTCTTCCGTTTGCATCGTCCTCTACTGGCGGAAACTTAACCCCTCCCCTAGTTGAAGACCAATCTACTTCTGCTGTATTATCAAACCGTGTTCCTGCTTGAATTCCAGCTACGGCTTCACAAACATAAGAAACGGTTATCAAGTCATTGTTATTGGGAGCAGTTGCAAATGCAATAGAATCATTAGGAGCTACTAAATCGATGGTTAATGTATTACCAACAAAACCACCAGAAAAGGCAAGTGCATTATTACTCCCATCAACAACAGGATTGGGAGCGACCAAAGCACAATTGGTTAACTCAGGTGGTGCAACATCTCTTACTTGGACATCATATCCTGGAGCCCCCCCTACGTTTTCAATCGTTATATCAAAAAACAATTGATCTCCAGCACTCACATCTGTTGCGTTTCCATCTGGCGGAACGACAGTTGGGCTAATCGTAACATTAGGGTTATCAGAAGAAACTATTCCTTTGGTCAATTCTAAATCTGGTGCCCCTACTTGTATTAGTGTTAACGCACTATTCGTAATATTGTCTGCGGTAGAGTTATCGCTATTAACTTGCATAAAATTGGAATGGAATAATCCATCCGCAAACGGCAATGTTGTAATTGGTATGTCTATCAATAAAACAATATCTACACAACCTCCTGTTACCAAATCTGAAACATCTCCAAAATCTAGAATCAAGCTATTGGTTGGTATATCTCTAGTATAGGTAACAGGCGCAGTATTCCAACACGTAGCAGGATCAAAACGCACATCTGTACCAAATGTTGCAGCTAATGAAGCAACATCATGAATAGGAAGTGGAAAGAAATCCGTGATGACCACATCATCCAAATCCAAAGAAGGAATTTGTAATTCTAAACGGTATTGAACGACATCTCCAGGCCACCACTGCCCATTTCGACCAGGTCCTGTTGGAGGTGAATTGTTGACTGTTTTTTGGAAAAAAATATCGATAACATCAATTGGAGTTCCTGCCGATGTTGTACATCCTGTTGCTCCCTCTACTAGATCGTAGGTTAAAGTAGAACTGTGTGTTAATCTATCTCTACTCAAAACAGGATCTCCATTTGCATAAGTCTGATTAACATCTGCGGTGTATTGCAATGAGGGAGAAGCACAAGGCAAAATATTGGCTCCATTTTGAGTATGCACATCAACAGTTACCGTTGATCCTGTCCCTGGTCCTGGAACAATAACAACATTTCCTGCTGCAACAGGAGTTCCTGCCCATGTTAGACTAGCAGGGTTGTAAATCATTCCATCTGGAACAATAAATGTAATAGAAGCCGCTGTTAAACCCGCGGTATATTCTGTTATTTCTGCTCCTATTGTGTACAAAACAGTTTGTCCTATTGTTACAGGCGATACCGTGTTGTTGGTATGCCCCAATAAAACATGCTCTACGTGCGTTACAACAGTATCACTTTGAGAAGGATTTCCTGGCACATTAACTGTTGCACCATTATTAATATCTGTATCGTCACAAATGGTTTCATCTAAAGTATCTGAAACCGCAGCATCAAACGTCACTTGCATGTCAATATTTGCTGTCGAACCAGGGTAACTACCATTGCAAGTAACCGTCAAAGTACCTCCTAGTCCTCCTACTGTTGGTTCAACAGCCGAACAACCTGCTGGCAAACTAATATTTCCAAAATAAGCCAACTCTCCTGGAAGTACGTCTGTAATTGTAATAGGTCCATTTAAGGTTCCAGCAGCGGCAATATCTATATTGAGTTCGTATTGATGTATATGACATAAACTAGCGCCGCCTCCTGGCACTTCATTGTATACACCATCAGAACCATTTACTTTTTTATCGAATCGAAATAAAATAGGTATAATCGGTTCACATTCATTTGCACCTGCAATTGGTCCGTTATCACCCGTTGGTGTGTCTCCAAACTCATATACTCCTTGAGTACAAATATCAACAGGCACTCCTATGGTTGCAGCGGGATCTACCGTCATACAAACCTCACTAATCAACGATACTCCTCCTTGAACCATAGAACCGACGGGGTATTCTAATAGAATAACCGTACTACCTACTGGCGCAAAGATCGTATCACTCGTCGTTGAGTTGTTATTGGATTGAGCAATTGGGTCAATCACAAAATTATTAGGAGCCCCCGAAACAATAACTCCTAAGTTTTGTACAGTTTGAATAGAGCCACCAAAACTAGCATTGTCAAAAGTAAATCCTGTTGGTACAATCAGACGAACATAAGGTCCATATCCAGGAGCACCTGTATTGACAAACGTTACTGGAAAACAAACTTGTTCACCAATAAAGCCTTCTGCGGGCGTTGCATTTGTTAGCGTTGGTGTTTGAGCTTGTACAAAGCTTGTCATCCAACATAAAAAACCATACAATATCCATTTAAATGAGTGTCGTTGTATTTGCATAGAATGGTGGTTTGAGTTGTAAAATATGATTACCTATCCCATTTATATTGAGTAGAGATCAATAAATAGGAATAGAGAAATTAACTGATTTTGAAGTATTGTGCGGGAATGCAAAGAAAGTAATAAAAGAAGTGTTTTTTTAAGGTAGTACTTTTCTAGCAAAAAGAAAATTTTTTACTATTAATTTTATAAAAATATAAACTGATCTTTAAACGAATACAATACAAGTATATTAGAATATATAATTTCACTAGTACTCATTCTTGCCAAAGAATATTCTATTCTTGCCAAAGAAATGAGCGTTCACCAAGCATTAATCTAAAAAATCTTTATCTCCCTGAAGCACACGCATTTCAACTCTATTGTTAGCAGCATGCTCTTGCTTAGAGCAAGATTTCCCATTGGTACAGTGGTTCATTATTTCGGATTCTCCTACTGCCACAATAGTAAATCGGTCAGCAGTTACGCCTTTTTCTGATAAGTATTGTTCAATAAATGCCCCTCTTTTTTTGGCAAGCAACCAATTGTAACGTTCACTTTTTCTAGCATCTGTATGAACTCTTAGTTCTACAATTAATTTGGGGTTTTCGACTAAATTTTGGTACAGCAAATCAAGCGCAGCTCCTCCTACATCATTGAGTTGTTTCGTTTTGCCCTCAAAAACCAAATCTTTAAGAATTAAAGAATCCCCTTTGGCATATTTTCCTTGAGGAGGAGTATTTTCTATAGAATCTATTCTTGCCTCTTGAGGAGTAATATTTAATTCCAACAATGGATTTCGTTTGCCTTGGCAAGTTTCCTCGTGCAACTCAATCGTGTCCATTTTCTGTTGCTTGCCATCAAGATAAGGAATCACCAAATAACTCTGACCACAGGTACCACAAGCAAAATAATAGCCTTCTTGATTAATAGCTACCGTCTCCGATACGTTGGTTTTCAAGTTCTTCAAAACAAGATAATTTTCTCCTGCTAGCACCTCTGATTTCTCTACCTTTCCCCTCAAACGATAACAATCTTTGGGGCGCATGGACAATCCAAATTTATTCTTTCCAATCCGACTCAATTCTTCTGTAGATAGTACTGTTATTTGGGTATAATAATTTTCCTTTTTAGTAATAATGGTATACGTTTTTCCTTTATTTAGGGATAAGTTTGTTATTCCCAAACTATCAGTATAGTATGTTCCAAACGTATAATATTTGCCATCTGACTCCTTTTGTTGAACAGCAACTTGAGCACCAATAACAGGCTTCAAATTATACGTATTCTCTACCTCCAAAGCTGTTGGGATAGTAAATTGAGCTTGAACAACCAAGGGGGCAAAACAAACTATAACGAAAATCCAAAAGTACTTGTAGTGATTATGTAGTCCTTGTTGCATTGATTCTTTTTTTTATCAGAAAAAACAATATTATTAAAACTAATAAAGTTCCTAATACTATCCATATCCAAGGAATAGTATTCCTAATTTCCGTCAAACTGCTGACAGGTTCTGTGTTTCCAATTACAATCAATCCTGCCCACAATTGTGGATGGCTACGCCCAATATTATATTCTTTGATAAATTCCAATTTAGCTTCTTGCAAAGCTTTGTGTTTGGGGATTCCTTCCTTTAGATACTGATAAAACAAATGCATAATAGCCTCTGTTGCTTGATCGGATACTGGCCATAGTGTCATAATCATATTCGGTGCTCCACTATAAGCAAAACCTTTTGCAATACTCATGACCCCTTCCCCTGCATAGAGTTTGCCTACCCCCGAATTACAGGCACTCAACGTGACTAACTCTGCATTTAATTCTAGACTAAACAACTCATGTGTATGCAGTAAACCATCGTTCATATCATCCGTCAAAAAAGCCAGGCTTGAAAACATAGGGTCGCTGTGATTGACAATACCATGTGTTGCAAAATGCAGTACTCCATAGTCTCCAGCTACCTTCTTAAAGGCTGTTTCTGTAGATGCAGCTCCTATAATTCCCCGACTGTTTGCTCCAAATAAATTTTGAAGTACCTTTACTTCTTGACGGGCGTAAACTAGAGGTTCCAAATCTAGTTCTACTACTACATTTGATAAGCTATCTCCTTGGTTTAAAATAGAATCCAATACCGCAAAATCAGGCGCAAAACCAATTATTTTTTTAGGCGCATTCGTATTTTGAAATGCCTCTTTGCTTGTCAAATAAAGTGTTGCAGAGTAATTGTAACAAAAAGCGTGTTGTTCATTTAAATATCGAATTTCACCATTTTCAGAAATAGGCAACACTTCAAAAGGTATATTATTTAGAAAACCATCTGGAATAACAATAATATCTTTATTGCCTAGCAGATCTTTTAGCGGCTGAATCAATAACCGATACAAATAAGTCCCTTCAAATTGAATGTCTTGAATTTCATTTTTTCGGATAGAGCTCAAAAATTTAACAATCGTCCGATTGGTTTTTTTCAATTGATGAGGTACCAATTGGCAAGTCATCGCCTCTTTCTCTATAGTAAAAATCATTACAAAAGAATCCAACATTAGGTAATCCAAGAGCAATTCATTTTCTTTTAAGGCAGCTTGTACGGAGTCAATACTCACCGTAGAATAATCATATTTTAAGGCAAAATACTTGGGATATTTTTGCTCCAAAGTTAGCACCAACTGTTCGTGGACTTTTGTTTTATCACTCAATTCTTTTTCTAGCATAATGAGTCGTTCTAAATCTTTAAACTTCCCTTGACGCACCTCATAGTATATCTCTCCTTTTAAGTAGGCAATTTCTATTTTTTGCTCATTCTCTTTTTGAATCAATGAATCGGGAATATTAGCCACTTTACGAGCTTTCAAATCGCGAACGGCTTCCAACAACAAAGATCCTTTTGCTATCTCTGTATAATCAAACGCTCGATGTAGATAGTTTTCTTTTTGAGTGACCTCGTACAATTGATAACATACCAACGATGCTTGCTGGCTAAATTCTTGTGCCAATGCCGCCAATTGATATTTAGAACCTTCTTTCCGATACGTTCGGCGCAACTTGTTCAACAATTTGATGGTCGCATCAAACATAGCCAATGCTTGAACCAAGGTTTTTGTATCCTTGTTTTCATTATACACTCCTTTTAGAACTTTTCCCTTTGTACCTATCGCATACAAAAGCTCCAAAGGAAACTTAGCTTGATCAATAGCAGGCACATCATTTTTGTTATAAACATCCCCTTCATTCATAGATGCCGCCAAAGCTTTGTCAATAAAACTCATTGCCTGACCATAGATTTGTTCTTCCAAATAAACCTCACTCAACGAACGAGACGCTTCTACGACCATAGGATGTTTTTCTGGGTAAATTTCTTTCATTAAATCCAATGCTCGTTCGAAGTGCCCCTTTGCTCTATTGTAATTTTTGGTTTGAAAAAACAAAGCGCCTTTTGCCATTTGAACATCTATCTCAGCAATGGTTTGCTTGTTCACTGCCAATTTGGGAATTGTCAAACTAGACTCGTGATAACTCAACAAAGAAATATTATAATTATCTGACAACTTAGGATCAGGAGCATATATTATTTTCTCTTCTTTAATCTTTGCCAGCTCTGCTTCGATCGACCATTTTTCTCCTTTTTGAGTCATCTTTTTATAAGATGCCTTGGCTTGCACAGAATTCGTTTGTTTGCCACTCAATTTGCCGAATTGCAAAAAAGCCTTAAAATTTTCTGCGGGCAGTTTACTTTTTTGAGGGCTCCAGCTATTCAAAGCACTTCCATTCAAAATCAAGGCTAAATCATATTTTTCTCGATCATAATAAATCGTAGACAACATAAACTTAGCATCAGAAATGGCTCCTTCTTTCAGTTCATATTTGAGTGCTTGATTTAAATAGACTTCTGCTGCATCATAATCTTTTCGTTTAAAATAAACACCTCCCAATCTATAATACAACTCTCCCGCTCGCTCTGGTTCATCTTTAAGCAATGTATCTTTTTGACTCAATACTCGTTCGTATCGATCAATCGCTTCTTCGGGTTCTAGTACTTTATCATAAACTTCTCCAGCCAAAATTTTTATATCCGCCAGTTGTTTGTAGTTTTTTTCTTCGTGGGGCTGTGCATCTGCTGCGGCTATTGCTTGGTTATAATACTCCAATGCTTTGTTATAGTCGCTCCGTTCATAATATAAATCTGCCAAAGATTTATTCAGTTCGATGTGCATAGGAGCCGATAACTTTGTTCCTAATTGTTCACTTTTCTTGTGACTATCTTGTAGTAATGGAATAGCCAAGTCGTGCTCTCGGTATACCAAGTGGTACTTTCCCAAAGCTATATTTAAGCGAGCTTGAGTTTCTGTTGATACTTTCTTTAGATCAAAGGCAGCTAGTTCTGCATTTTTTAGCAATTCAAAAACCTTGGCTTGTTGCCCTAAATTGATTTTAGACAAAGCTGCTGCTGCCAAAGCTTGCACATAAAGCTCCTTTTTAGGTCCCGAAACGTTGGCTAATTTTTCATAAGCCTTAGCCGCAGACAAGAACTCTCCTTTACCAAAAAGAACATCTGCTGTCTTAATCGGTCTAGAAGCTTGAGCTAACAATTCGCTGGAAGTACTGTACATTAATAACATAACAGTGCTACACACAAGCACCTTCCATAGTCTTAAATTTTCTTTAAACATCTCGTAATCTGTTGTTTTCGTGCCTTAGTAAGCTGTGAAATTAACCTATTTTTCTTGATTAAACAACTATTTAGTTTTGCCCCTATTTCTACGTCCTTGTTTCCTTATTCCCAATTTTAAAAAATCTAGTAAAAATAACGGCTTATTTCTATAACTATTCTTAAAATCTTACGTACTTTATATCAACAACACACACAGTTACTTTTCCAATTACGATGCATTATTATTTCATTTTTTAATTAGCTTTGCTGCTCTTTTAGGGCACTCTGTGAAGTTTTTATGATTGATTATCAACTACAAACGATAAATTAAAACAATCAATCTAACAAAAACATTAAGGTGATTTTCAACGGATAATGTATGAAGTTTGCCTACTCACAAGTATAGCCAACTAACTAACGACCTAGGTACTAGATACATTTTCAAAATACAGTAGTATATAGTTCGTTTTAAGCTTTATTTATGGATTTAATTTATTTAGGAATTGGTATTGTAATAGGATGGGTACTAGGTTATTTAATGGGCATTTTAAAAGGAAAGAGTAATCATACTCCCGATGATCGAAAATTCATCTTACAAGAAGTACATCAAACCGCTTTGTCTAGAATTGAAAAACTAGAAAACACCTTAGAAGACAAAGAAATTGAATGTATTGATTTAAATAAAGTTCTCGCTAGTCAAGAACAAATTATTACCAATCAAAAAGATAAATTAGAAGAACAAAGCAAAAATTTGCTTCAAGTTCAAGAACAATTGCGGTTAGAATTTGCACATACAGCCAATAGCTTGCTAGAGGAGAAAAGTCAAAAATTCACTTCTCAAAATCAAGAAAACTTAGATCATATCCTCAAACCACTACAAGAAAAATTGCAGCTTTTTGAGCAGAAAGTAGAACTTTATTATAATGATGAAAACAAAGAGAGAGCTACTTTAAAAGAGCAAATTAGGCAGTTAACACAGCTCAATCAACAAATGAATGAGGAAACTCGCAACTTGACCAATGCACTGAAAGGCGAGGCGAAAACACAAGGAAATTGGGGAGAATTGATTTTGGAACGCATCTTAGAAAAATCAGGCTTACGCAAGGATTCAGAATACTTTACTCAAAGTTACTTTGTCAGTGAAGATGGGAAACGTCAATTTCCTGATTTAATCCTAAACCTCCCCAACAAAAAACACTTAATTATTGACTCGAAGATGAGTTTGACAGCTTATGAACGATTTAGTTCTGCCAAGAGTACTGCTGCTGCGGAACAAGCGATCAAAGAACATCTTATTTCTGTCAAAAAACATGTCAAAGAACTGAGTGTCAAGAAATATCAACAAATTAACGAACTGAATACGTTGGATTTTGTTTTAATGTTTATACCCCTTGAAGCAGCCTTTGCTTTAGCCATGCAACACGACCATAACTTGTATTATCAAGCATTTGAGCAAAATGTTATCATTGTGAGTCCTATGACACTATTGGCAACAGCTCGAACTATTTCTAACGTTTGGCAGCAAGAAAATCAGAGTCGCCATGCGCAAGAGATCGCTCAACAAGCTGGACGGATGTATGATAAATTTGTCAATTTTATTCATGATTTAGAACAGGTTGGGCATAAAATACAGCAAGTAGAGCACAGTTACAATGAGGCGATGAAAAAGCTTCAATTTGGCAAAGGTAATTTGGTTGGTCGGGCAATCAAATTAAAAGAATTAGGGGCAAAAACTACGAAGCAGTTACCAGAAAAATTTGAAGAAACAGAATAATTCGGTTATGACAACAGATTCTGCCATTGTACTTTTCGACGGTGTTTGTAATTTCTGCAATCAGTCTGTCCAATTTATTATCAAAAGAGATCCAAAAGGTTATTTTAAGTTTGGTGCCCTACAGTCTGAGAGTGGTCAAGCACTTTTGCATCAATACAACCTATCTCCTGATGTACTGGATACGATTGTATTAATTGAGCAGGGCAAAGCTTATACTTATTCTACGGCTCCTCTTCGAATTGTTAGGAAATTGCGTTTACCTTGGCCTATCTTCTATATTTTTATTTTGGTACCTACTTTTATTAGAAATCCTATTTACAAATGGATTAGTAAAAATCGTTATAAATGGTTTGGTAAACAAGAACATTGTATGATGCCAACACCTGAAATTCGCAATCGTTTTTTATCATAAAAAAATGAGTCGTTAGCCTTGTCTAACAACTCATTGTACATCTATAACGTTGTCGTTTGTCTCTTATAATTTAGCGTGTGTTCCATCACAGAATTGTGGTGTTCCACTATGTTTGCAATTGCACATATAAGCTGTTTTTGTTTCTTCTGCTTTAAAAACAACAGGAGTAAAATTAGTAGGCTGATGTGTCCCATCGCACCAAGGTTGATTGGATGATTGTCCACACGAACACCAAGCATATGTTTTTCCTGCTTCTAGTTCTACGGGCATCGGTGATTTTCCTGCAATTGTTGGCTTTTCCATTGTTCTTGTTTTTTTATTTAAAGTCTATTTTTTATTCTCAATAGTTAGCTGTCCTGCTAAGTATTCATTCTAAGTACACTATTTATTCTATTCTCAAACAAATAGCATACAAAACATTTAATGCTACAACAATTAAAACACAAAATGGTATCCCTTGGTTTTAGGAATACCATTTCTCTATTTAGTATAGACTTAGTCTTAATAAACTCTTGATAATAAAACTATTAACCTACTATTATTTTATCAATAAAAACCCGCAGTTTAAAACTGCCCAACTAAGCACTCATTTTAAAGTTTCATCAAAATTATTTACTTTTCTCAAACTGAAAGTTTTGCTTTTTAGCTTGATCACGAACAGTTTTTAACATCACAGCGTCCAAAGTATTTTTTTCTTCGCCAGCTGCTTCTTTGCGTTTTTCAGCAATAAATGCTGAGCGTTTTTTAGCAGCTTCTTGAATTTTGGCTTGGATGGCTGCACGTTCTGTTGCCTTTTTTTCAATATACTCCTTGCGCTCTTCCATATCCATTCCTTTCATTTCATCTGGTAATTCCTCTTCCTCTACTTCCTCCATAAAATCGTCATTTTCAGCCATGGCATCTACTGCATCCCACGTTGCATTATTGTATGTTGATTTCTTGGATTTAGAAATCGCACGTTCTGCATTGTTAGAGGCACCATAAGATTTTGCATTCATATCTTGACTTAATTGGCGCGCTTGTTTTTCCTTCCCTTTTGTTCCAAAAGCGACATAAGTTTTATTCAACTCATCATTTAACTGCCCAATTTCGCTATCATAAGGCGTTTCGATATGTGCTACTTGATCATTTTGATTAATACACATATACTTTCCATCTGCACGATCGGCTCCATCTTTCCACAAATAACGAATTCCTTCTTCGCAATCTCCACAGTAAATCGTATTGACAACTATGCCATTCGTAATGGCCCCTTTGCAAGACTTTTTATAATCAATGTTACCTTGTGTAAACTCTTCGTTGCCTGCAATAATGATAATTTTTAAATCTTCATTACTTTCACTCCATTCCAAGTTTTCTGTTGCATCCTGAATCACCCAACCACAATACTCATCTCCTCCATTAGTTGTCAAGCTAAATAGTTTTTCTGAAACCAAGTCAAGATCATTGGTCAAGGGTACTAACTGCTGCAAATATCCCTTTTCTTGTGGCAAAGAACTTTTTCCATATTCATATAGAGCCAGTTCAATGGCAGGGGCTTTTCCATTTTTCTTAGAAGTTGCCAATTCATTGACCATCTTCCATAATTGAGATTTAGCTTGTTCAATCAAGCCATCCATACTACCACTAGTATCTAAAAGTAAAGCAACTTGTATTTTTGCGGTGCGGTTGGGGTCTAGTTCCTTAGGAGATTGGTTCAAATCTGTTGCCAACAAGCAGATGGTTGACATACATAAACTTAGGATTGAAATTAATTTAAACATGGCGTGTCGTTTTGTTTTGGTTAAAAATTGTTTTGGGAAACATTTAGTACATTCTTTGTAAAAGTAATAGCTCTATAAAACAGCATACACTAATAGGCAATGTATTCAATTTGTTGGTGTTATGACTAGATAGATGTGTCTTAATGCATTTTTGGCGTGCTTAAAATCTTTTTTCTTACGTTTTAATATTTTCTTAACAACAATGCAGCATTTTGCAGTTTTTTCTGGACTCCTCAAACAAAGAATTTAACAGTAGATCCCCCAATGTCTTTCCTTACTACAAAAGTGAATCTACAATGCTTTACTATTCCTCCATCTATTACATTTCATAATTCCTAATTAAATCGCTAACTTCGTTCAAAATAAGTAAATCTAGGATTGAATTTGCAGACTATGGAAGAATCAGAACAGAAAGCACCCGTCGGAGTTATTGGTTCCGGAAGTTTCGGAATGGCTATTGCCAATTTATTATCAGAAAATGTAGATGTTTTGTTGTATGCTCGACGAGAAGAAGTACGTCAAGCTATAGAGAAACGAGAAGGACGATATAGTGTTCTATCTCCTCGTATACAGGCTGTATCGGATCTAAAATTGGTTGCCAATAGCTGTCAACTTATTTTTCCAATTGTGCCATCACAAGCATTTAGAAGTATGATGCAAAAACTGAGTCCTTACCTATCTCCTACACACTTCCTTATTCATGGTACGAAGGGGCTTGACATCGCTACCTTAGCAGAAGGTGAATCACTACGTCCTCAACACATCAAAACGATGAGTCAGGTCATCCAAGAAGAAAGCATTGTTTGTCGCATTGGTTGTTTATCAGGTCCTAATCTATCTAAGGAAATTATGGAAGGACAGCCTGCTGCTACACTTATTGCAAGTCCTTTTACTGAAGTTATCAAAGCTGGACAAGCTGTCCTAAAAAGTAATCGCTTTCAAGTGTATGGTGATCACGATATTATTGGTGCAGAACTAGCTGGAGCACTCAAAAATATTATAGCCTTGGCTGCTGGCATTTTAGGTGGTAAAGGGCTTGGAAAAAACCTTTGGGCTTTGTTAGTGACTCGTGGTTTGTCTGAAATGATTCACATAGGAAAAGCTGTTGGTGCAGATGTAAAGCCATTTTTAGGAGTAGCTGGTATTGGTGATTTGGTGGCAACTGCATCTAGTGAGAATAGCCGCAATTATCAAGCTGGATACCGTTTGGGAAAGGGGGAAACACTCGAAGAAATTATGGAAACATCGGTTGATGTTATTGAAGGGGTAAAAACTCTAGAAACCATTCGTGCCTTAGGAGCTCACCTAAAAATTACAACACCTATTGTTGAAATGCTTTATCGAGTATTCTTCAAACAAATGCCCATCGATACAGCTATTCAAGTCTTAATTACTTACCCTTATGCGGTTGATGTTGACTTTTTGTAAACAATAGTTAACTTAGTTACTCCCTGCGGTTATGAGCCAACAAGTTGGGTTTGTTACTCCCTACAGTCGTGAGCTCGCTATGCTCGGTTCGCTGCTACTATATTAGTACTCCGTTGATTTTTTAGTTTTTCTACGAAAAACGTAAAAAATCATCTTGCATTAGTTTGATTACCAGCCTTTTAGTGCAAAGGTTAACAAGAAGTACATCTTACTGATAATCAAACTAATACGATTTTTCAACGGAGTAATGACTATATAAAAAGACAATATTATTATTTTGTAATGTTTTTTCGAATTCTACTAAGACTTTCTGGATGGATTCCTAAATAAAGTGCAATGCTTTTTATGGGTACCTGTTGAACGATATTGGGACAACGAGTTAATAAACTTACATACCGCTCTTTTGCTGATTTTGTCAAAAAATCAAGCTCTCTCTGGTGTTTTAATATAAAGGACTCTTCTGTTAACACCCTCCCTATCTTATTCACCAAAAACGAATCTTTATAGGCTTCTTGCAAGTCATCGTAGATGAAATACTCTACTTGGCAATCTGTAATAGATTTAATCTCGGCAGTAGACGGCTCTTGGGTTACAAAAGACATATAAGCATTAAAATAACGATTGGGAAAAAGAAAATCAATAATTCTATACTCAAAATTAACCGTTTCTGTTCCTATTTGAGCAATACCATCAACTAAGAAATAGCAATACTTTTCTACAACTCCAAAATTCGTAATCACCTGATTGGCAGGGATATGCTTTGTATATATTTTAATAGGTAAATCGCTATTGGCTGAAAAGTCGCATTCAAACTTTGAGTTGATAAATTCGTAGGTTTGCATCTTTTTTGGGACTAAAAAATTCAGGAATAATGAATTAAAAAATTTAACTAAAAAATAAATTGTAAAGCTATCAAAAAAATTAACAGCACGTCACTAATTCGTTCATCTTAACAAGGTTCACCAAGCCAACAGAAACATTATTTTTAACGCAAATATAATTAGCTAACATATGTTAGGACAACTTTGTGCGATATCTAATAATTTTGACCTTGTTAAATGAAACTTTTGCCACAGTGTACTAAGAATCTGTAAATAAAATAATACAAAAAATGATTCAAGGATTAATAATGTTAGGATTAGCAAGTTTTATATGGTTTGCTATTGTCAAAAACCCGACAGAAGAATCAGCAACTGGATTTGTAAAAATCTTCAAATCCGCATTTGGTTTGAAGGGACAGTAGATTTTGACTCAGGTTATCAAACTCAGATAGACCTAAGCAACTTGTCTAGCGGTCTCTATTTTATGGTGATGAAACACCTGTTTTGTGCCCAACAATCAAAGAATAAACAATATTTTTATATTTTTATATTTTATGTTCTTAATTTGTGAGTCTTTGGGTTCACAGAAGAACTAAAAAACTAAGCTTTCCAAGTAGGCTTGCGCTACTAATACAAAGCCAAAAATCATACACGTAACAAACAAACAAACAAACAAACAAACAAACGGAGTACTATATAGTATTCTGCTATTGCTAAAATTCAAATTTATTACCTAATTTAAATTAAACTTCAATTATGACAATTCGTAATTTTATGGTATTGGTATGTTTATACATATCAACACAAGCTACCTATGCCCAATTCACAGGAACCAATCCTTCTACTCTTAGCGACAATGGTCTAATTACTGGAAAATTAGTAATAGGGACATCTTCTTATCCAAGTTTTACGAATGCTAGACGTCTGACATTATATCGAAAATTTTCAGGACTTCCAGCCCTAGGAGCTCCATTACATTCCTATACAACAGGCATGCGTTTTACACATAGATACTCTGCTTTAGGGACTAACTACACTGATTTTAGTTGGGATATTGCTGTTACACACAATACCATGCTTTTTCATAGTTTGAGTACCAATACGACTATTATGAATCTTAAACCTGATGGGAAAGTAGGCATTGGTTTAAATAATCCAGATGCAACACTGCATGTCAAAAATTTTAATAGTACTAAAATAGATGCCCATCTGGAAGGATTTACCCTGATTGATGGTGCCCAAGCTTCTTTATTGCTAGGCGCACAAACAGGCGTTCCTTATGGAGAATGGGGTATCGAATACAATCCTGGTGCAAGGGGCTTAAATTTTTGGAAGCCTAGTGGCGCATCAGCAGGACATGGAAACTATTATTTATTTATCAATGACAATGGTAAAGTCAGTATAGGGTTGGATCCTACCGCAGCCAATACCTACAATGGGGATTACAATCTTTATGTAGGCAAGGGTATTTTAACAGAAAAAGTAAAAGTTGCCCTAAAAAATACTGCAGATTGGGCTGATTATGTTTTTGCTGACAATTATCAACTCATGCCTTTAAGTGATGTGGATAAATTTGTGAAGGAACATAAGCACTTGCCAGGTGTACCTAGTGCTGAAGAAGTTCAGAAAGAGGGAATTGATGTTGCCAAAATGGATGCTAAATTATTAGAAAAAATTGAAGAATTAACACTTTATATGATTCAATTAAAAGAAGAAAATGAAGCATTAAAAGCAGAAGTAGAACAGTTAAAAACTAAAATAAAATAAGTACCATGAAAAGTATTGTATATAAACAAATGCTGTTATTTCTGTTGGGGCTTATAGGAAATAATCTTTTTGCTCAAACTATCTCAGGTCCAACTGAAATTTGTCCAGGAATAAATTTGGTAACAGGTTCCTATACATTGACGGATAACACTTGCTCAAGTATTAGTAATATCAATTGGAATCTAAATTATCCGACAACATCAGTAACAGCTGGATCAAACCCTGTGACCATAACATGGTCTACCTTAGGAAGTGGTCCAGATCAAGCAACCTTAACAGCAACCTATGATTGCACCACTTATGACAGCGATGGTAATCCACAAACTCAGAGCAAAACAGCAACTTTAATCATTTATATTTTAAATGTTAATACGCCTATTATTGCCTCACCTAGTAGCATTAATTTGTTGTGTAATGACGTAACGCCATTTACGATTAGTATAACTCCTCAGCCAGGTCCTGCTTCTTATAGCGTAGAACATCCCGATTGTTTTTCATATACATATGCTAACAATCAGTTTACTTTTACGCCTGATGCTGCTGCTTATGGTGAAATTTGTATTACTATTGCTCAAACATCCTGCAATATAGAAAAAACAGAGTGTATTACAGTAGCAAGAAATTGTGCCAATGATTTAACTTTTTCAAGTGCTTCTCCCATAACCAATGAATATAATTCCGTTAATAATTATATTGTAGCTTCCGATGTTTCAACCAACACCTTTAGCAATGTAGAATTCAAGGCAGGGAAAGCAGTTACTCTGGAGCCCGGTTTTTCTGCCAACGAAGTATTTTTAGCACATATAGGTCCCTGTTCTTGTTTACCTGAAGGGGTTACAGGCTGTTTCTATGGAAAATCTCGTTCTAGTAGATCCAACAGAAATGATGCAAGAAGTAATAAACTTGTCAATATTCCAGAACATAAAATGGAAACTATTTCTTCTGCTCCTTCTGAAAGTACTTTTGGTATTTATCCCAATCCAACACAAGGAGTCTTTACTATTCATCTAAAAGAAGTATCCTCTGATGCTGTTGTTCAGGTTTTTGATCTAATGGGGCGTTTGCGAAAAACGGTTGCTATCAAGCACATTCAACAAACTATAGATGCTTCTGAATTGGAAAATGGAGTTTATATTGTTGTTCTTTCTGGTCAAGAAAGATTACTCAAGGAAAAAATAATCCTTTCCAAATAGAAACATACAAGCTTGTTTTCTAAAACATTAAATGTTTTAGTGGTTTAGTAATGAAAAATATTTGCTAACTATAAAAATCGACCGAAAAAAGTTTTTCGGTCGATTTATTTTTTGATGCTATGCTAGTTTTACTCGTATAGCAACGTATTTTTCATAAAAAATATGCTATCAATAGTTAGCTGTACTCTCTTAACCAAAGAGAGTTATCACCAAACTACTAATTCTATAAAAATTTCTACCTAAAAAGCAGGACGTTCTGGTTTATTTCCAAGTACTTCTTCTATTGCGGCCATTACATCTGGAGTCATTTGATCCAACAAATCAATAGATGTTAATGTCTCTTGTAGATGATGCAATTTAGACGCGCCTAGGATAACCGTACTAACATTAGGATTACTTAAACACCAAGCTACAGCTAGTTTTGCAACAGAGGTTCCCAAGTCATCGGCTACTTTGGACAAACCACGAACCGTATTCAGACGTTCTTCTGTCAAGGAGCGCTCTTTCAACCACTCTAAACCATCCATTCCTAATCGAGTATCCTCTGTACTTTTCCCATCAATATATTTATTCGTCAAAACACCAGATGCCAATGGAGACCAAATAGTTGTTCCTAATCCTACCGTCTTGTATATTTGAGAGAATTCTACTTCTACTTTAGCTCTGTGAAACATATTGTATTGAGGTTGTTCCATAGTTGGTCCTATCAAGCCATATTTTTCGGCCACCATATGCGCCTCCATGATTTCTTGTGCCGACCATTCTGATGTTCCCCAATAAAAGATTTTTCCCTGCTGAATTAGTGTGTTCATCGTACGCACTGTCTCTTCTATTGGCGTATTTTTATCTGGACGATGGCAGAAATACAAGTCTAAATACTCTACTTGCAAACGCTTTAAAGCAGCTTCACAAGCTTCTATCAAGTGCTTTCGGCTCAAACCAGTCTCATTCGGCAACGAATTTCCATCCCCAAAATAGGCTTTACTTGACACCACATAAGAGCTTCTTCTCCACCCTTGCTTTTTCAGAATTTTTCCCATCACCAATTCTGATTTTCCACGAGCATAAATCTCTGCATTGTCAAAAAAGTTAACTCCTTTGTCATAAGCATCAACCATTAAATCTTCGGCAACATCATCTCCAATTTGTTTTCCAAAAGTCAACCAAGAACCTAAGGAAAGAGCACTTACTTGTAAACCTGATTTTCCTAATCTTCTATATTCCATTATGATAATTTTTTAGGCTTTGTTTGTAAAATGATTCCATCTTTTTCCTTTACAAACATATCCTTATGAGTGATTATTTTACAATTACGTTTCTAAACAACAAAAGCCGCTTATCTGTTGATACAAATAGCGACTTTATTCTATTTTTTATAAGAACATTTTTAAGCTAAAATTCTAGACTCTCCCTTTTTCAACGCCTTCTGTCCTTCTTCTGTATTTAGGACTTGCTCCAAAGAAATAATTTCTTTGGCAGGCTCTTGATAATCCCTTAACATTAGTTGCCACCACCCTACTCGGTGCGATTTTCCTAGCTTGTATCCCACATTGTCATACACCCCCACAGGATGAAAACCAAAACGCTCGTGAAAATTAACACTTGGTATATTGGGGAGTGTAATACCCGCCAATACACTGCGATAATTTTGGCATTTGAGTAATTCAATTAAAGACGAATATAAAGCTGTGCCATATTTTTTAGTTTTAGAATCTTCCCGAATATAAACGGACATCTCCCTAGTCCATTTATACGCCTCTTTGGCGCGGTGGGCACTAGCGTAAGCATACCCTAGTACTTCTCCATTCGATTCATAGACCAAGCACGGTGCTTCTTTCTGAATGGTTTGAATTTTTTTTGTAAACTCTACTAAGGTGGGGACCTTCATATCAAATGTAACAGCAGTATTTTCTACAAAAGGAGCATAAATAGCCAACATTTCGGCTATATCTGACTCTTGAGCGATACGAATCATAGTGTTATCTTTTCTTAGGTGTTCTGTAGGACAAAATATTGGTTATCAAAAGAATATTACCAATACTATAACAATACACTTTATTTTAAGTAAAAAAGCATTCTCCATAGTTAGTAATTTTCTATATCTTTTGCAATTTTCTAGCCTATATTTTTTTCATTTTCTTTAACAAATAATTAAATTTCATATTCTTATTCTTATCACTCCATACCAACATCGTATTCAATTGATTACCAATCAGAACAACTCCGACATTACAAAACAACAAAACATTGATAATCAATAAAATACAACATTACTTTATACCAACTGAGTCTACCGAGCAAGCTTTTGCTAGTCGTACACAGGAGCTATTTACGATCGCAGCGAGCTACAACGTAGCCTTATCAGAGGTAGTAACCGATCTAATCTACGAAGTATTAAAACGCTATTAAAAAAAGCGCAATACTACATTTCCTCCTTCAAGTCATGAAAAATCTATTTAAAAAGACAGTTCTGAAGTTGTTTTTCTAAAATATCCCTTCTTAAATGCTTTCCAATAAATACTATTTTGGTAACTCTTTCTTCTCCTTCGTTCCAATCATCTCCTGCAGTAAAGACACACATTTGCTTCACCGATTGTACAATAGTTCGTTTATCTTGGTATTGGAAATTCATAATCCCCTTGACACGATATAAATGTTTCCCTTGGATCATTAAAAGAACATTCAACCAATGTCTAAATTTTAAAACATCTAAGGGTTCTTTAATTATAAAACTTTGCGTGACAATATCACTGTGATGATGATGTGCATGATCATGTGCAGGACAAGATGCATCACATTCGTGATCGTGGTCGTGATTATGATCGTGATGATGATGTGCATGAGCCTCATTTAATTTTCGCTCAACCTGATGAACATCATAGGCATTCAAAGTCAATAAATTAGAGGACACCTTTCCATAGTCACAATGCGTAATTGCCGCAAAAGAATTCGCTTGTTTAAGAATTGTTTCCAATTGTTTGATATAATCCGCAGAGACTTCACTAGCCTTATTGATAACGATATAATCTGCAAACGTAAGTTGACGTTTGGCCTCTTCTCGATCTTTCAGAATATCTTCTGCATGATGTGCATCTACCAAACAAATTGTGGCATCCAAACGAAAACGACTTTGAATAGCTGGTTCTGCTACAAAAGCAGCCGCAACTCCATCTGGCTCGGCAATTCCAGTCGTCTCAACAATCAAATGATCAAACTCATGTTCACCATTGACTAAGTCTACCAATGTCTGCACCAACTCACCATTTAGGGTACAACAAATACAGCCATTAGACATTTCAAAAATACCACTATCTGCTCCTACTACCAACTCATTATCAATTCCTATATCTCCAAACTCATTTTCAATAATAGCAAATTTTGTATTAGGGTTGGTAGAAATTAGATGATTCAGTACAGTTGTTTTTCCTGCACCTAAAAAACCTGTTAGTATGGTCACGGGAACCCTATCTTCACTCATTTTTTTTTATTTTAAGTATGCTTTTAAGTTCTTTGGTCATTCCCAAATACGAAAAATTTTATAAAATCTTATTTATTGTTTTTTGATTACACCTTGGTAGGAAACAGATAACTATCGACAGAAGTAAGAAGCAATATTTTCTGTTGTAATTTCAGTCAAAAACAAACGCTCGTACTGTTTTAATTTATTAAACACACTTTGGTCTGTTGAAATCAATTCAAATTCTGCCTTTCGGATCAGTGTTTCCATTTGAGTGGTTTCCCCTGCTACTTTTTTCTGCAAACAGCGAAAAACTTCTCCATCATCCAAATAAAAAACCGTTTGAGTCGAAACCTCCTCAGTTCCCTGCCAAACACCTTTTTCATAAACGGCTAAACTAAGCTCTTTTCCTCTATAGTAAAAACTAACAAACTCATTCCTCCCCTCTTCCGATAGCGCAAAACGCATTCCTTTCGTTTCTTGATTGTCTTTAATATAAGTCAAAATCCCCCCCGCAAGATTATTACAAGCATAAGAAAGCTCTATGCGTTGAAAATCTTCTGAACTATCCACTACTTTTTGCAAAAGAGTTCGGTTGGCGACTTTATTTTCCAAGGCACGCTGCTCTGGAGACATGATCTTTTCAGGTACAATCAAACTTGCTTCTGGAGCATCTTTTAATGTGTCTGAAGAAACCGTTTCCACACAAGAAGTTAACAAAATTAGACAAAGAAAGGTTATAAGTTTCGACATGTTGTCGGTTTGATGATTCTACAAAATAATCTCCATTTCGAGTTACGTACTTCTGTACAATATAAATTACCAAATTAATGCTTTTTAGGTAGAAGGGCAAATATTTTTATAAACAAAAAAGAATGGTTGCACCTACCAAAGTGCAACCATTTAATATAGTTATCTTAAAAGTACTTTGCAAAAAGACAACTACTCGAACCTATTTTATACAAATCACATTATTCAATTACTAATTTACTGCTTTGGATACCATCTTTGTTTTTTACATTAATCAAGTACAATCCTGCTGATAATGTCCGAACATCCAATTGGTTTTTATTAACACCTTCTATCAATTCTACAGACTGTGCGGGCATTACCTCTTGCCCCAATGCATTAAGAATGGATACGGTTACTTGTTCTACTACCTTTGAGTTAATTTCTAGTGTTACCACCTTATCTTGAGCAATTGGGTTAGGGTAAACATTTAGGGTAGATAATGGCGTATTCAAACTGGTAACAGAAGTACTAAGCCCCGTCTCAAACAGCACTTCACTAGAACTCGTATTGGGATCGCAGAAACTCACAGCATTCAAAGGAGTTACTTTCCATTCGTATTTGCTACTAGGCTTTAGGGAAACTGATAAATTAGGACTCGTAACAATAAAATCTAATTTGTCACCATTTAGCAACGGGTTTCCTAATGCATCGACTTGATACACATAAACATGATAAGACGTAGCCCCTGTTATAGCATTCCACGAAAAGTTAACCGTATTATTAGGCGTTGTTATATTTTGTACTGGGTAAATAGTAGCAACTTGGCTGGTTATTAATGTCGCTGTAGGTGCTGGATACCTAGTTGCCAAACCTCTAGATGCAATATCCAACTGCATGGCTACGGCTTGTTCTGCGGAGAATGTATTTTTACAATTTGTACTGTAATAACTCATAATATTTTCTGAAGATGTTCCCGTTACTGTTGTATAAGGAGCCTCCAATTTGATATCAAAAGTGCAACCTGCAATCGTGCTCTTTTGTTTGTACAAATTCGAGGCAGGAAGTGTTGTGGTTCCGGGAGGCAATGGTGTTGCCACTTGAATAGTCCAAGACTCTGATGCAACCAGTCCTGTTATTTTATGATATAATCTTTCTTCAACTTCAACAGTAATACCACTAGAAATAGTTGTAGTCCCTGAATTTAGCAACTCCAAAGAAGACATTTCTGTTGTATAAGCTCCTCCTGGAATAACTCTATATTCTGCGGGTACAGTTGCTGACTTAGAAACATCGGGAGAACCGCTTACCACGATATTTTGATCTAAATAGTAATCTCCCATAGAAATATGTCCTATTTTAACCTGATCCATTCCAAGACCTATTAAGTTCGAATTTGTCTGTAAGTTGTAATCTGTTGTATCGGAATTTCCTATAGTATCTTTCCACATAATAGTTGGCGTACCTCCTTGCGGCGTAAAAGAGGTTTCAACAAGTAACAAAGTTTTGGGAGGAAAATATGTACCTACAAAAGCATTTGTTGTTAACAACTCTGTAAAAGCAGGATCATCCTCTTTCATACTAAAACGTGTGGCAGGACGAATTAAATCTGGACGAAACAGTTTTCCTGTAGGATCGACTGCTGCAGATGCATGCTCGCAAAAATGTGTTCCTCTATTGTAAACACCTCTATAATATCCAAACAAATAACTAGGATCTGTGTCACAAAATCCATCGCCTGCGATTTGACAATTTTCTTGCCCTCCTGTTCTTGGCAATCGCTCTACGATAGCACCATTAGGTAATTCTTTAGGGGTACGTCCTCTAGAATTAGCCGTTACTGTGCTATAATCTTGACGTTCCCACCCCGCAAAAGTATGTGGTAAAGAGAAAAAATGCCCAGCTTCATGTGTTAAGGTATAAGAATAACCATTAACAGCATCTTGAATGGCATAAATAGCATCGAGATTAGGATCATAATACCCCAAAATTGTTCCACCTTGTGGACTGATAATTTCATTACCAATAAATATGTTCACGACACCGGGCTCTTTTAGTAAACCCATAAAATAAGACCCCATGCCACTATTTTCATCATTCGTATACAATAAATCTTTATTAACAAAATTAATGGGCTTGTACATATAAAACTCTACATTGATAGGGGCAAAATCTGAATTTAACTTGCAAAGGTTATCAAGCACATCTTGTACCTTTTCTCCCCCTGTTCCATCTGTTTTATTGACAATATGAAATTGAACAGGAATATACACCGTATTGTTGCCACTGCGAGCTTGGTTATAACGGGACATTAAACTACTATGTTGCCTTCTATTATCTAACATTCGTTGTTTAATTTTTTCCCCATATTCGTAAGAGGTTCCGCAATCCAAATGTTGTGCTTGCAACCAAAAACTCGTTGCCATTAAGAGTAATACAACTCTAAATGCTTGTAAAAAGTAGTATGTCATCGTTCCTTAATTTTGTAATAATGTGCTGCAAAGAGGTACTTCTTATTTTTATAATGTGCATAGGGCTCCTTCTATTGCAACTCTCTAACTAAAAAATATTATTACTTAAATATAAAGGAAACTCAAAACAGATAAAAGCACAGAAATCAAGCTTTCTCATTTTAGACAACATCAAAACTTCGATTTTTAAAAGCTTCTAATATTTTTTTCTCAAAAAAAAAAGCTGCCTGAAATCATCAGGCAGCTCTTATTTATGGATCGTTTTGTGTTTAACGTTGTAACATGATGTATCCAGAATATTGGTCTCCTACTCTACCTTCATCTGGGTTTGACCCAGTACCAGTATAGCTAGTATCGTTCAACTTTAAGATATAGAAGTACGTTCCATCTGGCAAATCTTGTCCATTAAATTGACCATTCCATCCCGTTGGAGCCCCTTCATAAACTAATGTTCCCCATCGAGAGAAAATTTGCATGGTCGCATTCGGATAATTATTGGCACAACGAACAACTACCTCGTCATTTATGCCATCTCCATTAGGAGAAATTCCTTGCGGAATGAAGCACTCAAAATCAGTAGTTACTTCAATTCTTACTTGTACTGTATCGCAACTATTCGGACATTGAACATCGCAAATAGAGTAGTACATTGTATCAATACCAAAGAATCCAGAACGAGGATAATAATTTAAAGTTCCTGTAGCTTGATTCAATCGAATCACGCCTCCTTTGGTACTATCAATAACAGATAACAGATAGCCACTTGCATTTGGATTATCATTGATAATAATACTATTACCACCATTGGTAGCTCCTGTTAGAGAATCTCTAAATTCAATTGTAAAGTAATCATCTCCACCAGTAGGAATAGCTTCATATGCTACAATTGCCGTATCTCCTGTTGCAGAAGGACAACCATTCATTGAAACGGTTAACATATAGTTACCAGCACTTGCTCCTGACAAGAATAATTGACCAATAGTCGTTGTATCAATAGTTCCTGATGGACTTTCCCAGTAATACAATACTGGAGGGAAATTATATGTAGAAGTATCTTGCAACTCTAACAAATCTCCTGCACACAATGGCTCTGTGTAGAAAACATCTGGTTGAGGTGGTGTTGGGCTAATCACAACATTTACAGTACCAGTGTTCGAACAATTGTTCACATCAGTAATAGTCAATGTGTACAGACCAGCAAATGCTTGCGTTGTATTTGGTCTTGTTGGATTAGGTAATGTTGTATTAAATCCTGCTGGTCCAGACCAATTGTAAGTATTTCCTGGTGCATTATTTAATAATGTCAAAGTTTGACCTTCACAAGGCAAGTTTGCTGTTGGCACTGGTGCTACTGGTAAATCCAAAACATCAAAATTAAATCCAACTGCTGAGCTATCAAAACAAATTGCTGGTCCTTCTATAACTTGTATAGACATAGAATATACCCCACTATCGGCAGCAGACATATTTGGTATAATCAAAGAATCAGGACTATTAGAAATCAAATTCCCATTAAAATACCAATTGTAAGTAATTGTTGTTCCAATGTAAGTAGCTCTATTAGCTAAGTAGATAGTAGCACTATCGCCATCACAAGGTTGTACACCAGTCAAGACAGGAGGCTGAACTTCGTTCACATCTAAATAAACAGAATCAGAAGCAGGACATCCATTTCCTGATGGTGGTGTGATGGTAAATATTTGCCATCCTTCATTAGCAATTGTTACGTTTGATACGACCGTATCTCTTGTTGTTGGATCAGAAGTTATTGGTCCTGCTGGACCTGTCCATGCATAAGAGTAGTTGATACCATTTGGTGGCACACTAGCGCTCAATGGCAATACATCTCCTTCACAAAGCACTGTATCTTGTGTTGGCAACAAAATTGTTGGGCGCTCCAAGAATACTCTTGCTGTATCTTGACAAGTTCCCATATTACCACTATGATCAATTGCTGTTACGGTAAAGACTACATTTCCAAGATCCGTACAAGTAATTGTATCAGGTGTCACAAATATAGTATCAATACCACAGTTATCACCAGCCGAGTTGATGACACCAAATGGATTAGAAGTATTTGCTTGCAACACAACACTACCAGCATTGGTTAAGTTCACATTGACTCCTCTACAATTTAATGCAGGCGGTGTTGTATCTCTTACGGTTATTGTTGCTGTACATGAATCTACATTTCCATTCACATCAGTTACAACCAATGTAACAACATTTTGTCCAGTATCAGCACAAGTATATTGAATAGAACTAGCCCCATTATTAAACAGTATGCTATTGATTCCACAAGTATCAAAACTACCATTATCCACTTGAGAGGCTTGTAATGTTGCCGTTCCACTTACATTACTCAAATAAAGGTCAATATCTTGACAACTCACCACAGGAGGTGTTTCGTCTTCGATAAGAAGTGTTACGGTACAGTTCGTTGTATTACCCGCCGCATCGGCTACTGTCAGTAATGCAGGTGTTGGAATTCCAGCTCTAGTACAATCAAATGTATCAACAGCGACTCCATTAATTAAATGAGATACAATACCACAGTTATCAAAACTAGCACTATCCAATTGATTGGCATCGACTGCTGCAATTCCATTAGCATTTAATAGGATTGGCAACGAACCATAACAAAGTGCCGTTGGATCAGTATTGTCTGCGATTGTAAAGTTGGCAGTACAAGTACTACTATTTCCTGATGGGTCTGTCAAAGTCAAGACTGCTTGACGTTGACCAAGACTATCACAATCGTAAGTAATACTAGTTTGCCCATTAATCAAGGTATCCACAATGGAACAGTTATCTACGTTAAATGAGTTCAATTGCGATCCTGTAATTTCAACTACTCCTGCCGCATTCAAAGACAGTGTTCCTAATGAAGCACATACTGGATTTCCTTGCGCTGGTGCAATTGTATCTAATACACGAACCAGTGCGTTACATTCATCAAAGTTACCACTTGGGTCTTCTACTCTAATTACTACTTGATGAGTAATATTGATATCGGCACATGTAAAGGTTGTATCTGTCAATCCATCAATATACCAAGTTAAAATGGTACATGAGTCTGAAGCACCTAATGCTAGGTCTTCAGGATCAACATTTACCAAACCATTTTGTCCCAAATAAACTGATTGAGTTGTCCCTGTACAGATTAAATCTGGATCAGTTTGATCAATTACGTCGATGTTTGCCACACAAGTACTTGTATTTCCGTATTGATCGGTTACGCTCAAAGTAGCCGTGGTTGGTGAACCAACATTGCTACAATAGAAGGTATCTCTCGATTGCCCATTAATAGCATAAGTCAAATTAAAGGAACCACAGTTATCGAAACTATTGCTATCAATTTGGTTGGGTGTCACTTCTACAAAGCCATTAGGATCGAGTACAGCAACAAATGATGTACAATTGGCTACAGGAGGAATGGTGTCTAATACTTCAATAGTTGCTACGCAATCATCGGATAACCCTGCCGCATCGGTTACTGTCAAGGTTGCTTGCTGCGATACCCCAACATTATTACAAGTAAAAATAATCGAATCTTGTCCGTTAATCAACCAAGATACAATACCACAGTTATCAAAACTAGCACTATCAATTTGCTGTGCTTGCACCCAAACATTACCGACTGGATTTAAGTATACTGGTATCGTTGGACAAATAGCAACAGGTGTTGTTGTATCACTAATATTAACAATTGCATTACAAGCTGAAGATTGATTTCCTGATTGATCAATAGCAATCACCTGAATTTGGTTACCACCAATATCCGCACAAGTAAAGTTTAAGGTATCCAATCCGTTTCCAAGAATTGAATCAATACTACAGTTATCATTAGAACTTACTAACAAACTACTAGCTGCAATTGAAGCTTGCCCCGAAGAATCCAAGGTCAAGTTGGTTATAAATCGACAGTTAACAGTTGGATTCGTTAAATCTTGTACATCTACAATGGCATGACAAGTATCTGAATTTCCATTTTGGTCTATGACCGTTAGTACTGCTGTATTTTGTCCAATCATAGAACAAGTAAACGTATCTCTTGCTTGACCATTGATTAGGTAAGATGTTATACTACAATTATCACTACTTGGATTAGACGTACTATTTAAATCAAATGCATTCGCAAAGAACTCTCCTGTATTTCCAGAAAGTACAGCATTGATTGGTCCTCCACATCTAGCAATAGGTGCCACTGTATCTTGTATTGTTATGGTTGAAATACAAGTATCCATATTTCCTGAAGAGTCCGCCACTGTAAAGGTTACTGTAAACGGTGCACTGATAACATTACAGCCAAATGACAAGCTATCTTGACCATTGATCTTAAAGCTGCTAGAATCAATACCACAATCATCAGAACTTCCAAAATCCAGTTCAATTGCATAAATCGTTACAAAACCGTTAGAACCTATTTGTGCCGTATAGCTACTTCTACAAACAGCATTCGGTGGAGTACAATCTTGTACTGTTACCGAAGCATGACAGGTATCCGTATTTCCATTGACATCTTGACGTTCTAGAATAACTGTTTGTATTCCCAAATCGGCGCAAGTAAAGATAACGTTATTAGAACCATTGATCGTTTGTATCGCAGATAAACCACAAGCATCGGTTGTTCCTCCATCTACATCGGCGGCTGTAACATTCACAAATCCTCCGCTAACACAAACAGATGTATCACGACAAACCATTGTAGGCGGAATTGTATCTAACACTTCAATATTTCCATTACAAGAACTTGAATTTCCATTAACATCAACTACTGTCAACGTTACGGCATTAAATGGTCCCACGTCTGCACAAGTCAAAGTATCTGGGTTAGTAAAAGTTGTATCAATGCCACAAGCCTCTATAACATTTGCTGTTATCCAAGCTGGATCTACTGGTAATAATCCGTTTGCATCCAAGTATTGTGTCGTAATACCACAAGTAATAGATGGAGCAGTTACATCTTGAATATTGACTGTTGCAGTACAACTAGAAGAATTTCCACTTGCATCAGTTGCCACTATATTAATAGTATTTGCTCCTACATCTGCACAGGTATAATTAACCGTTGTTCCTCCATTCAAGGTCAAAGAGTTAATACCACAAGCATCTGAAGCACTGTATAAACCAGCTGTAGCAGAATCGACAGTAGCATTACCAAAAGCATCTAAATCAACTGTAATTGTATTACAAGAAAGCGTTGGAGATACAGTATCTAAAACAGTTAAAGTTGTTGTACAAGAATCTGTATTACCGTTGACGTCTGTTGCTATTAAGGTAATAGCATGTGTTCCCACATCGTTACAAGTTACTAAGTTCGGTGCCCCTCTAAAACTCAAGTTAGCAATTGTACAATTGTCAGTTGTTCCTCCATCAAACATAGATGCATTCACAGGTGCTACTCCTCCTTGGCTCAAATTTAGAGTAACTGGTTGACAAGCCATATTTGGTCTTACAGTATCAACAACATTCACTTGAGCAGAGCAGTTATTAGTATTACCACTTTGATCTTCTACAGTCAAAATAACGCTATTAGGGCTACTATTAACATGGGAACAATCAAATGTATCTTGTGAAGCAGTGTAACCAACAACATTACAGTTATCAGTGCTTCCCCCATCCAAATCAACTGGATTTAAAACGGCAATTCCAGCAGTATCTAAAAATAATTGAACTGGCGTTGTTGTACAAATTGCTGTTGGGTCAACATCATCTACTACAGTAATCGTAGAAGGACATGTTGCCGTATTACTACTAGGATCTTGCATAAATACTGTCGCCACATTTGGTCCTAAGTTAGCACAAGTAAATGTAATTGAATCTTGCCCATTGACTAACATGGTATCAATTGAACAATTATCAAAACTACCTGGTGCTAAGTCAGTAGCCGCTAAGGTTATAGTACCATTCGCATTTAGTTGAGCTGTTGGGTTAGAACAGAATGGCGTAGGATCTGTTGTATCCGCCACATTTACTGTCGCAGTACAAGTACCTGCATTTCCACTAGAATCGGTTACGGTTAGTGTAATTGTATTGCTTCCTATGTCGGAACAATTAAATGTAGATTGGCTTAATGTTCTATTAGCTATTGCACAATTATCAAAACTACCATTATCAATAGCAGCAATCGTAGTTGAAACCGTACTACCTACTAAGAATAAATTTATAGGCGTTGGTCTACAAATAGCCACTGGTGCAACTGTATCAACAACCGTTACTTGTGTCGTACAAGAATCTGTATTACCACTTTGGTCAGTTACAACCATGGTAACAATATGGGTATTGTTTGGTATATCACCACAATCAAATACTGTTTTAGACAAAGTATAAGTAGCAATATTACAGTTGTCTGAACTATTGTTATTAACATCAGCAACCGTCAAATTACCATTGCTTGTTACAGCATCTAGTATTACAGTTACCATGCTATTACAAGAAGCATTGGGTGCGGTAACATCTTGTACTAAAACAGTTGTTGTACAAGAATCTGCGTTTCCACTTTGATCGGTTCCAGTTAGTGTTACGTTGTTAATTCCTATATTGGCACAGGTCATATTAACAAAAGGACCATTATTAATGGTATAAGTAGGTACACTACAATTGTCTGAACTTCCTCCATTAATATCATTAGGAAGAACAATCGCATTTCCAGTACCATCCAATTGAACGGTATCTGGGCGACAAACTAAGTTAGGCGGTGTACTATCTCTAACTATAACTGTAGTATTACAAGTAGAACAATTATTAGAACCATCACAAACTGTTAGTGTAACAGGATTTGGATTCGTTCCTAAGTTAGCAGAAGTAAAAGTAGCATTTGGCAAACCTCCAACTCTAAATCTTAAAGAACTGCTACAGTTATCAGTACTACCGTTATTAAACGTTGCCGCAGGTACAGAAGCAAAACAAGTATTATCTAAGTATATTGTACGAATATTAGGTGCAATACAATTGGCAACAGGTGTTATCGTATCTAGTATTGTAATATTTGCCGAGCACTGGGCTGTATTACCAGCACCATCTCTAATCAATAGTTGTGCTGTATTCACACCAACTTGGTTACAGCTATACGTTACGGATGGCAAGTTATTAATTCGTCTTGTGAACGAACAATTGTCTGAACTTCCTGCATCAATATCTGTTGGGAAAGCTGTCACTACGCCTGAAGCATTTAAGTATAAAGTCGTATCGTGACACAACGCAGTTGGATTGATATTATCTGCTACAATTACATTTGCTACACAAGTATTTTGATTCCCCGATTCGTCCAAAACAGAGAGTGTTACTGCTGTATTACCAATATTGGCACAAGTAAAGAAGAATGAATCGACACCATTCACTAACATTGTATCCAAACCACAGATATCTGAGCTACCATTATTTACATTGGCAGGTACAACAAACCCATTTCCAGAAGCATCTAGTTGAACGGTAAAAGGAACTGGACGACAACTTGCTGTTGGTGCAACAGTATCTTCAACAGTTACTGTTGTTTGACAAGTCGCTGTATTTCCAGTTGCATCTCGAACAACAACCGTAACGGAACGTGGTCCTATACTATCACAATTGTAAATAATATTAGTACCTCCACCTTGGAAACTAGTCGTAACAGAACCACAGTTATCTCCTGTAGCAGGAAATGCCAATACATCATTTGGTGTAATAGCTACTGTTCCTGAAGCCCCCAAGTAGGCATTGGTAATTTGGCAAGAAGCCGTTGGTGGTGTATTATCTACTACCGTTACAGTACTTGGACAAGATGCCGTATTACCAGAAGAGTCTCTTACGGTTAAAACAGCTCCCAATGTTCCAACATCTGTACAAGTATATACTTGGTTAGGAGATCCATTAATAAGATATTCTACCAATCCACAGTTATCGGTACTAGATGAATCTATATTAGCAGGTGTCACTGTTGCTAAACCATTAGCACCTAGTGTAGCGACATAATTAGATTCGCACAGAGCTGTTGGCATTACGGTATCAACGACATTAACAACCGTATTACAAGACCCCGTATTCCCTGATGCATCTCGAACAATCAGTGTTGTCGGTTGTGGTGTGAAGATTGCCGAACAAGTAAAATTAGCAGAAGTAATTCCGACTACATTTACAAAGCTATCAACCACACTACAATTATCTGTACTACCTGCGCTCAATTCTGCTGCTGTTACGGTTGCAAGACCTGCATTATTCAAATAAACTGTGGGCGTTGCACAGTTGGCCACAGGATCAATATTATCGACAACAGTAACATTAGAAGCACAAGTACTTTGATTTCCATAAGCATCCTCTACTGTTAAAATAACTTGATTTGGATTGGTTGCAATATCAGCACAATCAAACGTTGTTGTTGGATTTCCATTAATAAAGAAATCTAGGTTATTACCTGTACAAACATCTGTACTATTATTATTCAAGCTATCCGCCACTAATGTTGCTACCCCTGAAGCATCCAAGTTGACTGTAAAATTTCTACAGATTGCTGTTGGAGGAAAAGTATCTAAGATTGTTACTGTTGCTGTACAAGAGTCAACATTACCACTAGGATCAAATACATGCAATGTAACAGTTGGATTCGTTCCAATGTCTGAACAATTGTAAGATATACTCGCCACACCGTTGATATCTCGGCTAAGAATCGAGCAAGAATCTACAGAGCCATTGTCTACATCCGAAGCGAATAAGGTTCCATTTCCAGCAGCATTAAGATAAACCATTACATTTTGACAAACTGCTGTTGGTGGAACTTGATCTACCACAACAACAATTGCATTATCACAAGTATCTAAATTACCAGAAGCATCTGAAACGATTAAAGAAACCGTATCTATTCCCAAATCGGCGCAAGTATACACAGGGTCGGGACCAGTATGCACATTAATCCAACGTCCAGTAATTGGTGGACAAACATCAAAACTACCATTGTCTAACCGAATAGCAGGCATTGTAAATGGTCCATTTCCTACAAACGCAGTATCTTGACCACAAACAGCTGTTGGTGGAATGGTATCTATAATGTTAACAATAACACGACACGAATCCATATTGCCACTAGGATCTACTCCTCTAACAAAAAATTGTTGCGGTCCTGTTACACAATTAAAATCGACAAAAGGTCGCCACGGGCTACCTGGAGTTATATTTCTTACTTCTTGCGTTACGGGACCACAGTTATCTGTCATTGGAACCGAAGTTGCATAAAAAGTATCTCTACCATTGGCATCTAAATACAGATCCGTAAAGATGGTTCCGAATGGTTGAGAACAATATGGGATTACTGGTGGTGTGTTATCTGTAACATTTACCAAACTCACACAATTATCAACATTTCCCAGATTATCTCTGATTGTCATGGTCACTGGCACTCGTGCTGCTAGGTTAGAACAATTGACCGTAGCTGGCGTAAATGTAATATCATCTACTAAACAAGAGACATCACTCAAACTATCTAAATCGGGAAATTCAAACGTATGCACACCTGTCGCTCCCAAATTAACAGTAGGAAAAGCTTGACAGGTTGCCGATAAAGAAGCTGGATCACAAGTTATCAAAGTAATACAGTAAGAATGTATACACAAAGCAGGAGAACTATTTCCTGGGAGGTCATCGATAGCTCCCACTGACCAGTTTCCTCCAGGCGTTTGACCACGATAAAAACTTAAAGGATCGTTGTTTGGTGCGATGGTGTCAGAACCTGTTGGCGTCACTGGAATTACAGAAGATGCCCCATCTCGAAATACGGTTCTAGTCGTAATTACGTTGGATGTTCCTACAAAGGTATTGGTTGTTCCAGCAAAACCAGAAGTTGCATTGGAAGCTGCTAAATAACGAGCTCCTCCAATAGGTCCTGCAATTTGAAATCCTACATCGCCTAAGTTTACAGGGCTTCCAGTAGGAGAAGTACAAGAGCCATCGTCTGTTTTTGACCAGACAATCTCTACGATAACATCGGCAACCACATGACCAACAGGTATTTGCCCTGCGCCTGGTCCTACTGTAAAGTTTACAGAAGGAAGCAATGTTCCTGATGTGTTGGTATAACTTAGCGTTGGACCAGAATAACATTCTGTTGTAATTCGTTGAAAGTTCGTCGTTTGAGCATTGAGATAATTAAAACTCAATACCATAAAAACAACGACCAAAAACCTACAACAATGCGATAAGGTAAATTTCTTTTTCATATATTTCTATAATTTTCTGTGCATACTTAAGGAACAAAAATAAAACAAATTAGCACATTCTTCTAATTTGAACTGGAGTTTTGGAATTTAGTTTTTGTCAATGCTTTTTTTTGTCAAAAGTTTGATTCTGTCATCTAAGTTAAAAACCTGAAAACAAAGCATCCAACTACTTTTAATGGGTTCTATTTTTCACTCCAAATAGCTTCTAAAAGCATCTGCTTTTTATTGTATTTTTTCCTATTTTCTACCTATATATTGGGTATATGGAATGACCTCGAAAGAGGTAACCTTTTAGAAAGAAAATATTTTTTATTTTTTCGTTTGTTCTTCCATTAATTGTCTGCCATCAACAAAATTGATTGCTGCCAATAGTTTTAGTCATAATATTGTATTCGTCAGCTCTAAAATAAAATTCCTCTGTTTTCCTCTTATTTATGAGAAGAAGCTTATTTTTACAGAAGCTTTTTAACCTCCCTTTTGAAGTCATGTTGTTCCATTCTTTTTTAGGGAAATATTGTGCAAAATGTAGACAGGTACTACAGAGTTGTTCCTTTTTAGTCGATAAGGTCTAAGTTTGGCACCTAGGTCAACACTTACTGTTCACAACCTTTTTTATACATTGTCATTATAATTCATTCACACTAAGAAGTTTTTAACGACTTCTACACAAAACTAACTTCGATGCGTTCTACTACCCTTATATTATCGTCCTTTTTACTTAGTTTATTATTATTTACTTCTAGTTGTACCAACTACATTAGCTGTGGAGGAGATAAAGAAGCTTTTGTAGACAATTTTTACAATTTTATAGAAGAGTTAACCAATGAGCAAAAACAAGGAACGATCTCCGATAGTCAGTGGGAAAGTTATGATGCTAAGTTTAAGAAATTAACCGAAGAATGTTTTCCTCAGTTTGAAAAAGAGCTTACCACAACGGACCAATTAGGGGTTGCCGCTTCTGTCGCAACTTATTATTATGCCAAACATGGAATGGGCGCCATGATAAAATTAGCACAGGCAGAACTAGCCATTCAAAAAGTATTGTTAGAAATAGATTATACCGTTTTATTTAATGCTGCTACAGAAATTCTCAATAATCCTGATGAAATTCATCAAATCATGGATGATTTAGAAAAGCGTTATGGAAAATAAGTTCGAGCACCTGTAAAATTAGTAGTTATTACCATAAGAATACTAACTGCTCTCTATGCTGATTTTCTTTCCTTCTTCAGCCAAAAAGCTGTCCTTAAACACAGCCCTTGCCTCTGCTAACAAAGGCTCTAAATTGCTGTATCGAGATGAAAAATGACCTAGAATCAATTGCTTTACCTTTGCTTGTGCCGCTATAGTAGCAGCCTGTTTTGCTGTCGTGTGCATTGTTTTTTCAGCCTTGAGTAACATATCGTGCATAAATGTTGCTTCATGGTACAATATATCGACCCCTTTTATTAAGGGAATTATAGCTTCTGAATAGATTGTATCGGAACAATAAGCAAATTTCCGAGGGGCTGTACGAGCTTTGGTTAATTCTTGATGGGGAATAATTCGACCATCCGCCAATGTATAATCTGCGCCTTTTTTGATGGCAGGAATAGCTGTATGTGGAATTTGATAAGCATCTATTTTTTCCTTTATGATATTAGCTGGACGTTCTTTTTCTACAAACAAAAAGCCATGACAGGGCGCTCGATGCACCAAGGGAATCGAATGAACTGTAACCGCACTATTCTCAAACAATATGGTTGACTTCGTAGAGTCTGTGGTATGAAAATGCAATGGGAATCGTAAGGTTGTTCCTAGTTGAATTTCAACGATTGCTTGCAAATCTTCTGGGCTGTATATGTGCAAAGGCTTCTTTCTCCCGATTAAGTCATAGGTCATTAGTAATCCAACCAAACCAAAGGTATGATCGCCATGCAAATGGCTAATGAAGATATGGTTGATTTTGCTTTTCTTGACTTGGAATTTCAACATTCTAAATTGTGTCCCTTCACCACAATCAATCAAAAAAGATTCTTTCCCTATTGTTAGTACTTGAGCAGACAAATGCCTTCCATGAGCAGGAGTAGCAGCATTGGTTCCCAAGATTTGCAATTCAAAGTTCATATTTCTATCCTATAACGCAAAAAGCACCCATAAACATTTCAAACAAGGAAATGCTTATGAGTGCTTTAATATTTTTTATGGTTGTTGAAGAGACTGCTCGATGATTAATCTTCTTCCTCTTCAGTCGTTTTTTCACTTCCTAGTTCGCTCTTAAATGCTTCCATCATAACATATTTAACAGCATCACTCAAGGTCTCTTTAATTGTCAATACACTATCTAGTCTAGAAATTGTGATTAGCATTTTAACGCTAGGGTGTACTAACCCTGTTAAAACAAAAGCATTTCCAGATTCTGCCCACAGACGATTTCCTGTCAATATGGCACTCAATCCTGAAGAATCGACAAACTTAGTGTTTGACAAATCCATGATTAAATTTTTAATACCTGCATTGTGCAGTACAATAAGTTCTGCTTTTAAATCTGGTGCTTTCAGAGAATTTAAATTTTCTTCTGCAAGGGTCAAAACCGCGTAATCATCTTTCTTATCAACAGAATATTTCATAAAATTTGGTATTTCTTTATCAAAAATAAATGTACTAAATTTTTTATTTCTCCAAATAATATTGAAGTAACAAAACTTTTTAATAAAATTTTTAGTGTATTAACATAGGCACACAACAAATAACTACCTTTTAATCAACCTAGTAAGGCTTCTTTTGTTTCTATACACTATACAATAGTACTGCAAAAGTAAGTAAGTTATTGGCTAATGTAATCAATTTTCTATAAAAAATACAAAATTAGCTTGGCACTATTTTCGTCAGTAATTACAAAGTAGACGTTATTATATTATAATAGACAAATACCTGACAAAATTGTTGCGAGATAGATAGAAACTATTATTAGATATCGTAGATAAAAGACAAAAAAAAATCAAAAATTTTCCTTTTCTGAAAATATTCTCTACCTTTCTTTGTAAGAAAACGAGGACAAAACTTTTTGACTAAAATTATTGTTCTTGTTAGGAACACGTCAAATTAGAAATCATAATACCCATAAATCTAAAACTATTTACTAGACCCTTGGTCTAGCAATTTATAAACTAAAGATATGCCTAACAACAGATTTTCTCCCAAAGTAAAAGAGATCATCTCACATAGTAGAGAAGAAGCTCTTAAGTTTGGTCATGATTACATAGGTACAGAGCATCTTTTATTAGGAGTATTAAAAGAGCCTACTAGCCTAGCTGTCCGTGTTTTAGAATCACTTAATGTGGATTCACATCAATTAAGTGTTGCTGTTGAGAATTCAATTAATCAAAACACCAATACATTACCTACTTCTTATAATATTGGGAATTTACCATTAACAAAGCAAGCTGAAAAGGTTTTAAAGGTAACTTTTTTGGAAGCTAAGCTACTAAAAAGTGAGCTTATTGGAACAGAACACATTTTGCTATCTGTTCTAAAACACAAAGACAACTTAGCAGCTCGTGTATTACTACAATTTAATGTCTCTTATGATGTTTTCAAAACAGAATTAGAATTTGTAGGCACTGAAATTAATCCTGATATCACTTCTGATTTGCCTGGTGGCGAATTTGACGATGAAGAAGAAAGTGCTGGTAGCGGCGGAGATTCTGGTCCTCAATCTCGTGGTAGAGGAAAAGGAAAATCGCATACGCCTGTTTTGGATAATTTTGGACGAGACATTTCAAAACTTGCTGAAGAAGATAAATTAGATCCTATTATTGGTAGAGAAGTAGAAATCGAACGTGTTTCTCAAATTTTGTCTAGACGAAAAAAGAACAACCCTATTTTGATTGGGGAGCCTGGTGTTGGTAAAACAGCAGTAGTCGAAGGATTGGCGCTACGTATCCACCAACGCAAAGTTTCTCGTACGCTTTTTAACAAACGTATTGTGATGTTGGACTTGGCTGCACTAGTGGCTGGAACCAAATATCGTGGTCAGTTTGAAGAACGAATGAAAGCGATTATGACAGAACTAGAAAAATCACGGGATGTCATTCTATTTATTGATGAAATTCACACGATTGTAGGGGCCGGTGGTGCAACAGGATCGTTGGATGCTTCTAATATATTTAAACCAGCCTTAGCTCGTGGTGAATTGCAATGTATTGGTGCTTCTACACTTGACGAATATCGTCAATATATTGAAAAAGATGGTGCTTTGGATCGTCGTTTCCAAAAAGTGGTTATTGACCCTCCTACGCCTGAAGAAGCCGTTCATATTTTGCACAATATCAAAGAGAAATACGAAGAGTTTCATCATGTATTATACTCTGATGATGCGATTGAGGCTTGTGTGAAGTTGAGTGATCGCTATATTTCTGACCGTTTCTTGCCAGACAAAGCTATTGATGTTATGGATGAAGTAGGGGCTCGCGTCCATCTTAAAAACATCCATGTTCCTAAACACATTGTTCAATTAGAAGATGAAATCGAACAAACCAAGGAACACAAAAATCAAGCAGTTCGAGATCAAGAATATGAAAAAGCTGCTAATTATCGTGACAAAGAGTCTAAATTGATCCGTCAATTGGAACAGGCAAAAAAACAATGGGATGAAGAGGCTAAAACAAAACGTTATCCTGTTGAAGAAGCCGACATCGCTGAAGTAGTTTCTATGATGACTGGCATTCCTGTAAGTAGTGTTGCAGAGAACGAAAGCCATAAATTATTGAGTATGACAACGGATCTGCAAGGTGAGGTTATCGGACAAGACGAAGCAATTCTAAAAGTAACCAAAGCAATTCAACGCAATCGTGTTGGACTAAAAGATCCCAACAAACCAATTGGTACCTTCATTTTCTTGGGACCTACTGGAGTTGGAAAAACAGAATTGGCAAAAGTATTGGCTCGTCAACTATTTACATCTGAGGATTCTTTGATTAGAATTGACATGAGTGAATACATGGAGAAATTTGCTGTTAGTCGTCTTATCGGTGCGCCTCCAGGTTATGTAGGCTACGAAGAAGGGGGACAATTGACAGAAAAAGTACGCCGCAAGCCTTACTCAGTTATTTTATTGGACGAAATTGAAAAAGCACATCCCGATATCTTTAATATCTTGTTGCAAGTGTTAGATGATGGTCAATTGACAGATGGTCTAGGTAGAAAAGTAGATTTCAAAAATACACTGATTATCATGACCTCTAATGTTGGTGCTCGCCGCCTAAAAGACTTTGGTCAAGGGGTTGGGTTTGCAACTCAGGCTCGAAAAGAAGATTCTGATAATAATGCGAAAAGTGTTATTCAAGGAGCATTAAAACGTACGTTCTCGCCAGAGTTCCTAAACAGGATTGATGATGTAATTGTCTTTAACAGCTTAGATCAAGCAGATATTTTCCGCATTATCGATATTACCTTAAAAGATTTGTACAAACGTATCCAAGAACTAGGCTATAGCTTAGAATTGGACGAAAAAGCGAAAAAATTCTTGTCAGAAAAAGGCTACGATCCTCAATTTGGAGCTAGACCGTTGAACAGAGCTATTCAAAAATACTTGGAAGATCCTTTGGCAGAATTTATCTTGAACAATCAAGCTACTTTAGAGGAAGGGGCAACCTTGATTGCAACTTTGGGCGAAGAAGATGAAATGATTATTACAGTTAAGAAAAAGAAAAAATCTACTAAAAAATAGATTTTAATAAGAATACAATAATGTATGCCAACACTCCCAAAAGTGTTGGCATTTTGTTTTTAGAAAAAATGCCTCAAAGCAAGCATTTTAGGATGAGAACTTTGAATCAATTATCTTTTTTTCTGTAGAAAAAAGTTATTTTTAATGCATGAAGCAACGAATTACCTTATATAGCATCGATGACTTGGAAACTGTAGATGACTACGAAGAAATTGTTTGTATTCGGACAAATAGTTACTACAAATCTAAGCGTTTTGGCGAGTTAATTAGTAAATGTATTAACCTCGAAGAACTTTATTTTTTAGAGAGTTACTTTAGAGTCACTATTCCCGCTTCTATCCTGACACTTCCTAAACTACAAACATTGGTATTTAGAGGAGTAGAAGCAAATGCTATTTTGCCCTCCATCGGAAAGTTAAAATGCTTAAAAACCTTGGGCTTGCAGGAGCATTCTTTGTCCTCCATCCCTCGATCCCTTGCTGATCTTCCTCGCCTCGAAGAATTGGATTTTAATGGCTCTCATTTTGAAAACGACATACACGAATGGGCTGTCCTCAACTCTATTAAATCATTAAAATACGTCAATTTATTGCGTGCCAAACTAAAAGCACTTCCTGTAGAGATTGCAGAGCTGCATACTTTATCTGAGTTGGCACTTCCTAAAAAACTTTATAATCAACTAATTAAAAAGCATCCTATTTTTTGTGCTAACATCCCTTATTTGTATGGTCATAGCACATTAGAAAAGAAGTATTACTATAATTTATTAAACATTTGCCGAAAACATCAATTTGATTGGACTTTTAGAGCTGTTTTGTTCAATTTGTTAGCTGGTAATATGACCAAATTAGATCGTTTTGTTACGCAAGAAATGATTTTGAAAACAACTGATATTAAGTTGTTGGAGATTATTAGGCTCAAAGCTTTAGAGTATTATCACAATAGATGGACAAAAAATACGACTTCTCCCCTTCTAAAAGGTGCACAACTAGCTGTTGCTGGCAAAATTGGCATTAACAAACAAGAGTTGCGCAAAAAACTGAAAGCACAAGGAATTAAATACAGTTCTAAAATAACATCCCAAACTACCCATCTACTGCTAGGGCAACTATCTCATGGTGCTTATCTAGATGCTTTGGAGCAACAAATACCAATTTTATCAGAACAATATGTTTTGAATTTTATCAATAGTAATTCGGAGCAATACTTAGTAGATGATGCAGATGTCAACACGGAGCATATTGGGCAACTATTGTTATCTGGTCAAGATGAAAATATTTTATTAGCCTTAACGCTGTTCAAACAGGGAGGTTTTCCGATGGAATTGCTTACAGAGTTGTTCTTGGCGCATCGACAAACCGATAACAACGCCATACATCGAGAGTCAGAACGTCTAATTCGGCAATATGGCTCTATTAATCTTGTCGATGAGCTCAAAAAAAATCAAGTCATTTTTTCAAAATATGCATCTGAGGTAGGTATAAAACGCAAATTAAGAAGCTTGCAAAGGCGCACAGAATTGGATTGCTTAAAAATAGCTTGGCACGGATACAAAACCTATAAAAAAGGGTTTACCTTTCTTTTGTCAGAACTCCCTCAAAAAGAAAGCATTGAACTACTTAGAGAACGCGTCAAAGACAAGCAATTGTCTCTTTCTCAAATTGGTCTAACAACCTTGCCAACTTCGCTCTTTGAATTAGATGAATTGGAAATCTTAGATTTATCTTACAACTATCAATTGCGATCTATTTCTACTAAATTGCTCCCCAAACTCAACCAATTAAAAGTCCTGATCTTAAAAGGGAATTATAACCTTTTAGAAAACAAAAAATTACTCGAAAAAATAAAAGAATTAATACCCAACTTGCAATTAAAATTATAGGGATGGTGTCTTATGACGTCATGTTTTGTATTTCTTCAAAATAGCGTTTTATAATAGCCTGCTCATCAAACTCTTGCAAAGCCATTTCTCGTCCAACTTTCCCCATATTTTTTCTTTCTTCATCTGTCAAGTTGTACATTTTTAACATCGCACTGGCTAACGCTTCTGCATCCTTCACAGGAACTAGAAATCCATTTTTAGTATCTTGAATTGTTTCTCTACAACCTGCGGTGTCTGTTGTGATAATTGGCTTAGCCATTGCTAAACTCTCCAGCATAACTCTAGGCAACCCTTCTCTGTAAGAAGGCAAAACCACAACATCTGCTTCTTGCATAATCGAGCGTACGTCCTTCGAAACACCCCAATAACGAATCGTTCCATTGGCTTCTTGCTCTGCTACTTCTTCTTTGTTAACAGCAGAGGGATTGCCATCATCAATCGCTCCAACTACCCAAATTTCTGTATCAGGGCACTGTTTTTTAAATTTCTGTGCCGCTTCAAACAATTCATTGATTCCTTTATCATACAACAAACGCCCCACAAATAGGTAAATTAATTTGTCATAGGTCTTTTGTTTGGGTATGGGTTTAAAATGACTGGTATTAATCCCAGAACCTTTGATTAGAGTAGTTTTGGAAGCAGGACACAAGGTCAAATTTTCAAATAGTTTTTTATCATCTCGATTCTGAAAGGCAATGCGTGTCCCAGATTTGAAGGCTGTCTTGTACAGTAATTTTACAATTTTATTTACCCAACCTTCTTTCAAAAAGCTATATCCCAATCCCGTCACCGTTGAAATGCTCTTTACCTTAGCTCTTCCTGCTGCTAAGCATCCATAAATATTAGGTTTAATGGTATACTGCAACACAACATCTAGTTCTTTGGATCTATAAATTTGATACAATTCATATCCAAAACGCATGTCTTGAATCGGATTTACTCCTTTTCTACTTAAGTATTGAACGGGAACAAATTGGCACCCTGTTGCTTCTATTGCTGGTACAAAATCGTCAACTGGAGCAATAGCATAAACCTCGTGCCCTGCCGCTAATAAAGCTTTGACCAACCCCAATCGGAAGTTGTATATATTCCATGCTGTATTTAAAACAATTCCTATTTTTAGTTGCTTATTCACACTTTCTATTATTACATTACTTTGTTTAGTAGTTCGTTGCTTTTTTACTTTTTTACCAAAAAGATAAAAAAGCACATTTATATTAGTTTTTCAACGAACTATTGTTTGTTGGAAAGCCCCATCAATTTAGCTCCGTGGCACTTCGCGAGCACTTTGCTTTTAGTTAGCAACACTGCTACTAGTTTGTGCTGCCTTCCTTTTATTTATTTCCCCCTTCTCAAAGGTACATTAAAATGCTTGAGTTTTATTTTTGCACTAGATACAATATTTGCGTACCTTTATATTTTCATCATACACCCAAGGGATAACTTTAAATTGGTGACGCAACATCCTCTTAATCTTTCAAGCACAAAATACAGCTTTATCTAGTATGTTTTTACTTGCATGGCAAATACTTTATACGAAAGATTTTATCTTATTGCCTTTTTTCTTGGTGATCTGGGTGCTCATTTTCTATTTCTACCGAAACAGAAAGTACTCCAACGATATTATAAAAAAATATTTTCTACCTGCATTAGGTCTTCGCTTGTTGGGAGCCATCCTAACCGCATTGATGTATCAATATTATTATGGTTATGGAGATACTTTTTTTTATTTCTTTGGTGCAAGAGATATTTACAATGCCATGCTCAACAATCCAGGAACCGCTTACGAGCTTATTGCCGTTGACTATAAACAGTGGTCCTTAGAAGCTTACAATTCGGTTACTTTACGTGGCTTCTTTGTCAACCCGAAAGAGGCAATGGTAATTAAATTAGCAGGAATTGTTAGCCCATTAGGGTTTGGCACTTATATAGGCACCTCCTTTGCTTTAACTGTCTTTAGTTTTTTAGGCTGTTGGGCAATGTATCGAGTTTTTTATGACCTCGTTCCTCACTTACATTTTCCAATAGCACTTGCCGTTTTATTTTTGCCCTCTATGTGGTTTTGGAGCACAGGTATCATGAAAGATTCTATTGTTATTGGAGCCTTAGGCTTTTTTGTTAATGGTATTTATTATAGTTTGATTAGCAAAAAGAAAAAAATACTGCGTTCTATCTTTTTTATTATCATGGGAGCTTTCTTGATGAAAAATATTAAGGTATATGTTTTGGTCGCTATTTTTCCAGCAACTGTTGTTTGGGTCTTTTTTATGATCAAAGAGCGCATCAAAAATGATACTTTAAGAAAATTAGCGACCCCTATTTTTTTTGGCGTAGGAGCCTTAGGGGGCGTAATTGTTATACAACAACTGGGCAGCGTTTTTTCAGAATATACTTTAGAAGGTTTCTTGGAAGAAGCGGCAAAGGTTCAGTGGTGGTTAAAGCTGAGTACAGAACGAGACAATGGCACAGGGTATGATTTAGGAGTTTTAGACCCTTCTTTAGGTGGTTTAATTGCCACATTTCCCAAAGCAGTTAACGTAGCTCTTTTTCGTCCCTATCCTTGGGAAGCCACAAAAATCATCGTTTTGCCATCAGCTGCCGAAGCCTTATTTACGTTAGGTTTCACCATCTACGTATTTTTTAAAGTAGGTGTTTTTAAAACGTTAAAAGCCATATTCAGTGATCCTGTTATTCTGTTCTGTTTAATTTTTGCGATTATTTTTGCCTTTGCAGTTGGCTTCACTTCCTTTAATTTTGGTGCCTTAGCTCGGTATAAAATTCCTTGTTTACCATTTTATTACATTGCTATGGTTTTGTTACTGGACAAAGTACGAAAGCCTAAAGTTGCTCCGCCACCACCGCTTTCAAGTCCCAATACAACAATACAAACGGTACCTCTAAACTAGGGTATTGCTCTAGCTTTCGTCTTCTATAGTTATCGCTTCAAAAGTAAATCCTTGTCGATGATAATGTTCTAATAACTTCGGCAATACATAGGACAAATGCTGCCATGATTTTTGGCTATCGTGCAAAACTATGATAGAACCATTTTTAGCTGACTGACATACATTTTGCCAACACTGTTCTCCTGTTATAGAAGCATCAAAATCGCCTGCCAAAACTTCCCACATTACAATCTTATAATCCTTGCGTAGTTCCTTGGCTTGCTGCCATTTTAGGCGCCCATAAGGAGGTCTAAAAAGCTTGCTTTCGACCTGTTCCCTACATGCCGTAACATTTGTGATGTAATCTTGGTGTTTTGTTTTCCAACCATTGACATGATTAAAAGTATGGTTTCCGACTTGATGTCCTTCATTTAAAATCCGTTGATAAATTGCTTTGTTTTTTTGCACATTGGCACCAACACAAAAGAAAGTTGCTTTGGCCTTATATGCTCTAAGTTGATCCAATACCCAAGGCGTTATTTGTGGAATCGGACCATCATCAAATGTCAAATAAAGTTGTTTTTTATTTTGCCCTGTTGCCCCTCTCCACAGATAAGCTGGAAAAAGTTTTTGAAACCACTTTGGAATCTTAATTGGATAATACATAGTTGTTGGAGTTTGATACTATCGGCTCGACTCTAGTAGGTTATTATTCAACTAGAGGATTAATTAAAGCATATCTTATATGGTCTTGCCAATGTCCATCAATTTTTAACAAAGCCTTACAAATCCCTTCTTTTTCAAAGCCCAACTTTTCTACTACTCGAATAGATCCCTTATTGACAGGCAATATATTAGCCTCTATCCGATGCAAGTTCAACACTTCAAAAACATAACGATTGGTTGCTTCCAAAGCCTCTGTTGCGACACCCATACCATTCCAAGTTTCAGATATATTATATCCTACACAACAATATTGAGCAACTCCTCTTTGAATTTGAGAATAGGTAATGGTGCCTATTAGCTCATCAGTTATAGGATGTAATACTATAAAAGGAAGCAAAACTCCTTTTTGATAATGATCGAGCGAAACGACAATACTGGCTTCTATATATTCTAATTGAAATCGATTGGGCGCATACGTTGGCATCCAAGGTTAAAAAAAAGCTTTGTTCTTACTATAATACTGCTGAAGTTTCGCTGCATCCTTTTTTCCCAATAATCGGATTACCCACCGTTTAGATTCGATCATCTTTTTCATACATCCTACTACTATTTACTTTAAAGTCATTGTAAACTCTACAACTGCCTTTATTTCTTCTTCTGATAACATTTCTTTGAATCCAGGCATAATGTTTCTACCATGTGTGACCACCTCTATTCGTTGCGCCGCATTCAAAGGCGAGTCAGGTAATTCTTTGGCGCCATTCATTCCCATTCTACCATCGGTTCCATGGCAAGTCACACAACGTGTTTTATAAATCTCTACTCCTGAAATGGTTTGGCGTTTACTCTCGGGTGCAGAACAAGCCCATACATACCAACTCAGTATTATCAAAACAAATGTAATTCGCATCTTTTTTATGATTATTGGGAACTCTTATTCATCGTTCCACATTATTTATTATATTAGATAATGATTGATTCTCTATATTAATCATCGTTTGGCACACAAAATACTTAAAAAGGCTGGACAATATCTATTTTTAATCTTAATTAATAACCTTCTCAAAATATCAGCGTCTATGGATCCATTTATTATTGTCACTGCGGTTGTTTTTCTGTTTTTTCTCTTTTCCACAGTAAAAGTAGTTCAAGAAAAATCAGCAAAAATTGTTCAACGCTTGGGTAGTTTTAACAGAATTTTACACCCAGGTATTAACTTTTGTGTTCCCATCTTAGAAACTGTTGCAGGAACCGTTAACCTCAAAGTTCAACAGTTGGACATCCATATTGAGACAAAAACAAAAGATGATGTATTTGTAAAACTACAAGTTTCGGTACATGTGCAAATCATGAAGAGTAAGGTAAAAGAAGCTTTCTATGAATTGGACGATCCATATAGTCAAATATCTTCGTATATTTTTGATACCGTTCGCGCTGAAGTTCCTAAATTAGAATTGGATGATGTATTTGCTCGTAAGGACGATATTGCTACAGCAGTAAAGACAGAGTTGTCTGAACATATGGAAAAATACGGTTATCGTATTGTCCAAACCTTGATTACTGACATTGATCCCGATGCAATGGTAAAAGAATCTATGAACCGAATCAATGCTGCTAAACGCAACAAAGAGGCGATTTATGAAGATGCAGAAGGACGAAAAATTGCAAAAATTAAAGATGCGGAAGCCGATAAAGAATCCAAACGTTTGCAAGGAGAAGGGGTTGCCGAACAACGTTTAGCAATCATCAAAGGTTTTGCAGATTCTGTAGAAGATTTTAGCAACACACTTAACGATGTATCTCCAATCGAAATTATGCAGTTCGTTCTATTAACACAACATTACGATACCATCAAGGAAGTTGGAGAGAAAAACAGCTCTATTATTGTTCCTTATTCTCCTGGCAATTTACAAAATTTGCAACAACAACTTATGGAAGGTAATTTAATGGCTGACGAAATTAATCGATTGAGTAAAGATCGTACTAAGATTCCCACTGTTAAGAAAACATTTGCTCAGAAAGAAAAGGATATTTTAGATATTAATAAAAGCTTAGATTAAGTGACTGTCAAAAGGTGACCCTTTTGATCAATTACCAAACAATTATCAATAAGCTTCTAAAAGCGTTATGGAGAATAACTTCGTAACGCTTTTTTGATGATGGCAATAATAAGTGTTGGAAGTTAATACTTGTGTTTATTTTCCACGAAGTAAAGTAACCTTTGGGCTGTATTTTTATTTCCAGATACTAATGGTTAGCCTTCTTTCTTCTTAATCGTAATTTCTTGCTAGTAACACTAGGTGATAGCATTTCATGTCCCCAATACACTATCAAAGCAATCAAAAAACCTGTCAACATTCCCGTAGTTACATCTTTCAAAAAATGCTGAACCAAGTACATTCTAGAAAGCCCTACTAAGGTTGCCAGCAACAAACACAACATTTTAATCCATTTATTGGGGATGAAAAATGCTAAAAGACTGTAAAATGCAAAAGCAGATGTTGTATGCCCAGAAGGAAAGCTAGTTGTCCATCCATCTAACAAAACAACATCGGGAACATAATTCGGCAAATCGGGTTGCTCTAATAAATTATCAAAATAACGAACTGGGCGTTCATGGGCAAAGAAAACCTTTAAGGCATGACTAATTGTCAAAACCAATATAGCATTCAGACAAATAGCCAAACTTCTTGAATAACCTGAAAACAATAGGACGATTGTAGCCAACAAGTACACATAGCCCTCTCCTATATAAGTGCAAAAGAGGAAAAATGTATTTTTTAGTTCGCTTCGATTTTCTGCAAAGAATAAAATCACATCTCCTTTGCTCAATACCCCCATCAAAAAATAACAAGCAATTCCCCAAAGCAATAAAAAACTCGCAATATACCATCTGTTTTCTGCTACAAAATGGTCAATTTGAGCTTGTAAATTGCGATCTGCTATTGTTAAATCAGATATGGTAGTTGCTTCTTTTGTCATTTTATCGTGGGGTATATTCGTTGGTAAATCTATTGCTTTGATTTGTAATTCGCTTTAGAGCATGCTTAAAACCGTATTAGCTTGATAAAAAACTTCTATTGATGTATACTTCGTGTCGTACAAAAGTTGTCAACATAGATACAATCTAGCGGGTAAAATTGTTCTTAGAGTATAGTAGGCTTTGCTGCTTTTTTTATTGGATATAACTTATTTTCGGCTAAAAATCCCCTTAATCCATTGCAAAAGGTTTAGCACCTTTTCCATACTAATAAACCTTGAATCGTATAATGCTTTGTGGGTTAACATCAAGCCAAAAGGCAACAATACTAAATTAGGCAACCAAGATCCAACCCAACAAGGAACAGATAAACTTGTTGCCAATCGCTCGCCAACTAAAAATAACACAAAAAACGACATAAAGAAGATAAAGGCTACCAATATTGGCCATCCAAAGCCTCCTTTTCGTATAATTGCTCCCATTGGGGCGCCAATAAATAAGAAAAGTAAACAAGCTAAAGCAAACGAAAATTTTTGATGAATTTCATTTTCGTGTTCTGCATGTATCTTTTCACTTGTTTTGCAATACTTAGCAACGCCATTAGCCTGTCCTTTGACATTCTGACAAAAACCAGAAGCACGTTGATAGATATAATCTCGCTTGCTTTGTGGAATATAATCATAAAAATTATGAACGGTAGTATCCAATTCAACTTTAGGTGCATGTGCTGCATTTGGAGGGTAATAATGCTTGGCATATCTCGTCGGAATCATCTCTATAGTATCTACTCCTGGCTCAGCTAAGCCCTCTCTTCGAAAGTGGAACATCGCATCTGCATTTCTTTTTAGCATTTCATAACGTTCCTCTCGCTTCTTGAACAAAGAGTCTATTGCCCGCAATAATTGCCTAGTTGTCAACAAACTGTAATGCCCCTTAAACAAATCCTCATTGGTTTCATTAAACTCAAATTCGCTCATGTCAAATAAAGTCGTATACGTGTCAAAGTTCATCTCTATGTGAGGGTAAGCATTGGGTTTCTTACTATCGGGATCCATTTCTTCGTAGCGAGTTCCATTCTTAAGTTTGACGACCAAAAAGCTTCTTTGAATTGTTGTGTCTTTGTTTATTATGGAATCTTGAATTGTTGCTTTTACCGTTGTTTGTAAGGTATCTCTAGCATAAAACAATCCTCCTGATTCTGCATTGGTTTGTCCCTTATAACCAACAGTAGTGGTATGATCATAGATTTTCAGTCCTTTCAACACCTTTCCACTAGGTGCTTTTTTGTCTACAAAAATAGAAACCTTCTGAAAATCATCGTTAAACTGTCCCTCTTTGAATGAAAGAGCAGGCTTTTGTTTGCGAATATCATAGAGAGTAGACTTAAATTTAAGAGCCGTTACAGGGATCAATTGATCCGAAAATAGAAAGGAGACGCCTGCTAAGGTAAAGGCAAAAAAGATCAAAGGAGACATTACTCTAAACAAAGACATTCCTGCCGATTTCATGGTTACCAGTTCGTAATGCTCGGCTAAATTTCCTAAAGTCATTACCGATGCAATCAAAACCCCAAAAACCATTGCACGAGGAATCATTGCTAATGATTGGTAAAATAACAATTCAAAAATAATTGAAAGATCCAGTCCCTTGCCAATAATATCATCAATATATTTCCAAAGAAATTGCATGTTAAAGATAAACATAGCAACCAATGTCCAGATGATCAGAGGTGGCAAAAAGCTTCGTACAATTAATTTATCAATTTTCTTCAAGTGGCAAAACAGTTATCAAGTTTCCAAAAAAAATAGGTTATTTCAAGTGTTGTAGCTGTCGATATGTTATGCCTTTCCAACCAAACCATGTTATCAGCAAGCATCCATTTCTAAACATTGTTACGATTAAAAAGCAACTTCATAAATATAGAAAAAGCCACTCAAACAACAGGTGTTTAAATAGCTTTTGTATTATTTTTAGGTATTACATAAGTTTTCTTTAAGAAAACTAAAATTTACAGTGCAATTATACCTGTGCTTTTTTCTTTGCCAATGCAGCATCAATATAGTCAAATGTTGATAAAATATCAGGTTTGCCATCTACAATAGCCACATCATGCTCAAAATGAGCAGAAGGTTTACCATCTCGAGTCAAAATTGTCCATCCATCCGACAACTGCTTAATCTTAGCTGTTCCCATGTTAATCATTGGTTCAATAGCTAAGACCATTCCATTTTTCAACATCTTTCCCTTTCCTCTACGACCGTAGTTGGGTACTTGGGGTTCTTCGTGCATGGTGCGTCCTAAACCATGCCCTACCAATTCTTTTACGACTCCATAACGGTGCTTTTCGGCATAGCTTTGAATAGCATATCCAATATCACCAATACGATTTCCTACACAACATTGTTCGATTCCTCGATAAAGGCTTTCTTTCGTAACTTCCAACAATTTTTCTACCTTAGGATCAATCTCTCCTACCCCAAACGTATAAGCATGGTCTCCATAAAAACCATTCATCAATACGCCACAATCTACAGAAATAATATCTCCGTTCTCCAACGGAGTATCTGTCGGGATACCGTGGACTACCTGTGCATTGGGTGACATACAAAGTGTATTTGGGAAATCATATAGTCCCAAAAACCCAGGAACTCCTCCATTATCACGAATAAACTCCTCTGCCAATTTATCAAGGTACAAGGTTGTTACTCCTGGCTCGATATGCTCTGCTATTAATCCAAGCGTTTTGGATACCAACTGAGCACTTTCTCGCATCAATTCTATCTCTTCCCTCGTTTTATATATGATTGGTGAATCAGCCATTTTTTTGTTCGTTATCTTATTTTTTGGTGCCTACTTAATCATAACTTCGTGAATGTTTTTTTGCAAAAAACTCTTTATATCACAAAGTATTTTTTTCGTAAGCCATCAACTATTTTATAATATATTACACTAATAATGCTCCGTTGCTTTTTTAGTTTCGACTTCACGAGATCGCTTTGTTTTGTTACTGTGAACTTGCGAAGCTCAGTTCGCTGCTACTACATAGTTTCAACGGAGTAATGACTAAGCAATAACAGCGTAGTCAAACAACCTTATTTTAGTCTTACTTTTTTCTCCCCACTTATTTAGAATAGTACTTCGTGGATTTTTTAGCTTTTTTGTAAAAAACCCCAAAAACATCTTTACACCATCTTAATTATCAACCCTTTAAAGAATCAAGCAACAAAAATATACTCTATTAATAATGATAATCAAACTGATGCGATTTTCCCACGAAGTAATGTTAGAAACTTGAATAGTTCATTTATTAAATGAGTTATTGACTACAAAAATACGCAAACGAAAAGGAATAGTAAAAAATTCTACACTTAAACTTTCCGTTGAGTTGTATTATCTTATCATGCTGATTCACTTTTAATTGAAAAATAGCATTTGAGGCCTCTATTTTACTTAACTTCGTGTAAACACACTGTTCTATTATTCTTAACTTGTTTCTCATGCCTACCGCACCTGATGCCAATTCCTATCCCCCTAAAACACATGCCTATCTAAGTATTCATATAGCCGTTCTCTTATTTGGAGGAGCAGGGTTGTTTGGAAAGCTAATTGACTTGCCTGCAGGTAGCATTGTCTTAGGTCGAGCATGCTTAGGCGCTCTATTTGTCTATTTTTTTAGTCAGCTATCCAACTTTTATCCTTCTCAGTCCTCTGTTCGTGTACAACAATTCCGTCCTCAATCAACCCAAGACTTTATTGTTTTTTGTTTACTAGGAATCATTTTAGCATTTCATTGGGTCGCTTTTTTTGAAGCGATCCAAAATTCAAGTGTCGCCATTGGTGTACTGACATTTTCTACGTTTCCGATTTTTACAACATTATTAGAACCATTCTTAAATCACGAACCCCTAAAAGCAACTAACCTTCTCTTAGCTTTCATCGTTTTTATAGGTGTTGCATTGGTACTGCCTGATTTTGACTATAACAATCGTTATACACAAGGGGCACTGTGGGGGATTGCCTCTGGGGCTTCGTTTGCTGTTTTAACCTTACTAAGCAAACGTATGTTAAAGGGATATACAAGCAACTGTGTTTCTTTTTATCAAAATGGGATTGCTGCCATTTTTTTAATGCCTTTTTTTGCCCTTGATATTTTTGAAGGAACTACCCAAGATTGGCTTTATTTGCTTTTATTAGGAATTATATTTACAGCTATTGCGCATACACTATTCATTCACAGTATGCAAGCCTTAAAAGCAAGAACGGCTAGTTTAATAGCTAGCTTGGAGCCGCTTTATGCCATCTTATTGGCTTGGCTTTTCTTAGGAGAAAGTCCTAGTCTCTATGTCTACTTAGGTGGCAGTATCATTCTAGCTGTTACTTTATATGTGATGATAAAAAACCAATGAATAATGCCTTATTTTGAACTTGAAATTACTATATTTAATAGATTGTAAGAGTAATGAGTAGTTTTAAAAAAAAGCAATAAGCAACCAATACAAAAAGTTTTAGCTCGTATCAAAACAACGCTGCATATGTCAAAATCAATATGGTGGATTGGTTTGTCCGAAGAATGGGACGTCATTAGAAGAACTAGTTGGAATGACCCTAGACCTGCTATCATTCCTAACGTTCATCTTTGGATAAAAAAGATGGAAACAGATCGTTATATCCAAACCTCAGGAATGAAAAAACTCATGCTTTATGATTATGCTGTTTGGGATAATCAATTTAGAAAACGAGAATTTTTCCCAATTAATAAATGGTCTTTGGTTGGCTTGAGTACTCCTGATGACATTAAGAGCCAACAGAAGCTCTATATTCACTTACAAGATCCTCTAAAAGAAGTCAAAAAAATTCTAGTAGATTCGGATAACAATTGGCAGCTTACCAAAGCATTTACAAAAATTGATTACAATATTTCGGTTTTGGATAGTTGGGCAGCTTATGAAAATCAAAAAATTTAAACACTCATCCTATTCTTATTAACTTATTATAGTGTTTGTCTTTTGCTACAAGGGCATGAACCACTCCTCCATATGCAATATCTATGCGAAATGAATTGGACAAAGGCAACTCTAGCATCCAGCTAAGAAAACTTCGAATAACACCAGCGTGTGTTACGACAGCAACAGGTGAATCGTTACGCTCCAATAAGTCTTCCCAGAAGGCATTGGTGCGTTGATGCAGCTCCCTGTAACTCTCTCCATTTGGAGGGGCAACTTGTACAAAATCTTCCATCCAAGGTTTTAACTCTGACGGCGCAATATTGTTCCAAGCTTCTTGCTCCCAATTTCCAAAATTTAATTCCATCAAACGAGCGTCTACCTGTATATTATCAAAGAGTTCTGTAGCCAATTCTGTACATCTACGAAGCGGACTAGAGTAACCATATTGAATGTCAGATGGCAATTTTTTTTGAACCAATTTTCGTTCTTTATCAAACAAAGTGGGCTCTACCCAAACATCTGTTTGACCATAACAAATCCCCTTGGCAATAGAAGGTGTCGTATGTCGAATCAAATAAATTTCCATAAACCAAGACAAAATAAAAGCGTTACTATTTCATTAATCTGCTGGGTAGCCCCCAAACAATCTCCTGTGTATCCTCCAATCCATTTTGTAAAATAGTGCGCTAAATACATTTTCATCATATAAACAGGAATTAACACAAGCAATATCCAGCTACTTTGAAACCATAATAAAGCAGGAATAACCCAAAATGAACTGATCCACAAGCTAGATTTACTCAATTTTTTAGCAATCGGTTTCACCTTACTTTTTGCATCTGCTCTAGAATATTCGTGTGTAAAAATCATTGTCACAGCACTAAATCGACTCAAAACATGTCCTAACACGATCGCTTTTAGAGCATACATCACATCTATTTGAAACAACTCTATTAAGACAAACACCTTTAACAAAAGCAGAATAATCATTCCTATAGCTCCATAGGCACCCACTCGGCTATCTTTCATTATCTCCAAGATTCTATCCTTTGTCCAACCTCCTCCAAAACCATCACAAACATCTGCAAAACCATCTTCATGAAATGCCCCTGTTAATAATACACTATAAGCTAACGATAACAGAACCACGACAGAGATAGGCAGTAAAAAGTAGAGTCCGTAAATTAACAAAGCCGTTGTTCCTCCTACGATCCAACCAATAAGTGGAAAATAACGAGTGGCTTGATTTAGATAATCTTCTGAATGATCTACCCAGCTAGGACAAGGTATTCGGGTATAAAACATTACTGCAGTAAAAAAGATATGAAGCTCCTGTTTAAGCATAACTATGATTTATTTTGCACACCTGCGCTTTCAAAACTTGCCATTTCATTCACAAACTGAACCGCACTTTTCACCAACGGATAAGCCAAGGCACAGCCCGTTCCTTCTCCCAAACGCAAACCTAAATTTAACAGTGGCTTTGCATCTAAATACGTCAACATTCGACCATGCCCTTGTTCATCACTTTGATGACAAAAAATAGCATTTTCTTTTATTTTGGGGTTTATGTGATAAGCACACAAAAAAGCAGCGGTTGCTATAAAACCATCTACTAAGATGAGCATATTTTTTTCATAGGCAGTTAGCATAGCGCTACAAATTTGAGCAATTTCATAACCTCCAAAAAAGCACAAGGCTTCTTTGGCATCCTGAGGCTTGCGGTGATGCTTTTGAACCGCCTTCAGAATGTCCACTTTTCGTTGCAATTGTTCATCATCCAGCCCCGTGCCTCTACCTACACAGTCCTCTATTGGCAAGTCGCACAAAGCACTCATCAACAAACTAGCAGAAGAAGTATTTCCTATCCCCATTTCTCCAAAGCCCACTATATTACAACCTGATGCATACAACTCTAACAATATTGTATTGGCTTTGGTAAAACAGTCGTTCAGTTCTTTCTGGGACATTGCCATTCCTGTTAAGGAACTTTTCGTTCCCTTACTAATTTTGGCATCAATAAGGCATGGGTCTGCCTCAAAATCAAAATTCACTCCAGCATCTATCACTTTAAACGTTATATCATTCTGACGGCAAAATACATTAATAGCAGCTCCTCCATTTAAAAAGTTGAGCACCATCTGAGCAGTTACTTCAGCAGGATAAGCACTTACACCATCTTGTGCAATGCCATGATCAGCAGCAAAAACCAATAACGTTGGCTTGATTAACTGAGGACACAAAGTATTCTGTACGACACAAATTTGCTCTGCGAGTGTTTCTAAATATCCTAATGCTCCTAGTGGTTTGGTTTTAAAATTGATCTTGTGTTGAATTGCGTCTAACATTGTTGCATTTTTTGAGGTCAATGACTGTTTGCAAAGATAGCTTTAAAAATGCTCTATTAAAATTAGTTTTGTCACAAACTGTATAGAAAAAATTCTTTGGTAGCTTTCTAAAGCTATCTCATTAATTTCTCTAATCTAAGTTATTAAACCGTACACAAATTTTAAATAAGATTTTTGTATCTTCTTTTCTTGATAAAAGAAGCAAAATCAAGGGCTTAATTTACGCTTGGATGGCTTACTCTACTCGAATACTGCATTTGTCAAATGATTGTTCCTTCGTCACAACTGACAAATGCGGACGTATTCTTCGTAGGCTTATTCTTTTGTACTACTAGTACAAGCCATCCCGATTTCCCAAGCTCCAATATGCCCCTTCAAAACAGAGTATAAGCTCTTTTTTGGAGTAGATTCTGCTTTTAATTCTTAAAAAGTAAAATCTGTATAGTTTTATAATATAAGCAAGTAGGCATAAAAATTATAGGTAAAAAAATAGCCTTATTCTTAGATTTTTTTTCTGAACGATTACTTATACTCATTAAGCTTGATACAAAACAAAGGTATGATCCTCTCCTTCTAATTCTTCTCTAATAATTGTGGCAATAATGTTCCAATCTCCACCTGCCAACCCCGCTCCAATGGCTGGATAGGCTATCTTTTTTCCCTCAAATTGTTTTTTGATCTGTTTAAAAACAGCTCGTACCGCTTCATAGTCAACTTTTCTCCCAGTTCCTCTCCAATGATATTGCGTATAAGCGTTCACTACAATCAAGTTTTTATCCTCAATATTGGCAAAACTAAAGGTACCTAATTTATCCTTTGCCCCTTTTTCGGTTTTCAAATCAGCTTCATAAGCTTCTGGAAAATGCTTTTTTATACCTTTGGCAATTCCAGCCCCCATTGTACCATAGCAATTACATCCGTGTACAATTACCTCAAAGACTCCTTCTAATGCCAACTGAATTAAGTCTCCTGTTATTGTTTTCATGTTTACGTTTTTGGTGAAGATAATTTCCTACCCTGCAAAAAGGCTTCTAGCTCTCGATTAAATAACTCTGGAGCATCCAAATTTATAAAATGTCCAGCTCCTTTGATAGACTTTAGTTGAAAATTTCCCCTAGCTTGAAAAGCTTCAATTGTACTGTCTAGGCAAGCATTTATTTCCTTATCTTTTTCTCCTACTAATAATAAGGTAGGTGCTTTAGAATTCTTAATATCCATTAGATAATCAAAATTTGCTAAATGAGGCAGACAGTAAAGAATTGCCTTTTTAGAAGCTTTGGAAATCATAGTGGCTATTTTAGCTTGAGAAAAGCTAGTGGTTCCTGCCAATCGAGACAAATTCGCTATTATTTGTATACTTAGAATTTGATACAATATTTTCATACAAGCGACCAAAAACCTTGACTTTTTGAGCTTCCCTGTTGTTCCAAATAGCGTCAAAGAAAGCAAACGATTAGGGCTTTCCTTCAAAAACTCTAAGCCAACATTTCCTCCCATTGAATTACCAACATAATGCACCTTTGCTATCTTTAATAAATCAAGCACTTGTATAAGATCATTTTTTAATTGAGTCAATGAAAAGTTTTCTGGTAAAATGTCTAAAGGTACCGTTGAATTGCCATGCCCACAAAGGCTAATCGATAAAACTTGGTATTGGGCACTAAAATAAATGTGCTGTTGTTCAAACTGACTTTGATTGGCTCCCAATCCATGTACAAAAAGAATGGTTTCAGAATGCTTACTTCCTGTCAAGCAATACTCTAACTTATAGTTATTTAACTTAATAAGATCTTTCTTCATTGCTCTCTAAAAACTAAACTTAATTCTCAAAAAAGCTACTTGAACAGGACTAACATAATACCCATTGGACTGATTTAATGAAATTTGTCCAACAATAGAAATATCCCACTTTTCATTGATGGTATACGCAAAATTAGGCGTTAAAAACAAGGCATGGCTTTCTCCTGGACTATAAACAGCTGTCACTCCTACCGAAAAAATTTCTTTAATAGGTTGTGAAAAAGTAGCAAAAATAGAATAACGATAAGGATATAAATTTCTAGCAGATGGACGATAAGCAAATAAGGCATTAGAATTGGCATTGGTAGCGCCATTGCTGTTGTACATGAAACCCGCTACCAAATAGGTTTTGCTGCTGAATAAATAATCAAAACTCACTGTTCCTGTAAAACTATGCCGATTGCTAAGGGTATCGTTAATGTTGTAAAAGTAAGACAACTCTCCTTTAAAACCAGCTCCCTTTATATTGCCAGCCCAACCGCCTCCAACAACAAGGTTTTCTTCAACAATTCCAGCCAATACTTGAAAATCATATTCCCATTTATTGGTCTTCCACAAAAAAGCAGCCGTAGCATTTTCCCATCGTGTAAAAGCTTTGGCAGCAAATTCAATGCTAGAAGCAACCCCCGTAAAGTACTGAATGCGTAAAGCATCACTTCCTGGACGTTCTTCATAATCAAAATCTGTAAAAGAGTACGTGTTAAAAATATCGTTCGGATTCCAAATCGTATTGATTCCCCAATTGATTCGCTGTCGTCCTAATCGGATATCCCAATTTCCCTTAGAATATTGAAAATAAAGACGATCCAATGTACTATGAATAACGGCACCTCGTTGGTCTAACAACACCCAAGACAAGTAATCATAATAGCCATTTTTGAGGCTATCCCCACGAACAATTGTTTGTCCATAATTGGGTTGTAACTTAATATATTCTCCAAAGAACACACGGGTTCTCAAATCTGCCTTGAATGTAAAAGCATCGTTGATGTACCACCTAAAATTTAGACGATTGTGAATCAAATTATCTTGCAACATCGCTTTTTGAGGCTGATGTATAAAATATACAGAAGTCAAATATTTCAGATAGCCATTCAACGCCCAATTTTTAGGGGCATTGGGATCTTTTTTCTTTTTTTTAGATCGTTGCTTTTTCGTAATTACACGGTCTAACTGGGTCGTGTCTTGACTAAAACTAAACGTTGGCAGAGCAATAATCCCTACTAAAAAAAGCCAATATTTTAACATACCCATTAGGAAGCAACTGTTTCGTCTGAGATAATTTTCCCATCTTCCAACGTAACAATACGACGTGCTCGATCAATAACACGCTGATCATGTGTGGAAAATAAGAAGGTAATGTTTTCTTCTTGATTTAATTGGGACATAATATCCAGCAAATCAGCCGTTGACTTGGAATCCAAATTAGCTGTCGGTTCATCCGCTAAGACAAACATCGGCTTGGATGCCAATGCTCGCGCAACAGCTACCCGTTGTTGTTGCCCCCCTGACAATTGTGCGGGTCTACGATCAATTTGATCTTCTAAACCTACGGCCTTCAAGAGTTCTTTGACCCTTGCCTCTCGTTCTTCTTGTGATTTACCTTGTAACAACATCACAAATTCCACGTTCTCCTTGGCGGTTAATACAGGAATTAAATTATAAGCTTGAAAGACAAAGCCAATATTTTGTTTTCTAAACTCAATCATCTCACTATCGGACAATTGTGCAATATCTTGGTTGCTCACCATAATATGACCACTCGTAGGAATATCTAAGCCACCAATTGCATTTAACAAAGTTGTTTTTCCCGATCCCGAAGGTCCGACCAATGCCGTAAATTCTCCTTGTCCTATTTCTAAATCTACCCCTCTCAACGCATGAACAGGAATCGTATCTGGATTATATGTTTTGGTAACCCCTTGCACTTTGATTACGTTCTCCATTTTATATTGATTATAATAGACTACTTAGCTTACTAGATCATATCCTATTGGGTTGATGAAGTCGTCTATTGTGATTAAACTATTTGATAATAAGTATCTTTCAACGTTGCTACACCGTACGCATAGCTTCGATTGGTTTTAATCGAGTTGCTTTAATAGCTGGATATAAGGCTGCTAAAATAGCGGTAATGGCAACCGCAATCGTAACTGCAATAAAAGATGAAGCATCTAAGGTCAAGAAAACCTGATCGCTCAATCCAAACTTATCCATTCCTTTTCCATAAGCACTCAAATCAATCCCCTTGCTGCCGTAATAACTGACGGTTAGAAACCCTAGAAATAATCCCACAGGTGCAGCAATCATAGTTAAGCAGAGAGTTTCTACCACAATCATCAAAAACACCTGTAAGCGTTTCATCCCTACCGCCATTAGCATTCCCAATTCTTTTGTTCGCTCTAGTACCGCCATTAACATAGTATTGATAATACCAAAAATTAATGCTAGCATTACGATAAAAATAACCGCATAAGTTGAGACAGACATTTGAGACTCATACAAATTAACATCAGGTGATATTTCCTTGTAATTTTGCACCAAAGCATTTGGGAAAGCAGCTGCTAATGCCCGCTTAGTAGTATCCAAATCATCTAAGTCATTTAGTAGTAAAGCAACTTCGTGCGTAATTGGCGTTCCCCCCATCAAACGATTTAGGTCAGCTTGCCGAACCAAAACGTTGCTCTCCTCAAAAATAGCATTTCCAATTTCATAAATTCCAACTACTTTAAACGCCGCAGAAACACTTGTGCCATCCTTTTGTTGAAAGCTCAGAATAGGTTTTGATTTTAACTTAAGTTGCATTTTTTCAGCCAGCCGACTACTAATAAGAATCGGATTTTTACTCTTGGTAGCATCCAAATAACTTCCCTCTACCAATTTTTCATTTAGCCGAGTTAAGTTGGCTTCTTCTTCTGGCACTATACCTCTAATTTGAATCCCTCTAGACCCTCTCGCTGTGGCTAACATTCCACTATTAATCGTTCTAGTAGCAAATGCTTTAACGGTCGAATTTTCTTTTAAATTGGCGACAATCGAAGGAGTATTTTCTAAGGTATACTGCACCTCTTTTTCATCCATAAATTTAGGATGATGCAACTGAATGTGTGAGATTTCATTCTCAATGGCACCACTTATGTAAGAATTGATAAACCCTGCCGTAAAGGACAAAATAAATATCAACGCCCAGACACCAACCAAGACAGAGCCCATTACGGTAAAACTTCTAATTTTATTCCGCCAGATGTTCCGCCATGCTATTTTGAAAATCATATTATTATTATTTTGTTAAAACAACGGTTATCACGAATAGATTTGCAAGAGCGTATTCATCAAAACGCTTTATCATAACAAGAACTACGTTTCATGACAATCGTTATAAGCATAATCATTTATTAGGCAGTGCATCAAGCACGCATTGCATCAATGGGTTTCATTTTCCAAATTTGAAGACAAGGATACAGAGCTAAAACAGTTGTAATACACAACACAATAATCCCTTGAGTATAAAAAATATCCACGTCTGTAGACGCTGGTAATTTTGCCTCGATTCCAAATTTGGCATAAGTTTCCGCCATGTCTCCTGTTACCACAATAGGATTAATAGATAAATAATACATCAATCCATAGGCTACAGCAATACCGACAAAAGCCCCTAACAGCCCCAAAAAGATCGTTTCTATCCATGTAATGAGTGCCAATTTACTCCGTTTCATGCCGATAGAAATTAAGACACCAAACTCTCGTTGGCGTTCTTTGGTCATCATCAGTATGACTCCTAGTATTCCAAAAGAAACAATAAAATATAGGATGAATACCGTAATCACATTACTACTTTCTTTTAAGTCTTTCATTTCCATCAACTCAGGCATCATTTTTTGCCAACTCAATACATCGTAAGCAGAAGCTGTATCTAGTGTTGACATTAGGCTACTCAATGCCAACTCGGCAGCATTTTTGTCGTTAATATCTAAAACAGCAGTCGTTACTAAGTTGGGTGCTCCATAAAACCATTGTGCTACTTTTAAAGGCATATAGACCATCGTAGCACTCATATCTGGCGCTCCAAACGAAACGATTCCTTTTATGGGATACTTCCCTGCTGCATTTACCCCTCTATAGCCTTGACTAATCAATACAATCGTATCTCCAACTCCTAATTTGAGTTTTTCTGCCAAACCTTCTCCAACAAGAACGGCTTCATCCTCTTTGGTCAAATAAGTTCCAGTCACGACTCGTTTGTCTAGCCCTGTCAAAGCAGCCTCTTTTTGAGGAGCAATTCCTACCACCAAAGCACTTTTTGTAATTTTCTTGTAAGAAGCTAGGGCAAAAGATTCTAACCTTGGGGCAAGATCATTCACCCCAGAAGTTGCTTTTATGGTCGTCACCAAGTCTGGAGATAACTCAAAAGAATTATCTAAGAACCGTTCGTCCCAGTACCCTTTGTGTGTTACTTGGACATATCCCGTATAGAAACTAACAGAATCATTGATCATTTTATCAAAAATACCTCGATTCATCGCTTCTATAGTAACAGCAAATAAAACGGCAAAAAAGATAGACGCTGCTGTAATTAGCGTCCTTCTTCGATTTCGCCAAATATTCCGCCACGCAATTTTAAGTATCATTTTTTAACATTTTGTAGGATGAATAGATAGGTTCTATCGAACGCGTTTCATATTCTGAGTAGAAAAGAACCGATCGTCAAATTTACTGTCAAATTCGAGGCTTGTATATTCCAATATGGTCTTATGACCTTCCTCATCAGCAGGGATAAGAACCATTTTAGCAGGCAATAATCGCCCTCCTATTTTCTTAATATTTTGACCATAATTGGTGTCCACCAATTCGCCATCTTCATCGTAGTGTTCCGTTTTTAAGTTAAGATAATCCTTTGCATCAATCCAAACAATTACTTTTCCCCAGACAACTGGTGCCTCTTCATTGGGAATCATTTCAATCTTATAGCATTCTCTACCTTCGATAGTTTCTTTGCCCAATAATTCATGTTGATAATCATTAACAATAGAAGATTGGCGCACCAAATCATCGTTTTTAAAATCCGATCCCATCCAAGATTGCATCATCATAGAAGGAGGCATTTTAATGGTACGATCAATCGATGGTTGAAAATTCCACATCTCTTTTTCTCGTTTCAAGTAGGTAATTCCTTTTTCACGTGCTGGTGCCGTAATCAAAATCAAGGAATAATCAGCGCCATCTGCCCAACTTTTGAACTCCATTGTACGCGACCAAGTTGGACGAACTATGGTCATTTTCATGCTAGACGTTATTCGCCCACCAAAAGCATTGTCGTCCATTTTTTGTACAATTTCTTTGGCAGATTGTCCATAGCTAGCCATAAAGGTTCCTAGCCACAAAAAGCCCATTAATAGAATATTTTTCATCATTTTTTTCGTTTAATTTATCAATATAGATAATGATTTTTTGATCATTTTAACGCCCCAATCGATCTAACCACTTTTATAGTAAATACTAGAACACTTACTTTCTCTACTCATTCATCTTCGTGAACCAACAAACCATAAAAAAAGAAATTCGTCAATTCCATTGTCAATTCTTGTGGACTATCATAATGCACCAACAAAGCATCGTCCAACACCATTTCTCTCATTTTTAGCAATTGATATCGCATAAATTCACGCTTAATCCCAGGACGTACGTAGCCTTCTTTTTGAGCTTGTTCATAATCATCCAAAACCAAATCCATCATAACTTCTCCCTTAGCATAGATATATTCCAACAAACCTAAGTCATTATTTTTATAAATATCTGTAATAAACTCTTGGCTGATATTTTTACTATTCCTTGCTTTGGCCAACAACGTCTCCTTTACTTTTTGAGCAAATGGGATGTTTTGTTCCATAATGGCTTTGTATTCTTGTATTCCTTCTTCAAACACTAAATCTAAAATTGTTTTTGCCAAGTCTATTTTGTTGTCAAAAAACTTATAAAAGGTCATTTTACTTGTTTTTGCTTCCTTACAAATTTCTTGTATAGATACTCGTTTGACACCATGTTTCCAGAATAACTCTTTCGCTGTTTTCAAAATAGCTTGACACTTCTTATTCTCTAAATCTCTACTCATATACTTTTTCTAATCTTACATTCTCAAACTTACGTTTTCAAATAAAAGTTCCCAAAAACGTAAACTAATACTACAAACGTAAACTTTTTTTATATGAATTCCAATTTTTTTAATTAATAGTCATCAATTTTTCTGTTACTACATGGTTTCTATAGACTTGTGCATTAGTATTAATTTTATTATTAGCTTTTTAGAGCGAAAGCAAACAAATACACATCTTATTAATAATCAATAATATACCACTAAAAAATCACGTCACATAGTTAGTAGTTAGCTTTGCTGCTACTTCGTGGTTTCAACGACCACGTAGTAGCAGCAAAGCTAACTATTGATAGTAGCAGCATAGCTAAAATGAAGAATAAGGAAAGGTGTTTAGACTAAGTTACTATTGTGGATAATGTATTGAATGGAATTTGGGGAAACACTTAAGGCAAGGATAAAACACCTAACAAACTCGGTTAAGTTCTGGTCATGTATAAAAATAAAAAAAAGAGACACTTGGGGAGTAAGCATCTCTATTCTAACCTTTCTAATAATTAAACTTTTATTCGGCAATAGATGATTAGAAAGTTGGGAAATTGGGACAATTCTATTTTTATCTCAAGTAGTTGGTTATGGTCTTATGAAACAAATTCCAATCTCCAACTTCTAATCTTCATCATCTATTATAGTTACTTTTCCACACTAGTAAAAGGAATCAATCCGTCTTTAGGTCTTAAATTGCAGGATGATGCTCCTATACATCGTCGCATGGTTATCTTTAATAAGTTGACTAAAATGCTGACTGCTGAAAAAAAGAGATAACCTTCGTATTCCTACAAAGGCATCTCTTCAAATTTAAGACAGACAGATAAGACAACTTGCATTGTTTCTTTTTCAAATAGGTTTGGGTTTAGTTCCCTACTCTTTAGGCGATTAGGCTCTCAGATTTTCTCAGAAACCCTAATTGCCCTTTGAGTAAAAACTAATCAAGCTTCATGGATTTTGGGTTTTTAGGTATTGTGTTCTGGGTACTTTAATTGTATTACAATATCTTAGCTATGAATATCAATTAGGGTCAAACTCTACTTGAATCTTTGTGTTTATTTAAGTGAGTTCTTTTTTTTAGAACTTAATTATTATTAGGAAGCATTTCCTCCTAACGACAGGTCAAATATAAAGCAGCTTTTTGGTAGTTCCAAATTTTTTTGTGATTTTTTTGCTTATTTTTATCAAAAATATAATCAAATTAATTCAAAATAAACTACAAAAAACAACTAAACACCACACAAAAACCTAAAAATCAATACAATAACCAAATAAACACCATTTTGCATTTACAAATAAAAAATCTATCTTTTTTATGCTAACATCAATTTTATGTTGATGTTAAGTTCTTTTAGTTCATATTTTTTAGTTTATTGTAAAAATGAAATTATCTACTTTAATCAAAAACAAAGTTAGCATACATACGTTATGAAAATTATTTGTGTTGGTCGCAACTATGCTGCCCATGCCGCAGAACTCAACAATCCTGTTCCTCAAACACCACTTTTATTTCTAAAACCAGATACTGCTCAGCTACTAGATGGCTATCCACTGTTTTATCCTGACTTTACCAAAGACTTGCATTATGAAGTAGAGGTCCTACTCAAAATATGTAAAAACGGTAAGCATATTGCACCAGAATTTGCGTCTACTTATTACAAGGAAGTATCGGTAGGCATTGACTTTACTGCACGTGACATACAAGATGCCTGCAAAAAAAAGGGACACCCTTGGGAAATTGCAAAAGCATGGAACCATTCAGCAGCAATTGGTCGTTTTATTCCCATCGAAGAAGCTCGAAACCAACATGGAGAGATTGAGTTTTCTCTCACTAAAAATGGGGAAACAGTACAACAAGGCATTAGCAGTGATATGCTGACAGGCTTTGATGATTTGATTGCTTATATTTCAAAATATTTTATGCTACTGCGAGGTGATGTTATCTTTACAGGAACTCCTAAAGGTGTCGGTCCAGTGCAAATTGGAGATAAATTAGAGGGCTTTATTGGAAAACAATCGCTGCTCAACTGTTCTATTAAATAAATACGCAATAAAGTGATACTTTATAAAACTTATTCTTAATTCTCATGCGAACTAATAATTAAAAAAGAATTTGGACTCTTAAAAGCAGCAAAAATTGCCAAACAGTCCAAATCCTTTTTTTAGGGTTCTTTACCTTAAACAATAAGTTACATCGTTTTTATAGAATTTTTTCTGGACAATTACTTATTTTTCAAAAAAAATAGGGTTGTTTAAAAACTCATGATCCGTCAACGTTTTCAAAAAAGCAATTATCGCTTCTTTTTCTGAAGCAGATAGCGGAATTCCCAAATTCCCATTAGCTTGTATTAGCTCTGAAGCAAGGGTAGCAGAATTAACAAGTCCATCGCTGTAATGCTCCAACACTTCTTCTAAGGTAAAGAATTTTGCATTGTGCATATAAGGAGCAGTCACCGCTACATTTCGCAAACTAGGAACTTTGAATTTTCCTATATCCAATGGATTTGCAGAGATTCGTGCACGTCCTGAATCTGAAAAAACACTATCTATGCCATTGTTAAAATAGGCTTGGTTGGTAAATAAAATTCCAGCGTGACAATGCTCACAATGCTCATCAAACAAACGCAACCCTTTTAATTCTTGTTCGGTTAAGTTCGCCTCTCCTTGCAGATGAGCATCATATTTAGAATGATTCGATACCATTAACAGCATAAATTGCGCTAGTGCATCCATCAATAAAGGCATATTAATTTCCGTTGTCTTAAAAGCAGCTTGAAAAAGAGCAGGATACTCTGGGTCGTTTTTAATTTTAGCAATAACAGCAGCAATGCCTTCTCCCATTTCTACAGGGTTTTCAATTGCATTAATCGGCACAAAATCTAAGTGCGTCACTCCCCCATCCCAAAAGAACTCTTGCATGAAAGCTAAATTGGCTAAACTAGGAGCATTTCGAGTGCCTACCAACCCACTAATCCCTATACTAAATGGATTCGATGGAAGATCTGCAAATGAAAAAGACTGTTTGTGGCAAGAACTACAGGAAGTACTCTCATCTACAGATAAAATAGGGTCAAAGAACAGCTTCTTTCCTAGCTCAAATCCTTCTTTTGTGATTTCGTTATTATAAAAAGTATAAGTAGGCTCAGGAAAATTACTTGGCGCTACAAATTTATATGGTTCCTTAGCTGTAGTTATTTTGTCTTCTTGACAAGCTGTCATTCCAAACAACAAACCTACACACCCTATTAGCAAGTAGCTAATAGGGTATCTAGATTTTTTAGAATAGATAAACGACATTTAGTTCCCGTGTATGCCGTGTACCATAAATGCATCTTCTAAACTATGGGCAATGTCTGCGCCTGCTGCTGGGCTCATCACCATATTGGTAGTCGAAAAATCTACTGCATGATGACCATCCAATACAGCTAAAAGGTTCATTATGATATGAGCTTCCAAATCTGAACTTTCCGTCACTTCGGCATTCGTAGGAAAGTCCAATGTTATGCGTTTCACGTTATTTGTCAAACTAGCATTACCTGCAATTTCTTTCCATCCACCTATGTGAAATCTAAACGTGTTGTCTGCTCTAGTAGATGCAGGCGAAGTACCTTCCATTTTATAAAAAATATATCCTGAATCCCAATTCCACAACCATCCGCCATTAGCTGGATCTAAAACACCTCCTGTTGCACCATCTTGTACATAATCGGCTTCAACACCTAATGTAAAAGTGATTTTGTTGTATGTTCCAACTGGTACATTTTTTAATGTAATCGATTGTGAGTTAGCATCGGATTCCAATACTTGATAAAAACCGTTCACTTCGGCTGCTGTAGCTCCTGTTGTTACCTCATCAGAATAAGTTTCCCCATTCGGACCTGTCAATTCAATACGAGAAACATAATATCCCAATGTTTGAAGGTTAAATTTTTGGTTCATCTGAGTAGAAAACGGATAATCTGTACTTCCCGCTGCACTCAAAGTCACAGCATCTGATCCTACCTTATTATCAAATTCTAAGCTAAACTGACCATACTTGCTTGTCTCTTTTTCGCAAGCAGTAAAGGAGAATAAAAGTATTGTCAAACCCAATAAAATATATGATAAATTTTTCATTTTTTTTTAAATTTTAAGTTGTTTTGAATAGTAGTTAGCCACACTTTTACAATGTAGTTTTAACAAACATTACTCCGTTGAAAAATCGTATTAGTTTGATTATCAGCAAGATGCACCTTTATTAACCTTTACACTAAAAGACTGATAATCAAACTAATGCAAGATGCTTTTTTACGTTTTTCGTAGGAAAACTAAAAAATCAACGGAGTATTAAACAAACTATTCCTATAATAAAAATCCGTCCTACGATTCTGCATCACAGAACAATAGGTTCTCCTAGACTTATCTTTCTATCATGATGGTATTATATAATAACACCCGTCATTCCAAAAGATAAACCTCAAAACATACATTATACTTGAAGGTACTACTTGTCAATAATCCACTTAATTAGACGGAGTTAGGCGATTTTATCTTTCTCCAATTTTCGGAACCAATAAAATCGACATAAAAAGCACCTCTGAAGCCTATATGAAGGCATATAGATCAGTTATAAAATGTAGTTATAATACTCAAAATTCAAAAACAGGTAGGCGGTCGGAGTACCTTAGTTATCCATAGCCTAGCGTACAAGCCCATATCTTCGAAAAAAATGGTTTTGGCTATTTGAACAACATGAACAGGCGAATAATAAGATGAGAATGAAAATGGTTTTGATTCTTGTGGTATAAAGAAATCAAAAAATTGTACTTTCTTCAATGACAAAGGACTATCTTCTGATTCTTGTTGTTTTTTTATTTGCTTTTTTAGATAACACTTACCATCACACTCTAAAGCAGGTTTTTGTTTATTTTCACATAGTGTTGAAGCAATATATCTTTGATTACATTTGAAACTGACAAATGTAATAATGGTTTTTGAGGTATGAGAGACCAACAATACCAATAATAATATATTAAGAAGATATTTCAACAATAGAGGAAATTAACCAATAAATTAGGTTTCTGAACAATTAAGGGAATACTTAATCGAATAAATGTAGTTCAAAAGATTAAACTGTGCAACAATGTACACTTTTTTAACAGCAAAAAGGCATTTTTTTCTCAAAAAAAAGCGGCTCCATACCTTTTAATATTTTCCTTAAAAAAATTGGAAAAAAATGTTATTTTTGTGTGCCCTAAAAAGGCAGTTATTTGTAGTTTTAGATTTGGTGAAACTACGAATTAAAGAATATTAATTTTGTCCGTATTATAAAAATTGATTGTGATGAATACAGATTATATGACTCCAGATACGTCTGAAGACCTACAAATGATTCGCGAAAGTGCGCGTAATTTTGCAGAAAAACATATCCGTCCACATGTAATGGAATGGGATGAAGCGCAACATTTTCCTAAAGACTTATTCCACAAAATGGGTGAGCAAGGATTCATGGGAGTCTTGGTTCCTGAAGAATATGGGGGCTCTGGCTTGGGATATCAAGAATACATTACAATTATAGAAGAGACGACAAAAGTATGTAGCTCTATTGGGTTGTCTCTTGCTGCACACAACTCTTTGGGAACAAACCACATTTTGTCGTTTGGTACTGAAGAGCAAAAACAAAAGTACTTGCCTAAATTAGCATCTGGTGAGCACATTGCTTTTTGGGGATTGACAGAAGCAAACACAGGTTCTGACGCAGGAAGAATGCAGTGTGTTGCCAAAAAAGATGGTGATTATTATGTCATCAATGGTACTAAAAACTGGATTACACATGGTCGTTCTGGTGATGTAGGGGTTGTAATCGTTCGTACAGGTGAGCCTTTGGATAGTCACGGCATGAGTGCCTTTATTATCGAACGTGATATGGAAGGTTTTTCTGGTGGTAAAAAAGAGAACAAGTTGGGGATGCGTGCTTCAGAAACTGCGGAACTAATCTTTGACAACTGTCGTGTACACAAAAGCCAATTACTTGGTAAAGAGGGAGAAGGTTTTATCCAATCTATGAAAATACTAGATGGTGGGCGTATTTCTATTGGTGCTTTGTCATTGGGAATTGCCAAAGGTTCTTACGATGCTGCCTTGAAATACTCTAAAGAGCGAGAGCAATTTGGCAAACCAATTTCTAGCTTCCAAGCAATTTCTTTCAAGTTGGCAGATATGGCTACCGAAATTGAAGCATCTGAGTTGTTGATTCGCAAAGCAGGACATCTAAAAAATAACCATTTGCCTGTTACTAAAATTTCAGCTATGGCCAAGTACTATGCCTCTGAAGCTTGTGTAAGAGCAGCTACTGAAGCAGTGCAAATTCATGGTGGATATGGTTTCACGAAAGATTTTCCAGTTGAAAAATTCTTCCGTGACTGTAAACTATGTACTATCGGTGAAGGAACATCAGAAATTCAAAAACTAGTTATTTCTAGAAAAATCTTAAAAGACTAAAACCAATTTTGAGATTGATACAGTGCTACTTTATACTGTTATCAAACCAATCAAAAGATCTGTTTTTAGTTAAAAAATACAATCTACCTAGAACCTGTTAATATTTAACAGGTTCTTTTTTCTTTTTAAAAGAATCGTGCCTATTTTGCCCTCCAATCTCTCAAAACAAAAATACCAACTCAATGAAACGATATTTTTATAGTGTAATCGCCCTTTTGTTATATTGCTCTTTCACACAAGCCCAACAAATGGGTTTTGGAGCAAAAGGAGGCTTGTTAGTTGGCACACAACAAAGTAAACGTGCTTTAATTTCTTATCATGCTGACCTTGTTTTTGAATCAATGGGAAAATGGCAAGGCGAAAACACCCCTCGACGCTTGGGTTTTGTCGCGCAATTGGGATACCACAGAAGAGGGGCTTCTTATAATTCTGGTTTCTTTGGCACCAATACCTTTGTTGTCAACGATCTTTTTCACAATATTTCTTTAGCTACCTTATTAAAAGGAAATTTTAGGCTTAGCCCAAGTGTTTTGCCTTATTATGCAGCAGGGGTTCGATTAGATGTAACAGTCGCCAACGATGTTGTTAATAATTTGGATGCTCAAGGTGTTACGCCACTTAATTTTGGATTTTGGTTGGGTGCTGGCATTGACTGGGAACCTCCTAAATTACCATTTGGCTTATTTTTTGAAATCAATGTAAGTCCTGATGTAACGCCACAAGTGTTTTTCAGGCGGGGAACACAGGTGCAATATGTAGATCCGTTTAGATCAACTACTTCTGTTAGAACATTTAGTGAAGATTATAAAATTATCAACCTAAGTATTGAAGTTACCCTTGGGGTTAAGTTTATTATTAGAAAAGACGTAGAACCAGAGAGCTATTAGGCTCTCTTTTGTCCGCAGTATAAGCTGTTGAGTTTATTTTCTTTTGCTGTAATTTCTTGCTTTACTAGTTTCAAAACATGAATCCAACTATAATTCGTTACAACTTGTTTTAACAGTAGGTTTAAATACTAGTTTATGAGTTTAATTGTCGTACAATATTTTTATGATTTGCCAGCATTGTCTTTAGCTAAAAGGCAATTAGAAGCTGCTGGTATTGAAACGGTCACTAGAGATGAATTGACCTTGCAGGTATACAGTATAGAAGCAAGAGCGACTGGAGGCGCTAAATTGCTGGTTCACAAAAAGGATTATGCAAAAGCTTCTCAAATTTTGATAGAAGGAGGGTTTATTACAGCCAATGAAAACCCAAAAGATTTCTGGATTGTAGATTTTCTAGACACTCTTTCAAGGCCCATTCCGGGTGTAAAACAGCTTCCAAAAGAGCTTCGTATTGTTATCGTTTGCTTTATTCTCATTGCTATTCCCTTTGGCTTAGCATTGCTTATGTCTATTTAAAAACATAGTTTAGGATGTCTCACTGTCTTCTTGATAAAGCTCTGGAGCTGCTTTTTTCATACGTTCGTAATCTTTGATCAACCAATAATACACCAAGGTAGCAACACCATACATAACGACTGTCATCATAAAAATATTCACATAAGCAACTTCCCAAGCTCTCAAAACACCAAAAATAACAGAGCTAAAAAACCAAGCTCCCGACCAAATAGATGCATTTAAAGCGCCCATCATTTCTTGATTTCGTTCTCCAACATAATACATTGTCATTTCGGTAATCGCAGGTGAAGCAACTTGCATCAATGGTTGACGAATCAAAAAGGCCACTACCGCTATCATAGCAGCCCATTCCCAATTGGCATACCACTCTGTTGACGCCATAATAAACAAAGCGCCAACAGCCAAAGTTTGAAAACCATTGACAACTACATTGTAGCCCCATTTTCGTCGAATTGCAGGGACAAATAGCATGACAATAGTTACCAATACAAAGCTCAAAGAGCCAAACAAAGAAAATGCTTTGGAATCAATACCGTGCACGCCCAAGAAAAATAAATTGATAAATGGAATGGTTAAGCCTGCTCCTGTTGCAATTAATATAGTTGGAAAAACAGCGATGCCTATTTTCTTCCACTCATAAGCATGCAAAAAGGTTTGAATAGGCACACGATTCGAGATATTTTCCTTTACCTTAATTTTAGAAACAAACCAAACACTTGTAAAGCCTAACAAACCAAATACTTTTAAGACTGTTCCCTCTGTAAAAAAATTAGGCGCAATAGAATTTAAAATATAATTCAACATACCTGAGACAAAAGCCGTTGCACTAAATACTTGAAAATAAAGCGTAACTGCTTCTGAATGTCGTTCTTTAGGCGTATTTAATATAATAAATGGCATTGCTGTTACACTAATACAAATTGTTCCCATTCCAAACAAAAAAACCAATACATAGACCATTTTTGTATAACCGTATTCCAAAGCGAATAGAACAGACAAAATGAATGTTGGTGTAATAACAGAAGCTAAACGAAAAAATTTAAGTAGTTCTCTCCCTTTTATTAATAATCCTAATGGAAAGGCAAATAAGACAACCGCAGCATACTTATAAGAAATTAAATGTGCTATTTCACTATCGACATAACCTAATTTTTTTAAATGAAAATTGAACAATATGAACAGGGATGCGTCTATCAATTGTATAAAGAACACCGCCCCCATTAGGTAAAGAATGTGAGAAGGAACTTTAGCAAAATCACTAAGTATTCTTTTTATCATAACAATTGTTTCCTATTTTTTAGATATTAACGTAGTTCAAAACTTGGTTCAAATGTACAGCGTTTTGCTTTAAATAGTAGATGTTGTATCAAAATCTTTAATCATGCCTTTGTCTTATTAGTACTTATTTTAAATAGAAAAATATCCTATCATTATCCTAATAAAAATGTCAAACTATGTTATTGGAATCTATTCTTACAGTTATTATTATCAATACAATTGGTTTCGTTTGGGGATACACCCAACAAAGCGATAAAGCTACCGACTTATTTTATAGCATTAGTTTTGCTTCTTTGACAGGAGTGTTGTGGTTTCAAGGAGCCAATAGCTGGATGCACCACTTATTGCTCCTTATGATTATGAGTTGGAGCATTCGGTTAGGAAGCTATCTATTTAAACGTATCCATGCTATGAATAAAGACGATCGTTTTGATAAATTACGGCAGGATTTCATTCGTTTTGCTGGTTTTTGGCTACTTCAAGCAAGTAGTGTTTTAATTTTATCCATCCCTATTATTATCATTTACCAAACCCCTAATATCATTTTAACAGCAATTCATGTTTTAGGTCTGTTGATTTGGTTGTTTGGTTTTATTATAGAAACGATTGCCGATCAACAAAAATTTACTTTTCGTCAAAATCCAACTAATAATGGACAATTCATACAATCTGGACTCTGGCAGTATGTACAACATCCCAATTATACAGGTGAAATTCTTTGTTGGATAGGGATTTTTATTTGCGCTACACCTTCTCTACAGAAATGGGAATGGTTAGCAATTATTAGTCCCCTTTGGATTATTTTTCTATTAGTTTTTGTTAGTGGAATTCCTTTGCTACAAAAGGCAGCACAAAAAAAATACGGCCACCTAGAAAGTTATCAAAGCTACCAAAAGAATACTTCTTTATTAGTTCCCTTTTTATACTAAATTCCCTATCTTTCATTGTAGGAAAAAATTAATGAGAATACGACTCTCTCTAATTCAAAACCATAACAATGGATAAAATTCAACTCATAGAAGCCTTAGAAACGGCTGTAATAAATTATCAATACGACACCTTCGAAACGCTTTCCAAACAGGCTGTTTCTGAATATCCTAATGAAGCTTTTGGTTATTATTATTTGGCCAAATCCCTTTTACTAGAGTCTATTCCTCGTTATGATGAAGCAGAAGTTTGTTTGGCAAAAGCATTAGAATTTGAACCGAATAATCTGGACTATCTACTTCAATTTGGTCAATTAAAACAGCTTTTAGGACGCTTTGATGATGCTCAAATAATTTGGGGTAAAATCTTGAAACGCGACCCCAAAAATCCAACCGCTTTAATTGCTAAAGCCAGTTTCTTAATTACACAATACCAAGAATACCAACAAGGTTTGGAGCTAATCAATCAAGCTATTTTGGTGCAACCAGAAGAATTATCCGCTTACTTATACCGAGCTGACGCATTGAGTGGACTAGGGCAGCACGAAGCAGCATTAATTGATATTGATTTATTTTTGGCATCTCAACAAGAATTTAGTGAAGTAGGGGTTTTATCCAAAATTAATATTCTAAAAGAATTAGGTCGTGTCGAAGCTACATTTCCGTTGTACGAGCAAATTATAGAAAATGCTCCTAATAACCACATGCATCAATTCAACTATGGGCAAAGTTTATTGGATCAAAATAAGTTTGCCCAAGCTGTAGAACATTTAACATTAGCAACAGCATTAGTAGAAGAAAAACACGCTATGTTTTATAGAGTGTTGGGACAAGCCTGTTTATACGCCCTTCAACTAGAAGATGCGTTGGTGGCTCTACAAACTTGTATCGAATTAGCCCCAGAAGAAACGGAAGCTTTCTTAATGCTTATTGAAACAAAAATTGAACTAGCTCAATTTGAAGAAGCCCTAACAGACGTGGTAACCTTGCTAAAAAAGGCAGGTAATGACAAAAGCTTAACAGACCGAGCAACTTTGCTAAAAGGGGCTGCATTACTAGGATTAAAAAAATATCAAGAAGCCGAAGCCACTTATACTACTCTTGCCAAAACAAAGGGCTTACGCCAAAAAGATGCACTTTATGGCTTAGGTACTGTTTTCTATGAACAAGGAGACCCTAATAAGGCCTATCGTTTTATGAAAGCAGCTAAAGTTGGGCATCATGATTTGGCACAGGAATATATCAATGCTTATTTGCAGGAGTTCGTTGAAGAAATGAAGGAACGTTCGTTAAAAGCGAATGAAAATGAATTTTCTAAAAATGAAGCTTCGCCTGTCCTTCAACAATTATTTGGCAAGTTGTGGAAATTTTCAGATTTAAAAAGTAAAAAGTTAGAAGATTGGCCCGAAGAGCAAGTACAAAATGTCAAGAATACATTATCTGCATTTTCTATGGTCTTGACAGAGAAAGGGGCAATTTTAGTTTCTGACAACAAAGAGGAATTGTTAACTTATAGAATAAAAAAAGAAGCTACAACAGGTGCTTTAGTTGAGTTCTTGCCCTTAGATAATTTCCCTAGTTTTGTCGCAAAACTTAAGCTAGATGCAGATGGATTTAGCTTTAGCAAAGAGGAAAATGAAGTGCTATTTTTGCAAGCACAGGATTTAAGCAATGTCCCCTCTCAGTTGGCGGAAAACTATAAAAAGCATTTGCAAAAAGAGTCTGTAGCTTATTTGGGAGCAAAAGCCCAACCTATTCTTGCCAAACTATTGTAAACATCAATAAAATGGCTCTAAAATTACACATTGTAACTTTAGAGCCATTATCTAATCTATTTTTATTGCCAATTTTGCGTTTTAGAACAAGCTACCAATCCATCCTTCTTCATCAAATGGATTTAAGTCCCAATTGGTTGGATTGACGGTATCCACAACCGATTGAGCAGCTTCTTCAATAGCCTCTTTGACATCTTTCAAATAAGCTTTCACCTTAGGGTGAATTCCTATTGTATACTTTCCAGAAGCACCGATATAGGCATATTTTTTATTAACCATATCAAATGTCAACGTATATCCAGGTGTAGTTGCTGTCAACAAATTGAGGCGTCCTAATGGATAATAAATTGTTTGTTCTACAACAGACGTGCTAGACAAATAAGCAGGAACGTATTTTAGAATGCGATTAGGTATAGGCGTCTCCAAATACAAACGTGCTGACATATCAATATTTAAAGTAGCAGGAACTACTTTGGCATGAACAACGGCATTTTTAAAACTAAAACTAAGACTTGCTAAAGCATTAATACTTGGTCCCCCCTGTACACCTCCTTCTATAGATACATCCCCTACCAAAGGAACATCAAATCCAATTTCAATTCCAACACCTGCATAAACTTTTCCTGACAAGCCTCCTTTTCCAATTGCTCCTAAGCCTTTTCGTTCGGCATTTAATTTGGCTGTTAAATCAGCTTGTATACTCAACGCCAAGCTAACACATCCCCAAAATGGTCCAACCTTTGCTGTTTGCTTGCCTGTTTTTAATAATGTTCCTGTCCAAGGAGAATGCACACGCAAAAATGCATCTACAACAGGTCCTACTGTTTTCTCAACCTCTTCTTCTGCTACTCGGATGAACATTGTCAACATTTTGCGTTTGAAATCCTTGATAATTTTCTTAAACTCAGGATGCTGCGCAATTTGTTGTACCAGCTCTTTCAGTATATCTTTGATTTTTCGACCAGCCAGACCACTTTGCAAAGTAGCAATTAAGGCATCCTTAGCAATCTGCGTCAATATTTTTAAGCCATTTTCAGAGGTTAAACGCTTGATTTCTGCTTTAATAATAATAGCTGATTCCTTAACCAATCGGATACTAAGGTTCTTGGCTAGTTCTACCGACCAATGAGGACCTGCTTTTTTCTTTGTTTCTTGTAATGCTTTAGGAATAAGTGCCTTGGCTTCTTCCTTCATATCAAACTCAATCTTAATTTTGATTTGAGCTTCAAACAAATCCAGTATCTTATTAATAAACTCTTCTAATTTACCCTCTGCAATATCAACAACACCATCTTTGACAATCTCTAGCAAGTTCTCCCATTCACCATCAACAGCCCCATCTACAACATCTTTTAAAACTTCGGCTATTTTTTCGTTTTTAACATGCTTATCAATTACCTCCCCTGCTTTATCTTTAGCACCATCTTTAACCACATCAACTACGCCATCAAAATCACCATCCATTGTTCGGTCGATCACGTCTTTAGCAGTTCTAGCAAGTGTTTCATCTTTGACTTTTTCATCAATGATTTCGTCTACTTTTTCTTGTGCAAGGTCTTTGACATGATCGATAGCCTCATCCGTTTTTCCTTCTGCAACATCCTCCACAATATCTTTTACTTTACCTAAAACCTCAGGATTAACTAAATCCGAGGCATTGGTAGCTTCTATTAATTTTTCTTCTGCCTCTTTAATCTTATCCTCAATTTTGTCCAATTGTTTTTCTAATAACTTGATCAATTTTTTCGTCAAGAAATTAGACTCTTTAGGCATTTTGCCTAAGATTTCTTGCTTCAACTCTCTAAGGCGTTCCAATTCTTTTTGCCCTTCTTCAAGTGCTTTTGATTTTACTACTGGCATAATGGTTATGATTTCATAATATTCAGAGACGTTCTATGGCCTTTAGAATATTGGGGGTAAGTCTAATTAAATAATGCGTTTAACAATTCATCTCCTCCTTTAATAATTTGAGAAGTAGCATTTGAGATTTCGTCCTTTGTTTTATTAAAGTTTTTCCAAATAGATTCCGTTTCTTTCATAGCATAATCCAATAGCTCCTTCAATCGCTTAACCTCTTCGGTATCTCCTTGTTCTGTTTTGACATCTTCTTGTGCCTCGATTAACCCCAAAAGACTATCTATAGCCGTTTTAATTTTGGTTAATTTTGGAATTTGATTCAGAATAGAGTTGTAATGTTTGTCAATCTTCTGTTGAATTTCAGAACCAGCTTTTTCATAAACAGCTTTCAAGTCTTCCAACTTGGAAAACAAATCGTTGATAGTATCAGCATCTTTAGAAGAAACCTTTTTTGCTTTAATATTCGGAATAATCACTTTAGGCAAAGCCTCTTTTAGAATTCCTGTTACTCCCAATATAAGTTCTTTAATTTGAGCAGGAGCTGGTTTATCATCAGGAGTTGAGGTAGGAGTATCCTCTACAGTCGTTCCATCGGTAGGCACATTGTCTCCTTCTTCTATTGTCCCAACAACTTTTAATCCTTTCTCGACAAGGTCGAATAGTGGGCGAGCAGCTGCTTCTATTTTAGCTGGATTTTTCAACCCTTTAGAAATGTCAAAAGTCACCTCTAGTAGTCCATCGCTATTTTTTTTCGTAGAAACTTTTCCCAAAGCTACTTTACATGCCGATTTTTTTAAACTAGTATCTTTAAGATTTTTCCAAACTTTAAAGGCACTTTCTGCTTCTTTATATTTAAGAAAAGGAATAAAGGCACAAGTCTTTTTGGCGGTACCGATATCAAAAATAGTCAAAATCAAGCCGCCCTTTGATTTGTTCAATACAGCATCTTTGAAATACTGTCGTTTATAATCGTTATATTTTAGTGCTTTCAAAGCTTTGAAGTCAAAATCTTCTTTTGTCATTTGCTATTAGTTTTTAATTAAACAAATTTAGACGAGCTAATGATACGACTTTTAAAGCAAAAAAACAAGGATTTTTTTCAATTAAAACCCTATAGAAGATTATTGTTTTTAGGGCTTGTGTAGTTCATTTTTTTTCGTTAGATTTATAAGTTTTATCTACTTTATGCCATTTTTTCACCTCGGTTTGGCACCATAAAAAAGCGTTTAGAGATTGAATCTCTAAACGCTTTTTGTCATTTTATACTAAATGAAATTCTATCTTAAAAATCATTTGTAGATGATTCTATGCTTTCAACTTCTCCCTCTACATTAGGTGCACTAGGGCAATTTGTACAAGGGTTTGTTTTTATATTGGCTGGACGTTTTGATTTCCCGTCACCAAACTTAGGTGGCACATATTCAATAATCATAAATTCTGTACGACGGTTTTCTTGGTGTTGCTCTTCATTACATTCTACCCCATCATAACAATCATTAATCATAATTTCCTCTCCCATTCCTTTAGCTCTTAAACGGCTCTTATCAATTCCTTTATCCATTAAATAACGAATAACAGATTCCGCTCTTCGTTTTGACAAACGCTTATTATAGCCTTTTTTCCCTCGTGCATCTGTATGAGAAGTAATTTTAATTTTAGCTTCTGGATACGCTTGAAGAATCGTTATCAAATCATCCAAACCTGCTCTAGCATCTCTTCTAATATCCGCTCTATCAAAGTCATAATAAATATTAACCAACTCTGCTGTTCCCACACTAGGACGTTCTGTTCTTATACCATCTTTATCTATATCAACAATCCTATCATCTGCTCCAATTTCTTTAGCCTCTCCGTTGCAATATTCTATTCTAACACCTCCATCTGGAAGGGCTATAGAATCCTTCACACATTTCTCAGAGTCAGGATCTATATTTACATCTGTTATTCCACCTCCTATCGTGTCATTATCACAATTAGGACCATAACAATACAAAGGAATCGACTGAACAATCGCACCGTTGGTATCAACAACACCATTGGCTACGGCACCTGGACCACACTCCGTTCCTGTCTTAAAGGTCACCGAACCTTTGGTAAAGCCAGGTTTTTCGACAGTTACACGAATATCACAATCCTCTCGGACATCTCTAAACAAGTATTTCCCTTCTGCATCAGTATAAACAGAAAGTTCGTCCTCTTCCCCGCCACAATAAGAACGCATACGAACCAATGCGCTATCAACAGGTTCATTAGTTAAACCATCTACAATTGTTCCCGATACGCTAAAAATACACTCTAATTTTAATGGAATTTGCACATACAAGGTCTTTCCAGGAGGTTCATTCTTGGAAGACAGACGTACCGAATTAGGTTGATACCCTAATTTTTCTGCGGCAAAGTCACAGGCCTTATTTAATGGCAATTCCATGATTACTTTACCATCTTGATTGGTCAAGAAGTTTTGTACTTCGGAACAAGGTGTAAAGACATCCGCAGCTTCAATAGGCATTTTGGTTTCTTCATCAAACACGTTAATTTCAACAGTAACAGATAACTTGGTAAATGTATAAATATCATCCCCACCTTTTCCTTTTCGGTTTGAAGAAAAATAACCGTGTGTTTGCTCATCGTTAATAATAAAACCAAAATCATCATCTACGGTGTTAATAGGATACCCTAAATTAATAGGGTCCGTCCAAGCACCATAATTTTCTTTTGTTTTATAAATATCCAGTCCTCCCAGTCCAACTAAACCATTTGAAGCAAAATACAAGGTCCCACTTTCATGATGAAAAGGGAATACCTCATTTCCTTCTGTATTTACAGTCGGTCCCAAGTTAACAGGGGGCGACCAGCGACCATCTTCTAAATAAGACACATACAAATCGTATCCTCCAAAACCACCTGGCATATCTGACGAAAAGAACAACATTTCACCATCGTCAGAAAGCGAAGGGTGCAAGACAGAGTATTCATCACTGTTAAACGGCAATGAACGAGGCTCTGTATATTTGCTTGGACTTCCTTTTGATTGATAGACCTTTAAACGAATGACGCCATCATCTGATTTGCCCATATTAGAGCGTGTATAGTAAATCTCATTAAACTCTGCATTAAAGGTCAATGGTCCATCGTGAAATTTAGAGCTCAAGCCTTTGCTAAACTTTTCTACTTTACCATAGTTATACGTATACTCCTCAGGCTCTCCTATTTGGTTTCTTTTAACCGTATAAATTTCTGTAAACGGCTTGTTCTCTTCTTCACTCCAGCGATTGAATCGTTTTACATACGCCTTGCGATCTCTAGCTGAAACAAACACCAAATCATTTTTAAAGTAAGCAGGTGAAAATTCGTCATTTTCTGTATTGACTTCATCAACAGGACTTACTTTATAAAGTTTGCCTGACGCTCTCAAATCCTGAACTACATTCTCTTCACAAGACTTAATCAACCACATCGCTTGTGTGTTGTTCGGCTCTATCTGATTCACATATTTTTCAGCCCAAGTTTTAGCTTCATTATATTTTCCATTCCGTTGCAAAGCTTGTGCATAATACAACCAAGATTTTTGAGGAGCATTGGGCATTCTAGATACCAAGCCATACCAGTACTCCGTTTCATCAGGATTGCCTACACGTCGATAACACTCTGCTATGCCAATGATTGCATCATCATTGTTCCCTTTGTCCAAAATACCTAAATAAATGTCAATTGCAGCCGTGTAATTATGCTGTCCCATCAAACGCTCTGCACGATTGAGTTTAGCTCGCTGAGCATTGACACTAAGACAAAAAGCCAGTATAAAAGAAAAGGTTAGTATATAATTTGAGAATCGCATAGTTCTATTAAGAAAAGTTATAAGGATCTATATCGTGTTTCAGTATTGATGACACTAACAGAACAATAGTGAATTAGATCGTGTGATAGTGTGTTATTTGTTGTTGTTAGAAGTTTAAGTAACGGGGGTCAATTACTCGACCACCATCTTCTAGTTCTTTTGTTTTGAATAGGTCATATCCCAACATAACCTCATAAGAACCAATTCCAGGTCCTAACATGCTATTGAGTGGATAATCGTACGCTAGACCAAATCGGATACCATTTTTGAGACGCATTCCCATCCAAAAATCAACCGAATCAAACGAAGAGCCTTGACCAATAACGGCTTCTACAGAAGAACGGAAAGAAGCACCTATCCAAAAACGCTTCATTAACAAAAAGCCTAAATCTACATTAAACTCTGTTGGTGCACCAACTGTATTTTGAGCGTTTTTAGCCACAAAAAGTCCAACATTCTTCAATAAGAACGAGGGACGAATCACAAAATTATCATTAATTTTAATGGCACCACCAAACGTCAAGTAATAATGACGATACTCTTGTGAGATGGGCAAGTTGGTATTTTCGTTCTGAGTACGGGTACGCATGTTGTTCGTCCAAAGTTTGGGCGCAGAAATTCCTACGTACCACATTTTGGAATACAAATAAAGTCCAGCTCCAAAGTTGGGCAACCAAATATTAGGTGTTAAGTTTTGAAAAGAAGGATCGTTTGCATCGTCTAAATTCAATTTAGAAAAATCTGCCGACCAATTGCCAACACCGCCAGACAAGCCAATATTTAAATAAATAATCCTATTTTTCTTTTTAGGATTATTCAGTCGCAAGCGGTAACTAAAGGTGACATATCCCATGAAAGTTCTAGTAGCACCAATTTGATCATGCCCCAAAAAACCTCCAATAGAAGCATTCTCGTTTTCCTTTCCTATCTTTAATGGTGAGTGAATTGAAAAATGTTGTGTTAAAGGAGCGCCTTGCAAGCCAAACCATTGATGTCTGTGCAACAAAACCATATCCAAAGCCCCTGTTGTTCCTGTAACAGCAGGATTAAATGGCAATGGATTAAACATGTATTTTGTAAACATAGCTTCCTGCTGTGCATTAGCAGCAAACCCCATACTTAATACAACCAACGTGAGTAATATAAATCTTTTCATAAGCTACTTTTTTATAACTTTTAGGCGTTTCGCCTGATTTAAAATGAAGCTAATTAATTCGCTCATTTTATAAATTGTGAAAAAAATGTATTCTTATCTTATTCAGTAGACACACTCTTGCACAATCTAGCTTGGGGATACCCCTATTCCAATTCATTGATAAAGATGGAATATTTTTGCTTTATTAGCCTAAGCTTTGAATCGCTTTAACAAGCAATAAAGTCTAAAAACTTTAGCATCGACAAAAATAGGATTCTTTTTCTAGAATTTAAGGCTTCTCTAACAGAATTGTAAAAAAGTCTTCAAATTCATCGTAAAATACAAACTTCCCTTGAATATTAGGTATAAAAATCAATAGACTGCACAAAAAACTTGTTTAATTGAGACAACATGGCTTCCATATTGATTATCAGCCATATACATTTCCAACACCCAAAACAACAAAACATTAACAATCAAGGCAATACAAAGATACATTTCCACATTATAACAGAACCTACTACAAGCTTTTTGCCCATCAAACCAAGAGTTACAATTCCTCATCTCTCCTTCAAAGTATTTTGTATACGGTCGATTCAGTTATCTCGTTTTGTATAACATATCTGGGTAGATAAAATGCCTTTTACGCATTGTTTTTTTGTCCTTCCAAAAGTATTTTGATAAAGATATGAAGTCAATTTTGAGCAACTCCTTCAGAATAACAATCCGAAGCATTTCATTTTAAATAAAAAACACCATCTTTGAGGAATTTAAGTGCCTTATTTGAATAAATCACAACCTATTTGATGGCTAGATTATTTACCTTCAGGAATTCACTTATTTAATTTAATGAGTATGCAGACAGCTATTTTAATGGAACTTCAGTACTTAGGTACCGTTCAGTATTATTCCAAATTTTTAAAACACGATTCAATTTACTTAGAACAGCATGAAAATTACCGAAAAGGTTCTTTTCGGAATCGTTGTTATATTGCTACAGCAAATGGCGTCATTCCGCTAAGCATTCCTCTGTTGAAAGGCAAGCATCAACAAGCCAATATTCGCAGTATAAAAATTGATAATAGTAAAAATTGGCAGACACTGCACTGGAGAAGTATCAAAACAGCATATGGTAGTAGTCCATTTTTTGAATATTACCAAGATGATTTTGAAATTCTGTACCACAAGCCTTATGTACTTCTATTCGATTTTTGTCTAGATTTGCAAGAACTTGTTCTGAATTGTTTACAAATAACTCCAAACATCCACCTTTCTGAAACCTTTGTCAAAACTCCTCAAAAAGAGGTACTTGACTTTAGAAATTGCATATTGCCTAAAAACTACACTGCTCCAGCAGATGCTTCTTTCAAACCGGCCCCTTATCCTCAAGTTTTTGAAGATAGATTAGGTTTTGTTTCTAACTTAAGCATCTTGGACTTGCTGTTTTGTACAGGACCAGAGGCTGTTTATTATTTGCAAACAAGTATTTTATAACCAATGAAGTTAGACAACATCACTTTGTGAAGTTGCCAGTCTATAAAAAGTCACGAACTACATAAACTTCAATACGATTAATATATAGATGGTTTACTCTTTTTAAAAGTAACCCTCTTTCTCTTTTTAGACCAATAAAGCAAACAACATGACCATCCACAAATCATCTGCCCTATCTGTTTTTTACCTTGCTATTCTCTTATTGATAATGGGCTGCGCTTCACAAAACAACAACGCTAACACAACCGAACGCCCAGGCTATCGTTTTCTTAGTAAAAAGGAAGCTAGCAAATGGATTGTCATTGATGAAAAAGAGGATTTCTTTGGAAAAGTAGCTCCTTTGGAAATGTCCATACAAATGAAAGAAAACCGAGAAGAAGATCCTAGAACTACGGTTTTAGAAGATTACAAGAAAATGCTACAAGATGATTTGCAGGAGTTTAGCAAAGAAGAAAAAGAAATTGCTACCAAACTATTTGATAGAGCATTAGAGTTGTCTTACAAAGTTAATCCTAACTTAAAACTACCTGAAATTTTTCTGATCAAAACAGCTGGAAAATATTACGGTCCTTCAGTTTATTATACTCGTGACAATTCTATTATTATTCCTGCTCCTATGTTAACAATGGCAAAAGATGCGAATGATGCTTTTTTATCAACTATGATTCACGAAATTTTCCACATTTATTCTCGTTATAATAAAGACAAACGAGATGCCTTGTATCAACGTATTGGATTTGAAAAACTACCTGAGTTGAACTTATCCGATTTTTTGAAAAAACGTGTATTATATAATCCTGATGGAGTTGATTTAAGATATGCTATTACGGTAAAAGAAAAAGAAACAGGTCGTGAGTTTGAAGCTATTCCTGTCATTTATTCTCGATACAAAGCGTATACTTCAGACTTAAATGCTTTTTTCGGTTACTTAACGTTTCAACTATTTGAAGTAAAGAACCGTGCAGGAGTATGGTCGGTTGTGAATAAAGATGTAGGATATTCTATTGATGAAATCACTGGTTTTTGGGAACAAGTCGGTAGAAACACACAGTATAATATTCACCCTGACGAGCTTTGTGCAGACAACTTTGTTATCATGGCCTTAGCCAAAGCCAACGACGGAAAAAATCTAGAAAAACTGAGTGCAGAAGGACAGAAATTGGTTCAAGATTTGCAAGCTATTATTCTAGAATAAGATTGATATTCCCAGATACAACAAGACCATTATAAAGAAAATTTTGTAACTATTAAAACTCTAATTTCATTCATGTTACTACCTCAAAAATTAACCTTCTCAATTGCTTGTTTGCTATTATTAACATTAAGTACAACTACCACCATTGGGCAATCCAAAAAACAAGCAAAACCTTTAGTCGAGCACAGTAGTGGATTAGACCCTTACCCTGTCTACAAAGCTTCTCATAAAAATAGCTTCATAGATAGTATTATTTATAATGGTCCTTTTATCACCTTCTATGTTAGTTTTGAGAAACCGACTTCTGATGGCCATTACCTTTTTGAGTCAATTAGTAGCAATCATGGGTGGACTTGTGAAACAGCTGCTGGTATTTGTCACCCTGTTCTTATTAAAGACATCCGAAAAAACGGGCAACTCATTTCGAAACAGACAAAAGAAACTCCTCTAGATTTAATTTTTCGAGATGCCACGATACCAATGACTCGTATCAGTTGCGCATTTCAGTTTTTTAGAGAAGACTTTATTCACGGTGAAGCCATTTTACGCGAATCTTTGGTAAAAAACTACAGCGATCAAACCTCTCCTTATCTTGAATTTAAAGGTATCCGTATACGCACTAAAAATTTTCCAAAGGCTATTTCTAAAGCATATAAAGAGGATTTTCTTTGGACAAGAGATGATGCACTAAAAAAAATGATTTGCACGCTCAATGAAGTTCCTGTTCCCATTTCTCTCCAAAGAATTGCCACCACAATTCCTCCTTCTCATGCATTGACTCCTAATTACAAAGTCCTTCCTTCTGGTCAAAATCAACTTTTCTTAAAAGGAGTATGGCATACCCAAACAGCTACTATTTTTAGGATACAATACTATGCCCCACAGAGTACTTATGCTTTTGTTAATTTATACAACAAAGGCAAACAAAAGTACCATATCTTAGCAGGTTCTAAAAAATTCAAGATGCGTTCTATTCAAAACGTACTTGTAAATCAATATTTAATAAAGGAGAGCATCAATGATAAAGAAAACTTACGCTTAGAAAAGAGCCCTTGTTTGTATTTATTAACCTATGATGTTTATTTTGATCGACTGCCAAATGATTTATCAACGTTTGATTTAATTGAGGGCAAACCTAAAGAGGATGTTACTCCGTTCGATTTTTACAACGTTGAGTTGAATCCAGCATCAGAGTAAATAGAAATTAACCACACTCTATCACAATAGTTCGTTAAAACCACGCAATAGTAGCGTAGCTAACTAATCACGCAGTAGCAGCGAAGCTAACTACTACTATAAATTAAATAGTCGGCTACTAAAAAAATAGCCGACTATTCTAATCAACAGCCATATAAAAAGCTATTTAATTATCTAACATCAGACAGCATCTCTCAACAATTCAAAACTCCCCAAGAAAGCGGGCAGAGTATCCCAATGAAAATGAGTAATAGAATTGGAAAGCACTTTATTAGACCCTACTTTCCTCAATTCTCCAAAACAACAGGTATGAGAAAACGGTAAGTTCCAAGGATAAATATTTCTTTTTTCTCCAATAAATTCATACGACTCTCCATTTGCCTGAAAATAGAAGGTGTATCGTATTTTTTGTTCTGTAAAATATTTCAACTCTAGACGTCCTCTACAAGGTGCATTTTCACACAAACCACCAATCGTAACCGTTCCGCTTAGTGTATTACACATAAAGTCTTCTCCAAAAGGATTTGCCCAGTCAACTAAATTTTCTGTTCCCCATACCACTTTAAATTCCATGGGCAACTTCCCTTGTTTTCCTTTTACAAACTCGTGCTCTCCAGACATTACTTCCTCCATTTTAAAACCTACCTCTCCCAATGCTCCATAGGATATATTGGTCAATAAATTTACTAAATTTTCGACTGACTGCATCACAGGTGAGTTTTTGATAGAACGATTAGAACTATTCAATGCAAAATTTACGGTTTTGCTAAAAATATTGGATACGGGGTTAAAAAAATGCAGTCCTTTTGCCATATTATTCAATACATTAACCATTTCTATGCGTTTGCCTTTTTCTACAGCTTTAAAAATAGTTTTAGCGACTGTTTCTGGTTTTTGAGAATATAGAGGCAGGAGCTTCATAGACAGCTTTGTCCCCAATGTTTCAGCTTCCACATCTTTATAAAATCCTGTATTAACCATATAAGGATAAACGGTTGTCACTTTTATGTTGTACTGTTGAAGTTCATAATGCAATATTTCACTAACAGCCCCCATCGCCAATTTAATAGCAGCATAAGCCCCCCAAGTTGGCAATCTAAAAAAAGCTTGACCAGACGAAACATTAACAATTTGTCCACTTCCTTGTGCTTTCATCATGGGCAAAAAAGCATAAATATGATACAATGGTCCCCAAAGATTAATATCAATCAATCGTTTCCAAGTCTTCAAACTAGTATCTTCCATTGAGCCTTGATGTCCAATACCTGCATTATTAACCAAAATATCAATTCTTCCAATGCGTTGTCGTATCGTATCAGCCATTTCTTGAACAGCTTTTTTACTCGATACATCCACTTTGAAAACCTGCACATCAATATCTTTGTATTTTCTCAAAGTTACTTTTGCCAAGGCTAGCTTTTCTTCATTGATATCTGTTAGAATAAGGTGGCTACCTGCTGCCGCAAACTGATGGGCTGTTTTTAAACCAATACCTTGAGCAGCGCCTGTAATTAAAACATATTTGCCCCTCAAATCCTGCTTCTTATTCTTTAAATTAAAAATTGATTTTAATGCCATGATGTTCTTGTCCTTCGTTAGTTAATAATTCAAAAGCGCATTTGTGCTCGCTAAATAATGCTTGAGGCATGCCAGACTGATTGGTTTCTCGTATTTCCAACTCACAACTAGCCACTTTACTGTTCAGGCAATTTTTGCTTCCTCCAGAAGGATTCAAGTAGCGCAACCCGACAAAATCATTGGCAGAAGCTTTAATCCTTCCCTTTAATTGAATTTCCTTTGTCTGACATTCAAATGTCCAATCAAAATAATCAAAACTTCCTTTATTCGTAAACCATTGGTTGATTTGATTCAATTGATATTTTTTTTCATTGTGGTGCAATACTAAGATCGTTAAAAAAGGCGTCTCCACTCCTTTTATGTTTAGTTTAGCAGTCACTACTTCCAAAAAAGTAGCTGGGCTGTTATCAAAACCTGCTACTTGCCCCCAAGCATACCAATCGGTGTGTTGTTCTCCCCAATTATGGTTTTGAGACCCTACCCAATTTTCAATATTAATTTTCTGATTGCCCATTTTTAAGTATCCACCAAACCGAGCAAAAGGTTGAGAAACGATAGACTTGGCTTTGGGAAATGGACCTATATATAAGTTTTGAGGCAATAAAAAAATAGGGGCTGCCGCTGACGTATAATTCAATTTCCAAGAGATCTCTTCAATCTGTCCTTGTGCTTGAGCACTATTGATAAAATTCGCTCCCAATTCTACAAAAAAATGCTTTCGAGGAAACTTACACATTTCTATTGGGAATTCCTGCTTGGCAGGATAAATTTTATTGCCATCAAAATAAACAAACCACAATTCTCCCATATTTTCTTGGGGTCGATCTTTGGGAGCAAATACAGTGTAACGAATCCAAAAGGCTTTTTTTTCAGAAGGATGATTTCCCCTTATGAAGTAAGATTCATAAAAACCTTTGTTGGATTGAGGCTTAAATCTCGAAAAATTCACCTTAGCGATGGTTTGAATGGCTTGTATTTTCATAGTGCAATGATACTTGATTCACTTTTTAAGTAAGGTACAAAAAAATTACAAAAAAAATTCAAGCTTTAATTTTCTTCCTTCATATATGCTATACAATTATAAACCAAGACAATAAACAACAGCACTAGCTACTAACTTTATTTAAATCTTAATTTTATTTTAAAAAAAAATAGAAAAAATTTGCAGTTTTATAAAAATGCCCTATCTTTGTGCTGCTCTTAAAAGAAGAGATAACAAAATAGGGTGATTAGCTCAGTTGGTTCAGAGCACCTCGTTTACACCGAGGGGGTCGGGGGTTCGAATCCCTCATTACCCACTATAAAACACTTCAAATAGTTAGTTTGTATTTAGTTACAAATTATATCCAAATTCTTTACGGGTGATTAGCTCAGTTGGTTCAGAGCACCTCGTTTACACCGAGGGGGTCGGGGGTTCGAATCCCTCATTACCCACATCAAGCTTCTACTTTTTAGTAGAAGCTTTTTTTGTTTTAGATATACACAAATCAAGCTTATTGAATAGATTTTTGTAAATTTAGTTGAATAATACTTCGTAGTTCCAACGGAGTAATGATTGAATAGATATTGTTTTTAATCTAAGTACCGTGTCACACACATCAAACACATCCAAAAGAAACAAATAACTGAAACATGTCTGTAGATAATTACAAGAAAAGAGACGAACAAAAAAAAGCTCAAAAAAAACGCAAAAAAGGTCGTGTCAAGTTTTTATTCAAATTAATTGGTAGTTTATTTTTAATTTCCATCATCAGCCTCATTGTTATTGCTGCCATATTTGAAAAACAAATTGCAGGAATGGTTATTAATACACTTAATAAGCAACTGAAAACAGATTTGCAAGTAAGCGAAGCAAGTTTGTCTTTGATTTGGAAATTTCCACAAGCCGCAGTTTACCTTAATGATGCTAAAATTGACGGTGTAGGAGGGCAAGAGGAAAAACTACTGGATGTTAAAAGTATTTCTCTACAATGCGGTACTTTAGGACTTTTGATGGGCGACTACAATTTTACATCCATATCCATCAATGAGGGCTCTTTATTTATCTATAGCGACGAAAAAGGACATGTCAACTATGATATTTTCAAAAGCTCAGCAGAAAAAACAGAAACAGATGAAAGTACCGACTTGAATTTATCTATTTCTGATGCCACACTATCCAATATTACCATTCACTATGTAGACAAAGCGGCTGCCTATGACATCAAGGTTAGAGCTAGTTCTGCCGATTTTGCAGGAGATTTTATTATTGATAATGAAGTCAACGCCAATCAGCACACCATGACGAGTTATGCTGAATTATTTTCAGAACATATCACAATTGGTGAAACGACCTATATGAAAGGAACTAACTTAGCTTACAATGGCTCTGTTGATTTGGATTTGGCTGCGGAAATCTATTCCTTTGACAATATCAAACTATACATCGAAGGCAATCAATTTAACATGCATGGTTCTGTCAAAAAAGTAGACAAAGGCACAGAATACAATCTTCTTTTTGACAGTAAAAAAGCATTGCTAGGATCTTTGATGCAGTTGATTCCAGAGCAATATGCTGCTACATTAGGGCAATTTGAGAGCTATGGAAAACTATCCTTCAACGCTAGAGTCAACGGCATTTCCTCCAAACGAATTGCTCCCATTGTTGAAGTCCAATTTGGTCTAAAAGACGGTCGAATTACACATCCCAATATGGCTGGCAGCATGAAAAATGTAAATTTTGATGTACACTTCACCAATGGCAATGGAATAGACGATCAAACTGCTAAATTGAAGCTCATTGGTTTTCAAGCAAATCTAAATAACCAACCCATTAACTTGAGTTGGGAAATGGTTGGTTTGGAAAACCCAACAATTACAATGGGGCTAGATGGTAAAATTCCACTAGATGCCGTTTATGGCTTCTTTGGTAATACTGTTACAGAAGGAAGTGGCTGGATAGAAATTGCCCAGCTTTCACTAAATGGTCGTCTCAAAGACATGACCTCTATGTATCGTATCCCTAGAGTCAAACTAAATGGCTTAGTCAACTTTAATCAAGCACATTTACTCGTTAATAATGTACCAACAAATATAGAAACAGGCGAATTATCGCTGGATAACAATGCATTTAACGTTACCAATCTTACCTTCAAAACAGCTAAAAGCGATATGGTATTTAATGGCGATTTTCAAAATATCTTACCTGTATTGCTTTCTGATTCCTTAAATTCTCAAAACGCTAAATTAACCTTTCAAGCCTCTCTTAATTCTCAAAAAATGGATTTAGACGAGCTTTTAGCCATTGGTGGAGGACATACCGCCGAAGAAATTGAAGCCGCTGCGGTTGAAGACCAAGATTCACTCAAACAAGAAAATTTCGAGCGAAGAGCTTATCGTACCTCCTTCCTAAAAGGAACCTTTATTACTAATATTGTTGAGCTGCAATATGGCAATGTCTTAGCCAAAAACTTTAATGGAGCCGTTGAGTTTGACAAAAGTGTCATGCAACTAAAAGGGGTCAAAGTAGATGCCATGGATGGTCTTTTTGAGCTGAACAGTAAAATCTATTTTGAAAAAGAACCTCGCCTAGAGCTATTCTTAGATTGTAACAATATTGATATCCAAGAATTTTTGGCACAATTAGATAATTTTGGTCAAGATGTTTTAACAGCAGAGCACTTGAGAGGGCGCCTAAAATCACTCATCAAAGTAAACTTATTTTTAGATTCTTTAGGCAACTTCAAAAACGAAGATTTATTTGTGGTGGCAGATGTTGAAATTACCAATGGTGAGTTGATTAATCTAAAAATGCTCGAAGGTTTCTCTTCCTTTATCAAAATGCGTGACTTGCAACATATAGCTTTCACAAAGCTTAAAAATCAATTTAAAATCGAGCATGGTAAATTTATATTGCCTGCTATGTTTATTCAAAGCAATGCTTTGAACTTAGTTGTTGGAGGACAATATAGCTTCAACCATGATTTGGATTTTAAAATAAAAATCAATGCAGGGCAGGTAATTGCTAATAAATTTAAACGATACAATCCAGATAAAACAGCTATAAAAGCTCGCCAACAAGGATTATTTAATATATATGCGCGCATTATGGGCAATTTGTATGGGGATTATGATTATAAAATTGGTCCCAAACACAGTAAAAAATTCTTAGACGCACAGTTGAGTCAAGAGTTGCCTGCGATTACCAATACCCTTCGTGCAGAATTTGCTAAAAACAATAATATAGAAGCAAGTCAACCAACAATTCAGCCCTTGGCACAACCCAAAGAATGGGAAGATATTCCTGAATACAATGGAGAAGAAGGAGATTTAGAATATATTGATGGGTTTTAATGAACCATAATATAAAGGTGCTGTTCCATAGGTTAATAGTTACAAAGCGTCTCTTATGAGTCTTACTCATGCAGTATCCTTTATGCTATTTGTATCAATACTAATTTATTGTGCCATTACAATACCTTGCAGGACACAACATGACAAAAAAATCTAACATGGAACGTTCAGCTGTTGGACTTCCACTTGAAAAAATTGGTTTATTCCTATTGCTAATCAGCCTGACTATGTTATTCATGGCATTTTCGATTGGCTATGTTTTTACACGTTCTCAAAATAGTGCCGATGGGGTCTATCTCCCTCCTATTTTTATTATCAATTCCTTTATTTTATTGGCTAGTAGCTATTTTATGAACAAAGCCAATCGAGCTTACAAAGACGATGACACCAAAGGGTACCAAAAAGCACTTACCGTCACCATGATGTTGACCATTTTATTTATGGGAGCACAAGTGGTGGGTTGGTTTTATTTCAAATCTTCATTAATTGGAGAGAACATTGGCAACGGGGCGAACTATCTTTATGCTATTTCGGGGCTGCATTTTGCGCATATTATTGGAGGAATTCCTTTTTTAGCACTCTTTTTATACAATGCTTATAAAAAGATGCAAGAACCTATGACTGTTTTATTATACTTTTCAGATCCTGTCAAAAGAATGCGACTTCAGTTATTAACGATTTATTGGCATTTCTTAGATGGCTTGTGGATTTTTCTAGTCTTATTTTTCTTGCTAAATATGCTTTTTTAATCTAAATGTGATACGTCGCATGATAACGTTCTAAATTGTGTAAGATACGTTCTCTAACAATCGTTTTGAGGTGTTCTAAGTCATTTTCAACCGTCATTCCCTTTGTCGAAATTGGAGCATCCCAAATACAATGCACCCACGCAGGAGAACCTAAAAAAGGTTTTTTGGGAGTCGAGACTTTATCTGAATCACAAATGGTCATTGCCACAATGGGCTGTTGTGTTTCTATTGCCAATTTAAAGGCACCATCATAAAAATCTTGCAACAATTCATTCGTTTTGTTTCGTGTTCCTTCTGCATAAATATGAATAGAATGACCAGAATCAATATGCGCTTTCATACGCTCTAGGGTCTGCTTGCGGCTTTCCTTACTTTTTCGGTCTACATAAACGTGCATATTTCTAGCCAAATACCCAACAATCGGCAATTTGTCTACTTCTTGTTTGGCTAAAAAGGAAAATGGCACTGGTGCTGTTGACATACAAATAGGAATATCTACTACTGATAAGTGATTGCTTACCAAAACATAGGCACCTGCTTCTGGATCAATTTTTTCTAGCCCCTCTGAAGTTACCCGTACCAACATAGCTGCCAATAAGGTTTTTCCCCACCACTTGGTCACAAAGTAAGCTGCATTGGCAGCCTTCTTTCCACTCAAGAAATTAAAAATGAAGATGTAACACACTAAAGCAACCACGCCAATTAGTAATGTTGCTAAACAACACCAAGCAAACCAAAGACGTTGCATAAAGACAACAATGGCTCTTAGTGGTGCAGGTAATGATTTTGTGTCAAATGCTTGCATAAGATAAAATTTAGGAATATTGGGTTAATTTATAATTTGATTTAGTTTTTTAGTTTAAAAAACAAGCGCGATTCATAAACAACTATTTTTCAAGACATCATTATGAATCTATACTACTCTTTCTTAATAGGTTTACTTCTTTTTAAGAACGAAAAAATATAAAATTCTATACACATTACTTCGTGGGAAAATCGCATCAGTTTGATTATCAATAGAGTATACTTTTGCTGCTTGATTTCTTAAAGAATTGATAATCAAACTGATGCAAAGATGCTTTTTTAGTTTTTTACAAAAAAGCTAAAAAATCCACGAAGTACTAATACAAAGATAGCTAATGTAACTATTATCCATTCTTAGTAGTTGACCAATTTTTTTAGTTTTCTTAGAATTAAACATGCTTTCTCGCGAGCAAAATGAATTCAAAACTTAGAAAATATCCCATAAAAAATTCACTTGGCTACTTTGTTTGTTTAGTCAAACAGTTATCAACTACTTGTCTTTAGCATCGTTATCAATTTTAGCAAACCAATACCACTATTTCATCGATACTCCCTAGAATTGCATTTAATTCCCGCTTAATTAACTCCAATTCTAACTAAAAAGTTGACCTCTGCCTATATTTTTTTTATAAAAAAGACTTAGCACACTGTTATTTTGTAACCTTTCGTTAAAGTTCCGTTAAGACAATTGCAATCAACCATTCGCAACGCTACAAATAAATACTCCTATGAAATATTTCTCCTGTCTCCTATCTATGTTATTGTGCTTGCCACTTGCAGACGCACAAACATCAAAATTTAAAGATGTTCCTAGTATAAAAATTCGAAAACGCCGCCTGAAACCTTCCTTTTCGCAAGCATTAGCCTTGCCTCAAACAGCTACTTCATGTGATTGCCCCACCAATTCGAATAGAAATACGCCTTTGGTCAAATTAGGATGTCAACATCCCGACACCATAGCCGTTTGTCAAGTGGTTATCACAGAGTTTGATTTAGCAATTATATCAACAAGAGGAGAAGCAATTGTTTTAAAAGATATTCAAGGTAGTTTTCTCAATAGTAGAGCATTGGGTTTTATAAGAAGTCGTTATGGCAATGGTGCATTCATCTCTTATACTAATATCAAAGGGATGACAAACGAAGGAAAAGAGGTTGTTGTACCTTCTTTTGGAACACAAAATCCCAACCAAAGGGCTCAACGTGCTTATGATTCTATTTATAATTATACAAACGTTATTGATAAGAAAGATTCCAAAATTCATTCTTTTGAACTAGCTGCCTATAATATCCATGGCAGAATGGTCTTTAGACAAACTTACCACAAAGACACCTTTGATAAAAATGCAATTCGCTCTGATGCCGTTCGTTATGTTTTTAAAGATATTCAAGTAGAACATTCTAGTGGATTTAAAATTGAGGTCGATAATTTCGAAGTAACAAACACCGACATTCAAGAGGAGCAATTATTGTCTAGCAATGACTAGAACTGCTGATTCCCTCTCTCTAATTGCATTCTCTTAACAAAACATTATTTCAAAACAAAACCCTATCAAATACACTGACCAGCAATCTATTAACTCTTCATTTTAATAATTTCTATCCTTTTGATAATTCTAAAACTGGAGTTTTATAGGGGATGGTATAGTTTTGTGCATCAATATAAATGAAGTTGAAAAGCAGCAAAAATAGAGTAAAAAAGGCCTTTTTCTGTTGATTGAATATATATACAAATAAACAAAAACAAATAATAATAAAGTTTATATCACTAACAATCAACTACTTAAACTTTTTAAGTACTATTAAAATTAGTTTGAATAGTAACAATATGTATAAAACTTTGTATTTTTGCCTTGTTTTTAAACTTTATGGAGTGTTTATTTGTTTAATAGAGTTTTGCTTGTCAACTTCAAAGAAACACTTTATTAAAAAGTCAAAATGTTCTTAATAAATACAAGACAACTGTTTTGTAGTTATTATTTCAACTAAATTGCTCCTGTTTATTTTAACAAAAGCAGCAATTTATCATCAAAACTTATTAAAAATGTTGAAGTACAAAGCTGATTTGAAGACCCTCCTCTTTATGACCATTACTACTTGTTTATTCGCATTCATGTGGGTATCGTGGAACAATCCAGATAGTATTTTATGGACAGGAGGCACACTAGTATTTGCAGGATTATACATCTGGCATTTATTCATGGCAGTAACTGTGTCTGTAATAGCACATAATACGATGCATGTATCTATATTTAAGTCAGAGCCCTTAAATCGTTTAATGGAATACTGGATTACTCTTTTTTATGGTACTCCTGTATTTGGTTGGATTCCAACACACAACCGCAACCATCACAAACACAATAACAAAGAACCAGATTATACCAAAACGTACCGTTTTACAGAACGCAATGAGCTATGGGTACTTTTAATATATCCATTTGTTAGTAATTACTACCAATCAATTGCCAATAAGGAGTTCTTGCAAGAGCGTTACCGCAAAAATCGTGGTGAATTCTGGCGCTTTATTTCTCAAATTGTTGTTCTTTTGGCTTGGGTAGGTACCTTTTTGTACTTAAACTGGGTAGCAGCTATTTTCCTAGTTATTATCCCTCATCAAGCATCTTTGTATACAGTAGTTGTCTTTAACTTTGTACAACATGTACATGCTGATGAAGAATCTGAGTACAATCACTCTCGCAACATTACTGCATCGCATATTTTCTCTCTAAATTGGTTCTTATTTAATAATGGTTATCATACGGTACATCATATGAATGCCAATATGCACTGGAGTTTGGCAAAAGAAGCACACGAAAAAATAGAGCATAAAATTGATCCTAGTTTGAACGAACCTTATTTCTGGGGCTATATTTTCAAAGCTTATATTTTTGCTCCTTTCAATAAGCGTTTTAGAACCAAATCAATGCGTCTAGAAAGAAAAGAAAAAGAAGCCAACCAAGGCAAACCTAGTGTAGAAGGGATTCAAGAACCAGTAACAGCAACAACGCACTAGTCATTCGTTCTCTACAAGGAGAAGCACTAAAAAAGACAAACTCTACTATTGGAGTTTGTCTTTTTTTTGTTCTTTTTATTAAAAAATAAGCAAATAAGATACACAATCATTATTTTGCGTAATAAAAAATAGCAAAAACCTGTTTTATCATCCTTTTTATACCTATCTTTATACTACAGAATAAGATTTAAGACAAAAAGCACAAATATTATATGGATCAACTGCTCCATCTTTTGGAAAATGATAACGAAGCAAGCACACAACGATTATTTGTAAGCGTAATTGTTCCTGTTGCTCTGCCAAAACTCTATACTTATAGTGTTCCACTTCATCTCAAAGATTTAGTGCAGGTGGGCTTTCGGGTAGAAGTTCAATTTGGCAAGAGCAAATTATATTCTGCTTTAATCTACAAAATCCATCAAACAGAACCTGAGAATTATATTCCCAAACCCATTCTAAATGTATTGGATGACGAAGCTGTTGTTACAGAAAAGCAGTTCAAATTGTGGGAATGGATGAGCCAATATTATGCTACCACAATGGGGGAAGTTATGAATGCGGCGTTGCCAGCAGGCTTAAAACTAGCAAGTGAGACTAAAATTACCTTACGGCATGATTTTTCTGAAGATGACTTTGGCAACCACAACCTCAATGATAAAGAATATACCATTTTAGAGGCATTATTTAATCGGGTTGAGTTGACAATTGCCGAAACACAAGCCTTAATTAACCAAAAAACCATCTATCCTTATATCAAAAGTTTGATGGAAAAGCGCTTGATCCATGTCAATGAAGAGTTAAAGAATAAATACAAAAGCAAAACAATAGATATGGTTTGCTTGGCAGAGCCCTACTTTAGCGACTCTACCAAACTACGAGATGCCTTTGAAATGATTGGAACTCGTGCTATTCGCCAAGCAGAAACGTTGATGGCATTTATTCAATTGAGCAAGGAGTTGGACGAAGTCCCTAAAGCGGCACTTTATGATCGAGCTAAGATAGATTCTAGTGGTCTAAAAAAATTAGTCGACAAAAACATTCTAGAAGTCTACCAAAAAGAAATTAGTCGACTTGGAGAATACGAAGGGGAAGTTATTGGCAACTTTAAATTATCAAATGCTCAAGAACAAGCATTAACAGAAGTTAAGGAAGCTTTTGAAGAAAAAAATGTTGTCCTGCTACACGGAGTAACGGGAAGTGGTAAAACGCAAGTTTTTGTCGAATTAATGGAAGAAGTGATTGCCAAAGGGCAACAGGTGCTCTACTTATTGCCTGAAATTGCGCTAACAGCCCAAATCGTACAACGCTTGCAAAAACATTTTGGCGATCAAATTATTGTTTATCATTCTAAGTTTAATAACAACGAACGCGTAGAAATTTGGCACAACTCTCTCAATGGAGTGCCTATTGTTTTAGGGGCTCGCTCTGCTTTGTTTCTTCCTTTTTCTAATTTGGGTTTAATCATTGTTGACGAAGAACACGACCCATCTTACAAACAAAATGAACCTGCTCCAAGGTACAATGCCCGTGATACCGCTGTATTTTTATCTTATTTATACCAAGCCAAAACGCTGCTAGGAACGGCAACGCCATCCTTAGAGACCTATTATAATGTGCAACAAAAAAAATATGGCTTGGTCGAATTAAACAAACGTTTTGGGGATGCGACTTTGCCTGATATTCATATTATAGATGCAGGAGAAGAAACTAAGAAAAAGCGTATGAAATCGCATTTTACACCTCAACTCCTTCAAGCCATTGAAGAAACGTTGGCGAATGAAGAACAAGTAATTTTGTTTCAAAATCGCCGAGGTTATGCGCCTGTTTATAGTTGTAATACCTGTGGTTGGACGGCAGACTGTGTCGATTGTGATGTTAGTTTAACTTATCATAAGTTTAGCAATGATTTACATTGCCATTATTGCAATCACCATCGAAAATTACCTAAGTCATGCCCTGCTTGTGGCAATCATGGTTTAATCATCAAAGGTTTTGGAACCGAAAAAATTGAAGATGAGCTACAAATTTACCTCCCTAATGTAAAAGTTGCTCGCATGGATTGGGACACCGTAAAAGGCAAACATGGTCATGAAAAAATTATCCATCGTTTTGCCAACAAAGAAGTAGACATCTTGGTTGGTACACAAATGGTCACCAAAGGTTTAGACTTTGATAATGTGGGGTTGGTTGGGGTACTAAGTGCCGATCAAATGTTGCACTTCCCTGATTTTAGAGCGACCGAACGAGCATTTCAACTCCTGTTGCAAGTGAGTGGTCGTGCAGGACGAAAAAAGAAAAAGGGAAAAGTATATATCCAAGCTTATAAAATGGATCATCCCGTGTTGAAAGAAGTTAAAAGAAATAATTTTAAGGACTTTTTTGAACGAGAATTGCAAGAACGAATTGATTTTGCTTACCCTCCATTTCATCGCTTAATTAAAATTCAATTAAAACATAAAAAAGCTGATGTGGTAGACAAAGCCGCTCGCTTTTTTGCGGAGTGCTTAAAACTAAAATTAGGAGATCGAATTTTAGGTCCTGCAACGCCTGGAATTTCTAGAATTCGTACTTATTATATAAGAGATATTATTATAAAATTAGGAAAAAATTCTGAGCAGCTCAATTATACCAAACAGTTAATTGGGGATGTTCAAAATCACCTAAAAGCTCAAAAAGGCTTTTCTACCGTTCGAACAATTATTGATGTAGACCCTTATTAAACAAACGATTTTAGGATGCAGTCAAAAAAAGTTATCATTATTGGTGGTGGTGCAGCAGGGCTAATTGCAGCAGAGCAATTAAGTGCTACTTGTGACGTGCATATTTACGAAAAGGGAAAAACCATTGGTCGTAAATTCTTGGTAGCGGGCAATGGTGGTTTTAATTTGACCAATGCTGCTATAGAGGACGACCTATATCAAAAATATACGCCTCATCCTGTTTTGCAATCTGCATTGCAATCTTTTGATACTCAAAAAATGCGTGCATGGCTAGAAAAATTAGGCATAACTACTTTTATTGGTAGTAGTGGTCGGGTTTTTCCTCAAAAAGGGGTTAAACCGATTCAAGTTTTGCAAAAAATTAAAGACAAACTGTTGGATAATGGTGTCCAAATTCATTGCAAACATGAATTTATAGGTTTTAATGCGCACCAATTACCTATTCTAAAACATCAATCTACTACCTTTTCACCACAAGCGGATGCTTATATTTTTGCTTTGGGCGGTGCATCTTGGTCGGTTACTGGTAGTAATATGAAATGGTTGCCTTTCTTTGAACAACTGGGAATTTCTACGCAGCCTTTTGAAGCTTCTAACTGCGGTCTTGAAGTTAAGTGGGATGCAGCGTTTAGGGATAAATACGCAGGAACACCACTAAAAAATATTCAAGTTTCTCTTGGCTCTACTTCCCTAAAAGGAGAAGCTTTGATTACAGATTATGGCTTAGAAGGGAACGCTATCTATCCTATTGTACCACTCATCCGTACTGCTTTTAAGTCCCTACAGCCTCCTTTTTTAGCTATTGATTTCAAACCCAATAACTCTCATCAAAATTTATTGAGTAAAACAAAAGGTAAACGCTTAAAAACTAAGAACTATGCTTATGAATTTAATTTAAACAAGGCAGAATTTGCCTTGCTCAAAGCATTTACAACAAAAGAGGAATACTTGGCTCCTGAACGATTTATAGAAGCCATCAAACATTTGAAAATTCCAATAGAAGCTTTACGCCCCATAGAAGAAGCTATTTCTACCATAGGTGGTGTTTCTTTGAATGCACTCAATGCTAATTATTCACTTCAAAAGTATCCTCATATTTTTGTTATTGGCGAAATGTTAGATTGGGATGCTCCTACAGGTGGTTTTTTGTTGCAAGGTTGTTTTTCTACCGCAATGGCTTGTACCCATTATTTAAAAACTAAATGCCAATAGTTATGAAAAAGAATTTCCCAAGAGTGAACTTAATGTTCTTTGCTTTGCTGATCCTCTATAGCTTAACTGCGTGCACGCCTGAACCTACCACCCCTGATTGCATTTATCCCCCTCGCAAACCCAATCAAATAGCGCCTGCTTTTCAAAGTGGAGATATTATTTTTCAAACTTCTAATTCTAGACAAAGTAAAGCGATTCAGTTGGCAACGCATTCTCCTTATAGTCACGTTGGCATTATTTATCAAAAAGAAGGAAGTTTTTGGGTCTATGAAGCAATAGAACCTGTTCAATTAACTCCTCTAAAAACTTGGATTAAGCGGGGTCAAAAAGAGCAATATGTTGTCAAACGATTAAAAGATGCCGATCAAATACTCGATGAACAAGCTTTGCATTCAATGAAAACAATTGGCAAGCAATACATGGGCAAGCATTATGATTTTTATTTTGAATGGTCGGATGATAGGATTTATTGTTCTGAATTGGTCTGGAAAATTTATAAAAAAGCGATTGGGGTTGAATTGGGTCAATTGCAAACCTTAGAGTCATTTGACTTAACCGACGATGAAGTGCAAAGAAAACTACAAGAACGCTATAAGGGCGCAATTCCCTTGGATGAAAAGGTCATTTCACCTGCTGCTATTTTTGAATCTGAGCTATTAATTACGGTTCCTAACTAATTCAATATTATGCCTACTCAAAGAGAAAAAATTAGATCGCTTTTTTACTCCACAGATCCAGAGAATAGAGCCTTAGCCTTTGAATTAGCAAAAGGCTTGGGTTGTCGTGAGGAAGTAATCAATGAATTTTACAAAGCCCTTCAAGAGTTGCCTTCTTTTGAGCAAGATCGCTCCTATTGGCTCGAGATTTTTAGAGAAGATTGTGAAGAAGACAATATAGCCTTTCCTACAGATGCCCTAGATTTAAAACAAGCACACATTCATAGTTTTTGTAACGTCCATTTTCATCCTTCTATGAATTTAAAAGGAAGTGTTGGCATCAATAAAGAACAATCAAAACTGACAACGTTTCCCAAAGTTTTGTTGAACTGCCAGTTTATTACCAAACTCAATCTTTCTTGGAATAATATCAAAGAAATTCCTAAAGAGATTGTGCAACTACACAACTTAGTTCGGCTCGACTTGTCTTGCAACAATGAATTGCGCAACTTGCCCGATGAGTTGGGACAACTACCTGCATTGAAAGAATTGATTCTTTATGGGATTCCAGGTATTTTTAGCACGCCCCAACGCCAAGTGTCTGGGCAAGACACTTATGCCTATGATTTTCCTTCCTGCATTCGCCAAATGAAACAACTGGAGCATTTGGACTTGGGAGATGTGATTGTTACAGAAATTCCCGAATGGCTTCACGAGCTGCGTCAATTAAAGTATTTAACGCTATTTAGTGGTATGGGAAGCAATCCCTATCTAAAAATTCCTAAAACCTTTACGCAATTATCAAACTTAGAGCTCTTGCAAATCAATGCCTATTCTGTTGATATTCCTGAAGACATTGACAAAATGCAATCCCTTGAATGCTTGGTTATTGAACCAGCTGTTAGCATTCCTAATACGATCAAAAATTTAAAAAAACTTACCTACTTAGATTTGAGTTACCTTTCTTATGATGCGAAATTTACTACTGTTGAAGGATATGAATCTCTTTTTGACATTGATGACAAAGGGATCCCTGATGGAGTTTCTAGAATTCAAATTTATGGCTGGGAATGGCTCAAAGAAATGACTTGGTTAAAAGAGTTTACCTTTAAACATATCAAACCTTATGCGTTTACCAATATAGAAAGACAAGAACTAGAGACAGCTTTGCCCGATTGTACATTTATTTTTGAAGCTTAACCCCCATTCTAATTTCCCTATTAACAATCATTCACAAAAATTAGTGAATGACTCTATTAACTGTATAAAATGAATCCTATGAATTTTGTAGCTATTGATTTTGAAACGGCGACCTATCACAGATACAGCGCTTGTGCTATCGGACTTGTAACGGTAGAAAATGGTATTATTACCGATAAATATTACTCTCTCATTCAACCACCTGGCAATTTATACACTTGGCAAACAATTCAAGTACATGGCATTCAGCCTCACGAAACAGCGGGTCAAGCGAACTTCCTAGATTTGTTTCCCGATATTATCAAACGAATAGAAAGTCAAACGTTGGTTGCTCATAATGAATCTTTTGACAGAAGTGTTCTAAAAAATTCTATGGCTTATTATGGTTTGAATTACGATGATTATGACCTTGGCTATCGTTGGGAATGCACCTGCAAAATCTACCGATCTAAAGGCTATAAACCTGCTAAATTGAGTGCTTGTTGTGCCCGAAAAGGAATTGAGCTCAATCATCATCATGCACTTTCGGATGCAGAGGGCTGTGCTCAATTGTATTTACAACGTTAAGTTCTATTATTTTGCACAGCACCTTGTTGTCAAAACTTCATTCTTATAGTTTTTCATTCAAAATGAAATTGCATTCTATTTTTTTATCTATGAAAATGTGTATACTACCAACATTAAGCATCAATTGTTAGTCCATAATTCGCTATTTTTGAACTAACAAAACAGGGACTTATTTGTGTAATAACAGTTCCTACACCACAACATAGCGATATATTTATCATCCAACTCTATATAGCCTCTGGTTTAAGCGCTGCTTAATAAATAAATAACAGCCTATATGGTGCAATTTTTGAAGAAAGATTTATATGTTTACACTATAATTAGAATTGTCATTCCCCCCATTCTTTCATTGGTATGACAATTCTAGATATCCGATACAATTTATTATTTCTAACATCTATCTTAATTAAAGTCATCTCTTATATGCTTTAGCAAGTATTTGAACGATCCCTATTCCTCTCACAATACAATACCTAAAAGCATCTTATTAAGATACAAAATGAAATGAATTATATGGCAGAACGATTAACTCAGTTTTATGATGAAGCGCAAAAATTAGGCGGGCTAAAAGCAAAAATCAGACTTGCAGTTATTACTCGAACCCCTAGTGTCAAAGCCGCAGAAATTGAAGATACCCAAGAACTTATTGGTACTTTCCAAGATGCTATGGAAGAAATAAAAAAGGAATTTAAATAAAGAACAACTATGGCTATTGTAATAAAAGATAACATACAATACAATCATCAGTTTGATGAAAAAACCAATAGACATTATATAAATGGTATCTTGTCGGTTTTGCACTGTCATCACTATACTTGCTTATACACTCAATTGGCTTTAGATGCTGGTGAAACAGATTTATTAAAAGAATGTGCAAGAGAAAGTTTTCGAGACTTATTAATCCAGTACTTTTCCAAACATCCAGAACACTCTACCATTAAAGAAAAAGTCACTATTGCCAGTCAATATTATTCCTTGTTGGGATTAGGAAAAATGAACGTCAAATTCATTGGAAAATTTAGTGGTGCTGTCGAACTTCCCTTCTCTCATACCGATAGCGGTTGGGTAAAAAAATGGGGGGTTTATGACAAACCGATTAATTACATTTCTGGCGGATTTATTGAGGCATTATTTGCCGTTTGCCTAGACATGTCTCCCAATTCCTTTCAAGCAGTAGAAGAACAAAGTATTGTTATGGGTGCCCCCACCTCTTTTTTTAAAGTAACTCGAAGATAAATGGCTATAGATAGAAAAAAGATCATTCAACAAATGTCTCAAATAGACATGTTGCCAGATGAAAATGGTATTATAGAAGGTTTTAATGTAACCGTCAACCAACTTCCTACTGATTTTTGGAATGCGTTTGCCGAACGCTTATCGTCCAAATCATCTCCCGAAATGCGTTTCTATAAAGAGTATTTATTATACAACGCTGCTCATGAATGTGGGTATCATACAGGTTATGGTATTATTACCTCAGATGAATGGAATGCTGTTGTTGGACCAATGTTAGAAAAAATTCCAGAAGATATTCTACATGGTGCTTTTGCTGTATTCACCGCTTGGGGTTGGGCAAATACAGAAATTGTAGAGCTAATTCCAAACGAGAAGATGGTTGTAAGAGCCTATGATTATTATGAAGCTGATATTGTAGATTATGGCCATTCCTCTAAGATGAGTGCTTACATGGTTAGAGGCGTTTGCGCTGCTTTTATGGAATTGGCTTATGCTGGTGATTACGATCCTAAAGGCAAACCAATTGGAACCTATGAGTGTGAACAAGTCAAAGGTATTGAGTGTGGTGATGCTTACGGTGAATTCATCGTCACCAAAGCTAAAGAATCTTAAAAACAGGTCTGCTTGAGTACGCTGTCTGCTACATTTTATTGTTTTAATGGTTTTTCTCTGTTTTATTTAAACGGATGCAGGCGATTAGCAGACAGAGTATTTAAGTATACGTCTACAATATTAGTAGTTCGTTGATTATTCCCTGCGGTCATGAGGTCGCAAGCTTAGTTACCTACGGTGCTACTTCGTGGTAGCTCGCTACGCTCATGACCTTGGGCTTTTGTGCTACTAGCACAAGCCTACTCGGCAAGCTTAGTTTTTTACTTTTTCACCAAAAAGATAAAAAAGCATATTTATATTAGTTTGATAATTAAAATTTTAACACAAAATGCAGTAAATTCATAAATCATTAATTATCAATCAAATAAAGTTCCTCAATGAACTATTGCAATATGGAAGAGTATGTCTACTTGAATAATGCCGCTACCAGCTTTCCTAAACCACCTTCGGTAGTCGATGCTGTTACGAAGATATTGATCCAACCACCTCTACATAATTCTAGAAATAACCTCTCGCAATCCAAACAGGCTATACAACAAAACTGTAGAAAGGCTCTTGCCACCTTATTTAATGCTCCCTCTCCCTCTGATATTGTCTTTACTTCTAGTGCGACAGAGTCCCTTAATCTTGCACTGAAAGGAAGTAACTGGACGGGAAAACACGTATTGACAACAAGTCTTGAGCACAACTCTGTCTTGAGAGTTTTAAAGACCATGGAACGGGAACAACAAATTCGTTTGACGATTATCAATAGTGATCGGTACGGTAGGATTACGCTCAATTCTATAGAAAAACACATACAACCAGATACCGTTGCTCTAGTCCTTAATCACTGTTCTAACGTAATGGGGACTTTAAATGACTTAAAAACAATTGGGCGTTTCTTAAAATCAAAACACATCTCTTTTGTGGTAGATGCTGCTCAAAGTGCAGGGCTTTATCCTATTGATGTTCAAGATATGTTTATTGATATTTTAACGTTCACTGGACACAAAGCACTTTATGGAACTTCTGGCATTGGTGGCATTTATATTCGACAAAATATTGCATTAGCACCGTTGAAAGTTGGTGGTACTGGCGCTCAGAGTGATTTCCTATATCAGCCCACACACCGTCCAACTTACTACGAGGCAGGCACTAGTAATATAGTAGGTATTGCTGCTCTTGATGCAGGCCTTCAGTTTATTCAAACAATAGGTCTTGATATTATTCGTCAAAAAATTCAGAAACAAATTCAAATTATAAAAGATTCCTTTTCCACTTATCCTCTAATTCGAATATACGCTCCTCTCGAACAACAAACAACCATTCTATCCTTTACCATAGATGGTATAGAAACAGCTGATATTGGCTATTTGCTAGAACAAAACTATCAAATAATCGTTCGTACAGGTTTGCACTGTGCTCCTCTTGTTAATGCGCCTATCAATGCTCCTAAAGACGGAACGGTCCGTGTTAGTCCCTCTTTCTTTACAACCAATGCCGAAATTGAATATTTTATTAAAGCAATTCAAGAAATTCTTTTAATGACAAACAACCACTAAAAATTATATTTACACTTATGAAGATACTTGAAATGCACCATGTAGAGGATTGTTTGGATGGATCCATGATCAAAGAAATTATTTTATCTCGACCACTTGATGCCAACCATATTAAAAACTTAGGAAAAGAAGGGAAGCTACAATATTATCCCCATTTTGCTAGACCGTTTTTTAAACTTAGAATAGACGGAAAATTAAACCTAAAAGGAATTGAAGGCAATACTAGTATCCGAGCTCGAATAGAGACACCTGTTGAGGAACATATAGAACTTTTAACTCAATTGATACACCAATCCTAACTATTTCTTTCAGCATCTCTAATCGCAGAACGTACCATATTAATACCAGACAGCCAGCCCCCAGATAGCAATCGAATCAACCACTGTTCCTTCATCTTAATTTCTTTCATAATGCTTGAAGGACTAAACCCTTTCTGATGCAACTCAACTACTATTCCATAAAAGTTTTCCAAAAACTGTAATTTCTTTGTAAATCGCTCTACAAAGGAATCTTCTTTAAAACTGTGGCTACAAAAATACCGATGAACATCTAATTTTAATACTTTTTTCAGCGACTCTATTTGCTCTATCACACTTTCCGTTGCCATAAAATAACGAATGTAATGGTGAACATACAAATCTCCCGAAAACAGCCAGCCTTGATTCGGTTCATACAAGCAAATATGATCTTCCGAATGACCAGGCGTATGCACGATATGAAATTTGTATCGATTGGTTTCTATGGTTTTATCAACAGGTTGAATGCCCGATACAGCCGTATTAGCCCCCCATGTTTTTCGCTCTATAAAACAAACAGGCGGAGGGGATTCCATCAGCTTGGCACAATAGGCATGTGCATACATAGGAACATTTATCTTCTGTTTTAAAGCTGCTAGGTTGCCTGTATGATCTTCGTGGTGGTGTGTTAAAATAATTTGCTCTATTGGCAAATCACCAAACGCCTTCATGACCTGTTTTTGTGCATTTCGATGTCCTGTATCAATTAATAAACCATCGACAAAGAAAGCATTTACTCCCATTTGTGGAATTGTTTTTGACTGAGGAACAACAAACCGAAAACGCTGAACGAGCTCTTCCATTTTCTATGCAAATAAGATATTATACAGTTCTTCTACTTTTCCTACAGGTATAATTTCAATATCATAATTCTTTTGATCAATTCCTTTCATATTAAACCTAGGTACAAATATCTGTTCAAACCCAAGGCGATTGGCTTCCTGAATCCGTTGCTCTGCTCGTTGTACAGAACGAATTTCGCCCGACAAACCAATTTCTCCTGCAAAACAAATATTACTAGGCAAAGAAACATCCTCTAGAGAGGAAATTAGAGCGCAAACAATCGCCAAATCTATCGCTGGATCATTCACTTTGATGCCTCCTGCAATATTGAGGAATATATCATTGCTCACAAACTGAAACCCGCAACGTTTTTCCAATACAGCCAACAACATTCCCAATCGACGCAAATCAAAGCCTGTCGCAGAACGTTGAGGAGAACTATAAACAGCCGTACTTACCAGTGCTTGGGTTTCTATCAACATCGGTCGAATTCCTTCTAGGGTAGCTGCAATAGCCGAACCGCTTAAGTCTTCTTCTTTTTGTGATAATAATAATTCTGATGGATTAGAAACTTCTCTCAAACCAATCCCTTGCATCTCATAAATTCCTAATTCCGAAGTAGAACCAAAACGATTCTTAATGGTACGCAAAATGCGATGTGTGTAGTTTCGATCGCCTTCAAATTGCAGCACAACATCTACAATGTGTTCCAACACTTTGGGTCCTGCAATAGCTCCTTCTTTTGTGATGTGCCCAATGATAAATACTGGCACACCGCTTTCTTTGGCATAACGCTGAAACTCCGTAGCACATTCTCGTACTTGCGAAATGCTTCCTGGTGCCGACTCGATGTGTGCCGATGTAATGGTTTGAATAGAATCTATAATTAAAATATCAGGTTCCAACAATTGTGCTTGCATCAACACATTAGACAGACTAGTATCTGACATAATGTAGCAATTCTCAGGTGTTTTCCCCAAGCGGTTTGCGCGCATCTTAATTTGTTCTTCGCTTTCTTCTCCAGAAATGTACAATATTTTTGCTTCCAAAGAGAGCGCCAATTGCAGCATCAATGTAGATTTACCGATTCCTGGCTCACCGCCTATTAGCACCATCGACCCATCAACAATACCTCCCCCTAACACACGGTTGAGTTCACCATCATGTGTCTCTCGGCGTTGCGTGGTACCTGTTTCAATCTGTGCTAATTTTTTGGGTCTAGGTTTTTCTTTTTTGGTGCCTTTCCGCCATATATTTTTAGCCTCTTGTTTAGCACTTTCTTTAACTACAATTTCTTCTTGGATGGTATTCCATTCCTCACAAGCATTGCACTGCCCTGTCCATTTAGAATAAGTAGTTCCACAACTTGTACACGCAAATACTTTTTGAACTTTTGCCATTGGTTCTTTTTTTATTTTAAGGTAGCATATTCTTACAATACGGCTTCAATTATACGCAAAAAAATGACAACAATCAAGTTATTAATTGGTGAATACCTATTGACCTGCTTAGAGCATCATACCTATTCTTAGAAATACAATAGCCCACTAATAAAATTAGTAGGCTATCATAATTATGTACTTGCCTTTCCAAAAGGTTACTTTTCATTATTAAAATAAATCTTATAATACTTCATTTCCTTTTCTTCATCGTACCCTCGCTCCAAAAAGCCATCGGCTTGCGCTTGAGAAGATAAAATTTTAATTTCCATTTGCGTGTCCAATTGAATATTGTTTTTGAAACCTCGTTTCGCTTTTTTAACAACAGGCTTATCAATATAGAACGGTTCTTCGGCTGTATCTTCAATTCCTAATTTTTCTTGAAAATCCTGTTTGTGTGCTTCAAAGGCATCTATTTTCTCATAATTATCTTCAAAAATCATTTCTTTAAACTCCGCTTCATCAAACTCCTTATAGTGCTCAAAATAATCTTTGGAGCGATTTAGAAAATCCACACGCTCGTGTTTATCTTCTTCCTTAAAAGCCTTTTTGCCAAACTCCTTACACATCTCTAGATAAGATTTGGTATGAAAGCGACTGTCTTGAACTTCTGTTATCATCAAAAATTCATCTTTCCAATATTTAGCATCGGCACTTTTTAAGTCAATAGAAACAACTCGATAACCTGTTTCTTTGCTTGTATTAAATACTAAGCAACCTTTATCCAGTTTAGAAATATCTGTCCCTTCTTCAAAATCTAAGGTCCATTCCTCCTCTTCGTCCAACTTAAGTTTCAGGTAGGTATCTTTGTTTTCGGCTTTAAAAATCCCAATCGCATCTACCATTTCATCGTTGACAATACAATCTTGAAAATATGCAATATAGAGTTCTCCCCCTTTCACTTTTACATGATTCGACTTATCGTATAGATGCTTTAGAATATTAATCGACTGTTCATAAAAATTAGCCTCAACATCATCAAAAATGTACGAACAATAATTATAAATTTCGTTCATACTCAAATCTACCTCATGGTTAAATTCATAATTTTCTTCTAACTTAAACCCACTAAGGAAATAAGACATCAACACATCCAACAATTCATCCGTTAGATTAAATAATTTTTTGGCAATACGGATGCCCTCGTCTTGAGATTTGTTGCCAACCTTGTGAAGCACCAATTTAGTCATGGTTACTTCATCTATATGTATATTCTGTTCCATTATAATAATTTATTTACAATCTTTTCTTCCGTAGTAAAGATAAGGATAACTATCATCTATTTGGGGCAAATGAGCTTTTTCTTCTTCTGTTAGTTGTTCATAAGCAGCCTTTACATACCATTGAGGATTGTGATAATGCAGAATTCCCATTCCAATACAAATTGTTCCACTCAGTTGATTTCGTCGAATCCTGCGCGCATTTTTCCTATCTTTGGTATCTATATAAGGATATCTTTTAAATCCTCCTGTCACCACGACTCTTTCTTTTGCTTTTTTGTACAATTTAAATTTTCCTAATTTTTCTTCATCGTACCAATTGCGTTGTCCAACATAATGATACTTGTACCCAGGCGCCCAAAGCAGCGTAATAGGATCTTTAAAATATTCAAATCGTTGAATTCTATTGGGTAGCAATTCATTGGCTTTTTTAATAAAAGCTTTGTTTCCTATTGTACGAGGACAAGCATACGCATACACATTTTGTACATTCAAACCATACGATTTTAAATACGTACCCGTTATCACAGAAAGCGCCCCTCCCAAACTATGCCCTGCGACCCATATTTTTTTATCCTTGGCATTAAACTGTGCCAACGTCGCAATTAATTCATCTCGAATCAAATCAAAACTTAGCCAAAACCCAGTATGAATTCGTGTTCCTGCCAGAGCTCCGCCTGCTGGAGTTTGATTAATTCTCAAATCAGTTCCAAACCATTCTGCCCATTTATTCTTTCCGACATCATCTGTTCCTCGAAACAAAATAAAAATCGTTTCAGGTGTTGAAATAACCATCAATTCAGGATCTAGCCCTGATTTATACTTAAAAATCCCCATAAACCGAGCACTCTGCGTATGAATTTTATGAATAAACTTAAAACGAGTATGCCGATCATACCGTTTATCCAAACGCTGTGACTCTTCTAGTGCCTCTATTTCTAATGGATTATTAAAATAATGCTTAAACCGCTCTGCATAGACCTCTTGAAAGTTCGTATCTTTGACCGCACAATGCGAACGAAACCAATCGGTTGATTGTAGTGTGTCAATCGGTTCACAACCATTGGCTAAATAACGCATTTGATAATCCAAGCGCTCCAAATACATCAACTCTGTCATCTTAGCAAGAATAAAGGCATTCACATTATTGACACCACTTGCTGTATCATTAAAATATTGAATGCATTTCTGCTCATAGGTAGGTGGATCAAATGTATAACTTTGGAGTCCTTGCCCCCATATAGTTGGCATTAATACACATAAATATCCCAATAAGAGGTAAAGTTTTTTAAACATTGCTTTTGTATTATGAATCATATTACTCCACATAGTAGCCACCTTATTAGTAATTTTTTGTGCTGCTAACTATTGAGGCAAATAATTGAAAGAAAGATAAGCCTTTTTTTCTCGATGACATCTAATAGCAATTTTAGTTCCTAATCCTCCATTGAGAAAACAATTTTTCCAAATTGTTTTCCTTGATCCATATAATCAAATGCTTTAGCCCCTTCTTCTAATTTCCATGTGCTATCTACCACTGGAATCAATTGAGTGGTTGCAACAAATGTTAACATTTGTTCAAACTCCTTTGTGTTTCCCATGGTAGACCCCAAAAGAGACAATTGCTTCCAAAATACCTTTTGAGGATTCACTTTAAAACTACCTCTTGTGCCTCCATAAAATACAATCCGTCCTCCCATATTGGCTACATCCAAGAAATATTTAAATCCGTCTCCTCCTGCACTATCTACAATCACATCAAAGCCTCCTTTTGCTTTTTCTTGCAATAGTTTGTGCCAATTTTCTTCTTTGTAAGAAACACCTCCTTTTGCTCCCAAGGCAATGGCTGCTTCAATCTTTTCCTTAGATCCAGAGGTCACATAGACTTCTGCGCCTGCCGCAATGGCAAATTGACAAGCAAACAAAGCCACTCCTCCACCTACTCCAGAGATTAGAACACGTTCTCCTTTTTGCAATTGAGCACGAGAAAACAAAGCTCTATAAGCCGTCAAGCCAGCTAAAGGCAAAGCCGCAGCTTGTTCAAAAGACAAATGACTAGGTGCTTTTCTAATTTGATCGACATCAACAGCTATATACTCTGCAAAACATCCATTGTCAGGCATTCCTAAGATACGATAATTGTTGGGTTGTACATTGGGAGCACTATCCCAGCCAATACTTGGATTCAAAACCACGGATTGATTCAACCAAGAAGAAGAAACATCCTCTCCAACTTCAATCACTTCTCCTGCTCCATCTGAACCTAGTATAATTGGTGTGACAACACCAGGATACAACCCCTGTGTAATGTAAACATCTCGATGATTGATGGCTGCTGCTTTTATTTTTACCAGTACTTGCCCCTTTGTAGGAGTTGGTTGAGGCATTTCTTGACAAGTGATCGGTGTTTTAGGTGCTTGAAGTGTTAAAGCTTTCATGATGATTCGTTAGTTAGAAACACAAGCAAACCATACACCTTTACAGTTGATAGTCTTTCTTTGTCGGAAAGATGTACACATAAGTGGTCAAAAACTTACAGCGATATGATTTACTTTCGTTTTTCTGAGCGTAATATAATTTTGGTGTAAGGTAGCCACTTTCTAAAGATTTTTCGTTGTTCTTCTGTGAAATTATTGCCACCAATATAGATTGCATTTAACTTTTCTAACTTTGTTAAGTCCTTTGGCAACTCACTCAAGTTGTTGTTTCTAAGATCCAATACCTCCAAATTCGATAAACCTAGAATGGCCTTCGGCAAATTGGAGAATTTATTATCACTAATATTAAGTCGCTCCAAATGATTTAATTTTTTGAGTGTCGCTGGCAATTCTTCCAAATTATTACTAGCAAGATTTAAACGCTTTAGGTTGCTCAACTTATCGATGTATTCAGGCAATTCTTCCAATGTATTATTTTGAAAATTGAGTCGTTCCAATCCATCAAATAAAACAATGTCTTTAGAGATATGTGTCCATGAAGCACTGTTTACATTCAGTATTCTAGTATTTTTAGCCTCAGATTTTTCGGAAGGGCTTGCCTGCCAATGCCCTTCTGGCAATTGCTGCTTGGAGCAGCTTAGGGCACATAAAACAGCAGCAATAAATGTAAAATAATTCATAAGGGATATTTTTTGAGATTTACAAAACAGCCACTCTACACAACCATTTTCAAGTTGGCAAATAAGCTCTTTGATCAACATTAGTGTCGTTTAATGGAATGTTAAAAGGACTTTTTAACTAAATACACCCGTTCTTTCTACAATAATAGGAAACTCTTTATAAATACTAAAAGGTTTGCCTGCACGCAGGCGTTGCTTTAATGGCGCCAACAAATCTCGAATCCGTTTAGACTTAATTCTCTTATAAGATCGGTGTAGCACAATCGCAAAATGAGGTTCCATACGCACCTGTTTTCCATTAACCCAATACACCCCACGTTTCATGTACATAATTTCGCCTAGTTTATAGGCTTTGCCTCTAAATTCTTCTGTTGATCGCCATTTTAGTAGTTTTCCAATCACCAACACATAGTCGTATTCTACATTATGATCATTGATAGCGTCTGAGTTACTCTTTTTCTTTTTGTAAGGGTAATCTGCCAATATTGTTACCGGTTGAATAACCATATAGGGCTTGCCAAGCATGTACTTATAGTCTCGTTTCAACTGCTCTTGCAATTCACTCTTAGTATACCGCTTGATATCACGATGATCCTCTTTTGAGTTCTTGGTAATATCCAACTTAGCTTTTCTTTTTTCTTTTTTATATGGAAGAATGGGATCTGGCTTACTTGATAAAGCTCCTAAGATCTCTCCAAAAAGTCCTGTTCCGTCATCTTCCTCATCATCCTCTTCATCATTATCAAAAAAGGAAGCCAAATCTAAATCATCTTCGCTATTGGTCGTTTCAGGTTCGTCCTCAAAGAACGATGCTAAGTCATCCTCCTCTCCTTCATTGTCATCAAAAAAAGAGGCTAAATCATCATCCTCTTCTTCGTTTTCAAAAAAAGAAGCCAAATCATCTTCGTCTTCATCATTTGCAAACAAAGAGGCTAAATCGTCCTCGTCATTTTCATCCTCTTTAAAGAACGATGCCAAGTCATCATCTCCATCTAATATATCATCCAAATCCTTTGCCATTGTATGTTTTTTAGCCTAGCACATTGTAAAGTAATTCTCTAAGAATAGTTACAGCGCACCAGCATATGCTGTCAAAAATAGTGAAAATAGGTTTAAAGATACCTCTAAAAATATTTACTCCTTCTTAATCTACAATTTAGTCATAAAAACTGAAGAAAACAAGTAGATTTTATAGATTTCTACTAGCAAATCGCAACCGTTATTTCTTCCTCCACTTTAGCCACCAAGGCAATTTATTTATTTTCAATTGATAATAAGGGACATTTTCTGCCCCAAAGCTTTCATAAAAACGAGCAATTCCAGGAACAGAGGAGCCTTCAAAATCAATATACTTAACACTTTCTGCTTCTCGCTTAATTGTCGCATCCAATAAATAAGCCATTGCACCCACTTCTTTACCAATAGCTGTACTGACATTTAACAAATTAATAATAGCACGTCCATCAAACATAAAAAAAATAGCCGCACACAATTCTTTATTGGTGTTGAAAGCAGCTGTAATCACTCCTTTTCCTCGGTGCAAACAATTCCAAATAATTCGATGAGCAGTATGATACAATGCTTCTGGATGTTGTACGCCCTTTGCTTCTTGCGCTTTTTTAACCTCCGCAACAAAGGTCTCTGGTTTTAAATTACTAGTCAAATATAAACCTTCATTCAATGCCTTTTTGAGATTTCGTTTTACGTTTTTGGAATAAGCTTGGTACAAGTCATCGTATGGCTTGCTAAGATCAAGGTGATAATTCTTTTTTTGAATCGTCTCGTACTCTTTTAATTTCAAGATATTACTATTGCCATCGTTTAAGCTCAAATCCCAATACTTAAAGTCTTCTGGAATTGCTTCCAAAAACTTCTGAATGCGCTCTTTGGAACGTATATTAACCGTAAACAGACCCAATTGCTGGCACAAAAAAGGTTGGTAGAGCTGTTTTATTTTAAACAACTTATCGTTCCAGACCAAAGGAAAAACAGATTGATAATCTCCTTCTACCAAGCCCATCCAATCATTGGTTACATTATCAAGGTACCAAGTATAACCATAAATTTTACTATTAGCAGCGTAATGCACACAGCCATTCCATTTTGGGGCTTCTATTTCTTCCCGCTTTAGCAATCGTATTTCCATTTTTCTACTTTTCTTATTTACCACTTAAAACAATACCAAAATCATTAGGTTCATCTTTTCATCAATGCTTTTTGCAAAAATAGAAAGTCCTTCTACTTATCTAGAAAAAGATAGCTAATAAATTTTAATACTCTGTTGATTATTCCATGAGCAACTCCTTTGTCCTACTAGCACAGGTTTATTCGGCTATCACTTAGTTACCTTTTTCAAGATTTAAAAGAATATGCATCCTTAAGGACAATCAACCCTTTATAAACAATTTATCTTTTTACTTGTTTATACTAATACAAACACGTCACAAATTTCAAAAAACTCTAAAACTCTCACGTCCCCTTTTTCGTGTTTGGCTATATTTTTAACAAAAAATACATAAAATTATGAATAACGATATAACCGTCAAAGAAAAGTCAACAATAAACATTTCAAAAACAGCCATGTATACAGGTCTTTTTGGAGCAGTTACCATGATTGGCTTTTTGATTATAGTTGAACTATTTAACCCAGCAAATACAATTGCTTTTAAGTTTTTGAAATACTTTATTTTAGCATTTCCATTAGCTATTGGGCTATCCAAACTAAAAAATCACGTCACAAATAAATATAGATTCTTCCAAAAAGGAATTCTTTTTTCAGCTATAGCTTCCATTACAGCTGCTGTTGTCATGTTAATTGCCTATTTTATTACACAACCAATTAGCGGATTTAGTTTGGCAACTATTACAACAAATATGACAACAATCAGTAGCCAAACAGGGATTACTTATATTCCGCTAGTAGCTGCTTCTATGTTGTTTTTAGAGGTGTTTGTAATGAGCATGATTACGAGTTTTGGAGTCTTAGTCTATCAAAAAGACTTTGCTAGAACAGCCTAATACGATACAATTACATAGACAAAAAAGTATCATAAAATAAAAAAGATGAGTCATCCTCTACACTAGGATGACTCATTTTTTTAGACTGCTATACTAGTCTTGTTATACCTACTATTTAAAAGTTCTCTATTAAAATAGTAGTTCGTTGATTAGTTCGCTATGCTCATGAGGGCGCAAGCTTAGTTTTTTACTTTTTCACCAAAAAGATAAAAAAGCACATTTATATTAGCTTGATAATCAAATTCTTAACATGAAACACAGTGAAATTATAACTTGTTAATTATCAAGCTAATAAAGTTTTTCAACGAACTGTTGTTAAAAGTTACCAACACATATTCCAGTACTTTCTGTTTTCTTCTACATAAGAACCATCCAATATAGTCCAACAACTTCTCCATCTAGCCTTCCACTCACAACAAGCGCAACAAGCTAAGTTTAAGCAATCAGAGCCTGATCCCATCCAAGTGTAGTAATGCCACCAAGTAGTACAAATTCTACCTTTAAACATTTGATCCAAAGACGTCAAAGATGGTGTAAAAATGGTTAATTCACTCATTTCTCTTTTAGACAAATTATCTCCCAATTCTAGCTCTAGAAACGTTTGTCCTTCCTTTAAATCTTGATAGATTGCTTCATACTTTCCAATTTCTTTTAGATACAAAGCTACCTTAAGGTTTTCTTTCAATTCCGCTACCTCCTCAATGCTTAGTTTTTCTATAATAGTTGCTTGTTCTGCTTCTGATTTTTCGCCAAAGCCCTTAGGCATCAAATAACGATTAGTAACAGGGTCAGCAGAGGCAGCCTCTGTTACAACTTGAGGATCTGTAGGGATGTCTTTTTCACAAGAAATAGTAAAAAAAGATACTATAACAATTATAAATAGATTCATGCACCAAAAATTAATGCTCAGTGATTTCATACTTAAAAGTTTTAAAAGAGTTAAAATATAAAAAAACAATGCAAGTTTAGATTTACCTATCTGTTCCAGTCATACATTACTCCGTTGAAAAATCGTATTAGTTTGATTACCAGCAAAATGCATTTCTATTAACCTTTACACTAAAAGACTGATAATCAAACTAATGCAAGATGCTTTTTTACGTTTTTACTTCGTGAGCCTACGGGTTCGTAGGAAAACTAAAAAATCAACGGAGTATTAGTCATAAGTAAGTGGTCAGAAAAATCTATTCCCAACAATTCCACGCACAAGCACCTGCTACGCCTCCTTGGTATAAAATACAGCCTGCAAATACCACACAACATGGGTTAACGGGCGCGGGGGCAGCCAAGCAACAAGAAGCTGAAGAAGCACAAACAACAGGTACACCTGACAAGATGGAGGCAGCTCCCGCCAAGCGAATACACGTCAAAAAGCAATCTATATTCACCCCTCTATAATTGGCATGACTCAAATCAGGTTGATACTCTTTGACTAGTTTCCCTTTTTCATAATCTGCTTTCATAGCCATTACATTCTGTACTGTTTTATACTCTATCGTTCCAGTATAGCCCTCTTCGACAGAAGTACTAGAAGGCAAATCAAAATTATTGATAAAAGCATGAAACTCTCCTTTTGTCTCATTGTAAGCTGCTACAAACATAGACAAAGCGCCTTCTACACCATTGTCAATCGGTACTAATAGCAACGGAAGCGTTTCTTCGCTATTGTAGGTAATCATTGCGGCTTGCTCCCACAACAATCGTCCTGCTGTAGTATTGTAATTTTGAACATCTTGTGATGCTTGCAACGACTTGAGAATCGGGTCGTCTTTTTCTAATGTAACAATGGTCGATTCGATGTGAGGTTCTATAGTTTGAACCGCTTCATCTTGTACAGGAGCTGGCAAATCTTTTTCACAAGAAATAACAAAAATAGATAGTAATGTAGCTGTGAATAAGCTCACGAATAAGAAATTAATCTTTAATGATTTCATAATTTGAATTTAAAAGGTAATTGAATAATTAAATGCTTTAAATGTCTAGTTAGAGATTATTTTGTCAACACTAGACAACTATTCGAATAGGTATTGTAAGCATTGTAAAATGATGTCGTGCCTAATGCCTACCAATCATTTCTTGCTACAAATAACGACCGAACTTGGAGGTTTTCCTATTTTATACCTTATACAAAAGCCCTACATAGAGGTACTACAAAACTACTACAACACACACCTCCACCATTATAAAATATTAAAAATCAAATAATTAAAAAACAACACCTATTTTAACCTAAAAAAATAGCATCAAAATCTTGCTATATCAGAAAATTAGAAATACCAATTTCAGTGAGATAATAGAGAACTATTTCAACAACGGATGTTATTATAAAACTATGGCTAGTAGTTGCGGTACACCGAAACAGATCTTACTGGCATCTATAAAAATGGAGGACTATTTTGGGAAAGATTTATTTTAACAGAAAGCACATTCTCAACAAATGAAAACAAGGTTTATTCTATTGCTGACTTTAGGTCTAGGCTTATCAAGCTACAATACAAAGGGACAAGTTTCTATCAATTTGACGATAGATATATCTTGCATATCTAGTAGCCAACTCAAAATGGAAGGAAAGTTTGAATTGTATGAAATGGTTTCGGTTACTCCCTACTCCTCGGCAACAATGGATACTTTAGTCAAGCAATTGGACTATGTTGCAACACAAACGTTAAACCTATCTCAAGGACATTATAAAATAATTTTTACGCCTCTTGACAGCATCTTGGCTTCTAATGTATACTATTTTTATACCTATACTAATATGCCAGACATTGATCTAACTTGTTTCTTTTTTAATAGAAATTATCCTTCATTTTTAGAGCGAATGAAGAGTACGGACACCTTGATTTTTTATTCTTCTTATTATGGGAACACGCATGAAGAGATGCGCATACCTGCCAGCCAAACTAGTATTATCAAAAAAGGGGACGGTTACTACATGGCTTATAAAAGATGCGATTATTATCAACATAATCCTATTCCAACCCAAGCAAGGACGACAGGAAAACATTTAATAAAACTAACCAAAAGACAGGTACAGTTATTAGGAGAGTTCGAAACACAAATACTGGAAGGAACCATTCGCAACAATCTAACCGAATCCCCACAGGCATTTAACAAAATTTATGGGCACAATAAAGCCATTTCTTTTTATAGTAAATTCCTTTTTAGCGACAGGCTATACCAACGAATAACGTCCCAATAAAGCAACGATGTGCTTACAATTGAGGTAACTTAGGACAACGCTTACATTGTTTTTTGCCTTTTTTGTACTTTTTGCAACATTTCTTTTTGCAGTTTTTACAATCAAAACTTGGTATTACAGTCGTGGGAACATTGTTCATTTCTAATGGATTCATCATCCTATTTTTTATTGTTATTTGATTTTGTAGTTCTTTAAAAATCAATTAAAAAAATGAACTACATAGAAACGTTTGCAAACATAATACCTATTTAGACTAATTACAAATAAAAACAAGAGAATTCTATTATTTTAACAAATATTCGCTTTTTTTAAGAAAATTGAGCTAATCCTAGGATAGCTAAAAATGCTGCATAAACGATTCCTATGACCATAATATTAGCAAAACCCACTCCTATCCCCCACTCACCAAGTATTAAAAACAAGGCCATACACAAATGCAGACTACTAATCCAAATATCTAGTTTTCGCCCTGCATACGGAGTGTTATCTCGATTCTCTTTTTTCCAATTTTCATCCAAAAGCATCCCTGCCTCCCAATCACTGAATTGCCCCTTCCATTTATCCCAATCACTCCAAAAGACAAAACAAAGCAATAGGCGTATTCCTAACAAAAACAAAATAATGCCATAACAGACTCGTACTAGTTGGGCATACCACTTCCAAGAATGTCCTTGTGCTAATATAATAAATGCTAATAAGATGTAGAGGATAGAAAAAATAGCCATCCCCCCTAATAGCCACTTCAGTGTTTGATTGTCTTTCATGATGTACTTTGTTTATTAATCAAATTAGCTTCGCTGCTATTGTTCTGTTATAAATTGCCCTCAATATGAATCTCCTCTATAAGCCATCATAACAATCAAAAACTTTTGTTACATTTCAAATTAGCGAGCTACAACAAATAATATTATAAAGCTAAACACCCCTTGAACGATTGCCCAAGGTATTGTTAATACAATAATAAGTGTATCATCTTGCCATAACCAAAGCAAAAAGAAGAAAATAAGGCTAGTAAGGATATTAATAAAATTGATTCCTCTCAAAAATTGAATATTCTGTCTTTCAGCTTTCGTCAATGTATCCCTTCTCGGCTGTTCTAAATCATCTAAAATCAGTTCTCCATCTCCCCTTATCGTTGTATTGTGATGCCTTATAGGCAAGATATTAGGGTTACCAACAATTACTAATACAAAACAAGCTATTGATAGACCTATTTGTGTCAATAAGTAATGACAACAAGCCTCTGTACTTGTACCCTCCCTACTCAACATAATAATCTTACTATTGGTAACAATACTCCATAAGGTAATGAGATAATTTACCACCAATACAAACGTAGCTAAAAATACTAGTTTGAAAAGTTTTGTCATTTTAAATTTTAAAGTCTTTATACTGCACCAATACAATCATCTAATGATAAATAACTGTTTTACATACGAAAGAATTCACACTTAGTTGCTCCCTTCACCAACCTTTGTCGTTTACTTTACCTCGGCTGAAGCGTTGAATTTCCTAATAAAACATAACAGACAAATTAACTGTGAGTAACAGTTACCCAATAATTCAATCCATTTTCCTTACAAATAAAAATAGGAATCTCTTAAAAATTAAGTAATTACAAAACTTAGAGATTCCTAATTAGACCCTTTCAACAAATATCTATTCTATCGTAGCATGCTCAAGTAATACCTTCAATTGTTCTTTATCCTCATTGGATAATACATTAAGAGGACTCCTTAAATGACCACCCTTTTTGCCTAATATTTCCAAACCAGCTTGTATAGATCTAGGAAGTCCTTTTTCTACAATAAATTTTAGAACATCAACTTGCTTATAAAACAAAACTTGTGCTTGTTTTAAATCATTGTTTTGTATTGCCTGATATAGTGCAACATTTAATTTAGGAATTAGATTATGTGCCGCAGTACACCACCCTGTTGCCCCTGCAACAAATGCCCCCAATGCCAAAGGGTTAGAACCATTAAAAAAATCAACTTGATCTCCTAGTTCTTTCTTAAGGTAATGCATCCGCTGTATATCTCCTGTACTCTCTTTAATCATCGTAACATTTGGTATTCCCAATAAACGTTTGAGCAATTGGGGCGACATATCAACACCTCCTGTTGCAGGGTTATTATATGCCATAATAGGTATATTGACCTGATCAGCCACTTTTTTATAATGGTCATATATTTCATCATCTGTCAACTTCCAATAACTCATAGGAATAATCATAACAGCTTGTGCTCCCGCAGATTCTGCATAAATCGCATCTTCTATTGTCTCTTTGGTCGTTAAGTTAGAAACACCAACCAACACAGGTACTCTTCCTGCTACTTGTTCTATAGTTGCCTTTACAATCAACTGTTTTTCTGTACGATCCAAATAAGGTAGCACACCAGTACTTCCTAGAGGCGCAATTGCATCTGCGTTATTAATAATTAGTTGTTCTACCTGCTCTTTAAAAAGCGAGATATCAACGGTTTCATTTTCTGTAAAAGGTGTAATCGGATAAGCAATAATCCCTTTAAACGCTTTCTTTGTCATTATTTTTATTTTTGAATTTTAAAAAAATCTCTTCCTTCCTCTTCTCTAAGTGCCAAGCCTAAATTTTGAAGCTGCGGAGCATTTTCACAAGCAATGTATTTTGCTGCTACCTCACTACTCAAGTTACCGTGTCGGTGCCAAGCCCAAGAAGGAATATAAACGGCATCGCCCGCTTTCCACTCTATTTTTTCACCTTCAATTTCAGTCCACCCTGCCCCTTCTACGACATACAGCATGGTTTCATAAGTATGACGATGTAGGTTCGTCACTTGATCACCTAGCAGCCCTCCAATCGTAATACTTATATTCTTACTTGGCAAGTCAACAAAAAATACAGGATGTTTTCTCTCCTCCGAAAATTGGTTGTGTACTCCTGCTTTTTCTACCGCTCTATGAATCAATTTTTCAGGGATAACTGTTTTTAATTGAGCATACGTTTGGTGAAAATCCTTGGAACTAAACTTTTTACTTTCATTCATAATTTTGTGTTTTTGTTATTAATACCTGCCAAAGATAGTGTACCTTTGGTCTATATTAGTGATACAGTTTTCACAAAAAATAGTAGACCAATGAAGCGATTATGGGATTTTAATATTGAAGTGACAACAACAACTCCCAAAGCTGTTTATATGCAAATTGCAGATGCGATTATTGCAGCAATCAAGAACCGTCGATTGAAGCCACAAGAAATTCTGCCAAGTACTAGACAATTGGCTCAAATAATTGGTGTCAATCGAAATACGTTGATAAAAGCACTTGATATTTTAATTATAGAAGGTTGGTTGGTCTCTAAGGATAGAGTTGGGATTTTTGTTGCTGATATTTCTATGGATTTAGAAGCCCCTAAACAGGCTCCTTTGGTTGTACCGTCCAACCATACCAAGCCTATAATCACTCTTGACGATGGTGTTCCCAATACTAAAATAGCTCCTATAAAGGAATTGGCGAGTGCTTATCGACGAGTATTTAGTTTAAAATCTAAACATACTCTATTGGGCTATACGGATAGCCAAGGCAATCCTAAACTTAGAGCTTTGGTTGTTCAGATGCTTAATCACAAACGAGGAATGCAAGTTAAATTAGAAGAAACCTGTATTACTAGAGGCAGCCAAATGGCCTTATATTTATTAGCCCAGTGCTTGCTAACTCCAAACGATTATGTCCTAGTAGAGCATCCAGGTTATCGTCCTGCGTGGAGAACATTTGAACAAGCAGGTGCCCAAGTACTCCCTGTTAATGTAGACAAAGAAGGGGTTCTCATACAAGAAATAGAGCAGATACTCCAAAGATATTCCAACATCAAAGCTATTTATGTGACGCCGCACCATCAATACCCCACTACGGTTACACTAAGCCTAAAAAGAAGGTTACAACTAATTGAGTTGGCTCAAAAATATCATTTCAAAATTATTGAAGATGATTACGATCATGAATTTCATTTTGGCAACCGCCCAATTTTACCCATTGCTAGCTATACCAATACCAACCATTATATTTACATTGGTACATTCAGTAAAATTGTAGCTCCTGCGTTGAGAATTGGGTATCTAGTTGGACATACTGATTTAATTAAAGAGATAAGTTCGTTGCGAGAAATCATTGACATACAAAATGATACCATCATGGAACAAGCAATTGTAGAATTAATTAAGGATGGGGCTATTAAACGACATACCAAAAGAGCGATTCGGTATTATAAAAATAAACGACAATACGTAGAGAAGCTACTTGTCAAGCATTTACACAATAAAGTTACTTATGATTTACCAACGGGAGGATTAGCATTTTGGATTCGTCCTATTCAAGATGTTGACTTGTCGCTGCTTCTTGCTCAATTGGAACAACAAGGTATTCGAATTGCAGATATTTCTAAATACAATCCTGATTATACTGTCAATGGTTTGCGCTTGGGTTATGGCAGTATCGAAAACGAATATTTAGAAATGGCTATTATCAAACTAAGCAAGTTATTGATATAGTTTTGATGTCTTCTTTTTGGGACAGAACTTATCCCGCCCCAAAAAGAAAGACAACTCGCCATAACCTAGTCAATATTGGACTCTAGACCAGTGCCCCATCCATAATTGTTTGAACAATATCTGGGTTCAATAAGGTAGAGGTATCGCCCAAATTAGAAGTATCGCCACTAGCTATTTTCCGCAAAATTCGGCGCATAATTTTACCCGAACGAGTTTTAGGAAGCCCTTCTACAATTTGTATTTTATCTGGCTTGGCAATAGGCCCTATTTCTTTAGTAACAATAAACAAAACCTCTTGTCTAAAGGCTTCCATATCTTGAATAGGGTCTTTGGCAACGACATAAGCATAAATTCCTTGCCCTTTGATATCATGCGGATATCCCACTACTGCGGACTCAACAATATTTAGATGACCATTAATAGCATCTTCTATTTCTGCGGTTCCAAAACGATGTCCAGATACATTAATCACATCATCTACTCGCCCAATAATTCTATAAAACCCATTGGCATCGCGCCTTGCCCCATCTCCAGTAAAATATTTATCTTCAAATGCCGAGAAGTAAACTTGACGACAACGCTCATGGTCACCATACGTCGTTCGAATCATAGAAGGCCAAGGAAACTTTACACACAATAGTCCTTCTACTTCATTCTCCTCGATCTCCTTTCCATTAGGATCTACCAAACAAGGCTGAATCCCAGGCAAAGGCAGGCTAGCATAACAAGGTTTTAGGGGCGTGTGCCCTGCCAAGGCAGAAATCATAATTCCACCAGTTTCTGTTTGCCACCACGTATCCACAATGGGACAAGCTTGCTTCCCTACTACGTCATTATACCAATGCCATGCTTCATCATTAATGGGTTCTCCTACGGTTCCCAATACTTTCAAACTACTCAAATCACTATTGGTAACATACTCGTCCCCCATTGCCTGCAATGCTCTAATAGCAGTTGGTGCTGTATAAAATTGATTGACTTGGTGCTTTTCACAAATTTGCCAAAATCGCCCCGCATCAGGATACGTTGGCACTCCTTCAAACATGACTGTTGTCGCTCCAGCCAACAGAGGACCATATACAATATATGAATGACCTGTAATCCATCCAATATCGGCTGTACACCAGTAAACATCCCCATCTTGGTACTGAAAAACATTTCTAAAGGAGTATTCTGTATACAACATATACCCTCCACAAGTATGCACCACCCCTTTGGGTTTTCCTGTAGACCCTGAAGTATACAGAATAAATAGCATATCTTCCGCATCCATTTCTACTGCTTCACAAACAGCATCTTGTTGACGCATTTCCTCATGCCACCATAGGTCTCTACCTTCCTTCATTTCCACAGCAGTATGCGTGCGTTGATACACAATAACACGTTCTACAGAATGGCAATCTTGCTCTAATGCCGCATCAACAACAGCCTTTACGGGAATACTTTTAGCACCTCGATAATTACCATCAGAAGTAATAATCATTTTTGCTTCCGCATCTTTTACTCTATCTGCCAATGCCTTAGCCGAAAACCCTGCAAATACAACAGAATGAACAGCTCCAATTCGAGCACAAGCCAACACTGCTATGGCTAGTTCTGCGACCATAGGCATGTAAAAACAAATTCTATCTCCCTTTGTAATCCCATTTGCTTTTAACACATTAGCAAACCGACATACTTCTGCATGTAGTTCTTTATAAGTATAGGTTACTGTTGCCTCGCCTGGCTCATTGGGTTCCCAAATAATCGCTGTTTGATTTCCTTTAGTTTCCAAATGACGATCAAGGCAGTTCTCTGTAATATTTAACTTGCCACCAACAAACCATTTAACAGAAGGTTTCTTAAAATCCCAATCTAGAACCTGCTTCCACTTTTTGCGCCAAGTAAACGATTGAGCTTGTTCTTCCCAAAAAGCTTCGGGGGCGTCAATACTTTTCTGATAGACTTCTTGATAATGTTCAAATGATTTTATTTGTGTGGTCATATTTTTTGAATTAAATTGAGATTTGTCAAAGAAGGTGTTTTTCTTGCATCAATGCTTGCTTTCATTTGTCTGATCTATACAAGATAATAAAGAATTGAATATCTTAAAAAAATTAGGGTCTAGGAATTTTTTAGTATACTTGTATTGTTGTACGATTGGTTATGATAACATCAAATTGTGCTACTTATCATATTGTACAATTGGTCATTAGTGCCCTAAATCTCAAGCACTAAAAAAACAAGCACCTGATTATCAGACAATATCATTTTTTATAAATTATTGCAATTATAGAATGACTCTGAACAATTCATTTTATAATTATTATTACAACTAAAACTTATGGGTACTAATATTGGTCGTTTTTTTATGGGATTCATTATGTTCATTGGAGGTTTGTATCTGATGTTAAATTCTATTCGTGTCGATATCGGAACAATGTTTCATGGTCGTTATTCTTTATTTAATGTGGGAGGAATTGGCGTTACTTCAGGTTCTATTATGCTGGTCTTTATGTTAGGTGTTGGAATGTTATTTTTTAATGCTCGAAACCCATTAGCTTGGATTGTTACAGTTGGCTCACTCGCTGCTCTAATTTTTGGCGTGATAGCAAACACTCATTTTAGTCTACAATACATGTCTGCCTTTGATTTAATTGTGATTCTAGTCTTACTTTGTGGAGGCTTAGGACTACTACTAAGTTCTATGTCCAAGCGAAATGCGTCGTAAGCTACAATATCTTTATCGTCCTGTATTCCTAAAATATAAAAGAGCCATTGGTTGTTGATTTCAACCAATGGCTCTCGCAAAATTATATCTACTGGTTATTTCCAGAAGTTTCTAATGTCGTATTGTGATTTTACGAGTATGAACACTTCCATTAGGCGCTTCTATTCTTAACACATAAGCCCCTGATGCCAAAATCTCGGTATTTAATACCTTCATAGCATTTCCCTCTGCAATCTTAGATTCAATTAAAGTACGTCCCAATGCATCAATTACTTGAACTGCATAAGTACCTTTCATTAAGATAGGTAACTCAATTGTCAATTGCTCGCTCGCAGGGTTAGGATATATCCATACCCCCATGTTATCTTTATTGAACTGCAACGCCTTTGTAATACTATAATTCGACACTCCTGTATAATCAACTTGATGTATTCTGTAGTAGTTGTACCCTGTGAATGGCGTTTCGTCTATATAACTATACAAAGCTGTTGCTTGGTCGCTAGTCGCATCAAAACAAACTAGTGTTTCAAAATTTTGAGCATCAGCACTACGTTCTAGGCAATAACGATCTCCTGATTTTTCGTTGGCAACTTCCCACTCTAATACTGCTGTACGCTCTACTTTTGTTGCTTCAAAACGCAACATTTCTAGCGGCAAAGAAGTCTGGGCAATTATATCTGCCAATGTAAATGGACTGAAAGAAGTTACATAATCAGAAGTAACTGTTCCTGAAGCAGCTGTCCCTGTAATTACGGGGCTAGCGCCTTCACGTTCCCATTGATCAACAACACTTGGAGCTTGCGTAAAGAAATGCCCCACTCGAATACTTGATGGAGAAATTACGTTACTATGCGGTCCCCAGTGTAATGTAACACGTAAGTTTTCACCCGTTCCTCCTACAAACTCATCTAATGTCCAATACTCCAATGAACTTACATGATCTAATTCCGTTGTATTAACATTATAAGTACCATATCCCACAGAAAAATATTCTGCAATGTACAATTCTCCTGTATTAAATCTTGTTTCGATGCCTATCGCACCATAAACGCCATTATCGCCAGTTGGATAAGTAAACGTTGTCAAAGCACTCGCACTTGTTTCTTTTATAACTGGACCATCGACATGACTGAAAGTAGAAGCACTGGTTGCTGTTGCAGCTGTTTCAAATAAAATATAAGAAGCTGCCGTTGTTAGTACAATACCGTTGGTAAAGGTCATATCATTTTCAATAACCATGTCACTAGCATTGTTCTGAAGTGTTCCATTAGTCTTGTTAACGATTACATTATAAAAGTTTTCACTGATGGTAGCTTTATTAATTGTTTGGTTCGTGGTACCAACAAACTCAATCGTACTTTCTCCTTCTTCAAAACCATTGCCTGGGTTCAAATCCGTCCAATTTCCATGCAATCTTACGATTCCATCTGCTGCGGCTGTCCCATCTTCTAAGTCCAATTGACCATTTGTATTGATTAGAAGGTTTCCATATACTTCTATACCTGTACCAATAATTCCTCCTTGGTTATTTTCAATTTTTGAAGTCCCCGTACTACCATTTCCTCCAATAACTAAATCTCCTAAAATTTGCATTAGAGTAGTACTGGTATTGGTATTAAAAACGTCTACGGCACCTGTTCCACTGTTTCCGATATACATATTTCCTTTTACAGTCATAAATCCTGTCGTTCCTTGAAATACTTCGGCAGCTGTATTAAAACTATGGCTACCACTAGTAGACTCTAAATATAAATTAGGATAAAACATACCAACAGTAATAACAGGTATTGTTCCACTATTTCCACTATGACGGAAACGCCATGTTGCTGTGGCAGGAATGGTGGCAATACCGCCTTCATAGTTATCTCTATACTGTGCAATGGCACTAGAACCCGTTTTTATCAACTCTCCATTTGCACCTAATAACCAAGTAGCGTTATTGGTTGTCATATCCATACCATCACCACCACCATTACCATTATCAATTAAAGTTCCTTGCACCTCCAAATCAACTCCTGTTCCATTATTAAAGGCAAATAAACGGTTGTTATTAATAGAAACCGTTCCTCCTGCTTCAATCACCACTTCATCCACAACGACATCTTGGTCAATATTAACGGTATGTCCATTTAAAATATGAATATAGTCACTATTGTCAAATAAAGGATAAACACAAGTTGGTGACCACGGTCCTGCTGCGGAGGTAGCCATTTCCCAAGTATTAGTATTCGTCCAATCTCCATTCGCTACGGTACGGAAAAAGCGCTGTGCAGCTAAGGTAAACTGTACAGCCTCTGTTAAAACATTACAAGTTCCATTCTCTGTTACTTGACAATAAAATTGATAACCATCATAGTTGGTCAAACTTCCTGTGATTGATAGTGTACTACTCGTTTCGCCCGCTACAGTTGTACCAGGAAAAGCAGCTCCACTCACAGCAGTCCAATTAACGGCACTCCCATCGTTTTCATTAAAAAACCATTGATAGGTCAATGCACCTCCATTACCTGCTGTTGCATTAACAGAAAAAGTAATGCCACAACCACTAATATCAGTAGGTTGAGTTGTTATGGTTGGTGTTCCCCCCGCTACATTAAAAACACCTAAGTCTGATTCATCGCCAGTCGTAGCGGTAGTCCATTCCGATGCTGTAAATGTAGGATTGGGACCAGTAATCGTATTGTTTCTTCTGTATACATAACCGATTCCGCCAATTACTGCATCGTGGAAGTCATCGACTAAAGTATTCGTAGGGGTAAACATCAATTCTAGACGATCATTAGCGTTAAAACCTGCTGTTGTTGTTCCAAAATCAAAATCTTCGATCCCAGAGCCGCCACTATTAATACGCCCAACTAAAACCTGTCCATCAGCAATAGAAGATCCTACTCCTGTCGCTGGAAAGTTGTACGAATGTGTAACGGTTCCTGAAGCCAAATCACCATAACGGTCAATTTGATAATTTGTTAAGTCTACCGTTGCTCCTGTTCCATTATAAATTTCAACATACCCCAAAGAGCCACCATTATTATCAAATACCTCACTAATGATAATATCACTAAAAACTGAGCTACAAGCACCACTTTGGTTTAAAAGAGTGTAACTAGTCGCAGCCGTTACATTGCAAGCTGCTTCTCTTACCACAATAGCTCCTGTTGTTGAACCAGTGGGAACAGTAGCTATTATAGTCGTTGCATCTATAAATTGCACAGCACTAGCAGCTATTCCATTAAAAGTTACTGTTGAACCAGCTGTAAATCCTGTTCCTGTGATGGTTACTTCTGTTCCGACAGGTCCAGAATTTGGTGCTACTCCCGTAATAGTATGTGGACAGGCAACAACTGCCGTTCCATCTAGGATAAAGTTATCAAAACCAGCACGGTCGCTTCCACCATTTTGGTCTACTAATAAAATTAGACCAACTGTATTGGTACCGTTGGGAATATTAATGGTTTCCGTAACATATCCACCTGTAGAAAAACCTCCTGTTGCTCCTGTAACTAGTTGCACTTGAGTTTGCGGAGTACCATCGAGAACAACGGTATAAAACACATCATCTCCTCCATCATAACCGACAATATTGTAATCAAAATTAATAGTCACACCAGTAAAACTACTAACATTAACATCTGCAAAAGTAATGGTCTCTCCTGCAGAGCTACCACAGTTACCATCTAAGTCTTGTACTCCCCAAAATTGGGTGCCAGCAGAGGGAACAATTCCGCTTAGGTTCGTAGAATAATCCCAGATATCTCCACCATTGGTACAAGCGGGGGTTGAGAAAGTAGCTCCCCAAGTATCAGAAGCATTTTGTTCAAATCCATGGTAAGCAATTTGTGCCTGCAAACTCAATGCTGTAACGGCTAAGCACAAACATAGGGCTAGGTCTTGTAATTTTGTTTTCATTTTATATAATGATTTTCAGTAAAAAGGATGAGGGCGATCATTTAAGCGCACAAAAATACACTTTTTAAACGTAAAAAAATCTTGCTTTAATATTAGTTAATTGTTAAATCCCCACTTTAACACATTTGATTTTCAATCATATATAAAAAGCAATTAGTCAAAAGATAATTTATTTTATTCAAAAAATCAACCTTTTAAAATAACAGTCTATGATTCAACCTCGTCACAAAACACAGAAGCCATCCCAAAATTTGGGATGGCTTCTTTTATTATTAATTTAAGTATATATGTTATTATAAACTTCTACTTAAACATTAATTAGCGCATTATCTAAAATAGCATTCAACGTAGTACTTGGACGCATTGCTTGGGCTACTTTTTCTTCGTTAGGGAAGTAATAACCATCTACATTCATTGCTACTCCTTGAGCATTGTTTAGTTCCTCAACAATTTTAGCTTCATTGTCTGCCAATTCTTTTGCCAATTTAGCAAAGCTTGCTTTTAATTCTGCCTCTTTATCTTGTGCTGCAACAGCTTCCGCCCAATACAACGCCAAATAGAAATGACTACCTCTGTTGTCCAACTCATTTACTTTACGAGATGGCGATTTTCTGTTGAGCAACAATTTTTCTGTCGCTTGATCCAATGCCTCACCAAGCACCAACGCTTTTTCGTTATCAAAAGCATTTCCTAAGTGCTCCAAAGAAACAGCTAGTGCTAAGAATTCACCCAAAGAATCCCAACGTAGGTGGTTCTCTTTGTTAAATTGCTGTACGTGTTTTGGCGCTGATCCTCCTGCTCCAGTTTCAAACAAACCTCCACCATTCATCAATGGAACGATTGACAACATTTTGGCAGATGTCCCTAATTCCAAAATAGGGAATAAGTCTGTGTTATAATCACGCAATACATTTCCAGTAACAGAAATCGTATCTTTTCCAGCTTTGATACGCTCTAAAGAGAATTCCATTGCTTTCATTGGAGACATAATGTGAATCTCCAAACCAGTAGTATCGTGGTCTTTTAAATAAGTATTTACTTTTTTAATCAACTCTGCATCATGTGCTCTACCTTCATCTAACCAAAAAACAGCAGGTGTTTGAGAAGCTCTAGCTCTAGTCACAGCCAATTTAACCCAGTCTTGAATTGGAGCATCTTTTACTTGACACATTCTCCAAATATCTCCAGCTTCCACTTCATGCTCAATCAACGTTTTGTCATCTGCATCAACCACGCGAACTTTACCAGCAGTCGTTATTTCAAATGTCTTATCGTGAGAACCATATTCTTCCGCTTTTTGAGCCATCAAGCCAACATTAGGAACCGTTCCCATTGTTGTTGGGTCAAAAGCACCATGCTCTTTACAGAAATCAATTACAACTTGGTACATTCCTGCATAACTACTGTCAGGAATAACCGCTTTAGTATCTTGAGTTTCACCAGCTTTGTTCCACATACGACCAGAAGTACGAATCATTGCAGGCATGGAAGCATCGATGATAACATCACTAGGTACGTGCAAGTTGGTAATGCCTTTGTCAGAATCTACCATTGCGATATCTGGTCCATTCTCATAAGCAGCTTGAATATCAGCTTCTATAGCCGCTTTTTGGTCAGCAGGCAAACTTTGAATTTTATTTAACAAATCTCCAAAACCATTGTTAACATCTACCCCCAACTCATCTAAAACAGCAGCATGTTTTGCAAATACATCCTTGAAGAATACTCTTACGCCATGACCAAAAATAATTGGATCTGACACCTTCATCATGGTAGCTTTCATATGCAAAGAAAATAGAACTCCTTGCTCTTTAGCATCCGCCACTTGCTCTTCCAAGAAAGCCATTAATGCTTTTTTGCTCATCATAGTTCCATCAATCACCTCTCCTTCCAAAATTGGGAAAGCTTCTTTTAGTGTCGTTACTGTTCCGTCAGCAGCTACATGCTCAATACGCACTTTTGTTGCCGCAGATAAGGTAACAGATTGCTCGTTGGCACGAAAATCTCCACCATTCATCGTCGCAACATGTGATTTAGAATCAGCTGCCCACGCTCCCATAGAATGAGGATTATTTTTTGCGTATTTCTTAACTGGTTTTGGTGCTCTACGATCTGAGTTTCCTTCTCTCAAAACAGGATTTACAGCAGAGCCTTTGATTTTGTTATATCTTTTTTGAATTTCTTTTTCTTTTTCATTGGCAGGGTCCTCAGGATAATCAGGTAAAGCATAGCCCGCATCTTGCAACTCTTTGATAGCTGCTTTTAACTGAGGTACAGAAGCACTAATATTCGGCAATTTGATAACATTGGCTTCTGGTTTTAAAACCAATTCTCCTAATTCTGCTAGTGCATCTGGAATTTGCTGTTCTTCAGTTAAAAAGTCAGGGAAATTAGCTATAATTCTACCCGCAAGAGAAATGTCGCTCAATTCAACCTCGATCCCAGCAGCATCTGTAAATGTCTTGATTATTGGTAAAAAAGAGAAGGTGGCCAAATAAGGCGCTTCGTCTGTTTTTGTATAGATAATTTTTGATTTATTTGTTTCCATGTTTCTCAAATTTTAAGCGAGTTTTTACTTACGAAATAACTGCAATTTAACTGTTGATTTTTTGGTGCTTATTAGCCCGTGCGAAGTTACAATTTTTTGTCGAAAAAACGAATCGCTATTCAAAATATTAGAAATCCCAAAACTTACCTCGGTTGACTCAATTGTACCTTTGCCCAAATACCCGCAATGTTCGAATTGGAGCTTCGTCTTGGTTGTTGCATCCCTCCTCCTGGGTTCGCACCTTGCAACAATGGGTTTTGCAATTGATTGTTGCCTGTAATGCTATTACTTGATGGATCACCAAAAAGCCCTGGATCGTCTGCCGCATCAGGGGCTGGCTGATTGACTTTTATTCCTATACTAAGAATTTCATTGTATTGCATTTTTCCTGAATACAATTGATTGAGTGGAATTTTAAATTCACACAACATAGCCCCCACATGATCAAACCCTATTGCTGTTTTTAATTCTTTAGATGCCAAGTTACTAACTCGAATTCGCTCTTCTGGATCTTCTTCAACAAACCCAATCAATTCAAATTCTTGGCAAACAGTAGCGTATGCTTCATCTAATGCTCGATCATCCACTTTAAAATTTCCTTTGGCTGCTTGAAAAGAAATCGTTTCTAGCTGTTCCTGTGTCAGAGCAAGTGGATAACCAATGCCAATTTTTTCCTTTCTTTTGGCAAGGGTGTCCAAATACACAGACATGCCTAATCCCATGATTCTACGCTGAATTGTTTTGTCGTTAATACGAATACAGAGGTAAAAATTTTGGGCATCATTTCCAGTACTGTATTGGACTCCCGTATAGGCATTGGATTCTATCAAAGGGCGTTCCCATTCATCTATCTTACCATCTACCACAATGGTCGAGTCTACTGAATACCATTTCGTTTTAACAACATTTTTACTAGAGTTGCAAGAACTTGTCCCCAATAGAACGATGTATAGTAGCCATGCAACTACTGCGTATAAACTAATTTTCATATGCTATTTTTTACCACAAAGATAAGAATTCTTCAATAGTAAATCAATCGGATATTTGGATTGTTTAAAATTATGTATCTTGTTTTTTATTTTTTATTAGTATCAAAACAGATCTACTTCTAAAGTTATAAATGATGTACCCCAAACTTATACAAGACCTAACAACCTCCCTTGCTAATGATCGCTCTGATGCTAACCGACAAAAATGGACCGCATATTTGATTAAAGAACAAATAGAATTAACTCAGTTGACGGAAATACTAGATGCCGAACATCCTATTGGTATGCGTTTTACTTGGTTGTTGGGGCATCTATTGGCAGAAGCACCAACTCAAGTACGCCCTATTGTCACTTACTGTTTTACGCATCGCAATCAGTGGACGTTCCCAGGTATTAAACGAAGCATTGCTAAGATGTTATGGCTGGCTGGAGTTCCTGAAGAAATAGAAGGTTTGGTTGTGGATGAACTATTTCAGTGGGTCTTAGATCCTAAGGTAAAAGTTGCTGTAAAAGTCTACAGTTTAGAAGTTCTTCTTAGTATGGTTTTAAAATATCCCGACCTAAAAGAAGAGTTGCTCATTGTTATTGATGATCAATTGGATAAAAACTCTATTGCCTTTAAAGTCAAAGCAAAAAAAGTAATCAAAATTTTACAACAAGCCCCCAAATAGCCTACTCTGGGTCTACATTTGCAATCTCTTGTACTTTCTTTAGATTGAGTATCTCTATTGCTCGTTTATTAATTTTAATCAACTTATCCTCTCTAAACTCTTTTAATAAACGCCCCAAACTTTCTCTCGTTGTTCCTATAACATTTGCCAAATCCTCTCTTGGAAGCACAATTTGAGTACGTTTCTGATTTTCATTTTGATAACGTTCATTTAAGACGACTAGGTAAAGGGCTAGTCGTTCTCTTAAATTTTTTTGCGCAAGAATAGCAATTGTATTGACCAATACTCCAAATTCGTGGCTGATATTTTGAATGATTAATGTTTGAATCTGGGGAATTTTTGCTAACAATAATCTAAAATCATATTTATTAACAAACAACACCTCGCAGTCTTCTATAGCCTCACACGATTCTTCATAATTCTCATTACAAAGCAAGGCATGGTAGCCAAATAAGTCTCCTTTTTTATAAATGTAAAAAATTTGATCTTTTCCATAAGTACCTGTTTTGTATATTTTTGCCTTCCCACTTTTTATAAGAAACACACCTGTTGGCATTCCATCTTGATAAAAAATTAATTTTCCCTTTTTAAAAAACAAAGGCTGAGAAAAACTTAAAAAATAAGCTTGGTCTTTTTTGGACAAGGAAGATAAAATTTTATCACTCTCAAAATTTAAATTCTTAATATTCAAAGCATTAAATCAATTTAAAGGATAACAATGATTTAAATGTAACAAAAATCACATTTTTATATAACTTTTACTGTTCTTTTCTTCAGAGACTTCCTCTACTTTTGAAAAAGATTAGAATATAATCCACTATTCCCCTTCACTTTTTTTCACTTAATTATGAAACCACGTTTTCATTTTCTTTGGTTTTATTGTTGCTTAATTGGGCTCCTAAGTTTCTCTTCTCAAGAGATTAAAGATCAAGTTATCATACAACTTGAAGGGCACTATGTAGCAAATAACAATCACTCTAAAAGCCCAAAAGATACCGAAGAAAAGCAGTTTCGTAAAGAAGAAGAAAACGAAAAAGAGGAAAATCAAGAAGAAGATACTTCCGAAGATGCAGAAATAGAGGAAGAGGTTTCAGAATATCCTCCTCTTTTAGCTTCTTTTTTCAATTGTTTTGGGAAACAATGCCTTGTTCACAACATTTACAGTAGAAATGATGTCGCTTCCCAACATACGAACAACTTTCCCAAACACCTTCCTTTATACATCTTATTTGCTTGCCTTAAAATTGATTGTTAGCCTCTCTATTTTTTATCAATAAGCGGTGCTCAACAGCACAACAAAACATTGATACTCACCAACCTTCCTGAGGATTGGAGTTTATACTTCTATAGTATTTTTATTTACACTTGTAGCTCATACTCTAAACAATAGAGTACAGGGTTTCTATTGTCAGCGAGCTATTTATAACAATCAATAAAATGAGTCAATATAAAACACAAAAAACGATCTTAGGTTACTTTGATTTTAGCAATATAAAAGGAGATTTTTTAGGCGGTTTAACAGGTGCCATTATTGCATTGCCCATGGGCTTAGCATTTGGCATACAATCAGGTTTAGGGGCAGAAGCAGGGCTGTATACGGCTATTGTTTTAGCTGTTATTGCCGCATTTGTCGGAGGAACCAAAACACTTCTCAGTGATCCTACAGGTCCAATGACCGTCGTAGCAGCGACAATCGTTTCAGGGGCTTTGGTTGCGACAAACGATGATTTAACCTTAGCCATGCCTATTATTATGGCAACCTTTGTTTTAGCAGGAATATTTCAAATTATTTTTGGTTTTTTAGGTATTGCCAAGCTTGTAAAATTTATGCCTTATCCTGTTATTTCGGGATTTATGGGCGGTATTGGTATTATAATAATCATCCTTCAATTATTCCCTTTATTGGGACATGCTTCTCCTAAAGGTATGATCAATATATTAAGCAATTTGGGAACGCCTTTGGCAGACTTAAATACTTCTGCTCTATTATTAGGATCAGGAACAATTGCAGCTATTTATGCCCTTCCACTTATCAACAAAAAAATACCTAGTATTTTAATTGCGTTGATTGGCATGACAGCCGTTTCGTTAATTTTCCCAATGGATGTTCCTAGAATAGGCACCATTCCTTCAGGCGTTCCTCCACTTCAAATTGGCACACTCCTTAGCTTAGAAATGCAGCACTGGAGTTTGGTTTTGGTTCCTGCTATTACTCTAGCAGCATTAGGTACAATCGACACGCTACTTACATCAACTGTTGCAGATAGCTTGACCAAAACAAAACATAATGGCAACAAAGAGTTAAAAGGACAAGGATTGGGGAATTTAATTGTTGCTTTATTTGGAGGAATACCTGGTGCAGGCGCTACAATGGGCACCGTGACCAATATTCGTGCAGGAGGAAGAACCAATCTTTCGGGCATCTTTAAAGGTCTTGCTTTATTGGTTATTGTTTTAGGATTGGGGCATTACGTTCAATTCATCCCCATGGCTGTTTTAGCTGGAATTTTAGTAACTATTGGAATTGGAATTATCGATTTAAAAGGCTTGCAATTATTACCCAAAGTCCCTAAATCCGATGCGATCATTCTTATTGTCACGCTCTTGGTAACAGTTTTTGACAACTTATTGGATGCCGTAGCTATCGGCACGATGATTTCCTTTATTATGTTCATGAAAAATATGTCCGATGCTACTCTAAAATCTAATCAAGCGGGATTGTTAGGGGACATTTTGCAAGAGAAAGGGCTTCCTGAAGCTCTAGCCAAAAATGTTTACATTAAGCACTTGGAAGGTCCTTTGTTTTTTGGTTTTGCCGATGACTTTAAGGCTCGAATAGAGCAAATAAATGCAGTAGAAGTAGTTGTCATGCGCTTAGATCATGTTCCTTTTATGGATGAAACGGGGCTACTAGTCTTGGAAGAAGCTATTTTATTATTAGAAAACAAAGGTATTGAAGTTTACTTGACAGGGCTTCAAGACAAGGTGGAAGAACGACTTCGTATTGTTGGTATTATTCCCCAATACATCCACGAAGAAGAAATCTTCAAAAACTTAGATGAATGTATGGTTTATCTAGCCAAACAATACAATTGTAAACATGTGACAGGCGAAATTGATGGTTTGTTTGAGGCGGCACTCAAAAATAGAAATACTCCGCCAGAAACTAACCCTAGCCTACCTATGCACTTGATTCATCAATAATTCGTTGATTGGGCTACCTAACAGTTGATTGCATTTTTCAATTATTCACAGAAAAATGCCAGACAGCCTATGCCCTTTGTTCTCTTTCACTTATCAAAAAATAGCCTATGTATCTATTAATAGCCATTATTTTCATTTTGGGCTACCTAGCTATCGCTTTAGAACACAATATCCATATTGACAAATCTGCTCCTGCTCTATTAATTGGTGTACTTTGTTGGACATTTTTGGTACTGGGGGCAGATACCATTTTAATAGACCAAGTTGGTAATCATGCAGCATTAGGACATTATATCAACCATCAACTTGCAGAACATCTCAGCGAAATTTCAAGCATCTTGTTTTTTTTATTGGGTGCAATGACCATTGTAGAGTTGATCGATAGTTACGGAGGGTTTAGTATTATCACCGATAAAATCCAAACAACACAAAAAGTCAAACTCATTTGGATTTTGTCAATACTCACCTTCTTTTTGTCTGCTGCATTAGATAATTTAACAACTTCTATTGTAATGGCTGCTTTGCTTCGAAAACTAATTGCTGATCGAAAAGACTTATGGTTTTTTGCAGGCATTATTGTCATTGCTGCCAATGCAGGTGGTGCATGGTCTCCCATTGGAGATGTTACGACAATTATGCTTTGGATTGGAGGGCAAGTATCTGCTCAGAATATCGTCTTAAAATTATTTTTACCAAGTTTAGTGGCTTTATTGGCACCACTTGCAATTGTCTCTTTTACACTAAAAGGACATATTACTCGACCAGCACAAGTAGAAGGCAAGCACCATTCAATCCCCGTCAATAATTTTGAAAAACAGTTAATTTTCTTTTTGGGTATTAGTCTATTGCTCTTTGTACCGATCTTTAAAACCTTAACTCATTTGCCTCCATTTATGGGAATTTTATTTGGCTTAGGAGTTCTTTGGATGGTTACAGAGATACTCAATCACAAAAAAGTAGACCAAACAAAAGAAAAAATTTCTATCGTCAATGTTCTAACCAAAATAGATGTCCCTAGTGTTTTATTTTTCTTGGGCATTCTATTGGCGGTTGCTGCCTTGCAAACCGCAGGACACTTAGCACAATTAGCCCATCTGCTAGATGCTAGTTTTGGAAACATATACCTGATTAACATTTTTATTGGCTTACTTTCTTCTATTGTTGATAATGTCCCTCTAGTTGCAGGTGCAATGGGTATGTACTCTCTAGATGTCTACCCAATGGATCATTCCTTCTGGGAATTGTTGGCATACTGTGCTGGAACGGGAGGAAGCGCCTTAATTATTGGTTCCGCTGCGGGTGTGGCCATCATGGGAATTCTAAAAATTGATTTCATTTGGTACATGAAGCGAATCGCTTGGCTTGCTATTGTTGGTTATTTCTCTGGCGTACTCACCTTTTACCTTCAAGCTCAATTGTTTCATTAAAGCTGCTCTTAAGTACCTATTTAGCTCTCTTTTAAGACAAAAAAAACAAAAATATGAAACGCATCTTCATTTATATAGCATTCACAATTCTATATCAACATACGACTTGGGCTCAACATCAGCCTACGACTACTCATACACATTCGGTATGGACATCATTGACCAATAAGCTATTCATCACCAACCGCTTCTACTTGGCTAATGAATTTCATTGGCGGCGTTCCAATTGGATATTGGCGCCTCAACAAATGATAGAACGTCCGTCTTTAAATTATAAAATAGCCAATTTTGTCATCGGCTCAGTTGGTTATTCTTTTATACTGAACGATCCCTATGGAGAATTTCCAAGTCCTCTACCCACTAAAGAGCATAATATTTGGGAACAATTTGAATTAAAACACAAGATTAATGCTCTACGTTTTAACCATCGCTATCGCTTGGAACATCGTTTTGTGAATCGAGTGATACAAGACTCTAAGGAACAACACCATATAGATGGCTTTAAGTTTGTACAGCGATTTCGGTATCGACTTACGGCTAGTTATACCGTCAAAGTCTTTGAGTCCACAAAATCCAAACTCTTTGTCAAGGCTTTTGATGAAATTTTTCTAGGATTGAATTCCAATAACTTATCGGCTAAATTGTTCAATCAAAATTGGCTGTATGTAGGGGTAGGTTATGCCTTTAATACAAATGGAAAAGTAGAATTAGGATACATGCACCAAGTCTTGCAACGGAATGCTGACTTATATGAAGGGAATCATATCATCCAATTGACATTTAGTTATAACATTCATTTTAAGTAATGATTCAGAAAAAATGAGTATTTTAGATAGAACAATCGTTCATCAAAAAATGAAAAACTACTAAAAGAATAATTATGAAACTAGGTGCCTTCTCTATTAGTCTCAGTGTTAAAGACCTCAAAGCTTCTCAAGCATTTTACGAATCGCTTGGCTTCAAGGTTTTTGCAGGAAAAATAGAACGAAATTATCTCATTATGAAAAACGAACAATCTTTGATTGGTTTATTTCAAGGTATGTTTGAAAACAATATTCTTACCTTTAATCCTGGGTGGGATAATGATGCTAATATTTTAGAGCAATTTGACGATGTTCGAGAAATTCAACAACATCTAAAAAAACAAGGAATTGCCATACAGAACGAAGCCGATGAAAATGGAACTGGTCCAGCTAGTTTTGCCGTTACAGACCCTGACGGCAATGTGATTTTAATTGATCAGCATGTCTAGTGAAATACCTAAAAAAGCATTCTTGGGGATTTGAAAGTGAACAATGATGTATTGGTTCATTTTCAAATTACCCATGCATAGGGGCTAGCAGCTCTTCTGGCACATCCTCCAAAGATTCAATTGCTTTTAAGCAAAACCATCAAAAAAAACGTTTAATGTGTGATATCAAAGTCTTTAACAATCTGCGTAAACAGCGATAACTCTCTATAATAAGCCGCAATCAATTCAAAGTTCAAATTGGAATGCCAAACACTTGCTTCTAATAAGTCTTGAGGCTCGTTAATTGCCATATAAAAATGACTGTTATAAAAAGAAGCATAGACCTTCTTGCCGCTATTTATGTGATATTGATTGATGGCAATAATTAGTTCAGGGGTCAAAATTTCTTTGTAATGAATATCTCTATCCAAATAAACTATAAATTCTTCATCAAATGCAGCATTGCCTGTATCCGTTAATTCATAGCCTCCATATTTGGTGTACTCTTTCATGATAGGAATAAATAGTTGCCAATCCGATCGAGGAATCATAACAATTCGCCCTTTAAATGCCGTATTGAAATTGGCATGAAAAAAGATGCCCTCAAACCATTTTTCTAATTTCCCCTTCACTTTATCAGTGTGGTACAATTCCAATTCACACATCTCAAAAAAGATTTCACCGATTTTTCCCATAATATAATCTTCCCCGTAATATAACTCAGGGTTCATCGGAAATATACGACTGCGCAGAAACGTATCTTTACTAATATAGTCCTTGTGATAATAGGTCAACCTTGAATCCATAAATTCTAAAATAGATTGCACCACAATAGGCTTAAAACCAGCCCTAAAGACATCGGAACGATGTTGATATACCCGAAACAACAAAAACCAAGGCACAAATAGAAAAATGGACAAGGCAAACATATCCAAACTTAACACAAAGATACTCAATAAAATCATCAAGATCACTCCTAAAAACATCAGAGCTAATAATTGTTTTCGTTGACGTTCAAAAACTATCAACTTGCTGTGCATATGATCATTATAAAACCGTCTAAACTTACCTATATCTTCCACCTTTAATGTTTGGGTATTAATTAAGCATTGGGTTGCTGTAGGTTACAAATGCCACAAGTATACGGCTTCATCGTCCTTATACAAGAGCAATCTTTTACTATTATTTTATTTGTTGATAATGATTCAACTATCTATATTTTTTTTCTATTTTTTAGTAAAAAGATAAAAATCAAAGAAAATTATTCTGAATTATATTCGTACCTTTGCCTTCCTGACAGACAATAAAAATACAGTTTTTATGGTTAAAAATGTTAGAAACTAACCATGAATTAATCATAAAGTATTGTATTAAGTAGATAAATAAGACGATCTTGTATGCTATTTCGCACAATTTAATCTATCTCTTTTTACGTTTACCACTCTTCAACTAAAAACTGCTCGTTTGTTTAGTTTAGCAAAAAAATGCTACGTAGTCCATCGTAATAAACCTAGATTAAGTTGACACATTACTTCGTAAAGAATCGCATTATTTTGATTATCAAATAAGACAAAACTCTACCACTCAAACCCTAAAACACTGATAATCAAATAAATGTTAGTTTTTTTTTATTTTTTGTAAAAATGAGAAAAGCCACGAAGTATTATTGACAAATATCAAATTAATTAAAAATCGTATGAATACTCGCCTTATATTGATCCTGTTCTGTTTGGCATTTGTTTCAGTTTGTTCCGCTCAAAAAAATTTAATTTTTGAAGAACAGTTTGACAACAATTTTTTGCAATGGATGCATGGCAGCTCCTCCGAATATAGTGCCGTTGTAGAGGATGGGTTATACAAAATTGAATACAAACAAAATCAGGGAGCTTGGTATTTCTGGCAATCTATCCCCGTACATCCTGATACTTCTTTTTATATCGAAAGCAAAATTACCCCTTTTCTAAAAACCACTCAAAGTGTGTATGGTATTATTTGGGGCGTAAAAGACTTAAATAATTACAATGCTTTTTTAATTAGCAATCAAGGAAAGACTTCGGTTGTTACCTGCAACAAAGGTAAATTTACCCGTGTTGTAGATTGGACGTTGACGGGCAATTATCAAAACAATCAAGTGCACACTATTTCTATTCGCAAGAACAATGGCAAAATGCGCTTTTATTTGGATGGAAGAGTTGCTTTCACGACTCAAATTCTTCCATTTTACGGTGATTTGTTGGGCTTTGTCATTTCGGGTAAAACCTCGGCCAAAATTGATTATTTAAAAATTCAGCAAGATAGAGCCATTAACCTAGTAGAGAATGCGGTTCAAGGTAATGAACGTAAAAATTTAGGGGCTAATATTAATTCTGCTTATGCAGAACTACACCCGCTCATTGCGCACGATGGGCAGAGTCTATATGTTACTAGAAAAGGGCACCCCCAAAACAAGGGCTTGGACAAACGAGACGATGCTTGGGTCTCTTACAAACAAAAAGATGGCTCTTGGAGTCCTCTAGAACATATGAAAGCTCCAATTAATAACAACAATCACAATCAAGTTATTTCGGTATCGCCTGATAATAATACATTATTGTTGGGCAACACATATAACCAGAGTGGCACCTCCAAAGGAAAAGGAGTTTCTATTTCTCATCGCAAAGAGGACGGTACGTGGGAAGTTCCCCAAGATGTTATCATTGATAATTATTACAATCAAAACCCTATCCACAGCATCCATTTAGCAGCGAGCAAGCAGTTGCTACTACTTTCTATTGAACGCAATGATTCCTATGGCCATTTGGATTTATACGTATCGTTTTTGCAACCTAATGGTCATTTTTCTCAACCCAAAAACTTAGGCCCAACGATTAATACAGCCTATGAAGATGGAACACCATTTTTAGCAGCTGATGGCAAAACACTTTATTTTGCTTCTTCTGGTCATGGCGGATATGGCTCTATGGATATTTTTGTCTCTAAACGCTTGGATGATACTTGGAAAAATTGGTCGACACCACAAAATTTAGGTCCTGAAATTAACTCAAATAAATGGGAAGCGCATTATAGCATTGCCGCATCTGGAACCAAAGCTTATTTCGTTTCTAACAAAGGAGAAAAACACATTGGTGCAGAAGATGTTTATGAAGTTATTCCTCCCATTGAATCTCGCCCAGAACCTGTATTATTGGTCAAAGGAAAAGTATTTAATGCGGTTACCAAAGAGCCTATTCGAGCAAAAATCATTTATTATGATTGGAAAACCAATGAGGAAAAAGGAAATGCGTTGTCAAGTAGCAAAGATGGTAAATACCAAGCTGTTTTGCCTCCAGAAAACCAATACAACTTTTTAGCTTTTAAAGGAGGGTACTACCCTGTAAGCAAAAGCATTGATATTGGAAAAATTGATGCTTATACGGAAATGTATATCACCTTGTACCTACATCCTATTGAAGTTGGTGAAACAATTCCGCTCAATAATATTTTCTTTCTAGGCAACACAGCTGATTTATCCATTGAAGCAGAACCTGAACTAGATCGCTTGGTTATTTTTATGGAGAAATACCCTGAAATGACCATCAAGTTGAGTAGTCCAACGAAGGATAAAGCCGATAAAATAAAGACTTATTTGGTAGAGAAAGGAGTGGCATACAAACGAATTATTACCGCTAAAAATGATACCGATGTTAATAATTTCTCCATTATTTCATTAGTGGGATACGACAAAACGGTACAGCGTCGTGGTAATTTTGAAGAAAACTTAAACCCTAAAGATTTAAAAAAGGGTCAAATTTTTCGCTTAAACAACACTTTTTTCCCTGCGGACTCTTCTTATATTACCAAACATGCCGCCAAAGAACTATCTCGTTTGCAGAAGTTTCTAAGCAACAATCCATCTATTGTTATCGAAATAGGTGGTCATACCAATGGCTTGCCTGAACACGACTATTGTGATCGACTGTCTATGGAACGTGCCAAAAATGTTGCTCAATATTTAATTGATCAAGGGATTCCTCCCCAACAAGTTACTTACAAAGGTTATGGCAAACGTCAACCAATTGCTACCAATAAAACGCTTGCAGGAAGACAACGCAATCAGCGAGTAGAAATGAAAGTATTGGGTACTAACTCTGAAGACACTCCCACGGGCATGATAAAAGTCCCTCCCAAAATAGATTGATGAATTCAATCTTACTCAAAAAGATAGAGAGACTATCGTAGCAGGATAGTCTCTCAAAACACATTACGACCCAAAAAGCAATGTTTCTTTATATTTTATATTAAATCTTTGTTCTATATAGTCATTATCGTTCGACACGAATGAAATATACATTTAGTATGCCGAACAATAACTATAACGTAACTTTAACAACATTAGATGTCTATGTTTATAGAACGTAACAAATTTTAAAACGTCCACTAGCCTAAAAAAAAATTAACTTTTTTCTTTTATTTTTTTTCGATTGCGTTGTTTTTCTTTGTAAAATGCTTTACTAGCAATGTATAAAACTTTGCCGACAGTTGCATAGACCGTCCCCTCTTTGTCTACCCAATCCGCACTCAATTCGATGTCGAACTCTTGTTCTGTTAAAATACGTGTTTTGATACGTTGTAGTAATTCATCGGTAATCAAAAAACGAATGTACAAGGTACGGTCGCCAGGTCGCCTAAATCGAATATTTGCTGATTTATCCCAAACAACATAATCGCTCCCCAACATCCTCATCAACTGAATCATATAAATAGGGTCTGCCGCAGAAGCCATGCTTCCTCCAAACATTGTTCCTACATAATTTCTCGTTCCCCAACCCAATTTCAACCGAATGTGTACATCTGAAAAATCAGCAGCTATAAATGTTGCCCTTCCACCAGTACGTCGATAGGTTGGAAATAAATTCATGACCAATGCAAACAAGCGCATTTTAAAACTTGTCGTTTTTTTTGGTACAAACATCATTACTTCTTATACTTTTTAACAGCTTTTGAATCAGGTTTTAAGCGAACATTCTCATCTGATTTCCCTTCATAATCTAAGCTGTTTAATACATAACGAATAGCAGCCAATCGTGCTGTTTTTTTGTCATCTGCCTGTACAATCACCCACGGGCAATCTTCTGTATGTGTTTTCTCAAACATAGCATCCCTGTACTGCGTATATACTTCCCACAACTCTTGTGCTCTTTCATCTATTGGACTGAATTTCCATTGTTTGAGAGGACTTTTTTTTCTTGCTTCAAAACGCTTCGCTTGTTCGTCTTTGCTAGTATCCAACCAAAACTTAATTAAAATAACTCCTGATTCTTGCAGCATTCGTTCATAGCTAATTACCTGTTTCATAAATAAAGCATATTCCTCTGGCGTACAAAACCCATTCACAGGTTCTACCACGGCTCTGTTGTACCAACTTCTATCAAAGAACACCAACTCACCAGGATTGGGCAATTGGTTGATATATCTTCTAAAATACCACTGCCCTCGTTCTTCTTCAGTCGGTTTGGGCAAAGCAACAATGCGAATCGAACGTGGATTCAAATGTTCTACAAAACGACGAATGGTTCCTCCTTTGCCAGCAGCATCACGCCCCTCAAATAAAATTGCAATGCGTTTATTATTGGCAGCAGCCCAGCCTTGCATTTTGAGCAGCTCAATTTGAAGGTCATTTAACTCCTCTTCATACTTCAAGGTTTTCAAAATCTTTTTAACATTAACATCTTTGGAGCTCAACAACTTCTTGTATCCATCCTTTGTATTTAGTCTTCTAAGATCTTCTTCTGTTATTTTAAAATCACTCATAATGGCTATTTTGGTCATTTAATTTTGTACTTAAAAAGTAATATAAATTGATGCGTTTACTTCTTCTCATCAAAAAAATACTTATACAATCTTATAAAAAAGCATAAGATACATTATTTACTGTTGAATTGAAAATGAGGAATAAAGCTCCATGAGTCCATTTGATTACTAAACGGCTTTAAACATATCTAAAAACAAATTACTAATAAACTAAATACGAACATAGTATAACACACTAATACATACTGACAATCTTAAAAGCTCTCTTTTTTAGGTTTGAATCCAAAATCACAGGACTATAACTTTGTTCCAATTTAATTCATGAAATCTTTACGGATTTCTAATTCATTTATCTTACAAAAACTTATTACAATGAAAAAAGTAGATTTGTTCAAAAATGCTGAAGTTATCAAATCAGATCAAATGAACGCAATTACTGGAGGAAACATGAAATTCGCTTCTGACTCTTACGACAACGGTGATTCGGATCATCACGACAATGGGAATTCAGATCATCACGACAACGGAAATTCGGACTATGCAGACAATGGAAGTTCTGATCACTCTGACAATGGTTAATCGCAGGCTTTTTTAAAACCTAAAAGAACCGAATAACTTGAGGTAGTTTTTATGTTTCATCTGCCTCAAGTTTTAATAATAACTACTCTTAATCACCATGCACAACAATCCATTTATTTGACACGCTTGCTAGTTCAACCTGCACACCTGTCAATTGGTACTTGCTAGTTGGTTACAATGAGTCTACCTTTGACCAAAAAGTTAACACATAAAATCACATACAAACCTAAATAATTTTTGTGATCTGATTTCTCTTGGCACCAAGAATACTTCTTAGCCTTTTCCATCATGACAGTAGAGATGCTCAAGATTCGCTTTTACTATAAATCAATTGCCGAAAGCAAGTATTTACTTGGCTTCAAAATTATTAATTAGCTAAAGCTAGACCATAACTAGCACATTTCTTTTTTACATATAGACCATATATTTATTTTTTTTATATTCAAAAGCATTAGTTTGAAATTTTTATTTTTAAGTACTCATTTTTCGGAAACACTCATTGAAAAAACACAATTGTATTGTATTCAACATGGCATTGAAGTTGTTCGAATCAATCTCGAAGATTTGTTACCCAATGGGATTAATGATATACAAGTAACTATTGGAGAAAACGATCTTTTATTTAAGGTCAACCAACAAGTTCATCACCTAAGCGAATTTTCTTTGATCTGGAAACGACGTATTAGCAACAATTTTCTTTCAACAGGTAGATTGTTCAACAGTTACAAAGGCATTGTTCCCAATTATACTTTACAACAATTGATTAAAGAAGTCTATGACTTAAGGGATTTAATTCTAAACTTTGCTCGAAATATAGAAATTCCCATTGTTAACGATTATGACCCTGCCTGCAAAAACAAGCCCTTTCAAACAATCAAAGCAAACGCATTTGGATTAACATGTCCCTCCATGTTATTGTCTAATTCTATACAAGACATCAATCAATTTATTTCCCAGCACGATGCAACCATTACCAAACCAATAGGTGGTTTAGGATACCTTCCAGAGGAAGAAGAGATTATGAGCATCAAGACAACTTCTATTGATTTAAACGACACCAATGACGTCTCCTCAGATTTAATTTTTCCTTCCTTCATACAAGAACGTATTCCATCAAAATATGAACTTAAGTGTATTTTGGTAGGGGAAGAATTACATTGTGTAAAACAATATTACAAAGGAGGAGATATCCCTACCACAGACATTAAGTTGGCTTATAGAAACCAACAAATCACCAACGAAGAATATCACCTAAATCAGAATGTAAAAAATAAGGTAATCAAGTTGTGCCGCTATTTCAAATTAGACTTATGTACCATGGATATTATCAAACGTTCTGATGGCAATTATGTTTTTTTAGAAATCAACCAAGATGGAGTTGTTGAATACTACGGTTCGTTCCTGAGCATACCTATACACGAGCGCATTTTTCAATTATTACTCACCAAGTCCAAACAAAAAAAGGAAGCTCCCATCTTACAATAATCAATTATGAAACAAGAAAAAATTTTAGAAAAATACACCAATCTAGTAAATGAAGGAAAGCTGCCTTTGATGTTTAAAGCAATTAACTTTGAAGATTCTCAAAACAACCACGAATTGAGACCCAAAAGAGCATTTTATTCACCTAAATTTAGCAACAGAGCTTTATGCATTAAATATGCTGAACGTGCTTTACTGCCTTAAGAATATGAAAACAGAAGATTCCATTTATATCGTTAAAGGTAAATCTAAAAGTGCCTTAATTAATTTAGAAACTAGAGAGATTAGAACCCTTGCCAATACACAACTCAAGCAGTTGGCTGATAACACTGATTTAACGGCTAGTTTAGCGCGTTATATCCCTCCTCAACTAGATATCTATCAAAAAGAAATTCTTGACATCAAGCTTCAACAACTGCCCCAAAGCCAAAATTTTAATTTTCTGAGCCAGTATTTCAACGATGATATAGCTTATTTCAATGTGCGTATTTTTTGCCCTGAAAAAAATCCAATAGCCCTAGATTCCCTACAAACACTAGTCACATGGATTAATAACAATATCTTTCAATTTGGCATTGTCATTTTTATTTCGGATGCTTATCCCCTAGAAAAATTTTATAAGTACTTTGCAAGATATAGAGTGTTTAATAGAGAGTCTTCCAATGCAAACAATACCCCCTACCAACCAATGTTGTATGGTAGTCCTAACGCTATTTTTATTTCTCAGAAAAATAATTTGTACCACTACTCTAGAGATACGCTTCTCTTAGACAAGGACAAGGTGCAATTCATTGATCACGATCAATTCAACATTCCCAAATCTAATATTGAGGGATGCAAAGATTGTGCATTTAGATTAACTTGTTTTGATTTACGAGAAGTACAGCAAAGGGATGGAAAATATCATTACGATACCACTTGCTTGTATGAATTAGACCATTGATTAGTATGGCTTTAAAATTTCCATTTTACAGACAACTTGATGCGATGGACTGCGGCCCGACCTGTCTCAAGATGATTACTCAATGGCATGGAAAAACGTTTCCATTACAATATTTGAGAGAAAAGTGTTATATCACAAGAGAAGGAGTATCTCTACTAGGCATATCGGAAGCTGCCGAAAGCATTGGTTATCGTACCATTGCGTTAAAGCTCACTTACGACCAAGAGGGGACGGTTCCTGGGCTCTTACAAATGCCTTTACCTTGTATTGCTTACTGGGGGCAAAGACATTTTGTGGTTGTTTATAAAATCACAAAAACACATGTTTGGATAGCTGATCCAGCAGAAGGAAAGCTAAAATTAAAACGCTCTGTCTTTGAAAATTCTTGGTTGGTTGCCGAAAAAAAAGGGGTAGTATTGGGGCTCGAAACAACTCCTAGTTTTTATCAAGAAGACGATTTAGAAGAAGACCGATCTAAATGGCGGTATCTTTTTAGTTATCTCAAACCATACAAGCGATTGATTTTTCAGTTTGTATTGGGCATGACCATTGGATTAATCTTCCAACTTACCCTACCTTTTTTAACACAGTCTCTAATAGATGTAGGAGTTAACAATCAAAACATAAGTTTTGTATGGTTGATTTTAATCGCACAACTTGTTTTATCGGTTAGTCAGGTATTTGTTCAGTTCATCCAATCTTGGATTGCTCTCAATATAGGACGTCGAGTAAATGTCAATTTAATTGCCGATTTTCTGACTAAAATGATGGCATTGCCTTTAGGTTTCTTTGACAGCAAAAACATTGGTGATTTGTACCAACGAATCAGCGACAATCATCGAGTAGAAACCTTTTTGACCAATTCACTTCTAAACATGTTATTTTCTATAGTAACAGTTGCTGTTTTTTCGGGTGTTTTATTTGTCTATAATAAAGTTATTTTTGCTATTTTCTTCTTTTTTTCTATCCTCTACCTGCTTTGGATTTGGGGCTTTTTAAAATGGCGCAAAGAATTAGATTACATGGCTTTTCAGCAGTTTTCTAACAATCAAGAAACCTTGTATGAAATTATCAATGGCGTTCAAGAAATTAAGTTGCAAGGAAGTGAGCGAAAACGACGTTGGAAATGGATAGAAGTGCAAGCCAAATTATTTAATGTCCAAACCAAGTCCTTAGCCCTAAGGCAATATCAAGAATTTGGCGTTTTACTTTTTTCAAGACTCAAGGATATACTAATTTCTTTTGTTGCAGCAAGTGCTGTCATTAACGGAGAAATGACCTTGGGTATGATGGTTGCCGTTCAATATATTGTAGGGCAACTGAATGCTCCTTTTCAGCAATTTATAAGTTTTGTCTATACTGCTCAAGATGCTAAAATCAGCTTAGAACGAATGGGGGAAATTACTTCTGAAAAGGAAGAAAATGTTTCCAACATGTCCTTAATTAAACAGCTTCCTCCATCGGCTGATTTAGTATTAGAGAATTTATCTTTTGGCTATACACCTATCTCCAAACCTGTTCTAAACAATATCAATTTAACCATTCCTGCTGGCAAAACAACGGCTATTGTTGGTGCTAGTGGTAGCGGCAAAACTACTTTGCTAAAATTATTACTAGGATTTTACGAACCTATCAACGGAAAAATATCAGTTGCAAAAACACCCTTATCCTCTATTGACAAACGCTATTGGCGAAGCCTTTGTGGCACTGTAATGCAAGATGGGTATATTTTTTCAGATACCATTGCTCAAAATATTGCCGAAAGCGATACCTCTATTGATTATAAAAAATTACATCAAGCGATTGAAATTGCCAATATTAGCGACTTGATTGCTACGCTTCCGTTAGGATACAATACAATGATTGGCTCTAAAGGGAGTGGCATATCACAGGGGCAAAAACAGCGTATTCTTATTGCTAGGGCGGTCTATAAAAATCCTGATGTATTGTTTTTAGACGAAGCAACCAACGCTTTGGATACTTCCAATGAACGTCAAATTGTAGAAAATTTAAACCAGTTTTTAACCTCCAAAACCGTTGTTGTTGTAGCGCATCGACTAAGTACCGTCATGAATGCAGACCAAATCGTCGTCTTGGATGGAGGAAAAATTGTTGAGCAGGGAACCCATCAAACCCTCTTAAACCAAAAAGGAAAATATTATAGATTGGTTCAAAACCAACTTGATGTCGAACAAGTTGGAGTAAATATAGAATAAACATGTCAGATCAAAAATCCACTGAATTTACATTAATAGAGCAAGCGATGGGAAACCCTCCCTCCTGGTTAACTCATTGGGGTATTACAGTGGTTGCACTCTTCTTTTGTGTTATTTTTGGTATTGCTGCCATGATAAAATATCCTGATGTCTTAAAATCAGAAGCTACTACTTATATTGATCATCCTCCTATTGAGATATTCACACAAACTAATGGTAGAATACACACTTTATTGGTTCAAAATAAGGATACCATTCGACACAATACTCCTATCCTTGTTCTTGAATCAACTGCTGACTGGCTAGCTGTTTTGCATTTAGATACACTTCTACAAACCAATAGATCTATTTTTGATACCACGTTTATGTCAAAAGAGTTGGGGGATTTGAGCTCTACTTACCATGAAGCTGCTTTATTATTTAAACAATTAGAGGATGCTCGCCAAAACGATATTACCAATCAACGCATCTCTACGCTTCAAAAAGAAATCGAACAAAACAACATATTGAACAATTCTTTGGTCGCACAAAAGGAAGTGTTTGCACAAGAATTAAAGAATATAAAAAAAGATTTGGATCGGTCTAAGAAACTCTTGCAAGATGGTGTCATTAGTCTTCAAGAATTTGAACAAAAAGAGAATACTTATCTACAAAATGAGCGTACATTCCACCAAATGGAATCTTCTATTATTACCAATAAAATAAAAATACAACAATTAGAAATTCAAATCCCTGAATATAAAAAACAACAACACGACTTTTTCTTTCGCTTAGAAGTTGATTTTCAACAAAAAAAGGAAGTACTTAAAACTGCGGTAGAGCACTGGAAGAAAAAATACATTCTTTATGCTCCTTCCTTTGGAATTGTCTCGATGAAGCACAAACTTCAAAAAGGAAATCAAATATCTCCCGACATTCCTGTGCTAACAATCTTGCCCAATACAGCACAAAAACAAGCATTTTTAAAAGCACTAATGGATGCCAATGGCATTGGTAAAGTTGCTGTTGGTCAAAAGGCTACTATTTCTTTTAATAATTACCCCTCTGCTGAATATGGGATATTAACAGCAGAGGTCATTGAAATTGCCCCTATCCCAACCGATAATCAGTATGAAGTCTTGCTAAAACTTCCGCAAAGTTGGGTTACCAACTATGGGGTCTCCATCCCTAAACAACAAAAAATGAATGCTCATATTGCCATACAAACCAAGGAATTCACACTTTTGGAGCGTATCTTTTCTGGCTTGTTGGACGTGTTAAAAAATTAGATTTAGTGTTAAAAATTGTTAATATTTTTTCTTCTAAAACTTTAATTTTTTCTTCTACCAAAGACTTTTTCTATTCTTTAAAAAACACCTTTCTGTACTTTTTTACTCCTTTTTCTTCGTTAACTCGAATGTTACTTTCGTTTGCTCTACTGTTCCCTTCGTTAGACCAAATGCATTTTTCCTTTTATAACTTTTTGCATTATTTAATGCTCTCAAAATAAATTTTAAAACAAAATGTATCCAAACGTAACACAATGTAAAACAAGTTAAAACAATGTAAAACTATTTGCATTTATAAATTTTATATTCTACATTTGAAGCAGCCCCCTACTATTTTTCCTAATTCATGATCTACATTTTGTACATCCCCTTAGTCTGCAAAATTAAAACTAAATCCAATTTAATCAACTAAATCCTTTTTATTCCTAAATGCTACTCTACAATTACAAATAGATTTTACCCGCATAGTTAAAAGGCATTCTGTAAGCAATGCCCAGAATAGTTTTTAATCTATTACTCTGCCTATTACTGTCAGTTATAGATAAGGGATACCTGTACCCCATTTTGTCCTGATCATACAAAATTAAACCCCACAGGCGTTCAACTCACTTACGGAAAGTGGGATAACTCAAATTTTTTTAAATTTTATTTTAATTATGAAAATTCAAGAAAGTAAATTCGGTCAATTTGAAGCATTCAAAGTCAACAACCTTAAAAACATAATGGGAGGGAAACAAATTGAAGATGTCTGTACTTATGAAGAAGGCAGTAATACTTGTTCTGACTCTATTGCTGTTACTGTAGAAGATGATGGAGGGAGATTTAGAGATCAAGAGTTTGATTGTGCAGATTCTACGCCAACAGGTCTAGAGCCTGGAAATTAAACAGGGAATTTATCTACCCACCTAGATTGCATTTTGCAATCTAGGTGTTTTTCTAAAAAAATGTCATGACCATTAAATCAAGAATAAGTAATGAAAAAAACATATTGGATACTATCTATTTTACTGATTTTATTGAATAATCTTTTTGCACAAGATTATATTTCTTACCACAATTTAGTCAATGAAGCAGAATATTGGATGTACAAAAAAGAGTATAAAAATGCTAAAATCCTGTATAAAAAAGCTTTTTGCTTAGAGGAACCAATGTGGAAAGATGCCTACTTATTAGCAAAGGCTTACGTTTTTTTAAACAAAAAAAAGAAAGCTCTTTGTTGGTTAAAAAAGAGCTCTGAAGCAAATGTTTCTTTTTGCTCTTGGTATTTAGAAAAGGAGAAAGAGCAAAAAGACTTTAAATCAATTTTTAACTCTTCTAATGATATGAAAGCCTTTATTAAAGAATTAAGAACAATAGAAGATGACCCTTCAAAAAAATCAAACCAACAAGTATATCTTAATATACAAAAACAAGTTGATGAATTACTCAAAAGAGATCAAGCTATTCGGGAAGAATGTAGAAAAAGTGGTTTTACCAAAGAATGCAAAGAGCGTATAGATCTAGAGGATTCAATTATACAAGAAAAATTATTAGCCATAACCAAAGAATATGGTTTTCCTGGTTCTAATTTAATAGGAAGTGATTTGGTAACAATCATACTTGTTCACTTTGATAAAAAACGTTTTATTTCTTCATTAGATATCTTGTTATCAGAAGTAAAAAATGGAAACCTAATGCCCTTTTATTACGGATATATGCTTGATCGGTTCTATTGGAAATATATTGAAGATAAAAATGATAATCCATGTTATCTGAGTTTACTCTATACAAAGAAAAAATGCACAGAGGAAGATTATGATGAAGTCATCAAACGAAGATTAGAGTTAGGAATTAGTCTTTTTTTTGATGGATCAAGATTTCGTATAAGGACTCATGAATTACTTCCATGGGTAAACGAAGAATTCATTGAGAAATATTCTTTTTTGAAAAAAAATAAATAATGGTACTTATACTAACACATGAACAAGACGTATCTACCCGTGGAGTAATACGATGGTTAGATTATTTAGGTAAGGAAGTAATTGTATTTCATAAAGAGCGGGATTGGATTAATATAAAAGATATAGACTATAATAAAGGTGAGGTTCTATTTGAGAGCAAAAATTATGGAGTGTTTGCTTTGTCAAATATTGAAGCCGTGTTTTGTCGTGGGGGAATAATACGAATAAAAGACTATGTAAAGCATCCTGGGCAATATGAAAATTTTAAAACAAGTCTACAGTATTTTTTATCCGCACATTCAATTTCACATTTAGAAGCTATTACGCATTTTTTGTTTGAGAAAAATACTATTGGTCAAAATGGAGTTGGCAGGTACAACAAAATGCTAGCGCTTAACCTTGCTAAAAAAGTAGGTCTAGACATACCCCATACAATTTTTACAGATTCAAAAGAAAAAGCCCTTTCATTCTGCAATGAACATGATGAGATTATAACAAAGAGTTTGGATCTTAATTTTATGTATCAAGACACCAGAAATGCAAAACGTTTTTTTGAATATACTGCTATTATTACAAAAGCAGATATAGAAGGTTTACCAACTAAATTTGGTTTAACAATCTTTCAAGAAAAAATAAATAAGCAATATGAGATTAGAGTTTTTTATTTAAAGGAAAAACTATATTGCTTTGCAATTTTTTCTCAAAAAAATAAAAAGACTCAAGTAGACTATAGATGTTATGATAGAGAACGAATGAATCGGATGATTCCTTTTCAGCTCCCTCTAGATGTTGGGAAAAAAGTTTCTGCATTTATGAAAAAAGCAAAGCTCGACACAGGTTCTATTGATCTTATTTATGGGCTAGATAAAAAATTTCACTTCTTAGAAGTAAATCCAATAGGGCAATTCGGTTATTTATCAAATATCAATAATTATAAAATTGAAAAACAAATTGCTTTAGCATTAATAAATTAGAACTTTTACAATGAAAAACATCAAACTAGAGAGGCTATTAAAAGCAAATAAACTGGAGACTACAATACTCCCTGCTGATATTTATTTTTCAAAAACACTTGATATAAAAAGGGATAACATAAATCATAAATCTACAATTATTTCTCCTATAAGAATACAAAGATACAATTACATAGGCAAGGAAATTTATGTTCCTAAAAAAAATATTTCTAAAATATTAAATCCAAATCAAATAATTACAGATGAAAATACTAGCCACTAATTGTAAGATAACTAAAGGACTTCAAAGAGCTTGTATATCTGATTTTCAGCACCAAGAATTTTGGTTTATCCCACTAGAACTTGCAGCCTTTCTTGAGTATAAAAAGGATTATTCAGAACTAAGTAAACTAAGTGTAGATTTATTGCAAAAACTGGAGCTTTTAGATGTTGTTTTAGAGATAGATTCAAGTGACAAAAACTTTATGATTGAGATTCCACTTGACTTCGATGTTCCATATCATATTTCAAATGCTATTTTAGATTATAATGAAACATCTACATATAACTTTAAAAATATTCTTCATCAGCTAAAAGAGATAAATTGTCCTCATCTTGAAATCAGATTTTATGACGTTCTTGATTTTTTATTATTGTATTCTATTAGTGAAGTAAGTAAGAACTCTACTATAGAATCTATAGATGTATATCTTCCTTACGAAACTCATTTTCCATATAAAAAATTAGAAATGTTACGAGCTAATAATCTAAGATTTCGTTGGTTTTTTATACACAGCGTTCCATTAGAATTTACCCCTAAAAAAGAAGAGCACCAGTTTGTCAAACATACTAATCAGGTTATAACCGATCAAGGTCATTGTGGAGCAGTACATTACTTTTATTTTGAACCACACATTTCTGTTTTCACAGAATCCCAACACCACAACACCTGTCTTAATCGGAAAATATCTATCGACACAGATGGCAACATCAAAAACTGCCCCTCGATGCAACAATCCTTTGGACACATTAGCAATACGACCTTAGAAGAAGTCATTAAAAACCCAGCATTTACTAAAATGTGGGACATAAAAAAAGATGACATTGATAAATGTAAGACCTGTGAGTTTCGGCATATATGCACAGATTGTCGAGCTTATTTAGAAAACCCAGATGATTTATACGCTGCTCCCTTAAAATGTGGCTATAATCCCGAAACTTGTGAATGGGAGGAATGGAGCACCAATCCTCTAAAAGAAAAAGCCATCGAATACTATCAACTTCAATCGATACTCTAACCCAATCTTATTTTCCCAATTATGCCTCTAAAATTCCCATTTTACAAACAGCTAGATGCCATGGACTGTGGACCAACCTGCCTCAAAATGATTGCACAATGGCATGGCAAATCGGTACCTTTACAATACTTAAGAGAACAGAGTTACATTACTAGAGAGGGGGTATCTATGTTAGGTATTGCCGAAGCAGCAGAAAATATTGGCTATCGCACCATTGCTGTACAACTCCATTATGCAAAAGAAAAAGACACACTTGGTTTAATGCAGTTTCCGCTACCTTGCATTGCTTACTGGCAACAAAAACACTTTGTTGTTGTCTACAAAATCACTAAAACACATATTTGGGTTTCGGATCCAGCCGAGGGAAAATTAAAACTAAAGCGCTCCTTCTTCGAAAAGGGTTGGTTGAATAAAAATAAAAAGGGTATTGTTTTGGGTTTAGAAACAACACCTGCTTTCTATGCAGAAAATGTAGAAATGCAGAATACTTCTAATTGGAAGTATTTGATCGGATATATCAAACCATATAAGCGGTTAATTTTTCAGTTTATCTTGGGAATGATGACTGGCTTGGTTTTTCAATTGATGTTCCCTTTTCTTACTCAGTCATTAATTGATATTGGTGTCAATAATCAAAACATTAGCTTTGTTTCGTTGGTCTTAATTGCTCAACTAGTCTTGTCCATTAGTCAAGTTTTTGTTCGTTTTATCCAATCTTGGATTGTACTTAATATCGGGCGTCGAGTAAATGTCAATTTGATTGCTGATTTTTTAGCTAAGATGATGCGCTTGCCCTTAGGTTTTTTTGATGCTAAAAATGTAGGGGACTTGTACCAACGAATTAGTGACAACCATAGAGTAGAATCTTTTTTGACAGGATCAGTACTCAATATGCTCTTCTCAATAGTTACTGTTTTTGTATTTTCAAGTATTCTACTGTTATACAACAGCCTTATTTTTGTTGTTTTTTTATTTTTCTCTATTCTTTATTTGCTTTGGGTATGGGGCTTTTTAAAATGGCGCAAAGAGCTAGATTATATGGCGTTTCAACAAGCTTCAGATAATCAACAAGCATTGTATGAAATTATCAATGGTGTTCAAGAAATTAAGTTGCAAGGAAGTGAGCGAAAACGACGTTGGCAATGGGTAGAGATACAAGCCAAATTGTTCAGTGTTCAAACCAAATCATTGGCCTTGCGACAATATCAAGAATTTGGAGTACTACTCTTCTCTAGACTCAAGGATATATTGATCTCTTTTATTGCTGCATCAGCTGTTATTAATGGCGAAATGACGTTGGGAATGATGGTTGCTGTTCAATATATTGTGGGGCAATTAAACACTCCTTTCCAACAGTTTATAAGCTTTGTCTATGCTGCTCAAGATGCCAAAATCAGCTTGGAACGTATGAATGAAATCACCGCTGAAAAAGATGAAAATACAACAACAGTCCATTCTATACAACAACTGCCCAAAACATTCGATTTAAAGTTAGAAAAATTGTCTTTTAGTTATACGCCTATTGCTTCTCCTGTTTTAAAAGAATTAAACTTAACTATTCCTGCTGGCAAAACAACGGCTATTGTTGGTGCTAGTGGTAGCGGCAAAACTACTTTGCTAAAATTATTACTAGGATTTTACGAACCTATCAACGGAAAAATATCAGTTGCAAAAACACCCTTATCCTCTATTGACAAACGCTATTGGCGAAGCCTTTGTGGCACTGTAATGCAAGATGGGTATATTTTTTCAGATACCATTGCTCAAAATATTGCCGAAAGCGATACCTCTATTGATTATAAAAAATTACATCAAGCGATTGAAATTGCCAATATTAGCGACTTGATTGCTACGCTTCCGTTAGGATACAATACAATGATTGGCTCTAAAGGGAGTGGCATATCACAGGGGCAAAAACAGCGTATTCTTATCGCTAGGGCGGTCTATAAAAATCCTGATGTATTGTTTTTAGACGAAGCAACCAACGCTTTGGATGCTACAAACGAACGAGAAATTGTGGAAAAACTAAACCAATTTTTAGCTTCCAAAACGGTTATTGTAGTAGCACATCGACTAAGCACCGTCATGAATGCGGATCAAATCATTGTCTTGGATAATGGCAAAATTGTAGAGCAGGGTACGCACCAAACATTATTAAACCAAAAAGGAAAATATTATCAACTTGTCCAAAACCAATTGGATGTGGAACAAGTAGGTGCCAATTAAAAAACATATAAAATGCCAGATAACACACCAACTACGGAATTCACATTGGTAGAGCAAGCGATGGGCAACCCTCTAGGATGGTTGACCTATTGGGGGATTACTGTTCTTTCACTTTTTTTAAGTATTGTCCTAGGAATTGCAGCCGTAATCAGCTACCCTGATGTCTTACAAGCAAAAGCTACGACTTATATCAACCGTCCACCAGTTGAGGTTTTCGCCAAACAGACAAAAACCATCAACACACTTTTAGTCCAAGAAAAAGATACCATTGAATGTAATACTCCTTTAATTATTTTTGAATCATCTGCTGCTTGGGAAGCCGTATTAACATTAGACACTTTATTAAAAAACAAAAACACCCCTATTAACACTAAATATCTATTAGCAAGCAACTTAGGTACACTCAATACAGCATACCAAGAGCTAGTCCTGTTAGAACAACAAATTAAAGATGCCTACACAACAGATATTACACCTGATCGTATAAGAACTATAAAAAAGGAGATTGAACAAAACAAAGCACTTAATGCCTCCTTATTAAAACAAAAAGAAGTGTTCGAAAAAGAGCTAAATAACATCCGAAAAGATTGGGAACGCTCCAAAATATTACTACAAGATGGCGTTATTAGTCCACAAGAGTTTGAGCAAAAAGAAAATGTTTATTGGCAGAGCAAACGTTCTTTTCATCAAATGGAATCTACACTTATTTCTAATCAAATAAAAATCCAACAATTAAGCCTGCAAATTCCTGAATCTGAAAAACAAAAGCATGACTTCTTTTTTAAATTGATAACCGAACGTTCAAAAAAATACGAAGTACTCAAAACAGCTATAGGGAAATGGAAAAAAGAACATATTCTCTATGCTCCTATTGCTGGTGTATTAGAGTTTAATTCTATAACATTAGAAGGAAATCAAATATCTCCCGACATTCCTGTGCTAACAATCTTGCCCAATACAGCACAAAAACAAGCATTTTTAAAAGCACTAATGGATGCCAATGGCATTGGTAAAGTTGCTGTTGGTCAAAAGGCTACTGTTTCTTTTAATAATTACCCCTCTGCTGAATATGGGATATTAACAGCAGAAGTTGTTGAAATTGCTCCTATCCCAACCGATAATCAGTATGAAGTCTTGCTAAAACTTCCGCAAAGTTGGGTTACCAACTATGGGGTCTCCATCCCTAAACAACAAAAAATGAATGCTCATATTGCCATACAAACCAAGGAATTCACACTTTTGGAGCGTATCTTTTCTGGCTTGTTGGACGTGTTAAAAAATTAGGCACAGCAGTTTAATTAGGTTCTAAATTTGCTGTAATCCAGAAAAATGCGGTTCTAGACTTTAGGTAAGTTACTTGTTGTTTGATTAATTTAAGTTGTGCATCTAGCAATTGATTTTCTCGTGTATTGACCATAAACACAGAAGATTCTCCAATAGAAAACTTTATTCTTTCTGCCTCCAACAACGTAGCGTAATTTTGAACCATGCTTTCAATGGTTGTTGTTTGCAAAGCAAAATTTTGAACTTCGTTGAAATAGTTTTCTACCTTAATTTGTAGATCTCTACGCTTTGCTTCTTGTTGATAACTGGTTGCTTTGAGTTTTAGCTTGACCAACTCTAAGTCTGCTCGCTCTTTTCGAATAAAAATAGGCATACTAAATTTCAATCCTAATTTATAATTTTCGATAGGAGCGGCAGCACTAACAGGGAAAAAATCGACATGCTCTGTTGACAAGAAATTATATTTAAAATCTAACTTAGGTAGTAATTTATTCACTTTCAGTTTGCGTTCTAAATCCAAATTTTGCAACTTAAAATCGTACATCAAAATATTAGGATGCTGTTGAAGTTGGCTTAGACTATTTTCCAATAAACTCTCTGCCAAAGGTTGCATGGCCAATTGTGCCAACCCCACAGGATACATTCCTTCTTGCAAAACAAGAGGCTCTTGTTGGTCACTCCAAAGATACGCAGAGACCAGACGAGCAGCATTCTGCACTTCAATACGTTTATTGGCTAATAATACGGCTCGTTCTTGGATTTGAATAAAGGACTTTAAGGTATCTACGGCAGGTTTATCCCCCTCTATAAAAGACCTTTTGGTCGCCTCAAATTGCGTTTGAGCATTTTTTAAAGATTCTTCGACAACCAATAATTCGCTGTACACTTTCACCCAATCCCAATAAGTTTTTCCTGCTTTGTATAACAAATCATTGAGCAAAGCTTGTATTTCTACCTCGCTTGCCCCCAACATTAACTTAGCTTGCTGCAAAGTAGTTCTACGCTCACTCGTCCACAAACCATTTAACAAAGGAATTTTGATACCTAAATAAGCTTGCCCTGCTTCTGGAAGTTTGTTTTCAGGATTTAGATAATAACCATTTGCATAATTATACCCTGCCTCAAGAGCTATATCAGACCAAATCGGAACTTTTAAGTGTGCATTGAGGATATTGTAATAATTTTTTTTGTCAAAGTTTTTAAAATCCCAGTTGGCACCTACCTTAGGGTCAAAGCCTCCTCTTGCCTTTTTTAAATATTGAGCAGCTTGATCTCGCTGCAAGTTAATCTGTCTTGCAATAGGATGATTTTGATAAATCTCTTGTAAAAATTGCTCATAGGTTAGTAATAAAGAATCCGTTTGCCCGACCAATATATTGGTACTACAAAAAAGTACTAACGCTATTAAAACAGGTTTTGTAATAGAATGCTTCATCACTTCTTTAAATGCTTGATAGGGGCTTTTAATTTTACTTCTTCGGTTTTTGTTTCCTCATAAAAATCAGGCGGGAAGCCATTCAGTTGACGCCAAAACTCGTACCACAACGGAACATCATTCAGCATAATCAATGTACTAGCTCCTGTTCCTACTCGCAAGGCTTCTGGCCAGGGTTTGGCATTCGGTTCCTTGCTTGGAGAAATTAAAATTCGGTACAAACCATTTTCATTAGCAACATTATCAATAGCAATAATTTCGCCACTAAATGTACCATAAGACTGGTTGGGCCAACCAGAGAAAACAAAAGCAGGCCAACCATCAAAAACAAAACGAACCTCTTCGCTCAATTGCAATAAAGGATAGTCCATTGGTCGAATATAAGTTTCGACCGCAAGTTGATAATCCGTTGGCATAATTGCTAGCATTGGATCTGTTTCCTTCACTAATTCGCCAATACCTTTACGATAGATTTTAGTAATATAACCATCTTGTGGTGCTATAATATGATACAAATTCGAACGACGTTCATAGTTAGCATATTGATTTTGGAGCTTGGCAATTTGACTTTCTGCATCATAAATACTGGATAAAGCACTAGAACGTTCAGAACGCACCTTTGCCATCTTATCGGCATAATTACTACGCACACTACTCAATTCAATTTGTGCATTTAGCAATTCATTTTTTGTACTCAAATATTTATTTTGTGTTGCAATCAACTTTGCCTCTGTCTCTTGCATTTTATTCCGTTTATCCTCTACATCTGTTTTTGATTTAATGCCTTGTTCGTATAGCGTATCTGTTCGGTTAAACTGTTTCACGGCAATTTGGTAAGCTGTTTGTGCCGCATTAACCGCCATACTATCTGAAGTAGCTTTTAACCGATACTGCTTTACTTTATTTTCTGTTTGTTCCAACTTGAAATTCAAAGCATCTTGCATCGCATCCAATTGTTGTGACAAAGCTTCTGATTTTTGATTGTAAGCTGTTCGGGCAGCTTGTTTGGCGTTGACTTGATTTTTTGTTCGTTCTAATAATTGAGGATCAAAATAATCTGCTTTAACCTCTGACAAATAAGCCAACGTATCCCCTGCTTTAACAGATTCCCCCTCTCGAACGTACCATTTCTCAATTTTTCCTGCAATCGTGCTATAAACACTTTGTGGGCGATGTTCGGGGCGTAGGGTAGTTACTTTTCCTTTGGCAGAAATATTCTGTGTCCAAGGCAACATGACTATAATAATAAGCATGACAAAAAAGCCGATCACCCAATAAGCCAATTTTCGTGTTGTATCCAGTTGGGTTACTTTCTCGAATGCAGGATAATTTTCTAAGCCTTTATTCTCTATCGTATTTTCTGATATATTTAGCATTCTTTCATTTTAGTTTAAAACATCATCAAATAACTGATCAAAATAAGGTTGTGCCTCTAAGGCTTGGTACGAACCATTAAATATAATTTGCCCTTGATCCATTACAACAACTCGGTCACAAGCTCTTGCCATCTTAGCACTTCGGCTTACAGCAATCAATGTCCAAGGGTTTTCTTTGTTTGTTAAAATCTCTATAATGCGCTTGGTATCATCGGAACTCATGCTATATAATAAAGGTTCCGTTACCACCAATTTAGGCATATCAACAATACAACGTGCCAAAATAATTTTCTTAATAACGCTCTGAGGCAGACGTTCTCCATCAGATGAAATCATAGTATTCAATCCCTCTGGCTGACTTTTGATAAACTCAGATAAACTAATCTTTTTGCAAACTTCAATAACATCTTGAATGGTAACATTAGAGCGCCCCATTGTAATGTTTTTGATTAATGTGCCATGAAAAAGGTGTTCTTCTGTAACATGATCTCCGATGTATGAACGCAAGCTTGCAATATTCATATTTTTTCGGGGGATATCATTGTATGAAATTGTCCCTGAAAAATTGTTATACAAACCCATGATTACCTTCAGCAAAGTTGACTTTCCAGAGGCACTAGCTCCAACAACACAAACCCTTTCCCCCGATTTAATCTCTAGAGAAATATGATCTAATATTTTTTGTTTGTCCTCCTTTGTCTCATAAGTTAGATTATTGATATTAATAGACATTCCATTGGGACAATAAATTTCTTTGAAATCCAAGCCTGTTTCTTCTTCTAGAGGAAGATCGGTTACCAAACCAATTTTTTCAACAGCTGTCAACAAATCAAAGATTGTTTCCATTCCCATTACAATTTTGTCCAATGCATTCAGAATAATAATGATAACGATTTCTGAAGCTACAAATTGACCAATATTCAACTCATTGTTAATTACCAACAAACCACCAATAGATAACAATGCTGCGGTAGCTAAAGTTTTCAAAATGATAACACTAACCATTTGTACTTTGACAATACGGAAATGCTTTTTTCGGTAATCCAAGTATCCTGTTACTAAATCATCTGTTTTCTCTAATGGATATTTTGTTCGTCCAGCCAATTTAAATGATCCCATTGTTCGTCCCAACTCTTCGAGCCAATAAGCTACCTTGTATTTATATTTTGACTCCAACAAGCTAGAAGACAAACCTGGCGAAAAGGTACTAACAACAATAATTGCAATTAGTATTAATAGTATAAATCCGAAGAAGACAAAGAAAGGATGATATAAGGAAAGTAAAATAAGACCAAAAACAATTTGCAAAGATGCAGCGGACAAATCAACCAAGATCTTTGGGATTCCTTTTTGAATCGACAAGGTATCAAAAAAGCGATTTGCTAGTTCGGGAGCGTATTCATTTTTGATAGACTCCATCTGTAAACGAGGCATTCTATATGCAAAGTCGAAGGCAGCACGGGTAAAAATTCTTTGTTGAATGGTCTCCGTAATGATATGCTGCATCAATTTCATAGCTCCTGCTACTCCTGTTCCTAAGGCAACGATAAACGTCAGAACAATCCAAGAGGAAGAGACTTGGTTTAAAGCAATTAGATTGATAATTGCCTGTATCCCTACAGGAATGGTTAAACTAATGATCCCCTCAAATATAGCATATATATATATAAATATTATGTCTTTTTTATCAAGTCGCAACAACCGAAAAAAACGCTTTAAGGGATGTCCCTTTAGTGTATCCATAGCAAAGCTAATTTTTAAAATAGTAAACCTATTATTAAATAGTACGTATGAAACAAAGAAAACTATTTTTTGTTGTAAAATATGCTTTTTTTATCAAAAAAAGCCACCCTTGACAAATCAAAGGTGGCTTCTATTGAAACATTAATAAATTATTATTTAATACTCGCCGTTGGTGACTTTGTGTTAACCACCTTGACACTAGCAGGTACCAATACAATATAACTTATTATTTCTTTGCACTCTTCTCCTTTTACCAACAATACATTCATATTCTTCTTACGAGTAATATTCAAAGTTTGAGTTGTAGCATCGGTTGTGCTTTCTAAAGCATAACGACCTGAATTCACTAAAAAATCCAACATAGCGCTATTGTTCACAGTAGCTAACTTGATATGAGATTCGATAATGATCCTACTACCTTTGGTTTCTTTTATTTCTATATTGTCTGTATCTAAATCTAGGTTAATAGTTGCAATATTGGCTGCTGAAATCATTTCATTCGCAGATGCCGTTGCTTGGGCAAATAAACTGCTCGAAATTATTACAGAAAACAAAATTGTAGCAAAAAATTTCATGATAAAAATAAATTCATTTTGTGTTAAAAACTTGGGAATAAACGTGTTTTGATTTTAGGGTAATATCAACGTAAGCACAAAGATAATTTAATGTTATCAAAAAAGCAAGCCTGTTTTTATATTAGATATATTCACAATATTTTGTTTTACCTCTACCTATATTTATATAAATAATACGTCTCTTTCTGTCTTCCTCTTTATTTGGCTATAAAAACTTGGCTCCAAATTAAATTTTAGTTTTTTAGATTTTGTTGTTGTATAACGATTTCTAAAGTTCAAAACTTTAACATTTCAATTAACAGTAAGGAACAAAAAAAAAGACTTAATGTTTATCAATACATTAAGTCTTTTTTATTTTATATGAAATATCCTTTTATTCTTTTCCATCTACTAAAGTGCTGTTATTCGCAAATTTAACACTCGTAGGCATATATATCGTATATTCCAAAACCTCAACACATTCTTCGCCTTTTATAATCAAAATATCATTTGTTTTTTTAGATGAAATCGTCAATTCTCTTGTGGTAGCATCTGTTGTTTTAATCAAATCATAGCGACCGCTATTACAAACAAAGTCAAGCAGACGATCATTTGGAAGTGAAATAGTTACTTTTGTCTCGACTAAGATTCTAGAACCTTTTGTCTCCTTCATCTCTACCCTTTTTGCCACTACGTTAATATTTACCTTTTCCGCTGCATCCAACGTAAACGTTTGATGAAGTGTTTTGGACACCTGACCGAAACTCGTCCCCATAGCAACCCAGCAAAACAGCAATGTTATGTAAACTTTTAACTTCATTGTTTGGGCATTTTTTCTTTGTTATTCATTTTAGTCGTTAGCATTCTTGTTTTACATTCAAAACAAACTCAATAGATCTTTTGCTTTTCACGAAAAATATCTTTCTTTAGTATGTCTAAGCAAAATAAGGTTTGAGCTCAAATTTCTTAGAAATCTCTCAATTATTGGGAATAAAAAAAGTCATTTTTCTTTAATAGTTTGTTTTTTCATGCTTAAAATTAATTTCTTTGGCAAGAATAACCAACAGATAATCAAAGCAATAAATTCAGCTGAACATTTTCAATCTATGCAAAGATGAATTATTATCATTTTATTGGGGAATAGAATAATTTTCTATGTGTTTGTTTTATTGTTTTTCTTTTTTTCAAAAGAAAAAATTCCCCAGACAAAAGTAAGTGAATTATATTGATAATTCCTAACAACAGATAAAATATTGCTTAAATTTACACATAATTTTTATTCTATGCAAACCAAGAATTTCATACAGTTTAGTAATATTTCTATCTATCGCAATAAAATATTAGTCCTAAAAAACATTAATATTTCTATTCGAAGAGGTGATTTTGTGTACCTACTTGGTCAAACAGGAAGTGGCAAGAGTGCGCTGCTTGAAACGATATACGCTCAACAGCCCATCCAACAAGGAACGCTAGTCGTAGACCAAATGCCTGTGCACCAAATTGACCAAAATACTCAACCTTATTTAAGGCGAAAAATAGGTTTGGTTAGCCATTCATTTCCACTCAATACCAATTTATCCGTTTATCAAAATCTAGAATTCGTATTAACAGCAACAGATTGGACAGATGCCAATAATAGAGCAACTAGAATTCACCAAGTATTGCAACTACTAAAGATTACAGCTTTAGAAAAGCAAAAAACAGACCAATTAACTAAAAAAGAATATGTTCAGGTTTTGATTGCTCGTGCCTTATTAAATAGCCCTTCTATATTATTATTAGATGCCCCCGTTCAACATTTGGACGTACAAGCAGCACAAGAAATCCTTCGTTTTGTCTATCAATATGCCCAAAACAACACTACAACCGTACTTTTTGCTACTGTAAACAACAAAATTCCCCAATTGATCGCAGGCGACAAAGTGCTCTTATGTCAAGAAAATACAGTCGAAGAAATGGAATAAAAAAAGTTTTTCGACTTGATTTATACTCTAACATCAGATGTGCTAAAATTTAATCAAATAGAAAAACTCTTTCAAAATGGGAAATTTATTTTTCATATTGACTCCATGCAGTATACCCTCCATCCAAGTCATAAATCTTTTTAAACCCTAATTCTTTACAAATAGCGCTCGCTTTACCGCTACGCCCTCCTTTAGCACAAAAAACAAATACAGGACGCTCTAAATCCAATTTTGCCATTTCTTCTTTAAAATTTTCTCCAAAAAAGTCAATATTGATTGCTGAACCAATTGTTCCTCCTGCAAATTCATCAGAAGTTCTAACATCTATCAACTGTACAGATTCTGTTTCTTTGATTTTTTGATCAAAATCCTTGCACGACAATAACTCGACCTGTTCTACCGATGCAACACTTCCATTTCCACAAGCGATAAATACAGTCAATGACAATAAGCTAATTGCAAATAAATTTAATAGTTTCATTTTTTATTTATTTTTGTTGTATCAAATTTTTTAATAGTTCTCTTTTACATTACTTCGTTAAAATCATGTAGTAGCAGCGTAGCTAAACTGATGCGATTTAACTTCGCTGCTACTATGTGGCACTTTGAGTACTTTGCTTTTTGTAAAAAACGAAACAAACAAGCTTGCGTTCTCATGAGCATAGCGAACTAATTCATGGACTACTATTTTATAACACAAAATTACTAATAAAAATGGAAAAAGTAATTGCTTTAGGTTGCGACCATGCTGGCTTTGATTACAAAGAAGCTGTTATCAAGCTATTAAAAGAACGTGGATATACCATTAACGACAAAGGAACCAACTCGCAGGACTCCGTAGATTATCCAGATTTTGTACACCCCGTCGCCAATGACATTGAAGCAGGCAAGGCTGAATGTGGTATTGTTATGTGTGGCAGTGGCAATGGAGTTGCGATCACCGTAAACAAGCATGCTGGCATCCGTGCTGCACTTTGTTGGACCGAAGAACTAGCCGAACTAGCTCGTCAACACAACAATGCAAATGTTTTAGCAATTCCTGTACGTTTTGTTAGTGAACCAATAGCTTTAGATATGGTTCGTGCTTTTTTAGATACCGAATTTGAAGGTGGACGTCATCAACGTAGAGTTGACAAAATCGATTTGAAATAGTTCTTATATTATAATCGTCCAATATCATCAATCGTCGTTTGCAACTAGCACCTTTGTGCAAACTCACCATTAATCAATCAATTATTTTTTATGAATACACTTAGTATCCAATCCAAAGACAACTATCTTGTTGTTCAATTAGATCGTGGCAAAGCCAATGCACTTAACCAAGAAATGATTAACGAATTACGTCAATTAATTCGCAACACCGAAGCCGACGATGCCATCGAAGGGATTATCTTAACAGGTAAGCCTCATTTTTTTAGCGGTGGCGTAGATTTGCTCGAAGTTTATTATTACGATTCTGAAGGCATCCGAAATTTCTGGGGATCATTTTTGCAGCTGGCAACAGAGATGTTAGCATTTAGTAAACCTCTTATCGCATCTATTACTGGGCATAGTCCAGCTGGTGGCTGTATTTTGGCTTGTGCTTGTGATTATCGTGTCATGGCTATCGGCGATAAGTATCAAATTGGTCTCAATGAAATGGCCGTTGGTATTGCTCCTAGAGAGAGTATTCTACACCTTTATTCCTTTTGGATTGGGCAACGTAAAGCCTATCAGTATTTGTTAGAAGGTTATTTGATGAATGGTAAAGAAGCCTTGGAAATTGGCTTAGTAGATGAGTTAGTTCCTCTGGATCAAACCCTCATACAAGCAGAACAAAAGATGCAGCAATACTTAAAGTTACCAAAGAGTGCCTTTCGACAAACTAAAAAATCCTTAAAAGGAGGTTTGGTTCAAGCAATGTCTGCCAACTTTGAACAAGATTTAGAGTTGCTGCACCAACAGCTGATGTCCAAAGAGAGTCGAACTATTATGGGACAGGTTGTTCAGTTTTTGGAATCTAGAAAAGGGTAAAAAAAAATGAAAATTGGCTATTAGTAGCCAATTTTCATTTTTTTTTATTGCCCTCAAACCATCCTTGCTGTTCCAATTCTGCTATCAATTGAGGGGCAGCCTTTCTATAACCTCCTTAGCTCATTGCTTGAATAATGTCATATTTAGTAACAATATGACTTGTTCCTGCTTTGTCCACAGCAATCACTGCTGGAGATTTTTTATTGATATACAAATTCAGCTTATTGATAGGTAGCGTTTCTTCAACCGTAGGGAAAGGATCAACCATAATTTTTTCAATTTGCTGATCGCTGTTTTCCATTGGATTTGCCAACAAACAAGTCAACACATCATTTTCGTTCAAAGCACCTACAATTTTTCCTTCTTTTAACACAGGCATTTGAGAGATGTCATTTTCTTTCATCAGTTTCAACGCTTCTTTTACTGTTTGTTCAGCATCAATCGAGAAGAACGTTTTATTCTCTTTTTGAGCAATAACATCTTTTACCGTCATTACATCATCCAAGAAACCACGCTCACGCATCCACTCATCATTAAACATCTTTCCAATATAACGACTAGCATGATCGTGAAATAGTACGACCAACAAGTCATCCTCTTTTAGTTGACTCGCCAACTGATTAACTCCTGCAATTGCTGCTCCGGCAGAGTTTCCAACCATAATACCTTCTAAACGAGCCAAATCACGGGTTGCCACAGCGGCATCTTTGTCCGTTACTTTTTCAAATAGATCAATCGTTTCAAAATCTACATTTTTAGGCAAAATATCTTCACCAATTCCCTCTGTGATATAAGGATAGATTTCATTTTCATCAAAAACCCCTGTTTCATGATACTTTTTAAATACAGAACCGTAGGTATCAATTCCCCAGATTTTGATATTTGGATTCTTTTCTTTTAGGTATTTACCTACTCCAGAAATAGTACCTCCAGTACCAACACCAACTACAAAATGCGTAATTTTTCCTTCTGTTTGTTCCCAAATTTCGGGTCCTGTACTTTCATAATGTGCTTCACGATTCGATAAATTATCATACTGATTTGCCCAATAAGAATTTGGAATTTCATTGTTCAATCGTTCTGCAATAGAATAATAAGAACGAGGATCATCTGGTGCTACATTCGTTGGACAAACGATTACTTCTGCTCCTACAGCACGCAACAAATCAATTTTTTCTTTTGACTGCTTATCACTAGTTGTAAAAATACATTTATACCCTTTTACAACTGCTGCAATAGCAATTCCCATTCCTGTATTTCCTGAAGTACACTCAATGATTGTTCCACCAGGCTTCAAGTCGCCACGCTTTTCAGCATCTTCAATCATTTTCAAAGCCATACGATCTTTCACAGAATTACCTGGGTTGGTAGTTTCTACCTTAGCCAATACCGTACAAGGTACGTCTTTTACAATTTTATTCAGTTTAACAAGAGGTGTATTTCCAATCGTTTCCAGAATGTTATTATAATACTTAGCCATTTTTTGTTTTTGTTTTGTTATGTAGTTAGTTGCTAACCAATAAATCGTTGTATTTTTTTTGTGGTAAAGACTTTCATCAATCAATTATTATTTTAACAAAATAAAAACTGAAATAAGAAACAACGAATTATTAGACAGCGCAAAGGTAATAAAAGTATCCTGTGATATAAGTTAAAAATACCTTAATTTAATAACTGAACAATTCCTTGTCACAATCTAGTTTGCTTCAACGATGACTTTGCTAGAAAGCAAACCTAAATATATCAAGATACTGTCCATTAAACAATCAACTACACAGCTCTCATAAAACGAAATACATCAAATTAGTTCACCATACTGCCACTGTGTAGTTTCAACAAACTATTGATATGACAAACAGTATACTCAATATAGTTAGCATCCATTAGAAGGTGCTATTTTTATAAATTTTGTCTACTGTTGTGGCTGTTTTTATAAAATACAAACCATCGCTTAGATTAGTTATGTCTATTTCAATTCTTCGTTCGCCTTGTTTTTGAATTGCTACCAATTGAGTAACATCCTGCCCCGCTGCATTAAAAATTGTAATATCGTTGAGTACACTTCCCTCTCCTGTAACTGTAACAAGACCTTGTGTTGGATTGGGATAAATATTAACCATTGCTACCTCATCTATACGGATCGCTACAACCGATGAATACGACGCTTTTTCATCAAAATCTGTTTGCTTCAAACGATAGTAAGAAGTTTCTTTGTATGGAGAATAATCTTTAGTAGAGTAATTGGTTGTCATAGAAGCCTTTCCCCTTCCTTGGACATCAACTACTTTTTCCCATTGATGCCCATCTTTAGAACGTTCAACAGTAAAGTAATCGTTGTTGATTTCTTGTGCGGTTTGCCAGTTCAACTCTACATAACTATTTTCAAGAGGTTGAGCTTCAAAACTTAATAGTTCAATTGGTAAAACAGTTCTCGTTCTGTTGGTTGTTCCAATTGTAAATCTCAAATTATTCGCAATAGCTGTTACCCCTGCAAATTCATAAATACCAGCCCCTAAAGCTGTTGCTCCTGCAATTGGTGTTTCATCGGCAAAAGTACCATCATTGTCTGTATCAATCAACAGTCTTAAATCCGAAGTAGTGATCGGACCAAGGCTAGTCAAATCAAACTGAAGATCTATTGCCCCAACATCAACAGCAGTGCCATTGGTACTTACCTCACTAACACGCCATTCACGATCAAATCTAGCCTGTACAGTTGGAGGTATATCGCTACTATTGACAGCCTCTTGCGTTCGGTTGTTGTGCCCCCAAATCAAAAATTCATTATTATCTAAATTGCTAGGATTTAATATTCGTACAATTCCCGCACCTTGTGCCTCTGTATGATTAATCCCTCCAGTCGTTTGTCCTATTCCTGCCACATCAAAATCATAATTTCCATTTAAGGCATCATCTTCATCGTAAAGATCATTCGTAGCTAATGGAATGTTATATTTGGCAGACAAATAGTTGTTAACTAAGATATTTTCTATCTCATTATGATAATAATTGTATTGAATTATCTCAGCATAATCTGCACCTAAATAAGTTCCATAACCTACATTTAGAGCACCTATTGCCATCGGTTGATTGCTGTTCTGAATAGAAGAAGATGTTTCTGTAGCCGTTCTAATAATTTCACTACCATTTCTTATTCGGCTCCTTGTCGCACCTGCTTTGGTTCCATCAAAATCCCAACCTAAAATGTAATTCGTTGCATTGGAGAAAGTTGTTCCTGCATCAAATCGATTGTTTTGAGTCTCTACATCCAAATTCAATCGGTTGCTACCATAAAAGAAATACGTATAAGCATAATTAGAAGAAACCGTGTAGGAAACGCGTTTCCCCAAAATTCCTCTAGCCGAGCCATCTAAATTATTTGGTCTTAAAACCACATAAAATGTTATTCCTGATGAATTATCCAATATATCTGCATCTGCAACAGCCATTTCATCATCAAGCCCATCAAATCTAACTACAGGCATATTATTTAAGGCACTTGTAGATTGGTATAAAGGATTTGCAGAAGTTGTAATTTGGTTGGCATGGTTGCCATTTCCAGAAGCATCTAGCCAAGTTGAAACAGCTGCTCCATTTCCTATAGAAATAGCATCCGCTTTTAACCATAAGCCATTATTGGAAGAATTCCCGACACCACCAGGACCTGTTTGAGTGAAACCAAAATGTGCATAAATTAACAGGGAGATAAAGATTGTGTATTTCATATTACAATTAACGCTAGGGCAACGCGTCAAAATTCCAAAAAACTTTGCTCAACTTATACGACGGTATTTTACAATTTAATTTGGGGGACGCGCCTATCTTTTATTAAAATAGATTTTATATTAAAGAATTATTTTTTGTAAAAAAAGTAGAAGAGAAGGGATTCTTCTTTAACGTTGTGGGGCACGTTAGAGCAAAAATGAAGCCAATACGATTCTTGTTCCTTCTTATTTGATCAATAATTAGAAAGTGTTAGCTGCATGATATTTATAAAATAATCGTATCAACAATAACTAGAAATGACAATGATACTACATGGAAGCCTTATACATCTGCTTCAGGTAGGTTTTTAACCTCTACCATCAGTATATTTTCACCTATAGATATTTGTTTTGCAATACGAACAGGATTTTCCATTTTTCCATAAGAAGTAAGCACAATACCTTTCATGTTTTCGTCAATTTCAAAAGGATCTTGTAAGTTGAGATGATACGCATTGACGGCTTTGTAAATCGTACTTGTTTCATCCAACATCATCGCATCCAAATCTCCTGTATAGATAACAGAAATAGAAGTTGCATTTTCTGCCACTGTATCATTTGTGGTTGTTTTGGGTGCTGCTCTATTAACAGAGTTTTCCATAATTTCTTTTGCTGAAATCGTATCAACTAGAGAAGTGCTGATCATTGCTCGATCCGAACAGGAAATTGTTGAAGCAACAATTATGCATATGGTTATAAAAAAGAATATTTTATCTGTGTAATCATTTCTATGTTATATTTTTAAATACACCTTTGCTTACTCATGCAAATAAACACAATATTTTCATATTGTGGCACAAAGGTATTTATTTTTCTTAACTAAAAGGTTATTTTCCTGCCAACGAATAGTTAAATTCTTGCCAAATTGAATAAATCTTACCAATTATAACCTAAAGTAACTTCTACCAACTCCGCCTCTCCTGCATAAGCTCGCACATGGCAGCCCAACCACAATTGATTTTTGAAGTTTTTGAAGTAGTTTTGTAGGTAAAAATTAAAGCCTACTTTACTTACTAAAACGCTTCTTCTGTATTTATGTTCATTCATATATACCCCTAAACTTGTCACTAATCCCCAATGTCCAAAAAGCAATTCGTGAGTTGCTATTATCGAGAATCGAGCATAATTCAAATGCTTGAGCACAACACTGCCACTCTGCCTGTCAAAAGCATATGGTGCTGTATTATACAAATACTCTACAGATAAGCTCAGTTTGCTAATACGAGCCATCAAACGAGAGACACCAATAGAAACATTATAAACAGGATACTTGGGACCTCTTGAAGTTGCCATCTCGGTCAATCCGAGTCCTATTTGAATAAAAGGACGAAAACTTTGATTCAAAGCAGGCAATCCTGCGATCAATTGAGTTGACAAACTGTCTGGAACAGTAGGTTTTTGAAAACTATATTGTATCCCTACTTGAGCAAAGGGTATATTGATCCCCAAGTTAGGATTTGTAAAACCACCGTTTGAATAATGGGTCACTCCTCCCCCTAATTGCAAATGAAACGTATTTGAAATTCGATATCGAAACAGTGCTCTTAATATCACACAAGCGTTTAAAGTCGAACCTATGACTATATTATCTTTGTTATAAAAACTATCGTAAGTCTTTGTAATGATTCCTGCGCCCCAACCAATTCTAGCCCTCATATCCAAGCGCTTCCATTCAAAAACCTTAAAATCAAGACTAGGCACAGCATAAAAAGCATTCCCTAAAATATCCGCATTTCCTAGGGTTTGGTATGCGATAGAATAAGCAACAGTAGGTTGACCGTACAAAATCGACCAAATTTTCTTGGCTTGGGTGTGTTGTAATAGCGTTAATTCTCCTGTATGTGAATGTGCTTGAATTTTAGGGTATCGAGGATGGATAGGAACATTCGTTCCAAATTGATAATTCAATTCCAAAGCATATTGCTGTGCTACGATAGCAGTGACCCCAAAAAACTGAATGATTAGTATTAAAAATATTTTTGTCATTGGGTGTTTTTCTTTCTAATTATCTCCTGCTGCTCCGCCTCCTACAAAATCGTCATCGTCATCATCATCGTCGTCAAAATCATCGTCATCAAAGTCAATATTATCATCTTCATCATCAAAATCATCCTCTAAGTATCCTTCAATCTGGCGCAAGAGTTTTAAAGCCATTTCATTGTTAGCTTCCATTTCCAACGCTTGATCCAGTTGAATTTTAGCAAAAGCGTAGTCATGCATATATTTAATCAAAAAATTAGCATAATCGACATACAGACTAGCATCTGCTTTTTCTGCCACCAAATAAGCTTCATAACACATAGAAATAGCTCCATAATCTTGGTAAATATTTTCTAGAATCGTCACAAGTTTTCGCAACGTATCTCCATTGTGAGGAGCTGCTTTTAAAGACTTTTCATAATATATCCTTGCTTTATCATATTCTCCCAAGTGTGTATTGTGCAAATCTCCTAAACTTGCCAATAACAAACCGCTATCTCCGTGAACGGGATGATCCAATCCTTTTTCAAAAGTTTCGATTGCTGCACCAATATTCTCATCATCATGCCATTGAATTTGCCCCAATAAATTAAGCGCCTCTTCTTGATACTCATTAATTCCCAAGGCAATATCAATAAACTGACGTGCTCGTTTAATATCCTTTAGAGCATAATGTGCTTCTGCTATCCGCACATGTGTTTCTGCCATAAATGGCTCCAATTCAATCACCTTGTTATAACAATCAATTGCCCCTTCATAATCTTTAAAGGTAGTTGCCTTTAATATGCCCATTTGTAACAAACCATAAATATGGCTCGGATTACTTGCGGTACAGTCATTATAAAAATTTAGAGCAGCTTCCATATCTTTGCTACGTTCAGCCAAACGCCCCAAAGCATATAGTGCCTCATCATTTTGAGGAGCATACCGAACAATACCTTCAAAACAAACTTGTGCTTCCTCTACCAAATCAAACATCATATACAACTTTCGCCCCAAGTCAAGATAGTATTCCACCAAAATAGACGACGCTACTAAGATTGGCTCGTAATAGGTCTTGCCTTTCTCAAATGCTGCAAAATTTTCTGCTTGCAAATCTGTGTAATCTCCCATCCAAGGCAAATATTCCATAATAGAACTAAAGATACTAAATGTTTTTTCTATTTGATGCTTCTCGGCTTCCTCTAACAAAGTAGAAAGATATTCTAAGGTTTTATCTTTTATTTCTTCGTCAGGGTGTATTTGCCACAATAAGACTAGTGCATCTTTTGCCTCTCTTGCTGTTGCAGAATCGAGTTCTTTTAAAGTACTCAAAATAGTTGCAGCATCGGCATTTAATAAGGTGTGAATTAAAGTCTCGTGTATGTCCATTTTCGTATAATTAAATTCTATTGTTGCTCTCCCTTTCTTTATTTGATTCTCTTGTATAAAAGGACGAGTTTACAAATTTAACTTAAATAATGACATTTTCTATAAATTCTAAACCCTCAAAAAAAACAGTGCCACCTCAAAGCAAAGAATATAATTATTTTCTTCTTTCGAGAGTTTTGAATTTAGTACTTTTGTTTAAACTAGTTCGCTAAGTAGTTTGGGTTAGATGGTAGAAGTTGCCAGTATGTTGTTTTTTAATCAGCAATACCAAAGCTAAGTAGAGTTTGTTTGAGAATATTAGAACGGTGTAACTACCAAATCTAAAGCCATACATTGCATTCAGCTATAATCCGTGCCAATTGGCTTGATTGATAATCAACCTATCCTTTATCAAACAACCCCTTAACTCAGTACTTTTTTAGTGACTTATTATTGGATTTTAAATTTACCTTGACTATTAAAGCGAGCACAGAAGGAAAACACTTGCCCAAAGACTCGCTTAAAATATTATTAAAATCTATGTTACAGTGTACTAAGTGCTCTTTTATCAACATATTAGCTTTGCAATCACACTTCTCAAACACACGGAAGTACAACATTCTCTTGGAAAAACTTAACTTATTAACATTGTTTGCTCTAATCATTTTGTTTTTGGGGAGTACTACGATGGTACAAGCTCAACAAGCTCCTACCCCTCCAAAACCAGATAGCCCAAAAGCAACAATACAAGCCCCCAAAAAGGTAAATCCTCTCCCTCCCTCCAAAGTGATACCTACTCGAAAGAAAAAAGGGACTACAGAAAAACCATCTTGGGATATTGCTAAAACTCAAACCGTGTCTTATTTTCCTGCTTCTTTTAAGATAAAAAAAGATGTTTTGAGTAGAAAATATTACAACAACAACCTTTTTGATATAGAAGAATCAGACAATCCTTTTGCATTGCCTGTGGGTAATTATAAGTCCAAACAAAAAAGTAAAGCCAAAGACAAAAAAGGTCGTCAACTTGATTTTTCAGAATTATTTGCCTTAAATGGTAATAACAATGATCAGGGCATTGCCAAGTGGTTAATTTTTATATTATTAGGGTTACTCTCTTTGATGGCTATTATTGTAGCGATCTACTCCAAAGAAGTTACTAGTATTTTTCAAACCTTTCTAAGCACAAACATTCAAAACAACCAAAGAGATCAAGGAAACCTTTTGACGATAGCACGATTTTCTAGTTACATTCTTTTTGTCTTAGGGATGGGGACATTTTGTTTTTTAATTCCCCAAATTCTATTAAAAGAGTTCCAATTCAACACTTTTGGAGCACTTTGTTTGTTTATTTTGGGGCTTGGGGCAATTTATTTTCTTAAACACATACAACTCAAAGTCTTATCTTACATTTTACCTTTTCGGCAAGAAATTGAGTCCTATAGCTTTATTGTCTCCAACACCAACAAAGCACTTGGTTTTATCATAGTTCCTTTGCTTTTTTTAATTGCATATACACCAACTACCGCGCAAATTATGGCGCTCTATTTTAGTTTTATTTTACTCAGTTTAATTTATATTTATCGTACATTAAAGGGCTTAGCTATTGCTGGAAGTATAATTTTATTTCATAAATTCCATTTTTTTGTGTACCTTTGTGCCGTTGAAATAGCCCCGATAGTAATCTTATTGAAGTTATTGTCTATTTTATAACGATAATAAACATTAGATGTCAGCAGATTCGAAAGATAGATTAGAGAAAGTGGAGAGCATTTTGGTTACACAATTAACAACCAAAAACAACAGAGCTCCATATGACAAATTGGTAGAGAAATTTGGTTTAAAAATCGATTATCGTCCATTTACAGAAGTCATTCCTGTTACAGCAAAAGAATTTAGAAAACAAAAAATTGCTTTAGAAGAATTTACTGCGATTATACTTACTAGTAAAAGTGCCGTAGACCATTTCTTCAGACTTTGTGATGAAATGCGTTACAAGGTACCCGCAGACCTAAAATACTTTTGTAAGTCAGAAGCCGTTGCACTATACCTGCAAAAACACATCGTTTACCGCAAGCGCAAAGTATTCTTTGGCAAGCGTGTATTAGATGATTTAAAGCCCTCATTATTAAAGCACAAAAAGAAAGAAAAATTCTTGCTGCCATGCTCTAATTTTGGAGGACGCAACTTCGCTACCTTCTTAGAAGACAACGAGTTTGATTTTAAAGAGTCTATGATGTATTTGGCTGCTAGTAGTGATATTTCGGACTTAGAAGACGTATTCTATGACATTCTTGTTTTCTTTAGCCCTTTGAGTTTAAAGTCTCTATACGATAACTTTCCTGATTTTAAACAAAATAAAACTAGAATCGCTGCTTTTGGAAACAGTACGGCTCAAGCAGTTTTGGACAGAGGTCTAATTCTAGACATCAAAGTTCCTGCGCCCGAAACACCTTCAATGACCATGGCTATTGAAAAATACATTCGAGAAACACTAGAAGCAAGGCCTTCTGGAAAATAATATATAGAACCACTGGAACAAAAAAGTGTTAGTAGCTATATGCCCTAACACTTTTTTTATTATTCTTAATAATCCAACCGTTATTTCTTCTTTTTAAGTACACTTAGGCGTTGTTTTGCTTGGCTGTGCAAACTAGCTTGATATTGATCAGGCTTTTCCTTCAGACATTTCTCATAAAAATCCTTTGCCATTTCTATTTCATCCCTTGACTCATGTATTATACCTGCTTGAAGAGCGGCATTACAAGCATAGTAATATGGCTTTTTAGTTCCTTTATCAATGGTTTGGCCATAATACTTTAACGCATCATCATTCTTCTTCATTTTTTGGAAAATTCTCCCCATTCGATAAGTATATTCGATTTTTTCCTGTTCTGTTTTCAAACTTTTCGAATCACATCCCTTCAACGCATTGTATGCTTTATCATAATAACCGCCATCATACAATAGGCGAGCTTTGAGCAAGTCAAGATTTGGCACAATTCTCAATTTTGCTTCCTCCATTTCATTCATCGCTGTCCGATCTTGCGAAGTATTGTATTCTCCTTTTTTTTCTACCAAAGACATATAATAACGATATTTGGACTCATCTTTTCTTAGTAGGCTAATCCAAGCCAATCGATGATAAGCCTCTTTAATACCATTAACACCTCTATATCTAGATAAAAAATTATTAAAATCTTCTTCCGAATCCAAGTCCAATCTATAAAGTTTGCATAAGCCATTCATAATATCCATATATGGAAAATCATAGTATTCATCTCCTTTAGGATATTTGTCTAAAATTAAGATAGCTTGTTTACTTTTACCGATTTTCATGCTTCTATTTGCCAGAATATAAGCAGCCATCGGATTTTTGGTAAAGTCTAAGATTTCTGTATTAATTGCTCCCCACGCTTTCATGTCGTTGTTTCCCATATACAACAAAAGCATTCCATAAATCACTTGAACTTCTTCATTAAATTCAAATTCTTGATGGCGCTTGCCGTGGCTAATAACCTCCTCTAGCTCTCCTAACCCTTGTGCTATATTGCCTCTTAAACCTGCTAGAGAAGCCCCCCATTGATATTTCCCAGGAATAGCTCCAACCATCGTATGCAAAATGCCTAAGGCTCGTTTATTAGGCAAAAATTTTGGAAACTTTTTATCATTTCGTTCTAATAAAACAGCAGCTTTTTTTATGCTTTTAAATGCCTCCATGTTGTCTTGAAACAATGCATAAATCATTCCCCAACGTAGATGAATATCAGCTTGAGTAAACAACGTATAAGGATCTCCTTCTGCCCCTTGTTCTAACCATTCCAAGCGCTCTTCTTTACGTTTTAGATATTTACCATAAATATCTTTGGGTCTTCCATCTATAAAGGCGTAAAAAAAATCAATATAATCCTCCAAATAATGAGGAATTAAATTAAATGTATTGTTCTTTTTTTCTTGAATAATACGAGGAATTGCAGCTTGAAACTTTAGTGTCATTACATCATGAAACATATCCTTTAGATCATCATTCCATTTAAAAAAACCAGCATTGTTCAATTCACTAGGAGACGTTTGAGCTTGCCCAGAAGCAATAGAAATAAATAGTAAAAAGAAAAGGCTATAAAAAAATTTCATTACAAAAAGGTTTTGTGATTAAAAACAGACTGTTTGTCAATCTATGAAATATTCAATAAATGTTTGTCATAACATTACTTCGTTGAAACCAGACAGTAGAACAACACAGCCAACTACAAGCAAAGCATTCACGCAGTAAATCGTATTAGACAGAAAAAATATGGGATAAAATAATTCAATCTAGAGTTTGGTTCTTTATTTTATGCTTTGATGGTCTAGTTTGTTACATCTCATAAGCAGATATTAGGTCATTATCAAAAAAATCTTGCACAGAAAGCCCTATAACTACAGCTTCGTTTTTTGCCCATTTATCTAAACAAAAATACAATCACTTAAAATTTAAAAAACCTCAAGAAATACAGTTCCTTGAGGCTTTTATCAGCAATTTATATCTAAAAATTGTTCTAATTTCAATTCAAACTACTGTTCTACTTCTAATTTTTCTTGTTCTAACTCCTCCAAAGAAGTTTCGATATTAGAAGCAACCAAGATTCTAGCACAGTGTTCACAATGGATAATGCGTTTGCGTTGTCCAAGCTCTAGTTGAGTTTGAGGAGGGACTTGGCTAAAACATCCGCCACAAGCATCACGTTCTACAATGACTACAGCGAGACCATTTTTATAAGTATTTGTTAATCGATCGTATACAGCCAATAAATCCTCATCAATTTTTTTGCGAGCACGTTTTTCTTTTCTCAAGTATTTTTGCTCATCTTTTTCTGTTTTAGCAGTAATTTTTTCTAATTCCTCCTGCTTCAACTTCATATCGGCACGCTTCTCTTCTTGTCTAGCTTTAGACGCATCTAGAGTAGTATCTTTATTGCTCAATTTTTGTTGAGTTTCTCTAATGCGTTTGTTGGCCAATTGAATATCCAATTTTTGAAGCTCGATTTCACGAGTTAAGGCTTCGAATTCACGGTTATTCTTAACATTGTTTTGTTGCTTATTGTACTTTTCAATTAAAGCTTCTGCCTCTTTAATTTTATTTTCGTATTGTACAACGCTTAATTGCAACTCTTTATGTTCTTCTTCTAACTTAGCAATTTTTTTATCTAAAGTAACGATCTCTGTTTCTAATGCACTCACTTCTAAAGGAAGTTCTCCTTGCAACTTTTTAATGTTGTTCAACTGAGTGTTGACCATTTGCAACTCATATAAGTTTTGCAACTTTTCTTCTATTGGTAGATTAGAATTAGCATTTTTCTTTGCCATAATATTATAGATAATTTATTGGATTTGTATTTATTTCAGTACAACGGATTGCAAAATTACGAAATTTTTGCGTTAATAATTCATAAAACAGCTCAATTGTAAACTGTTCACTCTCATAATGCCCAATATCTGCTATAATTATGCGATTTTCGGCATCAAAAAACTGGTGATACTTGTAATCCCCAGTAATAAATATATCAGCTTGGGCGGCGAGCGCATTTTTCAACAAGAAACTTCCTGCACCACCACAAAGAGCAACACGTTTAATTTCTTTTTTGCACAATGCTGTATAACGAATTCCATCCGCCTTCATATTTTTCTTAAGCATTTTTAGAAACGCTATTGTTTCCATAGGTTCTTTTAGTTCTCCAACTAATCCTGAACCAATTTCTTGGTGGACATTATCCAAGGTATAGATATCATAAGCCACCTCCTCATAAGGATGTACTCTAAAAAGATTTCTAACAATTTGCCCTTGTAGATAGGCAGGAAAAACAACTTCTAGTTTGTTTTCTTTTTCTTCATGCTGTGCTCCTACTTCTCCAACGGTAGGATTACTAGCCTCATCTCCTTTAAAAGAACCGACTCCTTCCGTTCTAAAGCTGCATTCCGAATAATTGCCTATGCTACCTGCTCCTGCTTCAAATAGAGCATTTTTAACAGCCTCAGTAGCTTCTATCGGGACAAAAACCGATAATTTTTTTAGTAATCCTTTTTTAGGGCTTAAAATTTTGGTTTGTGTAAGTCCTATTTTTTCTGCAATTTTACCGTTTACTCCATTTCGATAAACATTATCCAAATTAGTATGCGCAGCATAAATAGCAATGTCGTTTTTAATTGCTTTTAAGACAACCCGTTCCACATAATTTTTGCCTGTAAACGATTTTAAACCTCCAAAAACAATGGGGTGGTGAGCAACTACCAAATTACAACCTTTCTCCATTGCCTCATCCAAAACAGCCTCAATAGTATCTAAAGCAATTAAAATACCTGTTACCTCGACTTCTTTATCTCCCACAATTAAGCCCGCATTATCGTAGCTCTCTTGCAAAGATTTTGGAGCAATAGATTCTAAATACTCAACTACATTTTTAATTTTCATTCTCTAATCATTCCTTTTTAAGACAGATCATTTTCTATCAAATGTCTACCTAAATTTAGTTCTGGATTTCTTGAATCCAAATAAGCCCGAACCCGCTCAAAATCTAAGGGCGAAAAGGTAAACAAATGCTTATAAATCCGCTTTTCATCCAAGTAAATAGCCTTTTCTCTAACGACAATATTTTTACCCTTATAATCGTAGTTTTGGGAGACTATCCCTAGCCCATTTCGAAGAATCAACTGTTGATCTGTCAATTCCAAAACAGCATTCGTGTACATATTATTTAGGCTAATTAGTATCCAAATGGCTCCCAAGATTATTCGATAAGTACTTTGCGTATACCAAGCCAATAAGATTAACAAAAATGCCATAGCAACATTCAATGCCAAAAACCAAGTCCGATATCGAATTTTAAGAGGTGGCATAATACTTATTTTTGAACACCATTTAGAACCTGTTCTTAAACGAAAAAGAGGGTAACAGCCAAACTGTTACCCTTTGTTTATTTTTAACTTATACCCTCAACACTCTAAAAAGTATTGAACATACAAGGCACTATTTTAGTATTTCCACTTTCTGTTAGCACCACCATCGCCAGCAGGTTTGCTTTGCTCTTGTGCATTATCTTCCGCAATGTAGAATTCTACACGACGATTCATAAAGTGTTCTTTTTCTTTGTTTGCATTTTCAATCAAGTTATTAGACTCACCATTGTACTTGATGATGAAACGACTACGATCAATGCCATATTTATTCACTAAGTGATCAATACAAGTCATTGTACGGTTGTAAGACAACATATCGTTGTACTCTTTAGTTGAACGTACATCTGTGTGACCATGAACAACAACTTTTAATTTAGGGTAACCTTTCATTACACTAGCAACATGTTGTAATTGCTCATATGCTTCTGGACGCAAGTAGTATTTATCCAAGTCAAAGTGAACCATTGGCAAGTACCAATCTTTCAAAGTACCCGTTCCGCCAGAAGCTCCTAGTGGATCGTATACTTCATCACCAATAACCAATGTTGGATGTTTACCAGTTTCTGGATCTCCAGGAATAATTTTAACATCTTCTTCTGTAATTGGTTTTGGCACCTGAGCAACACCATCTTTGTCTGTAGGATATCCAGGTGGAGAATAAGGCTCTTTATCTTGGCTATTTACAACACCATCACCATCAGAATCCAAAGAACGACCTTTGCTATCTACTTCTGTATCAGGTGGTGTATCTTTTTCTTCATCCAAAGCATCTGGCACACCGTCATTATCTGTATCACGGAACCAATCGTCGTCTAACTTTTCTTTCAAGTCAGCAACATCTTGCATAGGGTAAATCAAAGGATTTACAAACCATAGTGGTTGAATAGCTTTGTCTTTTTTCCCAATATTAAATCCTAAGCGAATGCTTGTATAATGAGGGATATCAATACTCGCAGTACGAGCTCCATTTTCTTTGCGGCTTTTTCCATCAAAGAAGTCATCGTCAGACAAGAATGATTGGTGCTCCAATCCGATAGAAATACGAGGCGTAATTAAGTATTCAAAAGACAAACCTACATTGATGAATGGGTTTAAAACCATACGATTTTCATCTTCACCAATTGTAATCAAGTTGTTTGCATTTTGTTGTGCCAATGTCTCATATTTTCCATCTAGGAAACCTTTCAACTCTTGCAATACAGCGTCACGATCAGCAACTTTTGTAATGTCGTATTGTTGTCCAGAAGCTCCTCCACCAGATTTGTTAGCCAAAGCTGTCATTTGAGCAGCATATGTTTGACCACTAGCATCCAATGCATCAATTTTAGTATGGTACAAGTTAGCTCCCAAACCAAGAATTAAATTCAAACTCCATTTGTTGCTTTTTTTGTGAAACTTGATGTTGTTCAAGTTAAACACCATTTGCAAAGAAAGAGCGTGATGTTGCTCAATTCTATAGTTGGCATAAAAAGCATCGCTTGTTGTATAATCACCAGGAGTTACTACATTTCCATCAGACGATGTAATCGTAAATGGAGCTACATTAGGAAATGCTTTGTAGTAAGAAGGTGCGTAATTAAAACCATTAGCTTGACCAAACATGTATTCTGCTTTTAGTGAGAATACGTAGCCAATTGATTTTCTTACATGAACAGAAGCTCCCCAGCCAAATGATGGTTTAACATCACCACTTACTAAGAAACTACCTCCACCAATACCGAGTTGCCACCAATCTCTTGGGCGACCTGGAAATTGGCTTTTCCCCTCTTTCCATTCAGCATGCTGTGCTTGATCTTTCTTGGTAATAAAATTGTCATCTGTCGGACGAACAGAAACTTGTGCTTGAGAAGTATTCATGGATAGTAGCAATAACGCTCCTGCAAAAATACCCCCTAATTGGTTAATTTTTTTCATAATTATTTTTTCTCTTTTTGGATTGAACTGGACTTAGACCTCTTTTAAATCGAATATTTTGTATATGAATCTTAAGTCAAGAAGCGACAAATTTACATTTTTTTTTCTTCTAAAACAATAAATCTGTGTACTAACTAGTTATAAGTCATTAATTATATTGGTTTAATGAAAAAAGTGTAAAAATGTTTCAAGGCTTTACAAGGTTCTTAAACATACACACAAAACATTCTCAATCAAAGACTTGCTAATCAAACATAACGAATAGCTCTTTCTTTTTCAAGAAATCGAGCAATTATGTATAAAAAAATAAAACACGTCTAATTTAAAAACTTTTTCTTTAGATACATCATCAGCTTATACGCCTGATAATTGATCCGACTAAAAAACTAAAAAGTGTGTTATCTTATCAGCTCTCATACTTTTCATCTACTGTATAACAGATTCTTCGCCTAAAAGTTTTTCCAAGGCTATAGTTAATGCCGTTGTTGAAATCAAAACGTTGTTAGAATTTACAGCACGAGTATTCTCTAATGCCTGTCTAATTACCTGAGAAACATCTGAGAAAATGCTTTCGTCTGTCAACAAAGCATGTGATTGCATCAAATAAGCAAATACTCTTGCCATACCACAATTTGCAATAAAATCAGGAATAACACTAATACGCTCATCAGTATTTTTAGCCGTAGGACCAAAAAATACTTGGTCGTCAACAAAAGGAACATTAGCACCACAAGAAACAACTTGTAAACCATTAACAATTAAGGCATCCATTTGTTCTCTTGTTACTAATTTTGACGCGGCACCAGGAATGAAAACATCTGCTTCCAAATCCCATATTTTTTCATTAGCTTCCTCAAACGACAATAGATCAGGTGCTACTAATTTATTTCCTTTTTTGTTTAAGTACAGATAGGTAACTTCTTCAAAAGAAAGCCCTTCAGGACGTATAATTCCACCCGCAATATCAATAATCCCTACAATTTTAGCCCCATCTTCTGCCAAATAGTAAGCTGCTGCTGCTGCAACATTTCCCCAACCTTGAATAATTATTTTTTTACCAGTCAGATTGGTGTTGTGATACAAGTCGTAATAATGAACAACAGATTCAGCAACACCATATCCTGTAATCAAATCAGCAACCGCTAATTTCGCACTTACAGAGGGAGTAAACCTAGGATCTTCCACAATTTTACTAACTCCTTGACGCAATTGGCCTAGAATTTCAATTCGTTCTCCTTCGTTAGATTTAAAATGACCATGCACAATTCCTTGTTGAGGATGCCATAAGCCCAAATCTTGAGTGATCGGAATAACATCTTTCAGTTCATCTACGTTCAAGTCTCCACCTGTTCCGTAATAATTTTTTAATAGCGGAATGACTGCCTTGTACCAACGTTTTAAGACCCCATCCTTGCGGGGATCATTAGGATCAAAATTGATACCAGATTTTGCACCGCCAATATTAGGACCACAAACAGAAAACTTCACTTCCATCACTTTTGCCAGAGAAATTACCTCTTCCCTATTCAAACCTTTTCTCATTCGAGTACCGCCACCAGCAGCACCTCCTCTTAGAGAATTAATAACCACCCAGCCTTTTGCACCAGTCTCTTGATCAGTCCATTCAAAAACAATTTCAGGTTCTTGTTCTTTGTATTTTTGTAGTAGTTCCATTTTATCTTATTTTTTGCGTGCAAATATAGGATAATTGGATTAAAAACTACCTTTATACTCAAAATCTTTTTGCTAATTGATATTATCTTGTATTATTACAATAATAGTCCACTAATTTTTTATTTTTCTGGCTAAAAAAAATAAAAAAAGCATCTTGTATTTAATTGTTTAAAAAGTACTATTTATCTGATTATCAGCCTTTTATGAATTGCACCAATTCAAAACCCATCCTCCTGATTATCAGCCCAATACGATTCCTAAAAAAATTGTATCCAAGCAATACACCAAAGAGTCGCTCTTTGTTGTTTTTTAACAAAAACTTCCTTGTACAAGGAATAATAATTTATAATATTTCAATAATGATTCAGAATCTTGTCCAAAATAATTCGTCTACTTTCTTAGAGCCAACGACGTTTGAGCCATTTCAATACGGGCAATCTATCGTACAATACCAAGGAGAGCGTATTGATTTAAAATCAATAGATATTGCCATCTTCAGTTGGGGAAATTCGGATTATTATCAAGAGATCAGAAAAGGGCTTTATCAGTTAAGTGCCAATTTTAAACCCAATACAGTGCTTGATCTAGGGGTTGTTCATCAAAATACAGTCCCTTTAATTGAGTTAGTTGATTTGCTGTTGCAACACAATGTCTTTCCTATTATCATTAGTGCGAGTAATCAAGCTATTCTCCCTCAACTCAAAGCCTACGAACAACAAGCAGAAGGACTCAACTTAGCCTTGTTTGATAGTAAAATTCCCTATTCGTTAAGTTCAACATCTTTGCTCATTAATCAATTAATACAGTACCATCCTCAACTACTGTTTCACTTAAACTGCATTGGTAGTCAATCCTATTTAGTTGACCCAAAAGCTATTTCAGCATTAGAAGATAAATATTTTGAAGTCCATCGACTTGGAAAAATACAACCTCGATTAGAAGAAATAGAACCAATGGTAAGAAATATAGATTTAGCGGCGTTTAGCATCGCAAGTATTCGAGCTGCGGATGCCCCTGCTCAAGTCTATAAAAACCCCAATGGCTTACTAGCAGCAGAAGCTTGCAAAATCATGCACTACATCGCCATGAGTGACCAAGTTTCCTCCTTATGCCTACATAGTTTTGATCATCAAGCGACAGATCAAGGACAAACAGCCAATATGATTGCTCAGTTAATTTGGTTTGTTGTAGAAGGTTTCTTTGCCAGAAATCAAGAATTCCCTATTGACAAAAAAGAGTTACGAGCATATGTGGTAGATAACAAAACATTGGGTACTCCTATTTCATTTTATAAGAGCCTCAAAAGTGATCGTTGGTGGTTTGAAATTCCTCGAGCGTTGTACAGCAAACATCAACTGCTAGCTTGTTCGTATAGAGATTATCAAATTGCTTGTGAGGGTGATTTGCCTGATCGAATTTTAAATGCTATTAACCGCCTTACTTAACGATTTCCAAAGTTCGAACAACTTCTATGTCTTGATACTCTTTTTGAATCATTGCATGAATAGCTACTACCTGACCCGCTCGCATTTTTTTCAAAGCGCGAAGCATTTCTCTGTTTAGGGTGTTGCCCCTTGTTTCTAACACGATTTCTTTCCCTTTAGCATCAATTTTCAAGGTTAAGAAGCGGACATCATAGGTGTTTCCATAATAATCTCTTACTAAAAAATAACGTTTTAAAAGCGCCTTTAAAGCCTCTTTGGTTACTTTATCTTGGTAGATTGTTCCCCAATGAATTTGATACAAATTTTTATTGCTAGAAACAGCCTCATCTGCTCTTTTAAATCGAATTGGCAAGGTCATCTTAGTAGCAACTGGCTCTCCATTTCTAAGAGCTGGTCTAAAATCAGGCATCATTCGAATAACTCGCATCGCTTCTTGCCCACATCCAGCTCCTATATTTCGAACCAACTCCAAATCTGTTATCTTGCCTTCTTTCGTCACAGAAAAACGAACAACAACAACACCTTCTATATTACGAGCACGAGCACTATCAGGGTAAACTATATTTTCGTTAATAAAAGCTTGAATTTTTGGCACAGAACAAGCTTGTCTTTGTTCTTCACTAATCAAGGGATCGTCACAACCATCAAACAAAGGTGGTATATCAACAGCTGTCAAGATAGAAGAATCCTGAGGTTGAGCAACCATAGACAGCCCCAAAAAGAGTAAAAAACAAGTGAGTATATAGTTGTTCATATTTTTCTATTCTTATCCAATTTGAAAAAAAGTCTCAATTTGGTATCTATTAAAAAAGAGAAAACTTACTACATGTAAATTTTCTCTCTTAATTTTTAATTCTGTCAACAGGTAACCCTGTAAACTATATTATTTTGCTGTAAATTTAACAACCAATTCCCATTCCATATCTGTTGCCGCTCCATCAACTTTGGCAGGCAACCAGCTTGGCATTAAATTTATGATTCGAATTACTTCTTGATCACAGGCGTCTGTCAAACTTTCAACAATCGCCACGTCTGTTAATTCACCTGAGCTTTTTACCATAAATGAAGCAACTACTTCACCTCCAGGGTTTCCGTCAGGGTGTTTTAAATTACTAAAAACAAACTGCATCATTTTCATATCTGCACAATCTACATCTGTGGGGTCATCACAACCAGGAAATCTAGGTTCGTCTTCCTGCGCATGAGCACATTGAGCAAATAAAACAAAAGCGCAAACAATTATAGAGGAAAATATTTTTTTCATGAGAATGTTTTTTAAGCAAAGGAAGTCCTTGTTTTAAAGGTACCTATTTTTTATAATATCAATAGAATTGTATCCATCCTTATAAAAAAATCATACCATAAATGGTTTTTGGCTAAAACAAATTTAATTTATTTTTTTGAATACTTCTAATCTTTCTATCTTATTTAACCTAAAAGTTTAGTTCAATAGTATACAAGTCCCTAAAAAATTCTTGGTTTTAACTTTTTTTCTACTCGATTTTTAATCCCTTGAATCGACAATAGGGCGCTTTTTCTGAATCCTTATAATCTTCTTACCTAAATAGCACTGCTACTTCGTGCTTCCTACAAAGTAATGATCTAAAAGAAATAAAACATATATTCTACAGAATTTCGACCATTCAAACTTAAGAAGGAGCAATAACTTACTTTTAAAGTACAAATTAACAAAAAAAATAAATTAACACAATTTTATATTGACTGACAACGAATGCCATTAAAACAGATTCTACCTCCAAATAGACAAAATAAAAAGTCTTCTATACTCTTGGAGTATAGAAGACTTAGGAACACCTACTAATAAGTAGCTGTACGATATTTAGATGTTACTGTTCTACTGTTTCCAAAAGAATAGAAACATTATTAGACAACACCTCCAAGAAACCACCACTAGTAGTATACTCTAACACTTCATTGGTGTCAGTAGTTACCGTGATTTTACCTTCCTTTAGAGAAGCAACAATAGGTGCGTGATTTTCTAGAATCTCTAGCTTTCCGCTTGTGCCCGGAGTATTAATTGCTTTTACAGCACCACTAAATACTGTTTTTCCAGGTGTTAATATGATTAATTCCATATTCTTTTTTATTATAGAAGAACTAAGAATTGCACATCATTACTGACCAACAATTCTTAGTTCTAATGCTTTACTTTAATTCAAGTGTTTATTAAGCTTCAACAACTTCAGCCAACATTTCTTCTCCTTTCTTGATAGCATCTTCGATGGTACCAACTAAGTTGAATGCAGCTTCTGGATATTGGTCAACTTCACCATCCATAATCATATTGAAACCTTTGATAGTATCTTCGATATCTACCAATACACCTGCTAACCCTGTAAATTGCTCTGCTACGTGGAATGGCTGAGATAAGAAACGTTGTACACGACGAGCACGGTGTACGATCAATTTATCTTCTTCCGAAAGCTCTTCCATACCCAAAATTGCGATAATATCTTGCAATTCTTTATAACGTTGCAGGGTAAAGATAACGCGTTGAGCACATTCGTAGTGTTTCTCACCAACAATTGCTTTGGTCAAGATCTTAGACGTAGAATCCAATGGATCTACCGCAGGGTAAATACCCAAAGAAGCCAATTTACGACTAAGTACCGTTGTAGCATCCAAGTGAGCAAATGTTGTTGCAGGAGCAGGGTCTGTCAAGTCATCCGCAGGTACATAAACTGCTTGTACAGATGTAATAGATCCACGTTTAGTAGAAGTAATACGCTCTTGCATCATACCCATTTCCGTTGCCAAAGTTGGTTGATAACCTACTGCTGATGGCATACGTCCTAACAAAGCAGATACCTCAGCACCAGCTTGTGTAAAACGGAAAATATTATCAATAAAGAACAAAATATCACGTCCTTTAGCTTCGCTTGGGTCTCCATCACGGAAATACTCTGCAATCGTCAATCCAGATAGCGCTACACGAGCACGGGCTCCTGGAGGCTCATTCATCTGACCAAATACAAAGGTAGCTTTAGAGTTTTCCAATTCTTTCATATCTACTTTGGACAAATCCCAGCCTCCTGCTTCCATAGAGTGCAAGAATTTTTCTCCATAAGTTACGATATTAGACTCAATCATCTCACGCAACAAATCATTTCCTTCACGAGTACGCTCTCCTACACCAGCAAATACAGACAATCCAGAATATCCTTTTGCGATATTGTTAATCAACTCTTGGATTAATACTGTTTTACCTACACCAGCACCTCCAAATAAACCAATCTTCCCCCCTTTTAGGTAAGGAGCAATCAAGTCTACTACTTTGATACCTGTAAACAAGATCTCAGAACTTGTTGATAGTTCTTCAAATTTAGGTGGTTTGCGATGAATAGAGCTTCTCGCAGATTTTGCACTGATCGTTTGAATACCATCAATTGTTTCACCTACTACGTTTAATAGACGACCTTTTACTTCGTCTGTTGTAGGCATCATAATAGGAGCACCTGTGTCTACACAAGCTAGTCCTCTTTTTAGACCTTCCGTACTGTCCATTGCGATAGTACGAACACTGTCTTCACCTAAATGTTTTTGGCATTCCAACACCAATACTTCACCATTTTCTCTAGTTACAGTAAGGGCATTCAGAATTTCTGGCAATTTGGCACCTTCAGCAGAAAAGCTAACATCTACAACAGGACCAATAATTTGTTTGATACGTCCAATATTTTGTGACATAAGTTGTGGACTTTATAATTGTGTTCGATAAATAATCTATTTCTAATTTGCGGCAAAGATAGAGCTTTATATTGTTTTTCAAAAGAGTTTCAAAAATAAAGTCCTAATATTTTGAAAATTATTAAAAAAAAAAGGAGCAAACCACCATAATTCCTTAATCCTTAGTCAAAAAATATTTTTTTTAGAATCCTTTTATTACAAATCTTAACAAACAAAATCTAGCTTTTGACTCGAATATTCTTACCTTTATCGCCTTGCACAACAAGGCATTTTAAGACTCCAATAAAACATTCTCTTGTCTTCTATTTTTGAACAGAGCGACCAAAAACCTCACAAACACTAATAATCAACAAGTTGCCCCCAAACAAACCGCAAAAAAATACATGATTATCATACCGATATAAGTATTTTTTTATTTTAATCCAAGACAAACACCCTTTTGATACCATTCTGTTAATACAAAAATACTTGATCTACCTAGTTAAATGACACAACGTTTATTGCTTATTGAGCTACTTTTGCTGGTTTCTATTTATGCTTCTAATGCCCAAATTCAAAAGGTTTGTATCCAATCAATTGATATTGTCGGGCACAAGAAAACAAAAACAGCACTTATTCAGAACGAATTGAATATCGCTGAAGGAGATTCGATTCTTTTAGAGAGTTTAATGCCAAAATTGGAGCAAAACAAGCGTTTTTTAATTAACACGCTCTTATTTAATTATGTAGAGGTCAAAATCGCTAAATGGGAAGGACAAGCAGTTCATATTTTAATTATACTCAAAGAGTCTTGGTATATTTTTCCTTTGCCTCAATTCGAGCTAGCAGATCGAAATTTTAATGTTTGGTGGACTAGACACAACCGAGATCTCAAACGAGCCAACATTGGGCTGTGGTTGATTTGGCGTAATTTGACAGGTTACAACGATTTGTTAAAAGTAATTGTGCAATTTGGCTATACTCGAAAATTTGAATTGGATTACACCCTTCCTCCTATGGGCAAAAAGCGAAAATTTGGATTCAATATCAACGCTTTGTACTCTGACAATAAAGAATGGGCTTACAATACCATCAACAATCAATTGGCATTTTACAATGACTTTGATGCTACTGAACGGCAATTCCAACGCATCAGAGGAAGTATTAGGGGGTACTACAGAAGAACGTTATTTGAAGTGCAACGACTGGAACTAACATTTTTACAACTTAACATTAGTGATTCCATTGTTACCTACAATCCCGATTTTTTTCTAAATCATCGAAAAACGCAACGTTCTTTTAGCTTAAAATATACCTATACCCTAGATAAGCGAGATATTCAAGCTTACCCGCTTAATGGCTTGTATTTTCAAGCTCAATTAAAAAAACAAGGTCTTGGTATTTTTAAAGACATCAATCAATTACAATTAACTGCCCGCTTAGGCTATTATGTACAAATATGGAAATTCTTGAGTATTGCCACCAATTTAAAAGCTCGTTATAGTTTCATTCGTTCTGAAATGCCTTATTACAACAACAAAGCATTAGGTTTTAACGAAGATTTTGTACGGGGTTATCAATACTATGTCATCAATGGTCAAGACTACCTACTATTTCAATCTGATATTAATTTTAAAATTTTAGATGTACAAATTCCATTGTTTAAAAAATTTCCAGTAAGTTATTTACAAGCTCTGCCTTTGAAAATACACCTTCGTTATCATATAGATTTTGGTTATGTGTGGGATCGTTTTTATGCACAAGGCAATCAGTTGAGCAACACAGATTTGATTGGAACAGGGCTTGGAGTAGATTTAATTTTCTATTCTTATAATATAATTGTGCAATTTGAATACACTTTTAACAAAAATGGTGAAAAAGGCTTATATTTACGCTACCGCTTTAATTTTTAAAACACCCCAATCCTCTATTCTATTTTGAAGATAGCCATCTACAGTCGATTCTTAAAAAAAGACCATATTTCTTTTGTGCAAATTCTATTTGATATTCTAGCACAAAGAGATGCGGAGTTGTTTATATTCGAAGAATATTATCAAAGCTTTGACGATAGAATCAGAATTCAGCAAAAATTAGAACTGTTCAAGGAACATGAAGATTTTAAAGCTCAAAATATTGACTTCATGATTAGCTTAGGGGGAGATGGAACTATCTTAGATCTGGTAACCATTGTTCGAGATACGGGTGTTCCTATTATGGGAATCAATTTAGGTCGATTGGGTTTTTTAGCTATGATTGAAAAAAATCGAATTGAGCAAGCCCTAGATGCTTTGTATAGCGATAGTTTTACCTTAGATCAGCGTTCTATCTTATATTTGGAGTCAAGCCCTTCTATTTTTGGAGACAAAAACTTTGCTCTAAATGATTTTACCATTCTCAAACGAGACACCTCTTCGATGGTTATCATCCATACCTACGTTAATGGGGAGTTTTTAAACTCTTACTGGGCGGATGGAATTATTGTCGCTACGCCAACAGGTTCGACAGGTTACTCATTAAGCTGTGGTGGACCTATTATATTTCCAAAGTCTGGCAATTTTATCATCACTCCTGTTGCACCTCACAACCTCAATGTTCGTCCTATTGTTTTGTCTGATAATGCAGTTATTTCTTTTGAAGTAGAAGGGCGGGCAAAAAACTTCTTATGCACCTTAGATTCGCGTTACGAAACCATTGATACTCATTTTCAATTGGCAGTACGTAAAGCAGATTTTCAAGTCAATCTAGTTCGATTTACGGATCGCAATTTCCTATACATGATTCGAGAAAAACTAAAGTGGGGAATCGACTCTCGAAATTATTAGTTTTTGGGGAGGGGAATTTATCTACAAATTTTTGTGTTTCGTTTTAGTAATACTTAGCTACGCTGCTACTGCGTGGTCGTTTTTTTTGTAAAAGACTAAAAAAGCGTTGTCTTAACCTGACTATAAATCTTTTCAAGAACTTAAACATAAAACTACCGCCTATTCATAATCAACTATGCAATACTCATGCATCGAAGTTCACGAAATAAGTAAATTGATACGATTTACTGTGTGAGTGCTTTGCTTTTAGTTAGCTGCGCTGCTACTATGTGGTTTCTACGAAGCAATATTGAGAAGTTATCAACAATAGTCATTTTCTAACCTTTGATTTCAATCGAAGCTAAGTTTTGAAATTCTACCTTTAATTCTTCATTCAACACTCTAGTATTCAACTATGAACATAGCCTACTTAATCCCTGCGCTACTGATTAGCACCATCGTTTATTGGATTGGCTTGTGGATCCTCAACACCCTATTTTTAGATGAAAATGAACCCAAGAAAAGCTTTCGAAAAGCAGTACAAAAATTATTTTCTGACCAACAGATGCATTGGGTAGATCGTTGGATCCTTGCAGAAAATTTAATTGCTATTGTTCTTGGGTTTTGCTTTTTGAGCATAGTCTATTACAAGGGTTGGGTATATGGTGAACAAGCATTTGATGTTAATAACCCACAACTGTATCTGCCTCATTCTGTCATCATTTTATTAAGTTTCTTGTGTAGCATTCCTTTGGCTATTTGGGTATTACGTTTATTCTCTCTAATCATATTTTTTACTTCTTTTGAAATCGTTTATACGGATATTCATTGGTTGAAATGGGTACTTGAGTGTTTCAATAAAGAAAAAAAGAAAGGCTGTTTGTATTCTATTTTGAGATTTTTACATTTTTTTGTATTGTGTATTCAGTTTCTTTTTTCTTTTACCGTATCTTACGGTCTTTTACTAATCGTATTTGGTATTAATTAACAAAATAGATTGGTTGTTAAAGTTTTTTATTAAAAGAAAAAATTAGTTCAATCAACAACAAAAATGAATTTCACCTCGTTTTTAACAATGCAACCCTCTTCTTCATTCCTAAACACTTCCATTATAGTAATAATCTTCTACACATTTTATTCATTTACATAGTATGCTGACTCTTTGGCAAACTAACGATTTAGGACGGATTTTTGTTCAATCAAAAATTTGTTAACATTTTAATGGCTTAAAACAACATTCAGTGAGACATATATTATTACTCAGTTGTATTGCTTTTTTGGCAACGATTAACACAACGAATGCTCAATATTGGGAAGTGAGCGGAATGGGAGGTGTAACTTTTTATCATGGTGATTTGGCCCCCGATTTCTCTATGCAAACACCAGGTGCAGCGGGAAGCTTTTTTGTACGCAGAAATGTAGACCCTAGAGTTTCTTTGCGCATAGGAGCTAGTTTTGGAACGATTAGCGCTTCAGACAAAAATTCTTTGAACGAATACAACAAAGCTAGAAACTTGAGTTTTCAGTCTACTATTTTTGAAGGTTCTGTAGGACTAGAATTCAACTTTTTGCCTTTTCATCACCACTCACAAAAAGGTAGAAATCACAATCAATTTTCTCCCTACTTGGTCGCAGGTTTCGGTGTTTTTCACCACAATCCTAAGGCAGAATACAAAGGAAGTTTGTATGAGCTACAACCTTTAGGTACAGAAGGGCAATCGGTGGGCGAAGAATATTCTCTAATTCAACCTTCTTTAATTTTAGGGGCTGGTATCAAAATAGACATTAATTCTGAATGGGGAATTGTTATTGAAGGAGCTACCCGAATTTTATTTTTTGATTATTTGGATGATGTTGCAGGAGAGTATGCCGATAGTCGTTTGATTGCATCTCATAGAGGATCTTTGGCTAGTGCTGCGATTGGTTTGGCAGATCGTTCGGGAGAAGTTGGGCAAAATTTGGGTAGACCAGGACGTCAACGAGGGGACTCCAAAACCAACGACGGTTATACAATGTTTACCATAGGCATTTTATACACTATGCACCAATACCACTGCCCTTCTTGGTAAATTTCAAGATATTGGAACATTAAAAACTCCATTTTTACTTACATACTACTCAAAAAGAAAAACCTTTTGACAATTGGTCAGTTAAAAGGTTTTTTTTATGTCCTTAGACTCCGTACATTGTGTAGCAAAACAAAACAGAAACACCAAATATAGACCAAACCAATGCGAAAACTGTTATTCGTTCTCTTAATTTTTACATTAAGTATTATAAGTTTAATTCTCTTATTCAACACTTTTACCAATTCCTCTAAGCAGAACAAAATTCAAACAGCTAAAGGACTTCCTGAATATCCAAAGGCAAGCCAACATTTGGCTAGTGTTTTGCGCATCCCAACAACCTCAGATAGTAATAGTGTCAAACATTTTAATCAGTTTCATACCGCACTTCAAACCTTTTACCCAACACTTTTTAGCAACCCTAATGTAGAGTGGCAAAATTTTGAAGAACTTAGTTTGGTAGCAAAATGGATTGGCAGAACGCCTGAATTAGCTCCAATAGTACTGGTCGCAGAACAATATGTAGAGGAACCTGATTTAGAGACGATTCCTCAATGGAGTTACAATCCGTTTATGGGCAAAATTGATCGAGGATTTATTCATGGGCAAGGCACACAAGGCGGCAAGGCAGCTTTAATGGCTATGCTAGAAGTTTTTAATGACTTGGTTAGTCAAGATATCCTTCCTAATCGAACCATTTATTTTGCTTTTCCTCATAACTCAGAGCAAGGAGAACTAGCCCTGATACAAGCTCTAAAACAAGCGAAAATTCAACCTGAATTTATTCTAAAAACGGGCGGTCTAATTTGCCAAAATATGCTTTGGAGTACCTCAATGCCTACGGCTCTAATTGGGATTGGCACACCATCTGTATCCAAGGTATTTTTAGAATCTCAAAATGTTCCTCAAGAAGTTTTGCAACAACATATTCAGCAATTACAAACAGTACTTCCTTTTGTTGATATAGAAAACAAAGCTGTACAACAATTTACCAACTATATTAGCCCAGAACTAAACTTTAGCCAGCGTTTGGTTTTTTCTAACCAATGGTTGTTGAGCAACATTCAGCAAAAATGGTTACAAAAAAATACTTTAACCAAAACGTGCTTTGGACACAATATCTACGTAGAGCAAAACACAGCAGATAGTACCAACAAACAAATTACAGAGTTAGCTTTTGTAGCTCCTCAAGTCCTAGCTAATTTGGAACAGTGGTTGAAAACGCATTTACAACATCCACAAATAAGATTACTAAAACAGCCTCAAATTCAATACACCAACCAAACATTAGCACCTGTTGACAATCGCACCTATCAATTTATTAGCAATACTTGCAAAGAAATTTTTCCTAATATAATTACAGCACCTATACTAGTACATCCTCCCTCCAAAATTAATTGGCAAGCTAATATTGATGCAGACATTTATTATTTCCATCCTGTTGTTTATACTGCCGCAACATGGGAGAAACAGCAACAAAAAATTGATGCTAAAATTAGTGCTAAAAACTACCAACAAATGATGCAATTTTATTACCAACTAATTAAAAATCGAATTTAACTTAATCGGCTTTATCCAACAAGCTTCGATCTCTAATTTGATATTCTATCATGGCGTTTTGTTCGTCTATTGCCACTTCAAAAACGCCTTGTTCGTGTAAGTTTTCCAATTTTAGTTTGGCTTCATCCATGGATACTTGCAATTTGACACAAACAAGTGTAGGAGTCAACCTCCCATCGTGCTCAATGGCTAATTTCAACATTGCTGCATCTGGAATTTTTATTTTCTGTTGTTGGGATAGTTCTAATGATAGCTTATCTTTTTTTGCAGGTAGTTTTCGTAACACTGGTGCAGCTGTGTGCAAGGATTGATTGATTACATAAATCTGTTGAAAACTTTGATTGTACAAAACATTAACTTTTTTAGCCTTTGTCAAGCGACGAAGTAAGGCTTTGGCATCCAACACATTGATTCCAAAAATAACCACCAATTCTGCAATAGTAATTTGATAGTCGTTTACATGAGATAAAATAACGGAAATAATTTCATCTTCAGATAGACCAAATAATTCAGCAGGCAATGAATCAAACAAGGGAACACGTTCTATCAATTGATAAACACCTTTCATACTTCCATTTGCATCATAATAACGCCTCAAAGCTCCTGACATTGCTAAATAAGCTAGACGACTCGTCGCTTCTTTTTCTGTCAAATCGGTTGCTGTTGCCAATTGCTTTTCTGTAATAAAATTATTTGACTGAGCCATAATTTTAAAAATATCAGCATCGGTTGCTTTGTGTTTGGTATCATTATATACTTTTTGATAATGAGCTTTCACTGCATAATAAATTAATGCAACCATAAAAATTATAATCCCAATCAATACAACTAAAGCAAGTACTTTCATTTCTAGTTTATTATATCATTGACATTCCATAGAGCAGCTACACCAATAACAACCAACAGAACAACTTCCTAATTCGTTCATTACTAGTTATTTTTTTGTAAATAGATCTCATCAAAAATCCGTTCTTAGCCACTCCTTATTATTCCAACAAAGACCGATCTCTCAAGTGATATTCCATCACATAATTATCCTCATCCACATCCATTATAAAAGCTCCCTGCTCGTATAATTCTTCTAACTTTTGCTTGGCTTCATCTATAGAGATTTTCTTTTTCAAGCAAAGTAATGTAGGAGTTAATTTCCCTTTATGGTTGATGGCTAATTGTATTACATCAGCATCTGGGATTTTAATACGTTCTTGTTGTGGTAACTTTATTTTTTGTAATTGACGCTGTTGAGTTTTGTCTCTAAGTCGAGGTTCTTTAAGGTGAATCGTTTGATTGATTACATAAATGTGATTGAATCCTTTTCTAAGAACACTAATGGCTCCATTTTTTTTCAAACGCTGAATCAAAGCTTTCGCCTCATAGATATCAATACCAAAAATAACTACTAATTCTGCTACCGTAACTTGATAATCGTTAACATGCAACAAAATCATTTCCACAATTTCTTTGTCTGACAACGTATCTATGTTCGTTCGAACAGACGAAATCAATGGTACCTCTTCTTTGAGTTGGTATATCGCCTTGCCTGTTCCGCTAGAATCGTAATAACTGCGTAATACCCCTTGATAGGCAAGATGCATAAAACGAACTTTCGCCTCTTTAAGATCCAAAGAAGAAGAAGCAACCAACTGCTCTACAGTTAAAAAATGATTTGCCTGGGTCATCATTTTAAACAAATCTGCGTCTGAAAGTTTATGTTGACTCGCAGCATGTTGTTTTTTTAATCTATTTTTTGACCAATATACAATGGCTGCAATGAACAGAAAATATAAAATAATACCTATAATAATCAGTGCTACCTTCATTGTTCCAACAAATTTTTATCTCTCAAATAATATTCTACCAAGGCATCTTGTTGATTGACATCTATAATAAACGCCCCTTGCTCGTATAAGTCATCTAGTTTTATTTGCGCTTCTTCTATTGATATGTTTAATTTTAGGCAAACCAATGTTACGGTCAAACGTCCCTTGTGTTCAATAGCTAAACGAAGTATATCCGCATCGGGAATTTTTAATTTTACAATCTCTCGCTCTTGTTTGCTTTCTTTAGGAAGCTTGATCTTAATTGGTGGCGAAGATGATTCAAATTTAGGCGTTCCCTTTATCAAAGGATCTTTTACAACATATATTAACGAAGTTCCTTTCCACAATCGTTTCACCAAACCGCTTTTTTTCAATCGTTCTAGTGTTTGTTTTGCCAATTCGATTTCTATTCCAAAAATGATGACCAATTCTGCAATTGTAATTTGATAATCTTTTGAATAGCTCATTACCGCATCAACAATTTCTGTCTCCGTCAAACCTTCTATGCTAATCGGTAAAATATCGTCCTCTGGTAACGCTTCTTTTAGTTGATAAACCGTTCGCATGCCACTACCATCTTGAAATTTTTTCACGATCCCTTTCATCGATAAATAAGCTAATCGATTCGCAGCTTCTTTTTTGCTCAAGGCAGAAACCATTGATAATTGTTTGGCTGTGAGAAAATGATTGGCTCTAGACATTAATTTAAAAATCTCTGCATCTGAAAATTTACTCCTACTTTTCTCATATTGATTTTTGTAATATATCTGAATCATCGGAATACATCCCAAGAGTAAAAACATAATCAAAAAAAATATAAAAGAATCTTCCATTTTTACGCCTTGATTTTTATCTAGTTGGATATACGAATAGCAACTTTCCAAGATAGCAAACTTTTAATCGTTTCGAAATATCTTTGCCCTAAATCCTAATAAACATTTTTTTTAAGTTTTTTTTAGGGGAGGTCAAAAACTCAAACGACAGTACTTTAAAACCTTTTTTATACTTAACAAAGAATAAAGATTTACACAACAATGATAATTTACTATTTAATTTTAGTTTATATTGCTTAACTAATACGATTTTTCAACGGAGTAATGTTTAACCATATCCCTAGAAATAAATTGCAACCTATTGAAATCATGGATTTAAAGGGTTCCTTTTTGAGAATACGCCCACATTATTCTGATAAGGTAATAGCTCAAAATCCTTCCGAAGAATCCTCCATTCTTCTTTATACCATTGATTAATTTTGAAAAAAAGTACTTATGCGATTTAACATTACCTTTAAGCTATTCCTACTCTTTTTGGTAGCTAGCTTAAACAACAACCTTGCTGCTCAAGACAATTTCCCTCATGTAGAAGGAGAAATATTAGTTCGTGTCAAAGATGGTCACTCTATTGCTTGGGTGATCAAAGATTTAGAATTACACAAAGGACTCCAAACACACATCAATAACAAAGCCTTGCTCTCTGAGCACATGAATATTTGGCAATTAACATTTAATAAAGATATTTTAAGTACCTCCAAAATGCTTGCAAAAGCAAGAAACCACCCATCTGTTCATAATGCTCAACTCAACTATATTTTAGAAAAAAGAGTTACCCCTAACGATCCTTCTTACAACCAACAATGGCAGTATGAACAATCATCTAACATCGATTTAGATGCTTCAGCAGCTTGGGATATTACAACAGGTGGTGTCACAGCTTTAGGAGACACTATTGTTGTCTGCGTTATTGACGATGGTCTAGAGGTTAGTCACTCTGATTGGGGAAATAATGTTTGGAGAAACAACGGAGAGATTCCTGGCAATGGCATTGATGATGATGGCAATGGTTATATTGACGATTTCCAAGGATGGAATGCCAATGCAAATAATAACAATATTGTAGCTGGAAGTCCTTTTACCAATCATGGGACACCTGTTGCAGGAATCATTGCAGCAAAAGGAAACAATGGTGTGGGCGTAAGTGGTGTCAATTGGGATGCTAAGTTAATGTTTGTCGTTGGAGGTGGAACAAGTGCCAATTCAATTGCAGCATACAGTTACCCTTTAGCTTGCCGAAAACTGTACAACCAAACCAATGGCGCTTCAGGAGCTTTTGTTGTTGCCACGAATGCTTCATGGGGAGTAGACAACCAACAATGTGCAACCTATGCTCCTTTAGTAAATGAATTTTATGATACCTTAGGAGCTTATGGAATTCTCAATGCTGCTGCTACAGCCAATGCCAATAATAACGTTGATGTAACAGGAGATTTTCCAACCAGTTGTGATAGCGATTATTTAATTGCTGTAACCAATATTAACCAAGCAGGAAATAAAGTCAACCAAGCTGGCTATGGTTTAACAACAGTTGACCTAGGAGCGTTTGGTGAAGGTACGTATACCCTAACCATCAACAATGGTTATGGAGGTTTTGGAGGTACTTCTGGAGCTACTCCACATGTCGCTGGAACCATCGGTTTATTATATTCTGCTCCTTGTCCTAGGTTAGCTCTACTAGCACGTACTCAACCTGCTCAAACAGCATTATTACTCAAACAAATTATTTTAAATTCTACTGTCAGCAATGCTTCTATGCAAGGAACAACAGTTAGTGGGGGAATTTTAAACATGAAAAATGCCTTAGATTCTGTTATGGCTATTGGCTGTTCTCTATCAGGTTGCCACGAACCTTACAATGTGCTTGCCAATACAATTACTGGCAATAGTGCTGTTCTCAATTGGGATCGTGTTGACTCAACAACGCTTTATTACATACGATATAGAGTGGTTGGAAATCCTACTTGGACTTTCGCTTCAGCACCTGATACCTTCTCTATTCTAAACGGCTTAGTAGCTTGTACAAATTATGAGGTAGAAATTGCTGCTGATTGTGATACAACAGCTTATTCTAGCAGCTATAATTTCAAAACAGGAGACTGTTGCGTAGCTCCTAGCAATATTAATGTCGATACAACTGGGCTAACTTCTGCTTCGTTCTCTTGGGCGACAGATCCTTTTGTTACAACTTATAATGTAGAATATAAACTAAAATCTAGTGCCACTTGGCTAACCACCACCACTACTGGAGGAGGAATTATGTTGACAGGTCTAGACAGCTGCGAACTATACGAACTTCGCATTCTTTCTTCTTGTCCTGTCAATGTCAACAACCAATACTCTCCTACCATTGAGTTTGAAACAAATGGATGTGGAAAATGTACTTCTAATAATTACTGTACCTCTTCTGGGCAGAGTTCTGGAGACGATTGGATACAAAACGTAACAATCAACAGTTTAAACAATACAACTGGCAATGATGGAGGCTATATTTCTTTTGTCAATGGGGGACCAACAACAGACTTAGCTCAAGGAGGATCTTATCCTGTTTCTATAGATATTGGATTCAATACAGGTCCTTGGGGAACCAATTGGTTATTAAAAATTTGGATTGATTACAACCAAAATGAGGTCTTTGATGCCAATGAATTAGCCTATGATGCTGGTCAAATTTCATCCGCAATTAACAATCATACAGGAGTTATTAATATACCCAATAATGCCGTTTTAGATAAAACCCGTATGCGAGTTGCTTTGAAATGGGGGAATAATACGACTTTAAATGCATGCGATAACTCTAGCTATGGAGAAACTGAAGATTATTGTATTAACATTACACAACCTACGGGTATTACCATAGAGGAAATAGAGCCAAGTGCCACTCTAAACGTATACCCCAATCCTTTTAATCGTCAGTTAGTCGTTAATATGGATAGCCCTAAAAGTCAAGAAGCTGCTCTTAGTATGAGTACGATTACAGGACAAGAAGTAATTAATATAAACATGCAATTAGACTTGGGAAGCAACCATTTAGAACTACCAACTAGTCGACTTCCTCAAGGTGTTTATTTAGTGCATCTCTTATTAGAAGATGGGTCTATTTTGACACAAAAAGTAGTTAAACAATAGTTTTTTGATAAAGAAAGGGTCTTGCCATTCATTCGAGCATCAACAGCTATTTGATACATCATTACAATATACCAAACCACCTAGATAACAGCTTCTAGGTGGTTTTTTAATAATTCGTTCTAATTTCTGTATTATACCTCTTTTTGTTTATCCACAAAAAGGCAGCCAACCACCTTTTGTGATTGACTGCCAACTAGAAACACTCAACTTGACCTATACTTAGCTTCTTTAGGGAGTGAACATTTAAAAAGTATAAAATTGAATCATTCCTAGTCTTAAGTAACGTGATTTTCTAATCTAGCCTGCACTTAAATACTAGTCTTTAAATAATCAATAAAAGAGCAAAAAATATTAATTCTTATAGTGTAATAGTTTGTTTAGGTGAAAGAATGGTTTGTCATATAAACAGCAACAACCTTTGGTTACTGTATCTTATCTAATTCGTACAAATTATGGGTCTCAATAATCTCAAGTAAATTATCCGTCTCTTGCAATCCCATTTTTTGCAATCCTGAAACCCAAATAGTATAATCATCTCCTGCTACTGCCTTCAATTCTTTAAATGGGGCAGCATCTAATTTCATACTATTGGCACGAAAACTTGTCCATGCGTTTTGGTAGTGTATGTAACAATCATTTTCATACGTTCCTCGTCCTGTTATTCCTTCTGCTAAATGATTATCAGTACAAGTAATATGAAAATGATTGTGCCCGACCTGTGCTAATTCAGAAACACCATAGTTGCTGTGCAAAATAGCCAAGCCTAAAATAACGGAAGCTGGAATACCAAACTTCTTCATCTCTCCTTGCGCTACACTAGCAAAACGAGCAATATAGTTTTCTTTTGCTTCATTTGACAAAGCGACCATATGACTAGGTGTCACTGGATGATTCTCTGTTTCTAATACAGGCTCTGGATAATTCGCATACATCAACATACTTGCTTGGCTATTGGTATTCGTTTTGCTACCAAAATCCAAATTGAATAGAACAATTACCGCAGCAACCGCAACAGCCTTTGGCCAGTGTCTCTTAGACATCCCCACCAAAGCCTCTTTGGTCATCTGACGCTTTAATTGTCGCCACTGCATCGCATAAAATAACGATTGAAAAATATATTTAAGAGATAGTTTTTGAGGTTCCTTTATTTTTTTTGCCAAAACGATATCAGTTTCTGAAACTGTTTCTGTATTTTGTGCTTCAACTTCTAATAAGTCTATCAACTCTTCTGTTGTTGGAGTTGTGTTTTCTGTCACTAACACATCCTCACAAATTTGGATGTTGATATTGTTTGTATTGTTAGTTTCCATTGTTTTAATATTTAGACTTAAATTGATATTCAATTGTTGTGTTGTATTCTTTTGTTGATACAAATATAAAACATTTTGTTTCTAATAACCAAACTTTTGTTTTTATTTTTTAAAACTTTTTGTTTTATGCAACTTTTTTATGCTCATCAAGTAGAAGGAACAACAGCTTTTTTGGATCAAGAAGAAACAAGACATTGTATCAAAACATTGAGAAAGAACATCCATGATGTCATTTCGTTAACAGATGGTTTGGGCAATATGTATGAAGGAAAAATTGTGGACTTCAATAAAAAAAGTTGTACCATCCAAATTATACAACGTATTGAAACGACCGACCAACGAAATTTTAGGTTGCATTTGGCAATTGCTCCTACTAAAAATATCAGTCGTTTAGAATGGTTTTTGGAGAAAACAACAGAACTGGGGATTGACGAAATTACCTTTATATTGTGTCAACGATCAGAACGTAAAAACATTCGCTTAGATCGCTTAGAAAAAGTTGTCCTTGCTGCTGCCAAACAATCTCTTAAAAGTATCTTTCCAAAAATCAATGATTTAACTAAATTCAAAGACTTTCTACCAGCAGCTAATAACGCGACCTTCAAAGGCATTGCACATTGCAATACTCCCAACCTTCCTCATTTAAAGAAGGTATTAAATCCCAATGTTAAAGAAGTTTTATTGTTGATAGGACCTGAAGGCGACTTTTCAGAAGAAGAAGTTGCTTGGGCCAAAGATAGTGGTTTTGAAGAAATAGGTCTAGGAACAAGTCGCTTGCGCACAGAGACAGCAGGTATTGCAGCCTGTCACACGGTTCACTTGCTGCATATTTAATGGTATCAATCGTTCGTTAAAAAACAATCAAAGGTAGATCCTAGTGGGATCTACCAACAGTGAAAATTATAGTTACAAAAGATAAGTAAATTCAGGCTACAACATTAATTTTCTAAATTGTATACGGTCGTATTTCCTTCTATTACTCGCTTTAATCCTTCTATATTCTTTTCTTCCTGCGCTTGAAACGAACCTCCTAACAACTCCATCCATGCAAACATAGAACGCATAAAAATATTTTTGCCACTCACTTTTGACTCTGTTTTTACCTTTGTTTTCCCCTCGATTTCTGAAAAAGAAGTAGTTTGCTCAAAAAACATCATATCACTGTCAAAATCCAAGCGAATAAAATCAAATTTTTTCTTATCAACAATCGTTTCAATCATCTCAAAATCAGGCTGCTCCTCATCTGGCTTGACCACAACTCTATATTGGCTTCCAATTTCACCCTGCTCACCACTAATTAACTCCATGCTCTTAAATCCTTCTAGCCACTGGTCATACTTTGACTTATCTTTGTGAACAGCCCAAGCTTCTTTCAAAGGTTTATCTACTATTATTTCATGCCCATAATTTACAGAAGGTTTTAGAACCCCAGCAGCTAAAAAGAGTACAATAAATCCTAAAAGGAAGTATAATAAGTATTTTAAGAATTTCATTTTTTATGTTTTTTGTTAAAATCATTACTCCGTTGAAAAATCGTATTAGTTTGATTATCAGCAAGATGCACCCCTACCAACCTTTATACTAAAAGACTGATAATCAAACTAATGCAAGATGCTTTTTTACGTTTTTCGTAGGAAAACTAAAAAATCAACGGAGTATTATAAAATAGTACTCCTCTGAAATAAACTAACAATAGTTAACTACACTACTGTTACGTGGTTTCAACGAGCTATTGATTAATAAGAGACACACTAAATACGGAAAATAAACATTTTTGTTTCATTTTACCATTTTTTGTTTCACCAAAAACAAGAGATTTCAATTAACAATTGCCCCAAAAGACGAAAAGTGCTGCTCAATTAAGAACAACACTTTTCTTTCACCCATAAAAATAACTCTAAGCTGCGGCGTCTCTAGCTACCACAGCCTATGAAACTTCCTAAAAAACAATTCTATTCTTCAAATTAGGCAAAAGACCTAATTATACTTTTTCTTTTTTTTAGAGGAACAAAGCCTCTTTTTTTAATTTCGACTCGTTATATACTAAAAGGCTTCAAAAGTGCCATAGAAAGGGAAAACCTAGGGAGTTTTGCCCTCTCTACAGCTACAAAACTAAGCTTGGGATAAAATATTACTTTTTGAAGTATACAGAACCGTAATCTAACACTTCATCAAGACGCCAATATTTTATTTCTTTTTCTAAAAAAATCTTTTTTTGCTGTAATATTCACTTACTTATTTCAAACAGAAAAAAGAAAATCTTAGATTATTAAAAATATATAACTTTTTAAATAACAACAATATAACTTCACAAAAACAATCACTCGTTGTTACATTTATATACATTGAAAATAGTGTGCCAAAAAAATAATTACCGTCTTAATATTTTGTGAAAAAGATTTAAAAACTGTTATCATTTTATAGAAAGAACCTCTACTCAAAACTGTTTATCAAATACTTATCATTATTTCGAGCAAAAAATTCTTTTATTAAAAATAATCAGAGTTAGCTACGCTGCCTGCTTTCAAAAAACTTTTAACGGAGTAATTAAAATTATTTTAGCCGCTCTTAAAAATATAAATCCTCTTGGTTTTCAACTGATAAGCTGTTTATAAATAATTGAGATTAAAAAACAGGCTAGACAAGCATTCCAATTTAATCTCTTATATTTGGCTATCCTAAATCTTCTAATCATTTAGTAGGTGATGGAGACTATTAAACTTAATAACAGTATAACAATGCAACAAACGTTTCTAAAGTACCTCTTACTTACTATTATTGCTTATTCTATCTTTCAGCTAACTGCTTGTAAAAAAGATCAATTTATAACTACAACGGGGGCTGGTCTAGAATTTTCACTAGATACATTAACTTTTGATACTGTATTTACTAATATGGGAAGTGCCACACGCCGCTTCAAAGTTTACAACCCACACAATCAGATTATTCGAATTAACAATGTCTATTTAGGAGGTGGAGAACCCTCTGATTTTAATATCAATATTGATGGTTTTACAGGCGTGGCAAGTTCTGACATAGAGATTCCTGCCAAGGATAGTATTTATATCTTTGCTAATGTTTTTATTGATCCGAATGACGGCGATGCTGTCCGAAAAGATTCTATTCTATTTGAAACAGACGGTGGAGGCACACAAAAAGTAATGCTTTATGCCTATGGTTGGAATGCCAATTATACAGGGAAGGTAGGTTTTTTGACAACGTACAATGATACCACGGTAACCTTAACCAATACCAAGCCTCATATTTTTATGGGTATTGTAGCCTTTGAAAATAATTCTTGCTTAGTTATTCCTGGTGGTACTGAAATCTATATGTTTGGAGGTCCTACTTCAAGACCTGGTGAACGAGCTATGATTTATATTGGTAATAATTCTTGTATCCGCTCAAATGTAGGAGGAGATTTGAACAATCCTGTTGTTTTAAAAACGCATCGACTAGAAGAGGACTACCAATTAATTCCTTTCCACCACAATGGCATTCGATTAGGTCCTGGTAGTCGAGATAATATTATACACGGCACTATTATTAGAAATGCAGTAGATGGTATTTTTGTCGACTCGTTTACAGTCAATGGTAGTCCTAAATTAGAATTGAAGAATAGCAAAATTTATAATGTCGATCGCTCTGCTGTCTTGGCTAGAGGCTCTTATGTTACAATGACCAATACCGTTCTTGCCAACTCTAATCAGTTTAATTTTATCGGAATTCGAGGCGGTGCCTATAATTTTAGAAACTGTACCTTTGCCAATGTTGGTGCAGGCTTGGTTAGCAGAAGTGAACCAGTACTTAGTTTTAGAGACTATGAAATTGTCGTTGATAATAATGGCAATGAAATTCCTATCAAATCACAGGGAGAGGCTTATTTTACAAATTGTATCATTTATGGTAATAAAAGCGAAGAAGTTGAAATACTAACGTTGGATAATCCTCCTGCCGATTTTTATTATGAGTTTAACAATTGCTTGATGAAGGTAGATACGTTTAGTCAAAATATGATCAACTGTATCACCAATCAAGATCCTTTGTTTGTCGATGAAGATAATTTTAATTATCAAATTGATTCTGTGGATTCTCCTGCTAATAATGCAGGACTGCCTACTACCATGAATTTTCCTTCTAACTGGAGAATCTTAACAGGACTACCTGGTATCACAAGCCCTTTCTTAGATATTATTGGACAACAGAGGGAATCAACTCCTGCCATCGGAGCCTATGCAATCCCCAACTAAAAATTATAAACAAATTAATTTTTTCAACCTTCTAATGTCCTAAAGTATGTCTCTTGTATTCAAAGAAAAACAAAAGCTTAGCGGCTGGCTACTATGGTTGGTAACTATTATTTTGGTTGGTGTAGGTATGTTGATCCTCTATGGAATTTATCAACAAATTATACTTGGACAACCTTTTGGAGATAAGCCTAGTTCTGACCTTTCTTTGATTGTAATAGCTAGTATGATCTTAGGCTTGCTTATTTTCTTTTGGACACTCAATCTAAAAACAGAAATCAATAACACTGAAATTAAAATCCATTTTTTTCCACTTACCAAAAGAGTAATAAAATGGAACAATGTTCAAAAAGCGCAGGTGGTAGATTATGGATTTATAGGCGGTTGGGGGCTTCGCCTAAGTTCACAATACGGCACAGTTTATAATGCTTCTGGAACAATGGGACTGGCGATAGAACTAAAGAACGGAACAAAACTTTTAATTGGTACACAGAAAAGCGATGCATTAGCCCAATATGTTCAACAATTGGAACCATTTAGTTGAGTTAGTGTCATAAACGGCTGCTTATGCCTTTTGTAAAGTGGTCGTAATTTTTCGTTTTCGTTCTACTAAAAATTTAAATACTAAAATATTCCCCGCAACCAGTAAGAATGAATACAGGATATCTTCTGCGGGGATTGTCCCCCAACGGTATCCTATATTTTGAGCATTATCGTACCAAACAATTGGTGCTGGTGTAAATGATCCTGTTAAAATACTATTCATAATAAAAAATGGAATCATTGACAGCAAAACAGCTATGGGTAAGTAAGGATAATTATTTCGTTTGACCCACAAATAGCCTCCTAAGAAAAAAGCAATAATCGCTACCATTGTACTATACCAACGCCCCATTCCCAAAACTAAAATAACAATAGCATACAGCAGCATTCCAACATAAAACACGAGGTTAAAGGTTTTAAAATCAATTTTTGTAAAATACGCTCCACAACAGGCGTACACAAAAGTACAAGCATACGGAACGACCACAAAAAATAGCACTTCTTCTATCGGCAAATTGAGTAGATAGTATCCTGTTAAGTAATCAGGATTAAAGCCCCATACGCCCATTTCTGTAAAGAAGTAATCGTGAATTAAAAATGGTACTCCAATCGCAAACAAGGCTCCAAATGTAGCGCCCCAATCACCAACATAATGTACTTTTTTGTCAAAACTCAACAAAAAGGGAAATATAATAACTCCTAAATCTAATAGCAAGTACAAGGTATTCATCTTTTTTTCTTTTGTTCTTGATAAAACTTACGAGGAACAACCAATAAACCAAAACAACTGCCCTCTTCTTTAAAACGGTTTTTATGATGCACCTTATGTGCTTTTCGAAGTGCCTTAAAATAAGGACTCTGTACCTTATCAAACCACTTAAATCGTCTATGAATCAGTACGTCATGTACTAAAAAATAAGTGACCCCATACGCCAAAATACCAAATCCAAACCCAACAGAAAAGGTATTGCCCCACATCATTCCTAACATAATACACAACCAACTTGGAATAGCATACACCAAAAAAAAGGCGTCGTTTTTCTCAAAAAAAGTATTGGGGTCGGGCTGGTGGTGATCTTCATGCAAAAACCACAAAAAACCATGCATGATATATTTGTGGGTAAACCAAGCCATAAATTCCATCCCAAAGAAAGCTAGTAGAAATGGGATTAGATAAGTCAGTATAGTCATCATATCTATAGTTATAATATTTTTCTTAATCCTTTTTTTAGAAATTTAGTTTGCCAACAAACTATTTGTTTACAACACATTCAAAATACAGAAAAACAAGAGCCAAATATAAAACAAGAAATAAGCTGTCGCATTTACCTTTTTGACATTCAACAAATAGACACTTGCAAATAGCACAGAAAAAATAAACCAACACACATAATTGAACAAAGGAATAATCCCATGCTCCCAATTCCAAAAATTATATTTCATAGCGACAGGTTCAATAAAATAATCCAGCACAACACACAGCAAACCAGCCACTACGGCTTTCAACATCCATGGCATTGTTTTAGGAATCCATTGAAGCACAAAATGGACACTAGTAGCAACAACGCAATACCAATTTAAGCCCAACACAACAGGTACTCCATATAGTTTTACCCCTAACTCATGTCCATAATCATAATTGCCAAATAACAAGCCTGTATTAACACCAATCGCCTCAACCGTAAAACCACCTACAACAATTCCTAACAACAAATAGGTTTCTGTTCTCCAGTGCTCAGAAGAAAAAAGAATAAGTAAGGCGCACAAAATCATATTTAGTCCTGACAAACCTTCTACTCGATCTGGATAAAGAAAAATTCCTAACCCAATTAGATGAAAGAGTACCAAAATCCAAGGAGCATAAGACTCCAACTTAACCTGTATCGTGTTAGCGTTCATTGGCAATTAATTTATCAACAATTTTTGCGGATTGAATAGACAATGGAATCCCTCCTCCTGGGTGAACGGTTCCACCACAAAAATAAATTTCTTTGTATTTTTTAGAAAAATTAGGATGCCTTGTCAAAGCAGCCATTTTGGAATTAGACGCAGCTCCATACAAAGCCCCTTCTATTGCCCCTGTATCCAATTCAATACCTTTGGGTGTCCATACCTTTTCTGTTTGAATATAGGGAGTTACTTCTTTGTTTAACATCTGTTCGATGCGTTTTAAGATAGCACTTTTAATAATGGCTGTTTGTTCCTTATTGATCTCTATTCCAGCTGGAACATTGAGCATCACAAACCAATTTTCACCATCTTTCGGAGCATCTTGCGGATTCACTTTTGAACTAATGTGCACATATATTGTCCCTTCTAATGGAATATTTTTTTCTTCAAAAATCAATTCAAACTCTCGTTGATAATCTTCACTAAAAAAAATATTGTGCAAGCCTAATTCTGCAAATTGTTTTTGAATACCCCAATAAAAAATAATTGCCGAACTAGACCGTTCTTGGCGGTGGTACTTTTTAGCTAGGGTTTTGTCCTTGAGCACCTCTTTATAAAATTGAACACAATCAATAGCGCTTACCAATCTTTTACAATGGTAATGGGGATTTTCATTGATACAATATCCTTTTTTTATCTTTTCTACCTTGCCAATCGAAACCCCAAATTCAAACTCTATCCCAACTTCCTTTGCCAATTGGTACAATCCATCCACAATAGAACGCATGCCTCCTTTTGGAAAAAAAGTGCCTACATTTTGTTCTAAATGTGGAATCATACTCAAAATTCCTGATGCTTTATAGGGATTTGAACCATTGTAGGTAGCATAACGATCAAAAATTTGAACCAACCTTGGCTCTTTTAGTTGAGTTGCATTAAGTCGATGTAAGGAAGTAAATAAATTGGTTCTAAAAATCTGTGGTAGCATCTTTAATAATTTCCCCCAAGGCAATTCGCTAGGTTTATGGATGGCATTTTCCAATGAAATTACCCCAATGGAATTGTATTTCTCTGCACTACGTTCCATATAAGAATCAATAACCTTAGTATCAATTCCCAGTTTTTCAGATAGTTCTTTTTTTAGCTTTGTCCGATTGGTATAAAAGTTCAATTGTGTCTTATCACTAAAAAAATAACGACAAGCCTCTTCTTCTTCTTTGTACTGATAATAATCTATAGGATTTTTGTTATATAATTCATACAATTCATCTACCAATTGAGGCATTGTAAACAAAGACGGTCCCGTATCCCAACGATAGCCCATAGATTCGTATTGATTCATTTTGCCCCCTACGTAACTATTTTTTTCCAAGACCAATACTTTATCACCACGTTTTTTTAAACGCAATGCAACCGCAATTCCTGCTATTCCCGCTCCTATAACAATGGCATCGTACATAATGATTATAGATTATAACACGTTAAAAGAATGTCTTAGATAAGATTTTACATACAAATAGTATTTCGAATAATTAGGAATTCGAATGCGCTGAGAAATCAAATCGTTAACGGTTTTTGCTTTGATTTTTTTAAGCAAGTTATAATAATACGTATAAGCTACATAAACCCCAAATCGAGAAGATCGTGGCAGCATCAGCACTCCTTTATAAGCTTCTAAAAACTCTTGTTCTATTTCTTCTTCTATCGATAATTTGTTTTCAAGCGTCAAACCTTCTACATCTCCCACATTAGGAAAATAGATTCTTCCCAATGCTCCCCAATCATCCTTCAAGTCTCTTAGGAAGTTAATTTTTTGAAAAGCAGAGCCTAATTTCATAGCATAAGGCTTTAGTTTTTGATACTGCTCCTCATCCCCATAAACAAAAATCTTTAAACACATCAACCCTACAACTTCTGCTGATCCTAGAATGTATTCTTCATACAATTCTTGCGTATATTCTATGGGTTGTAAATCCATTTCCATACTTCTGAAAAATTTCTCAATCAAATCTAGGTCAATTTGATATTTATTCACAGCTGCCTGAAAAGAGTTTAAAACGGCATTTAAAGAGATCCCTCTATCAATTGCCTTGTACGTATCTGCTTTAAACTCTGCCAATAGTTCTTCTTTTTTGTAACCATGAAAAGAATCTACAATTTCATCCGCAAATCGGACCATTCCATAAATAGCATGGACATCATCTCGAATGTTTTCATCCAAAGTAGAAACACTTTTATAAAATGAAGTGCTATAAATCTTTGTAACATTCACTGAAGCACCTCTTGATAATTCGTCGAATAATGATTTCATTGGAAATAAGTTTAAGTATTGTTGATTAATAACGATTACCAACCTTTCAAAGAAGGAAGCAACAAAAACACACTTTCCTTGATAATCAGCTATGTAGCACTATAATACCACGTAATAGCAGCGAACCGAGCTGTGCGAGCTCACGACCGTAGGGAGTAACAAAGCTAACTAAAAGCAAAGCGTTCACGAAGTGAACTGATATGTTTTCTTCACGAAATAATGGTTGATATAAGCCTAGTGTCCTTTTTTTGGGGTAGCAGCTTTTTTCATAACTAATTTTGCCGCTACTTTGCCCGAAATTAAGGCAGGAGGAACACCTGGACCAGGAACCGTTAGTTGCCCACAAAAAACAAGGTTATCTAGTTTAGAAGTTATTTTTGGTTTTAAATTGGCCGTTTGCATTAAGGTATTGGCCAATCCATACGCATTACCTTTGTAAGAATTATAATCTTGCTTAAAGTCATTGATACAGTAAGAACGCTTGTATATAATATGCGACCGAATAGATTGACCTGTATGACGTTCCATTCGTTCCAACATAATGTCTAAATATTTCTCTCGAAGGGTCTCGTTGTCCTCTACATCTGGTGCCAAAGGCATGAGTAAAAATACATTCTCCTTTCCTTCTGGTGCTACATCAGGGTCGGTTTTAGAGGTTACACAGGCATAAAACAAGGGGCTATCTGGCCAATCTGGCTGATCATAAATTTGTTTGCCATGTTCCACCAAATCTTCGTCAAAAAACAAATTATGATGCTCTACTCCTTCCAGTTTTTTATTAACTCCCAAGTAATAAATTAAAGAGCTTGGAGCCATTTTTCGTTTATCCCAATATTCGGGACTGTATCGTCTGTATGCTTTGGGAATTAGTTGCTGTTCCACAAAATTATAGTCTGCGCCTGCAACTACCTGTTCTACTTTTTTTGAAACGCCTTCAAAGTGAAGGTCTGTTACTTTTCCATTCGCGCAGGTAAAACTTGTAACAGGGCTATTCAAGTGAAATACAGCACCATGTTTCTCTGCAATTTTCTTAAGCCCTTGTGCCAATTGTTGCATCCCTCCTTTGGGATACCAAGTTCCTAACTTTAGATCCGCATAATTCATTAAGGTATACAAAGAAGGAATTCGATGAGGCATCTCTCCCAAAAATAACACAGGAAATCTTAAAATAGAACGTGCCTTATGTGATTCAAAACGATTACAAACATCTTTTTCGACCGATTTGAACAAGTCTAGTTTAAAGAAGTTTTTAAACACTTCTACATCAATCAATTCCAAGAGGCTTAAGCCTGGTTTTTCCAAGAATTTTTCTGTCCCTACCTTATACTTAATTTGTGCATCGTCTAAAAATTGCTTTAATTTTTTCCCTCCATCTTTTTCAAGATCATCAAATACTCGATATAATGCGTCCATACTGGCAGGCATATCGGTATAAGATCTGTCGTTCCAAAACACTCGGTAAGAAGGATCTAATCGCTCTAAAGTTATGTAATCTTCCCTTTTTTCGCCTAAATCTTCAAAAATCTTATCAATAAGATCGGGCATCCAATACCAAGAAGGTCCCATATCAAAGGTAAACCCCTCGACACTAAACGTACGAGCTCGACCACCTACCATCTCATTTTTTTCATGAACATGGACTTCGTGTCCATTTTTAGCTAAAAAGCAAGCAGCAACTAAACCTGCAAAACCTGAACCTATAATATCAATTTGCATTTTTCCGTTTTTGTACAATTCAATAGAACTCTCACCAATACTTGAGAATATTCTATGGAACATAGAACGGATTATTTTGTTTAACAAAAAAGTATTTTTTCGTAAAAAAAGTTAAACAAAAGCTATGTTTTCATACTAAAGCGTATACTTTGAAGGCAAATTTCTGTTGTTTTTTTATCCTTTGGGCGGATTCATCAACTTAATATGTTCGTTTTATACTTCTATTTTCTCACTTGTTCCAACAACCATTCTCGTTCTGCTAAGGGATGCGTATTAGCGATTTCTTGCTTCATTTTCTTTCGTACTTCTTTGTCAAAATTAGGCGTACTCAACAATTTTTTAACCCAACTAATCAGATTAGCATAATGCGTTTTATGATAACTCAGCTCTTTTTTTCGATTCAAAAAAATTCGGAAACTCTCTAATAAAGCTTCCAATGCATCCCAATAACCTTGTTGATAATATAATTTTAAGAGCATCACCTTTGCACCAATATTCAACATAATATCGTCATAATCCGCCTGAATTAACAGTTCCATTGTTTGATTAAAATCCCCTCTAGCAAATGTCAACCTCGCCAAACTATAATCTCGATAATTACTCTTAGAATCACCTTTAAGTTTCAGGGCATACATTGGTATAAAATCATCCAGCCATTCGTATTCCTTCAAAATAATACCTAGAGAGACAATATTTTTATAAGCAAAGTGACTCATTTCATTTTGTTCAATCAGCAAATTTTCTTCTAACCCCTTTTTATAAAGTCGGAAGGCTTCTTGCATATAAAATTGACTTCCCGTATTAATCTGCTTAATCGCATAATTTAAAGCCATTAATAAAATTTCTCGCTGTTCTTTTGCTCCTAGCCAATCGTATTGCTCTAAGTAATAGTTAAGTGCCTGAAAATGCTGTTCCTCCTCTGGATTGTTGAGAGTTTGATAACCATGATAATAAATCATAAGAATTGGCGAGGAAGAATAATCATGGTGTTCTACTTCTTGCAAGACACTATCTAATAAAGGAACGTTATAATCTGTTTTTTTCAAACTTTGCTGACTACGTGCCGTATAAGCATATCGCAACGTTGTGATCATAAAAAACAGACTCGCCTGTTTGGTTATTTCGGTTATATTGGTTGCTCTTGTCCTATTTTGAGTGCCTTCCAAATCAAATTTCAAGACTTCTAATTCATACTTGTGATAATAGTATGCTTCATCGAGTGGAACGCTTTTATTTAGATACTTTGTAGCTTTTTTCAGGCTTTGAGTAGCAGGTTTCAATAATTTTCTATCTCTATAGGCTTTTACCAATTTTTTTTCGTGTTCAAAAGAGATATTTTTTACCATTTTATAGCTGACAAATTCTTCTAGCACTTTTAAACTCGAAGACATAATATGACGCATTCTTAAATCATCGTATGGTTTATTCTGATACAGGTATTTCCAAGCACGTTCTTTTTTAAGTGTCGTTGCATTTAACTGATACCTAGTAAATAAAAAATCAAACAGTTTGGACACATCCTTATGTTCATTATGAATAGGCGATTGCACCCATTTTTTTAAATCTCGAAGATCTTTTTTATCTATCTTTTTAAAAACAGTAACTAGCTTAGATTTTTGCATCATTTTAATCATTTATATCAGACAATATATAAAAAATGTACATCATTTCTAATCAAACTTCAACTACATTTGTAGCATATCGACCAAAAAGCTAATACTCAATCCATTTTACAGACTTAACAAACACTACTAAATTATGAGATTACTATTAAATATATTTTTATTGCTAAGCTTCGCCCCTCTTTACTCGGAGTTATATGCACAATGCAGTGTAACCGCTGCCATCACTTCTAACTATAACGGTCAAGACGTTTCTTGTAATGGAGCTTGTGATGGAGAAATTGCCGCTACTCCCTCTGGCGGGACTGCTCCTTATACCTACTTATGGTCTAGCAACCAAACCTCTCCTATTGCTTCAGGGGTTTGTCCAGGTGTCCATTCGGTAACGATTACAGATGCTATTGGTTGTACAGCAACCAGTTCTATTACTGTGACAGAGCCATCACCTCTAATGGTAACAATTGTTAATACTTTTGATGCGTTGTGCTTTGGAACATGCACAGGAGAGGCTACAGTTGCAGCTAGTGGTGGTACAGGTCAAAGCTATACCTATCACTGGAATGCTGCCTCTGGTAACCAGACAACCGCTACAGCAACCAACCTTTGTGCAACAGGTATTCTTTATACGGTAACAGCAACCGATTTAAATGGATGTCAAGACACTACCTCCGTAACCATAAATGAGCCCGCTAGTCCTGTTCTTGCTACGATTACTAATATTACCCACCCTAGTCAAGCTAGTGCTGCTGACGGAAGCATTTCCGTCACTGCTAGTGGTGGTTCACCTCCTTACTCGTATGTCTGGCCAACAGGTCAAATTGGTCCAGTTGCAGGAGGGCTGCCTTCTGGCATCTATTGCTTCTCTGTAACCGATGTCAATGGGTGTATGACGACCAATTGTGTTACTTTATTAGACGATCCTATCACTCTTAGAGGGCAGGTACGCTTAGATAGTAACAACAACTGTACTCCTGACATCAATGAGCCATTAATTGGTTCTCAAATTATAAAAGTGACCAATTCCAATAGTGGGCTAGTTCAATATTTTTCTACCAATCCTAATGGATTATATGAGGCAGATTTAGATACAGGAAGTTACACTTTAGAGTATTTTCCAATCAATAACTTATATGGAAATGCTTGCGTCAACCAAGTCAATATTACCATTCCTACACTCAACACGATAGATACCGTAAACTGGGTATTAGAAGCAGGGACTCCATGTCACTTAATGACCGTTTCAATAGGTGCACCGTTTTTGCGCAGAGCTGGCGGAGGAAGTTGGTATAATGTGCACTATTGTAACAATGGAACGCTAGACGCCTACAATAGTTATGTCGAAGTAAACATTGATTCTTTTTTGAACGTCACCTCAACAAGCATCGCACCTACTTCTGTTGTTGGCAATACTTATCAATTTGATTTAGATACAGTACGTGTTGGTGAGTGTGGTAATATCTACATCTATGTTACTGTTGATGCGGCAGCGATCCCTGGACAAACACATTGTAGCTATGCCCATATCTATCCAGATAGTTTTTGCCTGCCATTGTGGAATGGTCCTATTTTAAAAGCTAGCAATACTTGCCAGAATGATTCTATTTTCTTCAAAATTAAAAATATAGGCAATAATATGCTGGCAGCAGAGGATTATTCCATTTTTGAAGATGATATTATTATTCAAATGGCACCATTTAATCTTAATGGTGGTGATTCGGTAGAAGTCATACAACCTGCCGATTTAGGAAAAACATATCGCATTCAAGCTCGCCAAGCGAATGGATTTCCCCCTCAATTAGGTCCCTCCATTGTTCATTCTTATACCGAAGGTTGTCGTCCATTTAATAACGGTAGCTTTAATACAGGCTTCTTGACACAATACTATACAGGCAATACCGCTTATTTTATCGACAACGACTGTCAATCTAATGTTGCATCCTTTGACCCTAATGATAAGGCAGCGCAACCTGAAGGATATGGAAGCGCGCATTACATTGAAGCCAATACACCACTAAAATATAGAATCCGCTTCCAAAACACAGGAACCGATACTGCCTTTAATATTGTTATTGTTGATACCCTATCAACCAATGTTGATGCTAGTAGCTTATTAATGGGTGCAAGTAGCCATCCTTATACTTGGGAGTTAAGTGGTACTGGGGTTTTAACAGTTCGTTTTGATGATATTTTACTAGTAGATAGCAATGCCAACGAACCTCTTTCTCATGGATTCTTTACGTATTCCATTAACCAAGTACCAAACTTAATCAATGGTTCTGTTATCAATAACCAAGCAGCAATTTATTTTGATTTTAATCCTCCTATTTTTACGAATGTAACCACACATACCATTGGAGAAAACTTTATTCCTATTGTCTTAAAAATGGAAGAAGCATGGATAGAAGATATGAAAGTGCATATTTATCCCAATCCTACTTCTGGTTTAGTATATATTGATCAATTGGGAGAAAATGACATACAAATCAAGGTATTTGATCATCTAGGACGAAATCTAGTGCAAAAAAATGTTAGCGATCAACAAACAGCACTTGATTTGAATGACTTAACCAGTGGGGTTTATTATATCAATATTCAACAAAATCAAAAGACTAGCACACACAAAATCATAAAACAATAAGAGGTAATATTTACCAGATTTTTTTTGAGAGTTTGGCAATTTGAAAAATGAATTTTCAAGTTGCCAAATTTTCTTTTTTGTTTCAACAAAATTAATCCTTCGCTTTTAATAAAACATTCCCCCTAGGAGGTTGAGATTTTAATTGCCGAATCAACTCTTCTTGATGGTCTTTTTCTGATATAACTCGATAATGACTGGGAATTTGAAAGATATTTGCGTTTAAGATTTGTGCTTTTTTAGACTTAATTTGATGCGTATAAGACACATTTTCCTTATTTAAATGGAGGTATTTAGGTAGATAAGACAGATTGTTTGCATAAATAGGATAAATACAAAAATCAACTAAAATAGTCGAATCAAACAAAGCAAAATAAGTGTTTCCTAAATTATCTTCTAAAATACTTCCTTTCTTATTGGTTTGAACTTGATTTCCTTTTGAACCTACCCATTGGTAATCTTCAGACTGCTTCTCCAATAACTTATAAACAACTTTTGTACTGGACTTTGATTCGAACAACGTATCATTTCTTAGCAATGACCAACGCCATACTTTTCCATCTATATAAATTTGTTCTAAAAACATAGAATCGGCAATGAACAAAACAATAGAATCTTCTGGAACAATTTCATCAGGATCATCAAATCGTTCAAAAACCTTATAAGTGACTTGTCCTTCGAAGTATTGTTCTTGACAGCAACAGATACACCACAACCAAGAGAATAGTATGGTTATTGCAACCTTCATAATAGTTTGATTTGAAACAAGAAAAAGCAACTACAAGCCTATAAGCCGAATCCTGTACTCTACAAAGAGTCTCTATCATTTATCTAGACCAATAGTCACCTATTGGCTCTATCTGCCTACCCTCCAGCTAGAGCGAGCAACCCTACGGACTCCGAAGAGCCCATGCTGGTATACATGGCATTTCAACTCGCAAGGTTTATCCGCTACTATTGTTACCAATAATAGCCGTGCGCTCTTACCGCACGTTTTCACCCTTACTTCCAATAAAATGAAAGCGGTTATTTTCTGCGACACTTTCTGTATTTTCTTATGCAAAAGCAAAAGAAAACCCCATCCGTTAGATGGTGCGATGCTCTGCGTTGTTCGGACTTTCCTCATGTTTGAATAGCTCAAACCCGCGATAGAGCAGCTTGTAGTTGCGCCTGCAAAGATAGGCTATATTTTGGAATAATGCTATGAGAATGCTATTTTCTATCGTTTATTATAACCTAACACAAGGTAAAAGAAAGCAGTATAGAACTATTCTAAATAAAAACAGTCTGCAAATAAGCCTGAACATAGGTTGCATAAGTGGCGTTGAATAGATATTTTGTGAGCAGAATGTAAAAATGTAACCGCAATCTTTTTATTTTTGCGCCGTACAATTATAATAGCAGTACTATTATAACCTTCTTAAGAACTATATTTAAAACTAAAATTATCATTACAACATGAAGTGGATTATAGACTTTTTACTATCCTCTCTTGGTAAGAAATTAATTATGTCGTTAACAGGTTTGTTTTTATGCCTGTTTTTAGTCGTGCATATGCTGGGGAACTTACAGTTATTCTTTGACAACACCGGAGAAACATTTAACCTCTATGCCTATCACATGACACACAATCCCTTGATTAAGGTAATTTCTTATGGCAATTACTTTTTTATCTTATTACATGCTGTACAAGGAATTTTGATTACAGCATATAATCGTAAAGCAAAAGGAGGTTCTTATCAAGGAAAGGAAATTGCAGATACAGAAGCAAAGCTTGCTTCAAGAAACATGAGAAACTTGGGTCTGCTCATTTTCGTATTTATCGGTTTGCATATGTGGCAATTTTGGGCACAAATGCACTTTTTTGAAATGGGCAAACAAACCTATGATGGATTGGAAGTGAAAGACCTGTATAGTCTAGTCAAAGAAGCTTTCTCTCAAGCATGGGTAGTTGTTTTTTACTTAATTTCATTGGTTGCACTAGCCTTGCATTTGATGCATGGGTTCTGGAGTGCTTTCCAAACAATGGGACTAAACAACAAAAAATATGCTCCTATTATTAGAGCCGTAGCCATGGGGTATTCTATCCTAATCCCATTAGGATTTGCTTCTATGCCAATCGTATTTTTTGTACTTAAGTAATTAACTAACGAATAGGAGTTCGGCTTTGAACTCCCTCCAACAACAACTGTTGTTATTAAAGAAATCATTGTTGAATAAAATTCATTCTATCATATGAAAAAGTTTCAGTCAAACGTACCTGAAAGTAAGACACTGGCAGAAAAATGGACCGAATACCGTTCCAATATGCCACTTGTTGCTCCTAACAATAAACGTAATATAGAAGTCATCGTAGTTGGAACAGGTTTGGCAGGTGCTTCTGCCGCTGCCACTCTTGGAGAACTAGGATACAAAGTAAAAGCTTTTTGCTTTCACGATAGCCCTCGTCGTGCGCACAGTATTGCCGCACAAGGAGGGATCAATGCTGCAAAAAATTATCAAAATGATGGTGACTCAGTTTATCGTCTATTTTATGATACAGTAAAAGGTGGTGACTACCGTTCTCGTGAGGCTAACGTACATCGCTTGGCAGAAGTATCTAGAAATATTATAGACCAATGTGTCGCTCAAGGAGTTCCTTTTGCAAGAGAATATGGTGGTAACTTAGCCAACCGTTCTTTTGGTGGGGTGCAAGTATCTCGTACCTTTTATGCTCGTGGGCAAACGGGTCAACAATTGTTGATTGGTGCCTACAGTGCTTTGTCTAGACAAATTTCTTTGGGGAATGTAAAAATGTACAATCGCCATGAAATGCTTGACCTAGTTGTTATTGATAACAAGGCTCGTGGTATTATTGCTCGTAATTTATTGACTGGTAAATTAGAGCGTTTTGGTGCTCATGCAGTTGTTTTGGGTACTGGTGGTTATGGTAATGTATTCTATCTATCTACCAATGCAATGGGGTCTAATGTGACTGCTTCTTGGGTTGCTCACAAGCGTGGAGCCTATTTTGCCAATCCTTGTTTCTGTCAGATTCATCCAACTTGTATTCCTGTATCTGGTGATTATCAATCAAAGCTAACCTTGATGTCAGAGTCCTTGCGTAACGATGGACGTGTTTGGGTTCCTAAACACAAAAAAGATGTGGAGGCTTTGAGAACAGGAAAAATGAAGCCAACAGATTTGGCAGAAGAAGACAGAGACTACTACTTGGAGCGCATCTACCCTGCTTTTGGTAACTTGGTACCTCGTGATGTAGCTTCTCGTGCTGCTAAATATCGTTGTGACGATGGACATGGTGTAGGTGCTACTGGCTTATCTGTTTACCTTGACTTTGCTTCTGCTGTTATTCGTTACGGAAAATCAGAGGCTATTTCTCAAGGAATATCTAACCCAAGTGAGGAAGAAATTAAACAACTAGGACGTGCTGTTGTTGAAAAGAAATACGGCAACTTGTTTGAGATGTATGAAAAAATTACGGGTGAAGATCCTTACTACACTCCTATGCGTATCTATCCTGCAATTCATTATACTATGGGTGGTATTTGGGTAGATTATAATTTGGAAACTAGTATTCCTGGTTTGTTTGCAACAGGTGAGTGTAACTTCTCTGACCATGGTGCCAACCGATTGGGTGCTTCTGCTTTGATGCAAGGTTTGGCAGATGGATACTTTGTTTTGCCTTATACAATTGGTGTGTTCTTGAGCAAAGAAATTCGTACGCCAATGACAGATACATCAGCACCTGAGTTTGAAGCCGTTGAAAACGATGTTAAAAATAAAATCAAGAAACTACTTAGCATTAATGGAACTCGCTCTGTGGAATCGTTCCATCGTGAATTGGGAGTAGACATTATGTGGGAATATTGTGGCATGGCTCGTAATGCTGAAGGTCTAAAACTAGGTCGTCAAAAAGTGCGTGCATTACGTGACCGTTTCTGGAAAGAGGTTTACATTCCTCACACAGATAAAGATGGGCATGAGTTTAATCCTGAATTAGAAAAAGCATTGCGTGTGGCTGATTTCTTTGAATTAGCAGAATTAATGATGGTAGATGCTTTGGATCGTAACGAATCTTGTGGTGGGCATTTCCGTGACGAATATGCAACACCTGAAGGAGAAGCCAAACGTAATGACCAAGACTATGCTTATGTATCAGCTTGGGAGTACAATGGTTTAGATGCGGATCCTATTCTCCACAAAGAGGAATTAACGTTCAATGACATTGAGTTGAAAACTCGTTCTTATAAATAACGGCTAAAGAAAGAAGGAATTCTTTTTTGGTAATTATAAAAACAAAAAAAATAGAGACTTATGGCTCACGATAATATAAAAGTAAACCTTTTTGTTTGGAGACAAACAGGGGTGAATGATAAAAATCCAGGCATTAAATCTTATCCAGATCTTGAAATTAACACACACATGTCTTTCTTAGAGATGTTGGACGTTTTGAATGCACACATTATAGAAAACAAAGATAAATACCCAGAAGGTCCTGTCGCTTTTGAGCACGATTGTCGAGAAGGGATTTGTGGTGCGTGTAGTTTGGTCATCAACGGCCGCCCTCATGGTCCTATGAAAGGAACAACTACGTGTCAACTACATATGCGCCATTTTAATAATGGTGATAATATCTATATTGAACCGTTTAAAGCTGCTGCATTTCCTGTTATAAAGGATTTAGTAGTGGATCGTAGTTCTTTTGACAAGATTATTCAAGCGGGTGGTTACGTTTCGGTTAATACAGGAGGTACACCAGATGGAAATGCCGTTCCTATTGGACAAGGAATTGCGGCTGATGCCTTTGATGCTGCGGCTTGTATTGGATGTGGTGCTTGTGTTGCTGCTTGTCCGAATGCTGCTGCAATGTTGTTTACTTCTGCAAAGGTTTCTCACTTGGCTCTATTGCCACAAGGAAAGCCTGAAGCTGCTAAACGTGTCAAAAGAATGGTTAGCCAAATGGATAAAGAAGGATTTGGTTTGTGTTCTAATATTGGTGCCTGTGAAGCGGAATGTCCTAAAGAAATTTCTTTAGACTATATCGCACAAATGAATAGAGAATATTTCTCTGCAACTTTAAAAACAACAGAGTAAACGATAAAATCGTTTCTTGAAATAAAATTTATACAGCAGCTAAGATATATCTTGGCTGCTTTTTTGTTTTAGGAAGTAATGCAACCAATAGGAAGGAGCAAACCAAATTGGATAAATAAAAAAAAGAGAGCTGGGGATAGCTCTCTTTTACTGTTCTCTTCTCGCCAAAAGAGTTTTTCAATCAAAATTAATCTAGCCGTATCTCTATTAATTATAAGATTGATTAGTTTTTCCACACTTTCAACTAACTTAACAATAGTAATAAGAAAGAAAGTAATGAGGATATTAAACTTGTATAGTTCACTTAGGGCAGATACATAACAGCTTAGGGATGTTTTTTGATCTTTTGATATACTTGGGAGGATAACATTCCAATCAAAAAACGGCTGTTAAATAAAACCTAAAAAATGATTAAATAGATACTATTGAATCACTATCTGCCCCTATGACAAGGAGTTGTTCAAAAGGTTGGAATTTTTTTTACTTTTTTTTTATTTTTTTTTCAAACCTTCATTTTAAGCATTAAAATGTCTGCTATGTAACCGTAGTTGCACTGCTTCTATATGGTTTGAACAAGCAATTTTTTTAGGGATAAACTTATCTAAGGTCTTCTCAACAAATCATTTGAAAAAATAAGTTTCTGATAAAAATTTTTTATCCGTTCTACTTCAATTCTATATATTATAATGTAAATATTTCCAATGGTAAGGAAAGGTAGGTAAGTCTGCATTATCCAATAGGTCAAGTATAGATATACAAAAAGGGAAGATTCCTCCTAATCTTCCCTTAAGTTTCTTCGTTAATTTCGAAGAATTCCAATCGAAATTAATAGCGGTATCTATTTAATATTAGATTGAATATACATATAGTATTATTTTAGCACATAGGGATAAACCCTCTTACTACTAGACGACAAATCTCATTTTGAAATGGTTGCATGAGTTGAAAAAATTTTTTGATTTATTTTTTCTTGCCATCTGTTATCAATAACGACTGCAAATTTATTTTATTTTCCTTGGGAGTCAAAATTTATTTCATTCATTATTATAATTTTAATATTTCTTAATATTTCGTTTACATATCCAGTCATTACTATCATTTCTAGTATGTAGTCCTGTATATAAATTTTAGCCAAAATATTTACTTATTTCTCCTCTATAGATCAATCTATTGGAGCAATGGCAAACAAAGCTCAAGCTCTTGACAAAAAACAAGCCACAAAATAGCATCTAAAATAAAAAAGACTCCAACCAAAACCAGTCAGAGTCTTTCATATCATCTTGTGTCTAGTCCTTCTATTACTCTACTCGTATTTTTCTTGTAAAACTCGTATTATTACTGCTTACTCTGATAAAGTAAATTCCCGATACATAACGATTTATATCAAAATCTATTTCATGGTAAGCATTGGATGTCATTGGTGCGCTATACGACTCAACTATTTGCCCCAAAGCGGTTATAATTTCAATTTGATAACGATCATCTTTCGAAATTTGAAGGTATACCGTACTACTTCCTTCGTGCAATACTGTTGGGAACAGTTGCTTCACCAACGGTGCTTCTACTGTTAGCGACCTTACTTCTGTATAAGTAGATGTCCCATCAAAATCTACTTGTTTTAATCGGAAGTAATGCACTCCTGGTATTAAATTAGGTACTTTATAATCATAATTTTGCGCTGTAGTCGTTGTTCCTGCTCCATTAACATATCCAATTTGATTAAATTCTGGTGCACCAGTACTAGGCAGTGCATGTTCCACTTCGTAACCTGCATTATTCAACTC
>NZ_JHBV01000041.1 GCF_000724545.1 Aureispira sp. CCB-QB1 | reverse complement strand
TGTGTATAAGTCTAATTTATCTTCCATTCTATAAAGTTAAACTTTATAACTTAATTTCTTTAATCTTTGCGTAACTTGAGTTAAATAAGTAATGCTCATCACAAATAGACTCAAATTCTACGTTTAGTTCATTGATTCAGATCAAGAAATTCGTTTTCTAATTCGACTCAATGTTTCTGGTGTAACACCTAAATAGGACGCAATATGGTACTGAGGAATTTTTTGCAGCCAATCGGAGCGTTGTTGCTGTAGATTTTCATAAAGTTCCTCTGGTGGTTTGGTAATACGGTTATATTCTAGCAATTCTTGATGTTGCAAGATTTTCAAAAAAGCTGCTTCAATAAAAGAGCGTCCACAGCTGTGTTTTCTTAGTAAGTTCGTAAAAGTTTCTTTGCCCAAAACTAAAACTTCTAATTTACTCAAACTTTCTTGATTCCTTTTAGTTGTACTGCCATGGATGAAAGAAGAGAAATCAGTGATGAATTGAGGGCGAGTAAAAAAGTTGATGTTTGTTTCTTTGTGTTTGCCAATATAAAACTCTCGAATGGTACCTTTGTTAAGGAATCGCAATGTTTGTTCTTGCGTTCCTTCTTGCAGCAAAATTTTATGTTTAGGAATCGTTCTAAGTTCGAAAGCTGCAATCGTTTCTTCTATGCCCTCTCGGTTTAATGGGTAGTTGGTTGAGAAAAAATCAGAGAGTTTTTTGGTGTTGGGCATGGACATATTTATTAAAACTAAAAAAGCAATTCATTTAGGTCAAATGAATTGCTTTTTTATACTATAGATTTAGGAAAAGCTATTTTAAAAAATTAGCTTCTATGATTCCTATAACAACAAAGAGAAGTAAAAAGTTCACTGAATGACCTGTTTTTTATTAAATTTTATTTTTGTAATGTATAGTTGGTTTGTAGTTAGGTGTTTTTGGAAATTACACAGTTTTTTTTAAAAAAAAACGAAAACGACGACTTGGTTTTATCGAGAAATAAAACCATTCGATTGGAACAAAAAAAATATTTATTTGTTGGATAAACCATATAATTTGATGAAAACGGAAAGTTTTCATTATTTTTACTCAAAACAGAACTACTAAATCATGAAAATGCAAAATTTGAAATGGAGGATTTATTTTTTCCTCTACTTATGCTTACCACTCTCAATAATCGCTCAAGAATCTTCTGCCTTAATGGAAAAAGCAGCGACTATTTTCCCAGAAGAAGGTCTTATTTTAACAGAATCGGTGATTCATTTTAAATTCAAGAAAGACAAGAAGACAAAGGATTTAGTTGTTGTAGAAGAACGATCAGAAGAATTTTTAAGTTTAAAAGGCAATCAAAAGTTTAGCTATGTAGTTCATTATGATGATTATTCTACCGTAGATAAGTTTGAGACGAGTGCCTTTGTAAATGACGATTATTATCAGTCTAATGATATTTTTCACTCCGACATTCGAATGCAATATGCCAATTATAGTTTGCGTCAAAAAGGCTTGACTCGCTCTATAAAAACCGAAAAGACTTACAAAGACATTAAGTACTTGACCAAAGTATATTTGACTTCGCCCCAAAGCGCTTTACAACGCACTATAAAATTTACAATTCCCAAGGCTTTTGATGTTGATTTGGTGCCCGTTAATTTTGATGGTTATACGGTGCATAAAACGGAAAACGAGAAAGGCAACAATTTAGAAATTGAATATTCTATTGAGAATTTAGACGGATTCTCGGACGAAGAGAGCTTGCCAGGGGCAAGTTATATTTATCCACATGTTTTGATCTTACCCAAAACTTACAAAGACAATGATATTAGTGAAGAATTTTTTAATTCGCTCGATGCTTTGTATGCTTGGTATGCAAAGTTGGTGGCAGAGGTAGAAAATAAGCCAGAAGAGTTGAAGGAAATTGTCGAGGAATTAACGGCTTCTGCTGGTTCGGATGAAGAAAAAATTAAGAACATATTTTATTGGGTACAAGACAACATTCGTTACATTGCTTTTGAAGATGGAATTGCAGGGTACCAACCCGAAAACTGCCAAACGGTGTTCTTTAACCGATATGGGGATTGTAAGGGAATGGCAAATTTGATGAAGGAAATGCTCAAATTAGCAGGCTTCGATGCTCGATTGGTTTGGTTGGGAACAAAGTCTGTGGCGACCAATTATTCTACGCCCTGTCTTGCTTCTGATAATCATATGATTTGTGCTGTAAAACAAGGGGATGATTTTATCTATTTGGACGGGACAGAAAAATACACTCTTTTAGGGGCGTATGCTGAACGAATCCAAAACCAAGAGGTTTTAATTGAAGATGGTACTTCGTTTATAAGAAGCAAAATCCCAACACAGGAGCACCATAGAAATACTAGAGATTATCAATTAAAACTTAGTATGAATGCTGATAATGCTTTGGTTGGATCGGTACAAATAAGTGAAAAAGGAGAGGCAATGTCTAGGATAATGTATTTGTACAATCAAACAAGAACAGATGAAAAAGAGGAATCTTTAAAACGTTATTTAGCTTTGTTTGATAAGTTTATTACCATCGAAAATATGAAAGTGCCCTCTATGGATCGTTCAATGGATGAATTGATCTTGGGAGGAGATATTATAATTAAAAATAAAGTTAGTACCTTTGATAATGAGGTTTACCTATATTTAGATCCATATCGTATTTTTGAGCATTATGACTTAGGTGAAGATCGCCAATTTCCTCTTTGGATGTCTCATAAACACAATGACCATGTCCGAATCGAATTCCAACTGCCAGAAGGATATGAGCTAGAAAGTGTGCCCGAGTCGTTTGTGGTTGAAAACGAAGATTTTCAATTTGATTTGGACTATAAATTGGAAGGAGCAAAAGTCCTCTACTCTGTACAAATCCAAATTCCCAATTCAGAAGTTAAGAAAGAAAACATAGCAGCTTGGAATAAAGCGATTCAATCGTTAAAAGCAGCTTATGATGAACCAATTGTTTTGATAAAAAAATAGAAATAGATTTTACCCATGAGATTAATAATTTTAGCTTGCGTTAGTTGTTTATTGTTCACTGCTAATGTATTAGCACAAAAGGATGTTTCTAGTATACTCCTTGAGGACTATACCCAAGAAAATGTGCAAGAATATTGTTGGGAGCAGCATGCTTATAACAAAGCGGAGGAAGAATATCCTGAAGATTGGAACAATCAATCGGCTGTTTTTTTGCGTTACGAACGAAAGTATGAGATTCGTTTTGTCAAAGCGGTTGCTTATGTTGCTAGTGCCAGACTGCACGTATCTTATATTTCACATTATCGGGTTAAGATTTTGGATGAAGCTGCTTTGGAAAACTTTTCTGAAGTGTATTATGTTAGTGGTGCCCATGGAGGATACAATATGTATGACGAGACTAGGGATAAGGAGTTCATGAACATCAAGATTATTAAGCCTAATGGTAAAGAAATCATTGTTGATAACAAAGAAATTATTGAAGATGACAATGGTAAACGAAAAGTTGCGGTACCAAATCTAGAAGTAGGTGATATTTTGGACTATGCTTTGTATACGCATGATTTGGCGACTTCTTTTTTCTATGGTGTTATTGATGAGTTTACTCTAAATCGAGCTTATCCAATCAAAGATTTTAATTACTCTGTAACGACTGATCGAGACTGGGATGTTCAGTTTACATCTGGCAAACACGAAATTAATTTGTCTGAAAAGACGATTAATGATAACTGTTTTGAATTTTCTATTCATAAGGAAAATGTAGAAAAAATCAATTCGACAAGATGGAACTATTATTATCAGACAGGGCCTTATATTCGAATGTATGTTGGCTATTCCAAAGATAACTTAGCCCTTCGAAGAACAAAGGGAGGAGCTTTACACACGTCTTCACTAAAATCAGAGGATATTATTGATACGTATAGAGATTATTATGAAAAAAGTAGAAGTGCTTTTAATGAGTATGCTGCTTTTAAAGGCTATTTGAGACGAAAATATAAAAAAGAAGAAATTTCGAAGACTAAGACATTGGAGGAACTGTACTATTATATGCGTCATCATTTTACCAACAAGCACTATGTGTACGATCGTTATTATGGGAATGCCAATAGCTTTCGAAAGCTTTCAAATATTGAGTTTACGGGACATATTATTTATGCCCTAAAGAAACTAAAAATTCCTTATGATATTGTGGTCGTTGTAGGACGTCAATCTGGTCGTATTGAGGATGTTATTAATAAAAACCAGACGGATTATCTGATTCGAGCCAAATTGGATGATTCTAACATTTATTTTTATAGACCTAATCCTTACACGCGTTTTAACCATTTTCCCTTTCAAATTGAAAATGCAGAAGGGTATGTCGTAGAGGCAGAAAATACAAGAGGGCGTAAGTTGACAACTAAAAAGGCGTTGTTGCCCGCTTCAGATTATAAGTCTAACATTAGTAGGCACGAAACCAAAGTGCATTTTAAGGAAGATGATATGATGGTGCTAAGAGCAAATTCTAAGGCAATTCACACGGGGCACCATATCGAAAGTTACCAGTACGATGTTGTTGATTGGATGGATATGATTTGGAATGAGAATAAGTTGTACAAAACCAAACTGTGGGGACATCCTTCTAAGGATAAGAGCTCAGAGATGAAAAACTTTATACAAGCTCAAAAAGAAGAAAGAGACGAAGCAATGGAAGCGATTGCTCAATCACATTTTGACTTAGGAGAGGGGAATACAGAATTAATTGCTTATGAGGGCTTGACAACAGCCAATACGATTGATGAGAAGAGTTTGGAGTACACATTTGATTGTGAGTTGTCGGATTTGGTCAAAAAAGTAGGACCAAATTATGTTATCAAAGCAGGGCGTTTGGTTGGTGGACAGCTTATTTTGGCGGAAGATGAGATGGAACGAACAGTTGATATTCACATGAATTACCCTAGAGGATATGAGTATGAAATCGAGATTACGATACCAGAAGGATACGAAGTGAAGGGGTTGGATAATTTTACAAATAATATTGACAACGAAACAGGCAGTCTAAAATCTTCGGCTAGTCTTAATGGAAATATTCTAACTATTACGTTTAATAAATATTATAAAAATAATTATGAGCCTGCCAAAAACTGGGACATGATGAAAGCCTTTTTGATTCCAGGAGGTGAATTTTTGACCAAAGAAATTTTGTTAAAGAAAAAGCGCTCGTAAAAAACGAAAAGATGTAAGGTCGTGAAATTAAAAATACCAATTTGAGAAAGGTTCAAATTGGTATTTTTTTTACAACATATTTTTCAAAGCCATAAGTGTGGCTTTTAAAAAATCATCAATGTCGCCATCCAATACACGTTTGACATTGTGAGTTTGATGGTTGGAGCGATGATCTTTGATCCGTTTATCGTCCAAAACGTAAGAACGAATTTGAGAACCCCATTCGATTTTCATCTTGCCCCCTTCAATTTCTGCTTTAGCTGCATTTTGTTTCTCAATTTCCAACTGGTACAACTCAGATTTTAGCATCTTCATTGCTTTTTCTCGATTTTTGTGTTGAGAACGTTGCTCTTGACATTCGACAACCAACCCAGAAGGTAAGTGTCGCAAACGAACAGCAGATTCAGTTTTGTTAACATGCTGTCCTCCCGCACCACTTGCTCTAAATGTATCCCATTCTATATCAGCAGGATTGACTTCTATTTCGATGCTATCATCGACCATAGGATAGACAAATACAGAAGCAAAAGAAGTTTGTCGTTTTCCTTGGGCATTAAATGGACTAGGGCGAACCAAGCGATGAACCCCATTTTCTCCTTTTAAAATACCATAAGTGTGCTCTCCTGTAATTTCTAAGGTAGCGGTCTTGATACCAGCTACATCTCCCGCTTGATAATCCAATTGTTTTACTTTGTGTCCTGATTTTTCAGCCCACATTGTATACATTCGCAAGAGCATTTCAGCCCAATCGCAACTTTCTGTACCACCAGCTCCAGCGTTAATTTTCACCATACAACTCAGCATATCTTCAGGCTCACTAAGTGTAGACGTGAATTCTAAATCATCCAAGATTTTTTGAGTAGCTGAGTATTGATTCTCTACCTCTTCTAAGGCAACATCTCCAGCTTCATAAAACTCTTGCAAAACTTCTAAATCACCTAAAGCAGTAGCGGCTGCATCGTATTTTTTTAGCCAAAATTCTTTTTCGCTAATGCTTTTTAAAATACTTTCGGCTCGTTTGGGATCTGACCAAAAATCAGGGTCATAAGTATGTTGTTTTTCTTCATTAATTTGCATGCGTCGGTTATCGACGTCAAAGATACCTCCCTAATATGCCCAGCTGGCTTTGAAGTTCTTTTAATTGATCAATTGTCATAATATTGTGGTCAGATTGTGATTTTAATTAAATATTTAAAGATTAAATACAAACCGAGTCATGTATCTAGCAAGAAGTTTATGAATGCGTATTTTCGCTTTTTTAATCAAGGAAAATATTAGAACTGCTTGCTTCTCATAAAATCGATTTGTGGTAATCGTTACTTTACATTACTTCATGGAAAAATTGCATTCGTTTGACTATTAAGAAAGTATGCTTTTATTGTTTGCTGCTTTAAAAAGCTGATAATCAAAATGATGCAAAGATGCTTTTTTTGTTTCGTATAAAAAAACGAAAAAAAGCATGATGTATTAATTTTATAGACTTGCAATTATAACGAATTAGTTTGTGCATTTTATATTTTTTGACAAAAATCACTTATTTTACAACATTATATTTAATAGTAGTGAGTTGTACTGCTACTGTGTGGTGGTTGCTTTTTTATTTTTTTTACGAAAAGATAAAAAAGTAGATTTATATTAGTCTGATAATTAAAAAAATATCACGAAATGCAATAGCATTGCAATTTGTTGATTATCAACTGCACAGCACCCCTTAAAAGAAAGCTAATTAATATATAATTATAAATATTTTTCGTTTTTTGCAAATTGTATAAAAAAACTGAAACTGTTGGCATCTAAAATAAAATAGGCGAGCGGCTATACAGAATTTAGAAAATGCGTATGATTTGCTAATGAATAATATTGTTTGAACAAAAACTTACCAAACGAAATATACTGGTCTGAAATTGGCAATTTTTTACTTAATTATAACTCAACCAATAGTCTCTTAATTTAGTTCACAAACCTATTGAGCTTTGTTTATTATATTCTGCTCAGTAAGTTTAGTTTTACGGATTAGTGGACTTCTATATCAACAAGTCAAAACATTCAATCATTAGATTTGATCGCATTTAAATACGGAACTTTATGAATGCCAAATTTACCCTCGTCCTAATTGTTTTTTTTATATACTTGTCTACTACTTCCGCCCAGCGAAAACGGTATTTGTTATTATATTCTGAAGCTATTTATTTTAATTCAGGATCAGCTAAAATATTGCCCAAATTTAGAGCAACCTTGAAAGAAGCTGCTGAGGCTATTAATAGTGATAAAGAAGCAAGAGCTTGGATTCAAGCGCATACTGATTCGCTAGGAAGTTACGAGTCGAATCAAGCTTTATCGGATCGTCGTGCCGATGCTGTTTACAAAGCTTTTTTTGAAATGGGTGTTGATTCCTTACAACTAAAAATAGATTCTCATGGAGAATATGTTCCTCTTAAAAGTAACGGAACGGCTACAGGAAGGGCACTAAACCGAAGAGTAACGATTGAGGTAGTGCGCCCATATGTGCCTAAAGAAAAAGAAGCGTCTATTTGCGTTGTCAAAGGAAAGGTTGTAGATGCTACTAACAACCAGCCATTGAGAACACGACTGATTTTTAATTCTTTAGCTGGAAAGGATACCATTGAAACAGATGAATATGGGGCTTATGAATATCAGGTGGAAATGGAAACGAATGTAGAAGTAAGAGCATACACCAAAGGTTATTTCTTTGTTTCTAAGTTGGCAAAGACCAAACATAAAACGACAACAAAATTAGATTTTAACCTAGAACCTGCCATTATTGGTGGAAAGATGGCTTTGAATGATTTGTATTTTCAAGGAGGAACTCCTTTGTTGATGAATGCATCTGAAAAAGCTTTAGAAGGAGTGGTTGCATTTATAAAATATAATTCTAACTTAAAAATAGAAATAGGTGGCCACATAAACAAACCCAACCAAGCACCTGTACCTCAAAGTTCTTCCTCTTTTAAATTATCAGAGGCACGGGCAAAGGTTGTGCATGCTTATCTGATTGAGCATGGAATTAGCCCAGATAGGCTCACTTACAAAGGGTATGGAAATTCTGAGATGATACATCCTAGAGCTAGCAATCCTGTGCAGGAACAAATGAATCGCCGAGTAGAATTAAAAGTAATTGAATAGATAGTGAATATGCATGAACTAAAGCAAGAATGGAGTGCTAAAACCTGTTTTTTTTACCTAAAAAAAGAATTAGAACAGGTATATGAAGAACGAGAAGCAACAACTATTGCACAGTACGTTTTGGAGGATGCTTTTAATATTAAAAATCCCATCAATAGCATCCAAATGATAACCAACGAAGAGAAAAGCGAGTTGGAGCGAATGGTACAAGAGTTATTACAAAGAAGGCCTTGGCAGTATGTTGTTGGTACAGCAGACTTCTACGACCTGAAATTAGAAGTAGATGAAAGTGTGTTAATCCCTAGGGCAGAAACGGAAGAACTGGTTTATGCTATCATAGAAAAATATGTTGGTCATGCTCCAAAAATTTTGGATATCGGAACAGGAAGTGGTTGTATTGCGATCGCATTAAAAAAACAATTGCCACAAGCCACAATAACCGCCGTAGATGTATCTAAAAATGCACTAGCTCTTGCGCAAAAGAATGCAGTGAAAAATAAAGTTGAGATAACATTTCAACAAGTTGATATTTTGGATACCGAACAAATACAAAAATTACCTCAATATGATTTAATTGTGAGTAATCCTCCGTATATTCAAAATTCAGAAACATCATTGATGCCAGAACATGTTTTGGCTTATGAGCCTCATTTAGCACTTTTTGTTACCAATCAAGACCCCCTTCAGTTTTATACTGCAATTACCGATTTTGCAAAAGAACATTTGTGTACAAAAGGTTGGCTATATTTTGAAATTAACGAATATTTTGGTGCTGAGGTATTAGCGTTGTTAGAAAATAAAGGGTTTGAAAATTGCGCCTTGTTACCAGATATGTCGAATAGAGATAGAATCGTTCTAGGACAACTACTTTAAGTTAAAGTAGTAGACGATTGATACCTTACCACAAATATAAAAAGTATGAAAACGTATTGTTTATTTATCCTATTCTTTTTAGGAACGTCTACTATTTGGGGGCAGCAAGAGAAGTATTCAAAACTTAGAGTTTATTTGGATAATCGCTCTGCGCAAGATTTGATGCAATTGGGGGTAACTTGTGACCATGGACAACATCGCCGGTCGGTCCATTTTGAAAGTGATTTTTCTCAATCAGATCGTCGATTGCTAGAAACCAATGGCTTTCGTTACGATGTATTGGTAGAGGATGTAGCGGCTTATTATGCAGAACAAAATGAAATAGGAAATCCTCGAACGGCTAATTGCAACCCTAATACAGGGGCTGGGGCATATGCTCCGCCCGCCAATTTTGCATTGGGAAGCATGGGAGGTTTTTTAACCTACCAACAAATGTTAGATAATTTGGATAGCATGACAAGCAAATATCCTAATCTTATTACGGCTAAAACAGTTATTGATCCGAACAACCTAACGCATGAAAATAGACCAATCTACTGGATTAAAATATCAGATAATCCCAATGTAGATGAAAACGAACCTGAAGCTTTGTATACGGCCATTCATCATGCTAGGGAACCACTAGCATTATCACAGTTAATTTACTATATGTGGTATCTACTAGAAAATTATGATACAGACACAGAAATACAATACTTGTTAGAAAATACAGAGTTGTATTTTGTTCCTTGTTTGAATCCCGATGGCTATGTGTACAATGAGTCTACGAATCCTAATGGAGGAGGAATGTGGCGCAAGAATCGCCGAAACAATGGGAGCAGCTATGGAGTAGATTTGAATCGAAATTATGGTTATGCCTTTGCTCATGATAATGTGGGATCTTCTGGCAACCCTACGTCTGATACTTACCGAGGACCATCTGCTTTTTCGGAACCAGAGACTCAGAATATGCGTGATTTTTGCAATGCACATGATTTTACGTTTTCTTTCAATTATCATACTTATGGGAATTTGCTAATTTATCCTTGGGCGTATAACGATCAATTAACACCTGATTCTAATGCCTATCGAACGTATGCTAGTATTATGACCAAGGAAAATAAATACAAGTATGGAACCAATATGGAAACGATTGGTTATTCTACGAATGGCGATGCTGATGATTGGTTTTACGGAGAGCAAACGACAAAAAACAAGATATTGACAATGACTCCAGAGGCGAGTCCTGACGGATTTTGGCCCGCAGCATCTACTATTGTAGGGCATTGTCAAGGAACGATGTGGCAGAATTTAGCAATGGCGCATCTTTTATTAATTTATGGCGAAGCAACTGATAAGAGCAATGCTTTGATTACGCAACTAAATACTCAAGCGAATTTTGATTTGACACGTTACGGAATGATGAATGGAGTATTGACGGTGCGTGTTACGCCTTTGTCAACAAACATTGCGTCCGTTGCCAGCCCCAAAGCCTTTAATTTGACACAATTTACGACGATACAAGACTCTATTACTTTTAATTTGGTGCCTACAATTACTAATGGAGAAACAGTGCGCTATGTATTGGAATTGGACAATGGGTTTTATACTCAAAGTGATACAATTGAGCGCATTTATGGAAACTATGCGGTGGCATTTAATGATGATGGAAATACATTGTTGAATTGGACAAACCAAGGTGCTAATTCAAATTGGGAAGTAACGACTGCCGATTATTATTCACCAACAGGCTGTTTAACAGATTCTAGAATAGGAGGTTATGCTAATAATACAACATCTGAAATTGTGCTCAATCAAAGCTTTGATTTAAGCACGGCAACAGATGCTAATTTAGCATTTTGGGCGAAGTGGGATATTGAGGCAGATTATGACTATGTGCAAGTAATGGCTGCTGGAAGTAATGGTATTTATAAGCCCTTATGTGGTTTGTATACAGATATAGGAACCAATAATCAAGATCCCAATGAACCGTTATACGATGGAACGCAATCAACATGGGTAGCTGAAAGAATGTCTTTAAACGAGTTTTTAGGAGAGTCAGCAGTTCAAATTAAATTGCGTTTAGTTTCTGACGTTTGGGTCAATGAGGATGGTTTTTATTTTGACGATTTTACAGTGAATATGCTCAGCCCAACGGTTGGAAATCAGCAAATACTAGGGAATACGACATTAGAATTGGGACAAAATCAACCGAATCCAGCAATTCTGAAAGCTTATATTCCCTTAGAGATACCTTCGGATGTTGAAGAAAACATTACCCTACAAGTTACGAATGTTTTAGGTCAAAAAATGTATACAGTTGTTTTAGATAAGCAACAAAAAGGAATTGAGATAGCGGTTGATAACTGGGAAGAAGGTGTTTATCTTTACCAATTGTTAGGCCGACATTATCAGTCTGCTCCTCGTCGTATGGTGGTGATTAAGTAGTAATTTATTCATCGTTTTTTAGATTAGTAGTTCGTTGATTTTTTACTTTTTTACCAAAAAGATAAAAAAGCACATTTATATTAGTTTGATAATCAAAATTTTAACACAAAACGCAATAAATTTACAACTTATTGATTATCAAACTAATAAAGTTTTTCAACGAACTATTGTTAGATATAACAACCTACTTTGACACACCAATCCATGAAAATTAAGTTGATATTTTGGGTGTTTCTATTGTTTGTCAATTCTTTGTTTAGTAAAAATTTGATCAACACTGAATTGTTACATCATGCAGAAAATTGCCCCCAAGTCTTAAAAAAGGATTTGAACAAATTAGTAGCATATTTAAAAAAGCCAACTAAAGATCAATCTGAAGCAGTTGAAGTATTCTTTTATTGGATTACTAAAAATGTAGCGTATGATGTCAAAGGTTTGGCAGACGGTTCTTATCTGACTCAAGAGTCAAAACCTTTAGAAACAGGGGTTGCTGTATGTCAAGGTTATGCCGATTTACTAAAAGATATGTGTGTCGTCGCTAAGATAGATTGTTATGTAATTGTTGGCTATGCAAAGGAGCGATTTGCGAATACTAGAGCAAATTATAAAGACACCAATCATGCTTGGAATATGGTCAAAGTAGATGGTGTGTACAAAATCGTAGATGCTACTTGGGGGAGTGGATATGTTAGAGACGATATCTTTTATGCAGAACTAGAAATAAGTAATCTTTTTGCAGAACCCAATTATTTACTGGAAAAACGGTTGCCTTCTGACCCCAGATGGCAATTAAAAGATTATCCTATTAGTTTGGGAGCGTTTGCTAAATATGATTCTGTACAAACAATGCTCTCTAAAGCGACCATTTATTATAATTATAAAGATAGCATTCAGGTCTTTGAAAACTTAGATTCTAACCATCAAGCTATTGCAACAGCTATGAGTGCTTATCGCTTTAATCCAACCATTCCTTTGGTTCAAGAATTAGCCAATACTTATTACAGAGCAGCATACGATCACTCTAAAGAAGGTTGCAGCCCAAACGAATTGAATATTGCTATTGTCTATTACAAAAAAGCAATTGATTGGTACAATGAGCTAGAAGACGAGGAAAAAAAGAAAGAACATAAAAAGTCCTGTTATAGAGGAATTGCATTTGCGCAGCACCTTCTAAAGTAATACAAAATGCTTTGATTACTAGGTTTTATGCTCGAGGTACTTGGGGCGCATTTTGCTGACAATCAACAACGAAGCCCTCACACGGTAACGAAGTAGCAGTGAACCGAGCTGTGCGAGCTCACGACCGTAGGGAGTAACAAAGCTAACTAAAAGCGTAGCGCTCACGAAGTAAATTAATACGATTTTTTAACGGAATGATGCTAAAGAAAAACTACAAAGTAAATTAGTTCCTAGTTAGATTTTATTAGTAGTTCGTTGATTTTTTACTTTTTTACCAAAAAGATAAAAAAGCACATTTATATTAGTTTGATAATCAGAATTTTAACATAAAACGCAACAGAAGTGCAACTTGCTGATTATCAAACTAATAAAGTTTTTCAACGAACTATTGATTTTATACCAACTCTTTCTTTTTTCTTAGAGCTACAAAAATAGCAATTAAAGAACTCAAACCAACCAAAATCCCAAGCCCAATACCCCAAGTAGAATAATTCCTTCTCCTAGAAATTTTGACCGATGTAGTATCTCCTAATTGAATAAAAGCCGACCAAAATGCAGGATGCCCTGCAAAGTCTTTCGCCAATGTTAAATAATCTAATTTTGCTTGTCTCAATGCGACATCTTTAGGCATTCCATCTGCAATGTAATGATAAAAATAGTTCATGATAACAGAAGTAGACTGATCATTAACTTGCCAAAGTGAGACCACAAGAGATGGCGTACCGGCATACATAAAAGAGCGCGCCAAGGACACAATTCCTTCTCCTTGTTCAAATTTTCCATAGCCCGTTTCACAAGCACTTAAAACAACTAAATCTGCGTTCAAATGCAAATGAGCTACCTCGTGAGCTTGAAGGAAATTATCTTCCAAGCTGTCCTTATTTTCTGTAAATGCTAATGAAGATAGCATGGGAACTCTAGGATGAAGAAGACCATGCATTGCCAAATGAATGACACCATATTCGTGGGCATGTTCTTTAAAAAAAGCTTCGCTAGTAGAATCATTGGTCAAAAACAATCCATCGAACACTTTGGACAACGTTTTGATTTCTGTTTTTGTTTGAGGCAATGGAACTAGGGAATGACGCATGTCAAATATATTGGGCAAACGCAAATCTAATAGAGAGGAATCTACTTTAGGATAACTAGCAGCACAAGCAAACATTTGGTGATTGTTGTGGTTATTCGTCTGTTTGCGATTTTGTTGAATCTCTAGGTTTTCTTTCCAAAGAGTTGCAGAGTAGTTGTAACTAATATTATAATCTTTTACCAAATAGGGAAGTGAAGCATAATTAATTTTGCCTTGTGGTATTGATTCCAATAGAAACGCTTCAAATGGCAAATGTCCCAACTCGCCATCTGTGATAATAATTAAATTCTCTATCTCCTTACCTTGAAGTGCTACGGACAACATTTCCTTATAAAACCAGTACGCAGATTCTGTATATAGTTTTTGAGCAAGTTCAGATTTGTTAATGATATAATCGTAACGACTAAGTGCAAATCGTAAGGTTTCAATTTGTTTTTTCAGTTTTTCCTTCTTGACATCAATTGGAAATAGCTCTATACTAGTTGGACTAATCGCAAAGAGATACGTCATAGAGTCGGTGACGAAGTATTCCAACAGTAACGTTTTGGGAGCTAGAGAAGTTTGTATTTCTTTGGCATTTACTGTAATGTTTTCATATTTTAAATGATGATATTTGGGGTATTTGTCTTTAAGAGAGTTCAAGAACACATCAATTTCTTGATTAAGTGCATTTTCTTCCGCTGTAATTGCTATAGTTGCTTCGTTCGAAGAACTTTCTGCCTTTCGTTTTTTTAGTTGATCCTTTTTTTTCTGGAGTTTAATTTCTTTCAACACCAAAGAATCGGGTAAATCACCTAAGACTCTTGCTCGATTTCCTTTGACAGCATCGGCTAATAAAACGGATTTATTTTGTTCTGAAAAGCTAAAGGCTTCATCGTAATAAGTGGCATCATCCAGCATTAAGGCAGCGTCTATACCGTATTTAACAAAGATGCTGTTGTTTTTTAACACTCTCAATTTATTAGCTTTTGCCGAAAAACTATTTCGGATATGCTCGTTAACCTGCATGGCCGCTTTGCAAATATTGTAATGGGCTTCTAGCTTTTGTTTGGATGTTTTGCCTTGTGTTTTAGAAATTCCTAGCAAATTGAATAACGACTTATTAAAAACGTGAGCACTGTTATAATCTAATTGAGATAGTTTCAAGAAGTCTTTAGGAGAAAGATCACGGCAACAGTTATGAGGCAGGTACAAAGGGGCAGTTGTATGAGAATCTGTTCTTTTAAAAAAATTAGGGAATATGGCTTCAAAATTTCTACTATTGGTAGCAATACTTGCCATACAATAAGCAAAAGCTGTATCAGAAAGTTGCATTTTTTCATATAAAATCGCCATATTGTTCAAACAGGTAGCGTAAGAAGGGTGGGTAACTCCCAAAGAATGCTTATAAATATTCAAGCATTGTTGGTATAGAGGAATCGCAGTTGTATAGTCGCCAGTAGAACTATATAAGCTACCCAAGTTGTTTAAAGAAATAGCATAATCAGGATGCGTTTTCCCCACCGATTTTTCCCATACTTTTTGAGCCTCCAAGTAAAGTTGTTCTGCGGCTTCATACTTACCAATTTCATGGTATAAATGAGCTAAGTTATTGAGAGAACTAGCATAATCAGGGTGTTGAACCCCCAATCTTTTCTTTGCAACTCGGATGGATTGTTGATAGAGGGGTTCTGCTTCTTCATAACGCAGCATAGACTCATATAAGGAAGCCAAATTACTTAGGTAAGTTGCATATTTGGGATGCTTTTCGCCAAAGGAAGCTTTGATAATTTCTGTCGCTTGAAACATTAGAGGTTCTGCTTCCTCGAACTTTCCAAGCTTCTGATACAACTTGGATAAATTATTTAAAGAACTAGCATAATCAGGGTGTTGCTCGCCAACCGTTTTTTTTCGAATAGCAGTAGCCTTCAACCAAAGAGGTTCAGCGGATTCAAACTGAGCCATTTGGTAATATAAGTAAGCTAAGTTGTTGAGTGCAAATGCATAGTCAGGGTGTTCTGCTCCCGCAGTACGTTTGATGATTTCTATGGATTGCATATAAATGGGCTCTGCTTCTTCGAATTTGCCAATTTGAATATATAAAGATGCCAAATTATTAAGGGCATTGGCGTGGGTAGCGTGATCTTCTCCTAAGTGTTGTTTGCTAAGTTGAATGGTTTGTTTATAGTAGCTTTCCGAAGCATCGTATTTGCCCATTCTAAAATATAAAATAGCTAAACTATTGAGCGCGCTCAAGTATTTGGGGTGTTGCTCCCCATAGAGTTCTTTTTTTACCGTAATTTGCTCCAAATAAATTTTCTCAGCATCGGAATATTGCCCCAACTGATTGTAAAAGAAGCCAAGATTGCCAAGAAATACACTATAGGTAGAATCCATAGAGCCAAATTCTGCTTTAGCTTTCTTGACACCTTGTTTTAGGTAAGGAATGGCTCCTGCAAAATTTCCTTTATTATATTCTAGCATCATCATACTATCAAGTTCTCCATAGCTGAGTGCTTGGAGTTGTATAGTATCTAAGGTTTGGGCTTGTAGGAATGAAAAAGAACCTAGGAATAGGGACAAGAGGACAAGGTAGCATTTCATAGTATAGGGACAGAAAAGGTAAAAGAATGAGTTGGGTAAAAGTACAAAAAAAGGGGGATATATGGAAGAAGACGGGGGAAGTCTTAATATTTTGTTCTTTTTTATTTGTTTTTATAGCCTTTTATGGAGGTGTTAATTTTATGGTGTTTTACTCCGCTGGAAAATCGTATTAGTTTACTTCGTGAGCGCTTTGCTTTTAGTTAACTACGCGGTTTTAACGAAGTAATGGTGGATGTAGGAATTAAGAAAAAGCAAAAAGTCTTTTTTTTTAATTGCTAAAAAGCTTTATCATACTGATATGATTAGTTTGTCTAATCGATTTATTATCAACAGATAAAAGGCTATTAGCAATTTCTAAGCGAGAGAAAGTGTTGCAATTCAAACAATTATTTAGCTTTAGTCGCAGCCTCTTGTTGTTGCTGTTGCAACTTAAGATTTCGTTGCCACTGAGCATGAATATAATTATGGTAATGTTTAAATTCTTCTCCAGCAAAGAAAATTAGAGTTCCAAGCATGGGTTCTACATCTTTGTAGCCCTTTAGAATATGCAAACGGCTAAAATTAGCATCCAAAATAGCATAAGAAGGGTAGCTCAATTGCCCTTCCAATAAGGAATAGGCAAGGATGTGTACTTTGCCTCTAGCGCCTGTTTTTTTGAACGTTGGCTCTGAATTCATAAATGTTGTGCCATTAAAAACAATTGTATCCATACATTCCGCATCAAATTTGACCGCATAATAATTGCGATTCATATAATCTACAATTGTCGGATTGGCAAATGTAGAAGCATCCATACGTTTACACCATCCACACCAATCCGTATAAAAATCAATAAATATTTTCTTCGGTTTTTCATCCTTTTTAGCTTGGGCAACAGCTTCATCCCAAGTCATCCATTTAATAGTTGCGGTATTGGCAGGTGCTTGTGCAAGTGAAAAATGCGTTAAAAGTATACATGCAAAGAATGGTAGTAATTGTTTCATATCTGATTTTTGTTTTTCTATCAACAAAATACAACAATCCTTTTAAAATTGAAGATTTATTCTGTTTCTTAACGTTGTGTTAAGCTTAACTATATTACAACCAACTTCTTTTAAATTTGTAGAAATGATAACAAAAAACACCTGTTACGCCGCCATTTTTTCAACAGTAAGTCTATTGGCTTGCAATCCTTCTGAATCCACTCAAGAAACAAGTACTAGCACTCCAGCGGATACTATAGAAACGGAAGTAGAAATAACAAAAAATACAGCACAAGAGGACCCTGAATTATTGGTTTTTGAAGGCAAAATAACCACAGATAGAGCAAAAGAATCTATCTCGAAAATTGATATTCATCTTCAAGGAAAGACAGGCATCTTTCAGACCTTAGATGACTTAGAATTACCGTATGAAGAGGATGGTCCATCTATGCCTACTTTTGAAGATCTTAATTTTGATGGATTTCCCGATGTAAGAATTCCTAAGGTCATAGGGAATGCCAATATTTATTATGCTTATTGGATTTATAACCCTACAACCCAACAATTTGAAGAAAATACAGACATGGATTTATCGCTTCCAAGTATTGATACTCATAAAAAGCAGATTTTGTCTTTTGAACGAAACTCAGCAGCATCTTACGTTGAAACAATTTATGAATATCAAGAGGGCAAATTTGTTGCCACCCGAATTGAAAACAAGGATTATATTGACGAGAAACGTTACCAATCAGTTATTCAAGAACGTCAGACAGATGGTACGATGAAAGAAATACAGAATAAGCTTGTAGAAGATATCGAAGGCTAAATTTTAAGAATACTATGAGTTATTATTTGAAGCTTGATAGATAGTAGATTATGTTATTAAAGCTACTTCTATACAAGTATCTACAAATATATATGATTGCATTCTTTTTTTTGGAGGAATAGTATTTGGGGAAAGAGAAAGTATATTACCTGCTTGCCTTTTTGTCAGAAAGATGGGCAGTTCATGCAATACGACTATTGCGTGGATCTATAATTTACTTAACACAATCTAAAACAATGCAATACTTTATTTTATTTACTACGCTTTTTATATCTTTTAATGTTTGGGCAATTAATCCGCCCAACAATATAGCTCCGTCTAATGGAGCAATGGGACAGCCAACAAGAATAACCTTGGACTGGACTTCTGTCGGAGGAAATACGGGCTATCTTTATGAATTGGATACAACACCAGCATTTAACTCTCCTTTGCATACAATAGGGAATGCTAGTGGATCAAGTGTTACTTTGGTAGATTTGTATTTTGGAACAACATATTATTGGCGAGCAGCAACCAAAGGACCTATTGATACTTCAGCATATAGCACGACATGGAGCTTTACTACAAGCAATACGTTACCCTATGTTTCTCCTAGCAATGGTGCACAAAATCAATCTACTACTACTACTATTGATTGGGCGTATATATCAGGAGCTACAGGATATATTTATGAGGTAGATACAAGCCCAATATTTAATTCTCCTTTGCGTGAAATAGGAACAACTCCAGCAAATAGTTCAGGAAGAGTTTTAGCAAATCTTTACTTTGGAACGACTTACTACTGGCGCGCAGCGGTAATGAATGCGAATGATACGTCTAATTTTGGATCGACATGGAGTTTTACGACAAGAGATGGCGTGAATAATGTTTCTCCTAGCAATGGCGCGCAAGGATTGGGGACAACAACAACAATAGATTGGTCGGCAATGTCAGGTAATAATGGATATATTTATGAAGTAGATACGAGCCCATTGTTCACGTCACCGTTGTATGTGTCAGGCAATTCAGGAATCAATTCTTCAGAACATACGTTGTCAAATTTATACTTTGGAACGACTTACTACTGGCGCGCAGCGGTAATAAACACGAACGATACGTCTAACTTTGGATCGACATGGAGTTTTACGACAGGAGATGGTGTGAATAATGTTTCTCCTAGCAATGGCGCGCAAGGATTGGGGACAACAACAACAATAGATTGGTCGGCAATGTCAGGTAATAATGGATATATTTATGAAGTAGATACGAGCCCATCGTTCACGTCACCGTTGTATGTGTCAGGCAATTCAGGAATCAATTCTTCAGAACATACGTTGTCAAATTTATACTTTGGGACGACTTACTACTGGCGCGCAGCGATTATAAACGCCAATGATACGTCTAACTTTGGATCGACATGGAGCTTTACAACAAGAGATGGCGTGAATAATGTTTCTCCTAGTAATGGCGCGCAAGGATTGGGGACAACAACAACAATAGATTGGTCGGCAATGTCAGGTAATAACGGATATATTTATGAAGTAGATACGAGCCCATCGTTCACGTCACCGTTGTATGTGTCAGGCAATTCAGGGATCAATTCTTCAGAACACACGTTGTCAAATTTATACTTTGGGACGACTTACTACTGGCGCGCAGCGGTAATAAACACGAACGATACGTCTAACTTTGGATCGACATGGAGCTTTACGACAAGAGATGGCGTGAATAATGTTTCTCCTAGTAATGGCGCGCAAGGATTGGGGACAACAACAACAATAGATTGGTCGGCAATGTCAGGTAATAACGGATATATCTATGAAGTAGATACGAGCCCATCGTTTACGTCACCGTTGTATGTGTCAGGCAATTCAGGGATCAATTCTTCAGAACACACGTTGTCAAATTTATACTTTGGAACGACTTACTACTGGCGCGCAGCGATTATAAACGCCAATGATACGTCTAACTTTGGATCGACATGGAGCTTTACGACACAATATCAATTAGTGGCAGCACCTTTATTATCTAGTCCACTAGATGGCGCTTCAAATATTCCTGTAGCATCCATTCAATTGGTTTGGGATTCTATTTCAAATACTAGTAATTATCAAATTAAATATAGTACTAGTAGCAATTTCACAACAGGAGTTCAAGACGTGACAGCGACTCAGCTAAATACAACACTGTCTAATCTTAGTGGGAACACAACTTATTATTGGAAAGTAAGAGGTCGCAATAATGCAGGGCAGTCGCCATGGTCTACAGTATGGAGTTTCACAACAGAACCTGTTACGACAGAGGTATCTAAATTTGAGTTACAAGGAGCAATGATTTACCCTAATCCTGTGGGAAAGAACTTGTACTTAAAAGTAGAAAAAGATGCTACTTATCAAGTGAAAGTTTTCAATTTAGAAGGAAGAATAATGTTCCACGATGAATTAAATGGTACACAAGCTATGTATGACGTTACCTCTTTGGTAAGAGGAGTTTATTTCATAGAAATAGTACATAAAGACAATGTGAAGACATTAAGATTTATTAAAGATTAGAATTGATGGAACTAGCAGAGTTGTTATAATAGAGCAACTTTGTTAGTTCCTAATATATTGGTGTAACGAGAAGACCTCAAAGGGAAAGAGATAATTTTTTTAATGCCTCTATACGTTTCTCTTCATCAAACCCTTTTAAATAACTGGTCAAAATTAATTGAGATTTTAATTGGGGAGCCAGACCATTTAACGATTTATCATCGTCTATAATCAAAAAATGAACTGGTGATTTCTGTTCTAAAAAGAATTCAATCTCTTGTTTTCTACTTTGGTGATCTTGAGAAATAGGAAGCATTCCCGTTAGGGGCGTATGGACACCACGATTTGAGAAGAGCTGCTTAAAAAAGGAAAGACTTTGACTTTTTCTTCGGGAAGAACTAAGCCAGATTTCAAATAGATGTGCTTTTAATAAGCGGTTAAGTTGTTGAACGCAAATTTTGTTAAACTCTGAATAACCATCTGTTGCTATCATGTCTTGTTTCCAAGGCGGAGTCGTAATTAAGACACCATCTAAATCCAATATTAGAATAGTGGGAGAATTATTTGGTTGGAGCATAGGTAGGTGTTATCAAAATTCAGAGAAGAAATAGTTTGTAACCGCTTCATTTGTATGACGACTATTTTATAATACATATAAACGAAACGGTCACAAATTAAATGTCTAATTTATTCTAATGGCGCGATCTAAACCTAGAAACCTGCCATTGCTGTCAAAAGACCAATTCCTAGCATAACCGCATAAAAACCAAGGATAATTGCCATGGTAACGCCCACAAATTTGAAACAAGCTTTTAAGTTTTCAAAACCAGTGGTCACTAAGTCGCTAGACGTGTTTTCGATACCTCGTTTGGTAAGAACTGCAAAGCGGTACAAATAAAGTGTGGGGAAAAAATAAAATAAAGCCAGTATTAAATAGATTAGCATCATCATCACGGGCATGCCTCCAAAAGGACTATCAAATCCTCCAGGCGCAAAACCAATAAAAAGAATAGCAATTGCAACTATTACCAATAAACCAATACCGACAAATCCAACAATTGCTAGAAACTTAGCCCACTTGCAGGCGGTTAATAAAAATCCCTTAGATTCGTTGGTGATGCTTAATTCAGTGTTCATGCCACTGTCTAGTTGTTCTGTAAAACTCATGGTAAAATAGGTTTGATGAATAATATTAATAAATAGTGTTACTTTTTTCTAAAGCTAATTCCACCCGATTTTTTTGCAGGTTTGGCATCACTAATGGTTGCCCCTTTTTCAATTCCTTCTTGAATAGAGTGGTGAATATCTTTTAAATGCTCGGAGAATTGCGACAGTTGAGCAACAACTTGAACCATTGGATCGTTTTTGCTACCTTGAAGCATTCTATCCTTGTTAAAAGCCTTTTTAATTTGCTCCCAACGCAATGCTTCTTCTTCTGTCAAGGCTCCAATCATCTCCTTGAATTTTAGCATATTGGATTCCGCACCAGATGTCAGAGTCTGAGATTCTCCTTCGTAATGAGAAATAATCAATGTTTTTAACTCTTGATCATTCGTAATTGGCGTAACCTTTTCTGCTAATTTGTTCATGTTTCGATAAGAACCTTGTAGTTTGAATGCAGGTTCTGTGCGATGAGTATCTTCCATTGCCGCAGAGCGAATATATTCCAAATTTACTTTGAGAATAGCATCTCGAATTGTTAACATTCTTTTGATAACTTCTACATATTCGCTAATCTCTTGATTGGTATGATTGCCTTCAAATTCGACGCCTTCTCGACTTCCTGTTTGAGCAATTTTAACGACCGAATAAATATCTTTGGCACTCTTGGCAGACATTTTTTGAAGAATGGCATTCGATGTTAGTGAATTTTCAATATAACTTAACTCAAAGACATCTTTGGTATCTCCAATAATATCTCCTAAATTATAAATATCCGAACGGTTGGCTAACATGTCTGGTACTTGAAACTTATCGCCACTTTCTGTATATGGATTACCAGCCATAACCACACAAACTCGTTTTCCTCTTAGGTCGTATGTTTTGGTAATTCCTTTATAAATTCCTTCTATCTTACGTTGCCCATCGGTTAAGGAAATGAACTTTTGCAAAAACTCAGGATTACAATGCTGAATATCATCAAGATAAATCATGATGTTGTCGCCCATTTCCAGTGCCAAGTTGAGCTTTTCAAGTTCTTTGGCTGCCGCTGCATTATTAGCCTCTCTTGGATCTAAAGAGATGACATGATGCCCAATAGCAGGACCATTAATTTTCATGAAAATTAAGCCTAAGCGATCTGCTACATACTCCATCAAGGTTGTTTTACCATAACCAGGAGGCGAAATTAAGAGTAACATACCCATTCTATCCGTACGAGTTGTGTCACCCACTGTACCAATTTGTTTCGCCAAGTTATCACCAAAAATAGGGAGATAAAGTTGATCAATCAGTTTGTTTCTAACAAAAGAACTCAAGACCCTAGGCTGGAATTCACTCAGTCGCAATTCTTCTTTAAAATCATTGGCCAAGCGGCGTTTCATCTCTACAAATTGCTCGTATTTGGTAACGACGCTACGAGTATAGTGATCTAATTTTTGCATGAATTCATTGTAATCTAAATGGTACGTACCACCTTTTCCTACAACGTTATGCGAGCCGTGGAGCCCTGTTATTTCTTGTTGCGTTTTGACATTAACAACATGACTTTCTTGATAGTTCTCAGTAAGAATTGTTGTTACAACTTCATTGACATATTGTGGGAAATCTGAATTTTCACTTTGCTCCACAAAAGCATTGAGCCATTTTTTAGTCAACTGATATTGCTCTACTAAATTATTATCTAAAGATTTAAGTGCTGTCGTAAAATGTTTCATAGCGTTCTTTTTTTCTAAGAACTCTTGGAAACCAACCCACAAATCATGAGCATCTCCACTAACAATAAAATGATCTTGCCTAGAGATTTCTTTAAATAAGTAATGTGCTGCTTGAGGAGCCAAATGCTTTTCAAAAAGCTTTGTTTGAGTAGCAAAAGCGGTTAATTCTTCCTCTAAGTTGTGCAACAAAAAGTCAAATTCGTGTGTTTTTGGGAATACTTGTAAAATTATCCCCGCACTTTTTAATTGTTTATTGAACGTAGTTTTATTTTCCTCAGATATAAATTTAGTCCAATATAAATTTGCCATAGCCCGTGCATCTGCATCAAAAACTAATAAGTCAATGTGCTTGGCTAGATAGAGTAGTGCTTCTAAAATTTTTGAGGCATCCAAATCATGAATTCCTTTGCTATAACCTTCTTCTTTAGTCGCTCTTTGATTAATCAATTTTTGCACAAAAGGCAATACTTCTTCAGAAATTAAGTCAGCATTTTCTTTTTGTAGTTGTCTAAAGCCAACATAAGCCAAATATTCGGCACGATACACGGCATTATTTTCTGAAACAATACCTTGTTCCCAAACATCTTTGGTTTTTAAAAATTCTTCATGCACAACTTCTTCATAAAAACCAGTACCTGTTAGATGATAATACATCTTACCATCCTTTAAGGTCATAGACAAACCCAATTTTTGTTTGTTGACAGAAAAGAAATGCCTTCCGAACTTAATTGAATTTCCATCGCCAGAAAATAAATCTTTCTTATCTCGAAGCTGACGGATTGTATCTTCTTTAATTGTTTTAAGCTTGGTTTGAATATCATCGGCTTTATTGGTATCTCCCAATTCCACCAGCTTTTGGATGGTATCCCGTACCTTTTCAATCATCAAGTCAGAGGCAAAAAAGCCATTGATTTCATTTACTTCCTTGAAGTTCTTAGCCCTATTTTGAATGCCTTTTAGATTGCGCTCAGCAGCACTTTGTAGGGCAGAGGTTCGTTTGTTGATAGATTCAATAATAGACAAACGGCGAGATTCAAAGGCACTGTTGATTTCCTCTCTTTTGTCAGCTATTTTGACAATAAATTCATCAAATTCTGCAAATTTACTTTCCAGTTCCTCAATCTGAATCATCATTTTGGTATAATACTCGTCGCATTTGGCAACGGTATCAGCAATATCCAGATAATTGATCAAACCTTGGTCTAACAACTTAGATTGAGCAGCAAACTCCGCTACGGCTTCGGCTCCTGTCAAATCTCTCAAACGTCGTTTGATAGCAGCTTTAGCCTGATTGAGCGTAGCAAAAATACTGGTAATATTATCAATAATACGAGTAGTTTGCGTTGGGTCATCAATTTTAAGATTAGAAACAATTTCTATCAACAATTCCAGTTCTTTTCCAATCGCATCAATACGGTCTTCGAGTTGCTTGCCTTGTCGACCTGTTTCTACCTGCTCAATCTCATCTTGCGCTTCTGAAACACGCTCTAGGTAAGGTTGTAGAGCATCATCTTTTAATAGAAAATCGACACACTCATTAGACAATTTGGCATTGATTTCTGCGGCTTGGGTTTCCAGTTCTTCAATGAGTGGAATATCTGTATAACGCAATTCTCGCAGTGAAATAACCTCTCCTCGAATAACCCTCAAATCTGCCAAGTGCTGTACGAATTGGTCAATTTTTAAATAAGAAGTAGAGTTAATATCTTTGAATAATGCGACGGCTTTCTTTTGAGTTGCCCGAATAGCCTCCCTAGTACTTTTTTTGATGCTTTGGACTTTTTCAAATTCATCAATAGCCGTATTAGCAGATGTTTTGATGGCACTCAAGGGCTCCCCCAAATTAAAAGCTTCCTTATTGTTAATCCAATAGTAAGAATCTAACAATACATTGGCTCGCTTATTTAAGTCATAATATAAATCATTGTATGTATCGTCTTTGCCCAAAAGACTGAGTAACTCCTGAGCTTCAGCCATCGCTCGGACAATATCTTTATTCGATACTTTGTATAGGAAAGAGTCCGTGTATTCTGACGGAATGATTTTTCCTTTGATATAAGGCGTTTGCCAAATTTGAATTAAATGATGGGATGTTTTAGCCTCTTCACTTCTAAAGTAGCACAGTTCTCCATTAGGAAACAAGGTGTAACCATGACAAACAATAGGAGTATTGACCGTTTGTTCGATAACATTATAAGACAACAAAATATACGAACCATCCGAAGGATTGTGAAAAACATAGAGGTGATCTTCTCCATTAGGAGATTGGATACGACGTTCAAACAGATTGCCCGTTCCAGAGGTTTTGTCAAACATTTTAAAGTCACCTGTTTGCAAATAAAATCCATTAGAAAAAACCAATCCTTGTTTGCCTGGTAATAATACGCCTGAGTTTTCCAAAGCATCAACCCGTTGAACGGTTTGCAATTTTACATTATAAATAAAATATCGAAAATCTTCTTGGTAAGGCTTAATTCGGATGGCAATAAGATTGTCCAAATCGGCATAACTAACCGTTGCATCGCTAATTTTTTGATTGGCATGTTTAACATCCTCTGCATAGATGCCTTTACCTGTATCGGTATTGTCTTCAATCTTGATGGTTAGATCGCCACCAACTGTTTCTACAAAAACCTTATCTAAAATAGAAATGTGGGGGTGTTCACCTTGGCGATACATTTCTAAGCGAACCGATTCCCATTTAAATTCAAATTGATCTGGATAGTAATACTTTTTATCACCAGGGCTCGCATCATAAATTAATTTGTCCCCCTTAATTTCCCATTTAAAAGTTTTCTCGCTATTCCCATCTTTAAAAACCATGTAGAAGAAAGGATCGTTTTTATCCTTTGCAAATTTTAGAAAATAGACCTCTTTAGAGTAGCGGTATAAACTCTTAAAATCAGAGACAAATTTTTCATTGCCAACCGTCAATAAATCCAAATTGGTTGCTTTAAAACTATGGTCGTCCTTAAACTCATAGATGCTAAAAACATCTTTTAGCTCAATATCTTTGAGCCCCATTCGGATGTTATAACCAAAAATACAGGTATTGTTTAAAGCAAAAATATCTCTGGCGATGCATTCATGTTTGGTTTCAATGCGTTCGTTGCTAATGAGTTGCATTTCAATGGAGCCAAATACTTTTTTGCGCTCAGCATTCAACTGCTCCAAACGTTGTCGAAGGTCATCACCACTCTTGTTAAGCCGCCCTTTGATAATCTCATAGGTGCCACTTTCCAATTGCGTATTTTCCTCTTTTACTTCTACTTCTTCTATGTTTTTATTGTCATCAGCCATGATTGAATTGTTTTGTGTTGGGTTGTTTTGATGTTTATTGTTTAGGCATTTGGAAAGAGCAAATTAAGCGTCCAAAATCACGTTTAGTATCCTTTCGTGTTTGAATTGCTGTTTCTTTGGTGTCTCCAAGTTGATTGCAATGAACATATAAAATATAAAGACAATCCTCAGAAAGAATACAACGAATTTTGTTGCTAGAAAAGCCCCAATATCCCTCATAGTTTTGAAATTTAGAGGTTTGTATTAAATCTACAAAAGGATAGGTTTGCTTAATTTTGCCCATTTTTAAGGTGTCTGAAAAGATGCAATTAGAATCAATAGGAAAATAATCCTCTAAGATGTATCGAATCAAAGATGCTGTTGGAGTTGTTTTATCAAACTCCTTAATGGCACTTGTTTCGATTACACGAATGCTAACTAGACCTTTTTTTCCATTAAACTGTATATTATCCCAAGGTTTCTGGTAACGGCTTTTGTCTTTAGGTTTATTTACAATGTTATCAGCAATTACACAAACGGATGCCCCTTTGGAAAGAGGAATACGTTGATATGCTTGAGCCTGGCTTTTTTCTTGATGCAAGAACATCAAGAAAAAAGCTAGGAAAATAACATAAGCAGATTTTTGTATCTGAATCATTTGTAACAAGTTCTTTTAAGGATTTATAATAGATAAATTAACTCTATCAAAATACTCTTTTAAGACCTCGTAAGTAATCGTCTGTTCTGCATTGAGGCGAACGGTTTTGTTGAGAAAACCATCTCTCAATTTGTTATTTTTATCTTTATGATCAGCAATTTCAACTATGTTTTCTTTGAGATCTGTAATGCGTGTTCCCAAACGTCGAACAGCCCTACTTCTTAACTCTCCATTCGGTTTCCATTTATTATCGTTGTTGTCCAAGACTAGATCAGCAATCCAATCATTCCAGTTACCGATTCTGCGACTAAATCTAGAAGCAATGAGGGTGTTTTCATTAATAGCTTTGATGGCGTTATCCATTGCTGTTTTTTTACTCTTGTCAACACTTGCATTGGTTGTATAATCTTTTTCAAGTGCCTCAATCGCTGTGACCAAATTGGTTACATCTATTTTTACCGATTCAGAAAATAGTCCTTGTTCTCGTTCTGAATCACCATGAGGGTTTCGAATCGTAACAGTATTGTTCGTTGCATCAACCAAAGAATAGGCATGGTTAAAACTCATGTAATGGTGGGCATCAATGGGCAAAATATCGTGATCTCCCAAAGTATAGCCTTTATATTTGTCTGGAGAACTAACGTGAATTTCATAATCTGCATCATTCGCAGCTTTGACCACTTTTTTTAAGACATCCAGTTTGATATTAGACAATACAATCGGGTTGGTAACGGTTTCTGTTGGGTTTTCTTGAACAATTGCCCCATTCGCATCTAAATAAATTTCTTTAGGAGTTTTTACTTTATTTCCTAATAGAACCTCTAAAGCTTGAGTAGTAGAACCACCTTCTATTTTTATCAAATTTCCACCTGGATCTGTTTTGTCACTTCCTAATAGTTTGGCGTAAGCTTTTTCTATAATGGCGACCCAAATATCATCACCATATTGTGCCGCAGGAGTAGAATCTACATATCCTGGCATTTTCTTAATAATCAACTTTTTGTCTACCTCCACTTTAATTGGCACTCCTCCTTGATGAAGTGTGACAACACATTTGTCTCCTTGGTCATCAATCATGCTTCGAAGCAAGGCTGAATTGTCTTTAGTTAAAGAAATTAAAGCAGACATTAAGTAACAATCTCCAACCTGACCCTGTTTAACATCTGTTTTTTGAGGACCATCCTTAAAAACAGGTTTGCCTGTATCTTCAAAGTCAAAGGTAGTAGCTATCGTTTTATCTTTGAATTTATTTTTTTCATCCAAGGATACTATATTTTCGCCTTCTGCAAATTCCATGGTGCCATCGCCACCTGTTTTGTCAACAGCATCTTGGATGGATTGTAAGGTATATTTAATCGTACTAATAGTCGAGATCGTAGGGTCTTGCTCTGATACGATATGATTTTGTAAACTCTTATAATCCGTTCTTTTCCATTGTGTGTAATACTTATTTTTAGCCCCTTCAGGATTATTGGTTTCATAAGAAGCAACAGCAGCTTTTAAGGCATTCCAAGGAGTATCCCATTCGGCTTGAGCTTGTGCACAAATAGGGTTGATTCTATCAAGCACGGCTTTCCACTCTTGAAAGGTATTGAATGTGACCGAACCATCGAAGTAGGCATTCGTTTCTGTCAAGATAGGATCAAGTGTAGCGTTGTGCCTAACAACCATTTCTTTTAAAGCATTGGATTGTTTGATTAAGTCTTCTGGAATGCTTTTAGCAATCAATTCAGCCATCACCAGTACTTTAAAATTTGCTATTGCATTGATCTGATTGTTGATTGTTGTCAATACATTCTGACTATCTGTACATTGTTTCTTGTAAGCCTGATTTAGTGTGTTGCTTAGTTGAACCGTTTCTGTATCTTCAACCAATGCTCCCAAACCATTTAGAATATCGTTATAATAAGAAATAGAAGCCAGCGCTCGTCGCAAAATATAAGCAATACTGGAACATTCATCAACTAAATTTTCCAAATCTCCGAAAGGAAGTGTTTGTAAGTTAAGCCCTCCTTGAATTTTCTGAACAAAAGGAATTTTATGCAATTCTTTTTCAAAATCGACAACAACAACCTCACCATCCTTGATGCTTAAACTAGGACAAATGACGGTCATATCTTTCTCAGAAAGATTACTATAGTCAAGATTCATTGTTTTTGCCCAGCGGGTATAATTTTCGACTGTATCTTTTATTGCTTTATCAGAAGAAACATCGACATTGCTACTAGGAATATACATAACTCGCTCTGAAGAATAGGTGCCAATTTTTACAGATGCCGTTGTTTTTGCAGCAAGCCCTGTAAAATCTACGGGGATAGATGCCTTGATGATTTTGCCTTGGCGGCTAACATTATTTAGTTGCGCATTTTCTTCTTTGCCATCTGAGTAGACGACTTTTTTGTCAAGCGAATCAATACTGCAAGTAGTAGTATCTGTTTCTATTTGTATTTGAATGGCTCCTTTGGGGAGGACAAAACGCCTTGCACCTTTATATTCTAAAGGTTCCAAAATACGAACACTTGTAATGTTACAGGTTGTTGGTTCTTTATCGGTATCATCATTGGTAGCCAAAGAGATATCCGTCGATTTTGCTTGATAAGATTTTATAATAGGAATCGTAATCTTGCGAACTTCTAACAATTGCTGATTAAGTTCATTTAAATTCGTGTGTAAATCTGAGTTGTAATTTTTTAGAAAAACTTGAATTAGTTTTTGAAACTTAATAATGTCTTTGTGAAATGCTTCGTTATTAGGCATGGTGTACTACAATTAAAAATGTCTTTTGTTAATGAAAATTTAGGATTGAACAACCTCAAAGAAATAAATTTGTATAGGACAAATCATTTTATTCCCATGTAGGAGTATTGTTATATTTTAAATATAGTTGTTGTATAATTTTGTTGAATTTATCAATTTTTTGTTTTTGTAAAATAGTGTCTACTTGTTGGACAAAACGGAATTCTGTTTTGTCTAAGTTTTTCTTAGCCAATAAACCTTCAAATATTGTGGCAATGAGTAGTTCTGCTTTACTTGGAACGGCAGCCTTAAAATACAAATCAATAAAATAAAAAAGATTATTAAAACTAGTTGCAGTCGTATCTAATGGAAATTTAGACCTAAAATCCTCCAAAAGCGCAATAACTTGATGGTTTTTATCACTGTTGTGCAAATCATTAGCCAGCATAATAACCGACCACATATATTGATTGAAAGGAGAATAATCTTCTTTGGCAATTGTTTCCATTAAAGGCCATTCCAAATCTTTGGTAATAATATCATAACGTTTTTCTATCTCTTCGTCACTTGGAATGGTATAGGTCTCGTGATCAAGTCGATAGATAGTCCCAAAAGGGTGGAGCTGCTCTTTTATAGCTAAATTTTTAGTAAATGAAAGATACCCCATTTTAAAATCGTATAAAAAGCAGAGTGGTCGTTGATTATAAGCCCAAATAAAGAGGCTAATCCATTCATTTTTTATTAAATAATTGCCTTTGATCTCAATGCTTAATTGCTTTTCTCCTTCCAAAGGAAGTTGAATGGTCTTTGATTCAAAAGTTTTAACCTCATTTTCTTTTTCTAAAATCAGTTGTAAATGGTCAATCTTAGAGTATTTATCATTGTCGTTAACTAAAATATAGTCGTTATTATTTTTGTAATAAAGCGTAGGATCGAAAGGAAGCGTAATGGGATTATCGTGAATTTTTTTATTCTGTACATAATCAATATAACGCCATAAACTCAATTGATACGCATCTGTTACCAAAACATCTGGACGAACCTTGTGCACTTGCTGCAAATAGAACATTGGCAAAGAAGTGTTGTCACCATACGTCCACAAGATCGCATTGGGAGGGCAACTTTTTAACATATTACTTGCAAAAGCCAAAGTCGCCTCGGTATACAGATTTGTATTTTTAAAAACTTTTAAAGCTTCCTTGTGTTTGACGTGTGAAGCTAAGTTTTGATATTGTATCACTACCTCATTGGAATATTTCGTAAAGATATTACCTGTAATTGTACTCCAATTGGGATTTTGAAGATGTGTTTGATAGAAATAATGAATCGCTTTATCGCTAATAGACTGATATAAGTGGATACGCTCAGAGTTAGCGACATCTGTGCTTAAAAAATCTTCAGAAAGCGCATAATAAACGGTGCCAGGGTCAGACAGTAGGATTTTGGCATAATCAGAGTAAGCCCTTCCCAAAGAGTAACATTCAAAATCCTCTAATGTGCGTTGATTTTCAATAGAGGCATACCACTTAATCACTTCTTGGTACCAGCCATTATACCCGTAAAATAGATGGACATTATAAGGATCTTGCTGACCATCACTTCGATAAGGCGACAAAAGATGCTGATTTGATATTGTTGTGTTGTCAGCTCCTTCGATTGTAAACTGCACAACATTGTATTTTTGTTCTTTTGCGGTCCAAAAAAGTTGCCTTTGCTGGAAATCGTAATGAAGAGCAGATAAGTCCCAAGTAGCAATACTTACCCAATACCCATCTATGCGTTTTTCAATATTCAATTTAGTGCCTGGTCCAAAATTGACAGCACAAAGATCCGTTGTATGAATAAGAGTTTCTACTACTTCTTGATACTTTGGAAAAGTAGCAGCACGAGCATTTGTCAAACAACTTATTGTAAATAGAATAAATATGAAAAGGCGTTGTAGCATATAGGTATCTATAGAAGTTTTGAAAAGAGGAGGAGATGCTTAGCATCTCCTCATTTATCATCAGAGCATATCTAGTTATTGTATCGACTAGTAGGGATCTTGGTTATAAGCTTTATTTTAATAACTTGCTAGCTTCTTCACCGCCCATGCCTAAGCGGCTAACCGTTTCGATCAAACCCATGACAACATCTTTGTCATCACCAGAAGCTTTGGCGTATATTTTAGACAACAAAGCAGATAGCGTTAAATTTTTCACCGATTCAGTGCTAATACCATAGTGCTCTACAAAGCTACTGACTCTAGCGATCAAATTATCATCACCACTTCCCAATAAAGCCCCTTTGATAGCTTGCAAGTTGTCACTATTGCCAATCATGCGATCAATCGACTTTCCTTTATTGATAGCATTGATAATACTATCAAAGAATTTCGTTTCACCACCAACAATATCAATTTTAGCTTGTTGCAATGCAGATGCAAGAACTCTAGCTTGAGATTCTGCAATTCCCAATTGAGCTTGAATTTCAGCCAATTTAATTGCTTTTTCTTGCTCCAATTTGAGTTTGAATTCTTCGTGTTCTTTACCAACACCATCCAAAAGCTTCATCGCATTAGCTTTGGCTTCAATACCTTTAGCTTCAGAGCTTAGTTTTTGCTCAATGATTTTTGCTTCTGCCAATCCTTTTTGCTCTGTTACGGTAGCATCAATTTGACCTTTTTCTTTGATGACTTCTGCTTCCGCCAATCCTTTGACACGCTCCGCTTCCGCTTTTAATTGAATGGCTTTAGATTCCGCTTCTGCTTTTTTCTGTAAGATATTAGCTTCTGTGGTTCCTTCCATTTCTTTCGCTTCGGCTTTCGCTTTCATGACATCAGCTTCTGCTAGACCTACGGTAGCTTCCTCCGCAGCTAAGGCTTCTGCATTAATTTTACGAGCCTCTGCTTCTTTTTGAGAAGCTGCTTTTTTAGCATCTGCCTCAATTACTACTTGTTGAGCTTTTACTTCTGCCGAAAGCTTGTCTGCTTCCGCTTTGCGAGTTTGAAGAATTTTTTGCATTTCAGCCTCTTTAGAAGCTTCAATTTCAGCTACTTTTCTAGCACGCTCTGCTGCTGCCAATTGTTTGACATCTTCAATTTTTTGATCTTCCTCTACCGTTTTCTTTTCTTCTGCTTTTCTTTCTTTGATAATGACTTGGATATCACGTTTGTTTTCTTCCAAGATTTTCTCTTTTTCAATTTTTGCAATACCCACTACTTTTTCACGATTTTCAATCGCTTTTTGCTCTTCGGTCTCTACTAATTGCTGTTGCACTTTTTCTAACTCTTCTTTGTTGAGTCGAGCTAAAATAATTTGGCGTTGTTTGTCCTCTTCAGCCTCACCTAATTTTTGTTCTGATTGTTTTTGGATTAATTCGGTTTCCAAATTTTTGTTAATCATCACTTGCTTGGCTGCATTTTCTTGCTCTGTGGTCAACTCAGCAATTTCTCGTTTTTGTTTTTGCTCTTCTTCAATTTGTTGTTTTTCTAAGCGCAAAATATTTTTTCGAGTTTCAACATCTTGTTCCTTGATGGTCTGCTCACGATTACGGCGAATTTGGTTCGTTCTTTCTTGCTCTATAGAAGTTAATTCTTCAATCTTCTTGATACCCTGTGCATCCAAGATATTTTTTTGATCCAAATCAGAAAGAGACGTTTGTTCTAGGTAATCAATAGCACAGTCATCTAAGATGTAACCATTCAAGTCGGTACCAATTGTTTTGAGAATACCTTTTTTAAATTCTTCACGTTCTGTATATAAATCTACAAAATCGAAGCCTTTTCCCACTGTTTTTAATGCTTCTGAAAATTTAGCATCAAATAGACTATTCAGAGTAGCTTGTTCAGAGGCACGCGAACAACCAATAGTTTGAGCTACTTCAACGACATATTTTTCGTCTTTATTGACACGCACAAAAAACACCACTTTAATGTCTGCACGCATATTGTCTTTACAAATCAAACCTTCAGAACCAGCACGTTCAACTTCGATTGTTTTTAGCGAAATATCCATTTCTTCTACTTTGTGTAGAATAGGAATAACAAAGATACCCGAATCAAGGGCTACTTTGGCACCGCCAAATCCTGTACGAATTAGTGCTTTTCCTTGAGGAACCTTTTTGTGGGCACGAGCCACTAATAATATAAATCCTAGTAGTATAACAACGATTCCACCAAGGACAATCATCAAAATTGTAAATCCCATGTGTATTAATTTTGAGTTAGGCAAGCAACATAAATCTGCATCTAAAATTTACAAATTGTGTTGCTTATTTTATGAAAGAGTTTTATAATGTTTTGGTCACTTTGATTTTTAGTTCAGTCGTTTAGACATAACTATCAGGAGGGTAATATTGAGGAATATATAGACAGGGCATCCGAATCCACAATAAAACAGTATAATGGTTGTTTTGTGTGCTCATAGAAATAGGGTTTGTTTGAGTGTAATAGGAATACTATTTTGTGTAATAGTAAGTGTATTATAATAATGTTTTTTCTTTTGCTAAAGTTCCAGAATTTTATTAAAAATTAAGGTTTGGCTAATTTTTATCCCGAATTTGAGAATCGACGTACAATATAAGATTTTCCGTCATTTATTTTATCTACGACTATAACTTTTTCGCCTTTTTTCAAAGGAACATTCTGATCCAATAAAACAAAGATACTCTGTGTTAATGGAGGAGGAGAGAGCTGTTTGACCTGTTCTACCACACAGTCATCCAGGATATAGCCATTGAAGTTTGTTCCAATTGTAACTAAAATTTTTTCTTTGAATGCTCTACGATGTTGCCGCAATTCTTTGTGAGTGTACTCAAAAGCGGCGATCTTGAGTGCTTCTACACATTTACTATAAAAAAGTTCTTGTATAGTCTGAACTGTCGAAGTTTCTTTACATCCAATGCTTTGAGCTACCTCAAGGATAGCGTTCAAATCGTTGCTAACACGAAAGTAGAAAGATGCTTTTACAATTGATGTAGTTGCTTCTTTTGTCCATACTTCTTCTTCAACAATAAGGTGCTTGAGTGTTAGATCTATTTCTTCTACTTTATGTAAAATTGGCAGCACAAAAATTCCCGAATCTAGTGCAACGATAGCGCCACCAAAACCAGTACGAATTAGAGCTTTGCCTTGAGGTACTTTTTTGTGAGTACAAGCTATTAGTAGGACGAATCCAATTAGTAGAACGAATGAAAAACACAGAGTAATCATCAGGATTTGAAACCCCATATTGTTAGTAGTTTTTTAGGGTGGTTAGGGAAAGTTTTCGGAAGCTTAGTATTTACTTTTTAATAGAAAAATAAACACTAAGCTTGCAATGATTTGATAACTCTATTGATAATGAATCAAACGAATACGATTTTCTAACGGAGTAATGTGATCAGTGAAATGTTAATCAAAGTTATCGATTGTTTTAGTATCAGGGAGTTGGCTTTGGACAAATTATGAGGATGAAAGAGTAGAGCATTAATGATGTTCAATCTTTTGGACTATATAAGCTTTGCCATTGTCCATTTTTTCTATGACAACGACCTTTTCTCCTTTTTGGATGGCTTTCCCATCATTGGATTGTACACTCAAAGAAACAATAGAGCCATTGATATCAATTTTTAATTGACCTGTTTCTTCCTCTTTGATGCTTGTCATTAAAGTACCAACTTTGCCATCAATCACAAGGGCTTTTTCAGCTGTATTTAATTTTGCAAAAATTGGAACCAAGGGAGCTGTTAATAGCTTGGAAAAAAGTAGACTTATAATTAAGTTTGGGAAGAAAAGAACAGCTGCCATTGAAGTAGAGTTTCCTGGGTTGATCCAACTAGCATCGTGGTTGCAATAAATGGATATGGACCACAAACAAAGAATGATTGTTGACAGTAAAACCATGAAAGGTACTCTACCAAAGTTGAAAAAACGAAGTGTTCCTAAAAATAGGCTACCACCACCTGCAGATCCAACACTAGTTGTATCCGTATCAGCATCAGCATCTACATCCGCAGCAATGTCGGCATCTACATCCACATCTACGTCTACATCAATATCAGCATCTAGGTCTAAGTCAAAATCTAATGAATCCATTCCAATTGCTCCAACAATAACACTAAGCCAGTACAGTGTTACCAAACCCAATAATAAGGTTAAAAAAAGATTGGAGGTCGAGAAAGCAGCAGTGATTAATTCTCCCATAGAGTTAAAATTTATAGTGGTTCTAGTATTTTAATTACAACTAAACGTCAATCAACTAGTAGTAAAGTGACTCATTTCAAAGTTAGCAGCAATCAAAAGTTTATGATTTTGGTTTAAAGTTCTAAGTTTTATGACTAATTCTAGCATAATGTGTACAATTAGTCAGTGGTGGTGGTTATCATTTATATCGGGGGAAATGAATAGCGAAGCTAACTAAAAGCAAAGCGCTCATGATGCTAATCAACGAGCTACTAAACTAAATATAATCTAAAAGTTAAAATAGGTATTCATTTTTTCAAAAAAAAGAATAAAAAATCTTGAATGCATAAAAGTTTAATTTTTATTTTTAAAGTAAAACTATTTTGTATAATGGTAATACTATTTGTATTAAATTACGCCAGAAATAAAAATTAAGTTCCTAAACAGAACATAATTTTCTAAAAAGTCAAACTCTTTCTTAATTTTGCTAGATGATTAGAATTAATCATTTTGAACAACTTCAATAAATCGCAAGAAGATTGACAAGTATGCAAAGTGATTAACGGACGACTATTTTAAACAACAAAAAATGAATTTTAAAGTAAAAACACAACAGACAGTAGCGTGGGGCGATATGGATGCGTTTGGACATGTTAATAATACTGTTTATTTAAAATATTTTGAATCAGCTCGAGTAAAATATTTTGATGACATACCTGAACTAGCTGGATTTAAAGGAGATGAAATTCCTGTATTGGCAAATATTTCTTGTAGTTATAAAAAACCTGTTGTTTATCCCGATACCTTAACTATGAATGTAGGGGTTACTAAATTGGGACATGCTAGTTTGCAAATGACTTGCGAAATGGTGAGTCCTAAAGTTGGTGTAGCAGCAATTGCGGAGTGTACTATTGTTTTGATTGATGTAAAAAAGGGGCATAGTGTGCGAGTGCCGAATGAGTGGAGAGCCGCTATTGAAAAAATAGAAGGTCGCACATTTTAATGAGAGATGGTTAGAAAACTAAAATTAAGAATAAACTCCTTAGATGAAAAAAGAATATGATATTCTAATTGCGGGGTATGGCATGTTAGGTAATTTAGCTGCTCTTTTATTAGCAGATATGGGAATGTCGGTAGTGGTAGTAGAAAAAAAACAGGCCACAGATATTTTGTTAGCAAAATCTGCTCGAATGGATGATGAGGTGCTGTTAATTTTAGAACACCTAGGGTTGATGGATTCTATCAAAGACTTACTACACCCTTTGGAAGGTACCCAAATTATAGATAAAAAAGAACGTGTTTTATTAGAATTCAACCAAACGCGTCGCAGTCAATTTGCGCCTTTGGTTGGCTTTTATCAACCTAGTGTTCAGAGAGTATTACAACAGAAGGCTGCTGCACATAAAAATATTCATCTTTTCTTGGGATATGAGGTAGAAACTTTTGAACAAGATAATGATAATGTGACTATTTATATCACGCCAACAGGAAAACAAGCATTTGTTACCTTAACCGCGGATTTTATGTTGGTTTGCGATGGTCAGTACAGTCGCATTGCAGATTTCTTAAATATTGATATTAAGAATTATAATTTTCATTCTTCTATCCTTTGTGTAGATACGGTAGGAAAAGAAACTTCCTCGTCTTCTCAAAAATATGCCCAAACAATTTATGATGCAGAGTTTCCTGTTATTAAAATGGCAAAAGGGCAAGAACAGCAACGCTGGGAGTTTCAAATTGAGACTGAAAATATTGAAGCCGAACAAACACCTGAAAAAGTGCGTAGTTTGTTATCTGAATTGAATCCTACTAATTTAGATATTGAGTCAGCTTTTGTTTATAATTTTGATTCTAAAATCTTGGAACGATGGCAGGATCGACGAGTCTTAATATTGGGCGATGCTGCTCATGTGATGCCACCTTATTTAGGAATGGGGCTTTCGGCAGGTATTAAAGATTTGTACAACTTAGCTTGGAAATTAGGTTTAATACAACAAGGAAAGGCTTCTATTGATTTGTTACAAACCTATCAAAAGGAAAGGCAAGCAGATGTAGAGCGTTTGATTAAGTTAAACTTGTGGATAAAACGGTTGTTTCAGTCTAGTAGACTTCGGTGGATCAAAAGTTTTATTCCAATTATACCGAAGTGGTTTTTAAAGAGGAATTTAGATTTGGCTACTAGTCTAAAAGCTGGTCTTGTGGGAACGTCTAAGGCGTGTGGGCGTGTGATGCATTCTCCTAAAGTTGCCAATCACAAAGGAGATATCATTTCTTTTAATCAAGCTTTGAATCACAACTTTGTAGTCTTAGGGTTTAATGAAAATCCTGTAGATGCTTTAACTCCTAGAGCGCTGGAGTATTTGGCAATGTTAGGCACTCAATTTATACAGTTGACCCCTCAAAAACAAAAATTTGTACAAGATGGTCGCTATGCTCAAAATTTGTATGATAAGGAGGGCGCCTTGCAGATTTGGATGAAAGAAAATAAAGCACAATTTTTACTGATTCGCCCAGATCGGATCGTTTATGATTTTTGTAAAAACAAGAATGCTCTAAACACTAGCGTAAGGGAACTTGAGCGAAAGTTGAGCATTTCTAAAGTGTTTTCTGAAGAGATTTAGAATATACGGTAGCTAATTTGTCAATTTTTGATGACGAAATGAAAATTCGATCAGCAAATGTTTTTTTTATGTTAATTTAATGTTTATCTTTTTTTATCAATCAGCCTACAATTTTTAATTGTAACACATTCAATAGTTCGTTGAAAAACTTTATTAATTTGATAATCAACAAGTTGTGTTTTTGTTGTGTTTTGTTTAAAATTTTGATTATCAAACTAATATAAATGTGCTTTTTTATCTTTTTGGTAAAAAAGTAAAAAATCAACGAACTACTAACATTATTACTTACTATTTAATTAAAGGCTGCTAAAATTAATACTCCATACATTTTATTTGTTTTGTTGCAAGGAATACAATTCTGAATGAGATGTAGGAAATACAATTATGGACAACTCAATTATAAAAATACACTTAAAAAATAAGAAAGATACTTTTGTTCGCCGTTTTCACCCTTGGATTTTTTCGGGAGCTATTGCCCGCAAAGAAGGAGTAGCAAAAGATGGAAGTATTGCTGAAGTTTACAGTCGACAAGGAGATTTTTTGGCAATGGGACACTACCACGAAGGAAGTATTGCTATAAAGATTTTTTCATTTGAAAAGATTGTTCCTGATGCTGATTTTTGGTATCAAAAATTGCAAGCAGCTTTTGATATGCGCCAAAAAATTGGACTAGTTGATTTAGAAAAAACAGCATTTCGATTGGTTCATGGAGAAGGGGATGGCTTGCCAGGATTGATTGTCGATGTATATAACAAAACAGTTGTGGTGCAGGCACATACTATAGGAATGCACTTGTCTAGGCATCTAATAGCAGAAGGCTTGCAGCGAGTGTTTGGGGATAGAATTACGGGGATTTATGATAAAAGTAAAAACTCGTTGCCCAAGGATTATGCACAAAGCATGGAAAATGGACCGCTTTGGGGAGAAAGTATCGCTTCGGATGTTATTATTGAGAATGGTTGTCAATTTGAAGTGAATTGGGAAACGGGGCAAAAGACTGGTTTTTTCTTGGATCAAAGAGATAACCGAAACTTGCTGCGTCGATTCTGTAAAGATAAAAAAGTATTAAATGCATTTTGTTACTCGGGTGGTTTTTCTGTATACGCTTTACAGGCAGGGGCTTCTGAGGTTCATTCTGTAGATGCATCGGCAAAGGCAATAGAATTGGTCGAAAAAAATGTTGCTTTGAATGGCTTTGCTAGTGCCAATCACCAAAGTTACAAAGCAGATGTCTTACAATTTTTAAAAGATAAACAAGAAACATATGACGTTATGGTATTAGACCCACCAGCTTATGCCAAAACAGTAGCGAAGCGTCATAAAGCAATACAAGCGTATAAACGCTTGAATATAGAAGGTCTGAAATTAGTGAAAAAAGGTGGTATTTTATTGACATTTTCTTGTTCTCAAGTTGTTGATAACCAACTTTTTTATAATACTATAACTGCTGCTGCCATTGAGGCAAAACGAAAAGTAAGGGTTTTGCATCGATTGACACAACCAGCCGACCATCCTGTTAATATATTTCATCCTGAAGGGAACTACTTAAAAGGCTTGGTACTGTATGTAGAATAGATGGACAAAGGGGGCTTGAAGTTCTATTTCTCCTAATGAGCTTTTGGTTAGGCATTGATTTGTTCATGAATGGAATAATTAACAGGTTAATATTTGTTAAGATTAAGACAAACAAAAAATAATCGTTAAAATATATGAAACAATGTATCCCTTTGTTGCTAATCACTTATTTAGTAGTCTTGTCCGCCTGTAATTCTACACGTATCGTAAAACCCTTAGAAAAAAAGGAGGTGGCAGTAGGTTTGGATTTTGGCGGTCCAATTATAGATTTTTCAGGTACAAAAATTCCTGTACCTTTTTCTTCGGTAACCGTTGGATATGGGGTGGATTCTAATTTGACAGTTTTTGGAGCTGCACACATTACTTCAGCTATTTTTGGAACAATTCAATGGGATCTTGGAGTTGTGGGGGAGGTTTTGCGCCCTCAAAAAGGGTATCTTCCTGGACTAAGTATTGGCGCAAGTAGTCAAATGTTTGTAGATGTGTTTAAAGCAAATTTTAGATTGTACCCAGTCTTAGATGTTAATTTATATTGGAATTATATCCCTAAGCACAAGCACTATTTTTACTTAAATTGGGGGTCGTGGTTTGATTTTTGGCAGCGTGCACAAGGACGTGTTAATACGCAATTGTATTATCCTAGTTTTTCTCTGGGACATACTTTTGAAAACAAAAAGATGCGTTATACAATAGAAGGAAAATATATTGCACCAGGAATTAGTAACATGGGAACGCCTCTAAAATTTAATGGAGTAGATGGTTATGGATCATGGGGAGTGTATATTTCTGTATATCGAAAGTTTTAAGTTGGAACACATTACTTTGGTTGTTAGGTATTCCTAGTCAAATAAGAATAATTTATAATGAAGTAATGATTTATAGTAACAGCGCAGCTAACTATTGGATTTAGTGAATAGGCAAAATCAAGTGTTATGAAAAAATTAGTTTTTTTCTTGTTGATTATCTCAATTGTTTTGGTGGGATGTCGATTAGACAATTTTTTATACAATCCCACTCAAATAGAGGAATATAAGTTTGATGCTTTTGACGAAGAACAAAAATTTGTTTTAGGTGCTTCTTATGCAATTCCCGATCACTTAGTTCATTTAATGACATTGGAATCAGGTCCAGTAGATGATCGAGAAACGATTTACGCCACTTATATTGGAGATATATCTAGGATCAATCAAGATACCATAATTTTGTATTGTCATGGTAATGCGGGACACATGGACTATTATTGGCAAAGAGCCAAACTACTAGCAAATGCAGGAGGAAAAAATCGTTTTGGGGTGTTGTTTATGGATTATAGAGGATATGGAAAATCGACGGGGAAAGCAACAGAAGCTGGGCTATATTATGATGTAGATGCTTGTATGAGGTGGTTGAAAGATAAAGGTTTAACCAACGATCGGTTAGTGATTTATGGCTTTAGTATGGGGGGCGCTCCTTCTACAGAATTAACAGCAAACCCTCGAACAATGGTACCTAGCAAACTGATATTAGAAGCACCATTTGCTTCTTTTGACTTTATGGTGCAAGACATTGCAAAAGTGTCATTTCCTGGTTCTTTTTATGGTAATTTAGAAATTGATAACTCTGTGGAAATTCAAAAAGTGCAAGCTCCCTTCTTATGGATTCATGGGATAGATGATGCTTTTGTTGGCATTCATCATGGCGAATTGATTCAGCAAAATTATAATGGAACACACAAAGTAATTCGACGAGTTCCTGGTGGAGAACACAGTACTGTGCCAATGGTTATGGGTTTTGACATTTATACGAAATTGATTGCGGATTTTATTACAGAAAAAATATAAATTCTTGCATCAATAAGGATTGTATTGTAGCCTAAAAATAGTAGATTATGACACTCCCAAAACATCTAGCGAAAAATAGAGTTATATAGCAATGTCAAAACATATTGAATTTACACACCAAGCTTTTGCGGCTTATTCTTCCCGAAACTTTGAGCAGGCGTTGGCTTTGTTGTGTAAGGGGTTAGACCATTGGGAATCACCTGCACATCGTCTTTCTAATGCGAGCTATAATGCGATTTATGATGCTCTCGAAATGATAGAAGCACTTTTAGTGTATGTTACAGTTTGGGAAAGCAATGATTATGTGGTTCAATTGTTACAAGCAATAAGAAAATCTTTGGATGATGTAAAGGAAGTGGTGTGGGATGATTTTCAACAGCATATAGAAGAATTTAAAGTTCTATTGCAAGGTGTAAGAATTGGGTTCAACTTTTTTAATAATAATAACCTTGCTTTATTGGATGCTAATCCTATACTCTCTTTTGCTTTGACAGAAGAAGGAACAATAACTTTGCTGAAATCAAGGGGAAATGCTAAGGTAGATGCTTTAGTAGAAGCATTTAATGCTTGCTTTCGAGCCGAGTTAACTAGCCTTGAACAATGCGAAAAAGAAATTAAAGCAGCTTTGGATTTGGGAGATGTGTCTAGAGCAAAGTACTTGCTAGAGTGGATGATGGAACAGTATCCCAAAAGTAAAAAACAAGCTTTTTTACAATTAGGGCATTTGTATTTTGAGGAAGAATCTTATCAGAAAGCAGCTGAGTCGTATATGAAAACAATTGTGATGGGAACACCAAAAGAGTTCGTTCGGGATAATGTTCAAGTTGCTTGTAATCGTTTAGCTGCTGATGCCAGCAATTCTAAAGAAGCCAATCGTTGGAGGGAGGTATTGATTAATTTCTTTTGACGGTTGTGCGTAAATTTCTTTATACTAATTTGTTATGAATGAGAAAGAATGGTTCCCTGAAAAATTTTCAGAAATAGAACAAAGTAAATTTATTCTCCGAAATGCCTATAGAGAAACGACAGAACGTACAATCTCCATTCATTTTTTTTATAGCAATCCTTTTGTAGATGCTTTTTACCTTCAAATGTATTGCTTTGACCAAGAATGGAATGTAATAAAGTCAACTTTGAAACGAAGTAATGGCACGAATAAAAAAGATTATATCTTAGTGGAAAAAGGGGAGATAAGCTCTAGTGCACCTTTTAATCAGTTGTTGAATTTAATCAAGACAACCCTTCCAAGTATTTTTCCTTTAAATGATAATCAATTGGAGTGGAGAGATGGTGAACAAGTTGAGCTATCTATTGAAAATGAAATATATGAGACTTCCTTTTCTTGGTGGCTAGACTTATGCCCTGAAGATTGGAGTGTGTTGGACAAGATTGCATACAAAATATTAGAAATAGAAAAAAATACCGTATATAAACCTAAAATGAAGCAGCATTTTGATTTGATAATGGAGCAAACTTCTCAAGACTTAAACTCTGTTCAGGAAAAAAGTCTATTACTATCTTATAAACGAATTGATTAGCCTATCATTGGACTACGAATATTGAAATTATAAAAAAAAACAAATTGTTTCATTTTTTTGGCATTTTAACCCATTGTTTTGTATATTTATAATATGAAAAAAGAAAAAAAACTCATACGATTTGATTGGGCAATAAAAAAGCTTTTGAGAAATAAAGCTAATTTTGATATTTTAGAAGGATTCTTAAGTGAATTACTTGCTGAAGATATCAAAATCAAACAAATATTGGAAAGTGAAAGCAATAAAGAGGATGAAAATGATAAGCACAATCGGGTAGATATCCTAGTAGAGGATTCGAAGGGGGATTTAGTTATTATAGAGGTCCAAAACAGCAAGGAATATGATTATTTCCATCGAATTTTATATGGAACTTCTAAAGTTATTACAGAACACATTAGCGAAGGTGAAGCTTATGCAAAAGTAAAGAAAATAATATCTATAACTATTGCTTACTTTGATTTAGGGCAGGGGAAAGATTATATATACCATGGTAAAAACCAATTTAAAGGTATTCATCATGGAGATATTTTGAACTTGGCGGACAAACAAAAAGTACTTTACAAAAAAGATAGTGTTTATGAAATCTTTCCTGAATATTGGTTGATAAAGGTTAGCCAATTCAACAATGCTGTTCAAGATAAACTAGATGAATGGATTTATTTTTTAAAGAATGGGGAGGTAAAAGAGAACTTCACAGCTAAAGGACTGGAGGCTGCTAAAAAAAAGCTGGATAAAATGAGCTTAAGTTATGAAGAGCAGCAGGAGTATAAATATTATCTTAAACGATTGAGAGATATTGCTAGTGAACAGCATACTAAAATGGCGGATGCGGAAGATTTACTAAAGGCAAGAGAAGAAGGCTTGGAAAAAGGCAGAGAAGAAGGCTTGGAAAAAGGTAGAGAAGAAGGCTTGGAAAAAGGTAGAGAAGAAGGCTTGGAAAAAGGTAGAGAAGAAGGCTTGGAAAAAGGGTTATTGAGAAAAGAAATAGAGGCTGTCTTAGGGATGTATCGAAATAATATTCCTACTTCTATCATTGCTAGTGCGTTGAATATTTCGGAAGAAAAAGTAAACAAAATTCTTAACAATAACTCAGAATAGCGTATCAATTGACTATTCGTCATTCTGAGTTATTTTTCTTTGCTCTCAAAGAAGAGAAATTTCTCAGGTTTATTGAACAATTGTGTAAATGTCATTATGATGCCGTCCCCATCCATCATAATCTAAACCATAACCAATCAAGAAATTATTAGGAACCTTGAAACCAATATATTTCATAGGAATGTCATGCTCCATAGCATCAGGTTTGTTTAACAAGGTTAAAACAGCAATTGATGCAGGATTCATTTTTTCTAACTCTGGCAAAAAATTATGCAAAGTGCGTCCTGTGTCAACAATATCTTCCATAAGGATTACATGACGTCCTTTTAGATCTACATCCAATCCCAACATAGTTGTTAAAGCACCGCTACTTTGTGTACCTACATAAGACTTCAATTTTACAAAACTTACTTCACATTCTATATCTACATAATTGAAAACATCTCCTGCTAATCTAAATACACCATTTAAAATACCTAAAAATACAGGTTTTTTATCCACATAATCAACATTAATCGCTGCACAAATTTCTTTTAGACGTGTCTGAATAGCATCGCTTGTCAAAAAAAGTTCAAATTGTTTGTCCTTACAAGTTATCATGATAATTTATTTGAAATTATAGTACTGTTATTATTAATAGTGAGATTTAAGCTGAATCGAATAACTTATTACGAAATAATTAAAAAACTTAAGCAGGAGTAGCTTCTAAGCCTTCTATGTCTCGCAAGGTAATATTGCTCCCTTTAACATCTATCAAGCCTTCTTCCTTAAATTCGGAGAGTGTTCTAGTCACTGTTTCTTTGGTGGTACCAACAATATGAGCCAATTCTTCACGTCGTATGCTAATTTGGAATAAACGCTCATCATCTTCTTTGTAATGTTTGAATAAACGAAGTAATGAGTCTGCAACACGTTTTCGAACAGAGCTATAGGCTAATTCAAGCAAATGTTTGTCTTTTTCGCCTGCTTTAATTGCAAGTAAATGAATAAAATGTTGAGCAATGCTATTATCAGAGCGCATCCACTCCATAAATTCATCTTTGGGAATCAAAACCATTTCTGTATCATCAATAGCAACAGCTGATTCTTGATAAGGACTATTTCTGAAGGCGTCACTAATTCCAATAAAGTCTTGGTTGCCATATAAAGACAAGATTAATTCCTTGCCATATTCATGACTTTTGAACGTTTGTGCTTTGCCTTTTTTAATCCAAAAAACAGAACGTGGATGACTACCTTCTCTAAAGATAAGATCTTTTTGATTGTAAAAACGATGCTCTTTATCCTTTAAGAATTCTTTTAAGACATTTTGAAAATGTTCTTCTACATTAAAAAAGACATTATGAGTGGAAGTAGGTGCAGCGATATGCTGATTTTTTTCCAAGCGAATTTCGATTGCTTCTAGCAATTCTATATCTGTGAACGGTTTTGTAATATAGTCATCAGCCCCTAAATTCATTCCCTTTCGAAAGTCTTCTTTTTCCGCTTTAGCGGTTAAGAAAATAAATGGAATATGAGTGGTTTTAGGATTTTTATGCAAAACCTTGAGGGTGCCAAAACCATCCAAAACAGGCATCATAACATCACAAATAATCAAATCGGGCATTTTATCCAAGGCTTCTTGAACGCCTAATTTGCCATTTTCAGCACTAAATACTTCATAGCCCGAAAGTTCTAAAATTTCACAGGTGTTTTCTCGAACCTCTAAATTATCTTCTATAACTAGAATTTTTTTCATTGAAAATCTTCTTTAGGAATGTTAATGGTAAACGTGGTTCCTTCGCCAGGTTGACTAACAAAGTCTATCGTTCCATTAATGTTTTCTAAATATTTTTTTACAATATAAAGCCCCAACCCCGTTCCTTGTATCGCAATAGCATTATCTGCTCTAAAGAAACGTGAAAATAGGTGTTTTTGTTGATCCAAAGGAATCCCAATGCCTTTGTCTCTAACACTAATTGTAATGGTGGTAGCATCAATTATAGTGCTAATATAAATCTTACTATTGGAAGGAGAGTATTTTATAGCATTAGAAAGTAAGTTGATGAGAATATTTTTTATGTTTTGAGTATTAGAATAGATAACACTAATATCTCCACTGTGCTGATACTCTATCTCTTGCCCTGATTTTGCAAAGGTACTTACTTCTTCTATTGTAGCATGAATTAAGGCGCTAAGGTCAAAAATATGCTTAGCATCCTGTTTTTTTCCTTCTTCTAATTTGGATAAAGATAAAAAGTCTTCTAAGATTTGAGTAAGATTTTGGACAGAGGATTTAATTCTATTAATGTGCTTGAGACGTTTGTCTTGTGTTTCGGTAGTGGTGTATCGTTCAATTAAAGATACAGACGAAAGAATACTACTCAGAGGAGTTCTAAATTCATGGGAAGCCGTGGAAATAAATCTAGTTTTTAACTCACTCAATTCTCGTTCTTTCTGAAGGGCATCTTTAATCTTTTCTTGAGCGGCAAGTAATTGTTCTTGTATGATTTTTCGTTCTAGAATTTCCTGTTCCAAAGAGAGTTTACTTTGAGTCATTTTTTCCATAGCCTCTCTCAATGCTCGATTACTCATTTGGACTTCTTCTTCTAAGCCTAAATTTACTTTATTAATATGATTTTGAATTGAAAGTTGATTGGTCAAATCATGCAACATACCGACATAAAAAAAGTGACCGTCCAATTCTAACTCGCTAATATTTAGGCGAACAGGAACCTTTGTGCCATCCTTGTGAACTGCAATAACCTCTCGTCCAATGCCAATTATTTTTGCAATTCCTGTTGCTTGATGATTTTGAATGTATTGATCATGTTTGGCTTGGTGTGGAGCTCCCATTAGCATAGAAACATTATTACCTTTTAACTCTTCAGGAGTAAATCCCAACACTTTATAAATAGCAGGATTACTATCAACAATAATACCTCGGGTATTGATAATAATCACACAATCTTGAATACTTTTAATAAATAGGGAAATTTTATCCTTCATTAGCTTGGCGATTTTTGGAAAATAATTTTTTCTTTTTGGATTTTTTCTTTTTCTTCTTTTGAGATTTCGGATCTATAGCTTGAGCGTTTAACTTGGATTTTTTCTGACTAGAAGCTTTTGATTTATCTTCGCTTGAACTACTAGAGCTGCCCAATTTGTTCGCTTTTTTTGCTGAAAGACTATCGATTTGGTGTCTGCTGTTAGAATCCAACTGTTCCGTTGCAAAACTGTCAAGTAGCAATGTACTATCTATTTTAGTACTATCCAAATAGCTACTATCGAGAAGAACACTATCAAGGATAATAGGTTCTGGAATACCAAGGAATTCATATTTTGTTTTAATTTGCAAACTATCGAGCCATTTGAAGCCTGCTAAATATAAACTTTTATGATCAACTTGATGCATAGGGTAGACAACAGCTTTAGGTTTGCCTTCGTAGCGGATTCGTCGTATCTGATTTTCGTCAAAAAACAATACCATAGAAGCACAATCAATATCATTTACTAACATATAGGCGCCTTCTCCATCTACGGCATAGTAAACGGTTTCCCCATTTTCTCGAACATTCATTGTTCTTATTTCTCCTTTTTGAAATTGTATAATGGCGTTTCTCCCTTTGATTTGATTAAAAAAAGTGCCCTCATTGGTGTTAACGATCAAGGATTTTTCAAATAAACGTACTTGATCTATTTTGGATGCCTTCATAGCAACATGAATCGTATCTGCTGTAAATTGCGTGCCATCTACCCAAAGAATAGGATCTTGATAAAAATAAAAGGTAGAATCTATAGCATCATAATACAATGAATCACAGAGCGACTGAACATTGGATTTAAATGTTTTTACATGATGAAAAGCATACAAATGGCGCTGATCGACATCGACAGAATCAGGCAAAGAAATTAAGGTGTCGGCACGTAACCACATAGTATCGTTGTCAATTAAAGTGGTCAAAATAGGATTTAAATGAGCTAAGAGGTATTTTGTGCTATCGTTGTAAAAAGCCTGACCACAAGTGATTTTTAAATTGGCAGAAGTATCTTGCCAAACAACGTTCCCCTTCGCCATGCCGCTTTTGGTTTCTGTGTTGTAATCCAAACTGTCTGTCGTGATAATTTGATGATCTTGTGAGACCCTAACATCCCCTCTAAAAATCATCGTTTTGCTCATTGCATCATAGTCAGAATTATTGGCAATAATCGATTGATTTGTTGTGGTATCTCGACTTTTGAATTTGGGATTTCCTCTAAAAGTATATTGTTCAGTTTTACCATCCATTAGGATGGTGTCGGCAAAGACTTCTTGATCGTCATTTTGAAAATAGGCATTTCCTATTAAATAATACATATCCTTGGCACCATCATAAATAATCGTATCACCTTCTGCTATTTCCAATTTGCCATCTTCTCGATTTTCAAAGCGAGCATTTTTATAAAGTTCTGCATAATTCTTTTTGCTGTCATAAAATCCATCCTCACAGTAGACCATTTTTTCTTCATTATACACCTTGGTTGGTCCCAAGAAATAAGCCATTTCTGTTTGAGTGTTAAACGCTAGAGAATCAGCTGTTAGTTTGTAATTAGGATTGGTGATGCGGACAGAGTCTGAAAAATGCGCTATGTTGGTATTGGCATTATACGTTCCCTTTTTGCTAATTAAAGTTGTTGTATCACTCTCAATTAAGGAACCATCAGGAAAAGTAGCAATTCGAGTATTTAAGTCGTAATTTAATTTGTCTGTAAACAAGGTCATACTTGTATCTTTGAGGACTACATTTTGGCGGAGTTTGGAAAAGCGTTGAATGCCATCGTAATAAAGTGAATCGGAAAAGATTCGGATACTGTCATCTTGTAACATCTGAACGTTGCCAAATGCTTCAACTTGCCTGTTGGGAAAAATGAAACCCGTATCGCACCAGATATGCATCTCTTTCTGCTTTAGATGAACATTGCCTGTTAAGTCTCTAAAAATCCCTTGTGGAGTTGTCCGTTCCTTAAGTTTGTCAATATTGATAATCTCTATCTTAGAACTATCACTTTCTAGTTTATCCTTTACAGGTGGTTTGTCAGAGATTTGCCCCCAACTAACGGAATGAAAACAGAGACAGATAAATAAAAATGGCAAAAGATATTTTAGTGGCATAAATGCTTTGTGCTAGGTAGTTTGAATGTCTAGTGAGTTAATAGGCTGCTTGTGAGTTGCACTGTTGTTGTGTGATTTTAGTAGACTAATGATAACTCTAAGTGATCAATTAATGTGTAAATTTAAACAAAAAATATACATTACCACCTACAAAAATCTGCTTTAGTCTATAATTAACAGCTTTAGTTTGTTTGGCTTAAAAATGTTAAGACTTTTTACTTTTATTGTATTCTATTCTTAGTGGTTGGTGTTAATAAACTATAAACCAGTTGCAACAACCCTACAATAAGAAAAAGTAGTGTAATCCACTGCGCTAAATTCCAACTAACATCAAATTTATACCTTTCAAAATTTGTAAAAAGAAAGCCAATAAAAAAGAAAAAAGTGCTGATAAAAAAGCTCAAAAATCTCAGCGGATTTAGATAAACAGGGACAACCGTATTCTTTGAATTATTATGATCATAGTTTATCGAAAAATAATGCCAAGAATAAATATAACCTATGGCAAGGCTACTAAGCAAGATTAAGATAATTTCTTCAGTAATTGAGTAGGCAAGAAATGTTTCGTAAACGCAGTACATTCCTAGTAGCAAATGCCCAATTAATAATATCCATTCAAGCACGGTATGAATAGGTTTCCTTAGCTTTGGTGTATGAAGATCGTCTAGCAAGTTGTGTTCGTGCATAATGGATTGCTTTTTTATCAGATGAGGTTGTCATTCGTTGTTGTGCAATGGTTTTTGAATCGAAGTTTAGTACAAGGAATATATTGGTGTGTTATGTAGGCTGTTGACGAAGAAGTTTTTGGCTGATTTTGTTGGTATTACGAATGAAAAAGAACTGAATGGGACCTAAGGCAATGAGCAAAAAAAGTACCATTAATCGCCATAAAAAGAGGGAATTACCTTGAGTAGCATTGCTGTCAAATTCTGTTAAAGCGAAGAAAAAACTGGATAAAAATAGAAATATGAGTATCCAAAGCCCTAAAATAACAGGAGCTAAAAAAATGGCAACGTGGCTAGAAAGTGGTTTTAATAAGTTGGTGTTTTGAGTTGCCTCATATTCTTGGGATGCTTTTCGCCATTTGTAAACAAAATGAAAAGGGGGGATGCCAAATAGAAGTACAAAAACGGTAGGGTTAATCAAAAAAAGCCAGTTTTCTTCTGTTAATGCAATACTCCAACAAATAAAAACACCAAGAACAATAAATATACCGTTGGTTATAAGAATAATATATTCTAAGATACTAGTATAGGGTTTGCGAATCTTTTGGAAATTACCACGCGTGGGGCTGTCTAAAATTTCATTTGGCATTGTAGATAGAATTTTGAATAAACATATTTTGGGCGAAATCGTTAAAAGGTGAATTAATATAACCAATTAATAACTTATTAGGAGTGTATTTTGAATAAAGATATAATAAAGGCTCTTTGTGCAAGAGGGCAAAATAAAGCGTACATTTATTGGTTTGTAATGAAGTGGAATATGTTGGCTGTCTTTGACATATAGTAAATTTGCATGGAGGGGACAGCAGCGACTACTAATGTCCATATAAAGAGGATTAAGCTGTTAAGTGATAATGATTGGGGAGAGGCTAGTAGCAATGGTAGGTTATAACTAATAATCGCTATGCCAATAAGGCTAATGCAAATCCCTGTACAGATAAAAACCAATCTGCTTATGCCATCTTTAATTTTACGAATATTTTTTATCTCTTGAGTCTGTTGATATTCTAAAAAAGCTTTCCTACAGGAATAGATAAACTTTAAATTTAAAAGAATGATAAGAACAACAATCGGGTAACCTATGGTAAGGTTGGAATCAAAACCCAAACAAATATATAAGAGGAATATAGTGTAAGTGAATAATAATAATATTTCAACAAAATTTAATAATGTAGAACGAACAACCAGTTCTGATGTAGAGGAATTGTCTAAAATTTCATTTGGCATTGTAGATAGAATATTTGAAAACAACCGATTGTTGACGATAAAAAACGATGTCAATATTATAAAATTGGAGGCAAGTAAATGGTGGAAAAAGAAAGACAGTTTAGCTATTATTTTTTTTACAATTACGCGAATAAAACGATATAGTCGTTTTTTAGCTAAAATCTTACTGTAATCTTAAACGGAAGGTAGTTGTAAAAACTAAGTTTTAAGTTAATAATTTTATTCTTTTTTTATATTTTTTCCTATAAATTTTGAAGCTTTGCGTAGAGATCGTTGTATTCTTTTAAGCTCGTAAATTGTTGCATAAAACTAAGTGCACTACAATAATAAATCGTTGTGCTGATTTTTGCGAGAGCAGCGTATTAGAACTACAATCAGAATATCTATTGCAGTTATACCGAAAAAATGATAAAACATATAAAATGATGAAAAAGTTAATCCTAGTATTTTTGATGTGGAACTTGATTGCTTGTACAACAGAGCAGAGTACCTCCGATACTTCTGCCGAAAATAGTGTAGATAGTACTACCGCCAGCTTGGAACAAGATTCACCCAAGGTGCAAGTTGAGAATGATTTGGCTAAAAAAAACTTACGAGGGAAAATAAAATCTAGAGAGGTACTGGTATATGATGCTACTGTGAAAGATGGTTATGTGACTAATGGAGCCGCCCAAGGAGGTATAAAAACAACTTACAACGAATTGGGAAATAAAGTGGAGTTACTGACCTATAATGAAGAAAATAAGCCGATTAGTACTTGGAGCTATAGTTACAATGACAAGAATAAACTATCTCAAAGCAATTATTCAGATGACAATGTAACAAGAACGATAGTTTATGAATATAATACTAACAATCAATTAATATCTAGCGAAGAGTCGGTCAATGGAAAAATTGTCAAACAAATGACTTATGTATATGATGAGGATGGAAATGAGATTGAGAATAGAGCTTCTTTTGTTGAAAGTAAGGGTAAAAGTAGAAGTGTGAATGCTTATGACGATCAAGGACGATTGAGAGAAACTAATATTTATGATGAGAAAGATGAACTTCAGCTAAAACAACTGTACACTTATAACGAAAAAGGGCAAGAAATACAACAGTCTATCTTTACAGGAGATAATGCCCCTAGTTATAAAAGAAAGTACGAATACGATACAAAAGGAAATAAAATAAAAGATATTGCCTTTACAGGAAATGGAGTCGTCAATCCTTCGGATACTTACAAGTACAAGTATGAGTATGACCAAAACGGAAATTGGACGACTCAAATTCGTTACAATTATAATGATGTAGCAGATCAATTTATAGAGCAGAAAATTACTTATTATGAATAAGTGGTGGTGTTTTATTTTGCTTAGTTGGGGACTTTTTTCGTGCAATGGAGCTACTTCACAACAGGAGTCTAATAAGGAGGAAACAACTCTTATCTCCTCTATTTCTAAAGCTACACAGAAAAGAATCAGCTCTAATAATGATAAAGAAAAGGCAGAATTGAAAGGTAAGGTTAAGTCCGTGCTTTCGTTGAGTGAAACAGGAGATTCTTCTATTGTGATGTTTGATGCTCTGGGGCGTTTGATTAAGGAAGGGAATTTTTTTGGTTCAAAGGGCTTTAGTGGGCATACTTATGAGTTTGATAGTCTTGGTAATCCATTGAAACTTTATGATGGTGGTCGAGTGTATGATCCAGAAGATGATTTTTCTACCTATTTTTCAGATACAATTTTAAATACATACGATGCCAAAGGGCAGTTGATTGCTTATCAGACAGTGGATACTGGTCGAAATGGTTATAAATATATATTGGAATATAGTGATAAAGGACAATTGTTAAGAGAAATTAGCCAATCTATTGATGGGAAAGAAGTCTTTACGACTGTAAAATATGCCTATGATAATAATGGCTTCTTGGCAAAGAAAGCTACTCAAAGAGCACATCAAGATTATATAAGAGAGATGAAGGTTTATGAAAATGATGCATTTGGCAATGTCGTCAAAGAAACTTTTTATACGCCTAATCGAAAGGTTGCTGTTAAAAAATACACGATGGATGCTGCGGCTAATCCTATTCAGATGATTTATACGGTACGAGAAGCAACCAATGTAGAGGTGGATGAAGTTTATTACCAAAAAATAGCTACTAAAGAAAGTAAGAACTTGGACGAGCTCTTAGGTAAACCCAAAACGGTAATTCGAAAGACAATGCAAATTTTTGATGAGAAAAGCCAGTGTACTAGCCTTATAGAATATGAGAATGGCGTTATGATCGAAAAAATGCACTATACCTATGATCAGCAGGGTAATTGTGTGGAAATTGAGAGTGGTTTGACACCCGCTGATAAGTATGTGGTCCACTATCAGTATGAGTACGATGCAAATGGAAATTGGCTAAAAAAGTGGCACAAAGATGGTGAAGAATTGATCTTAGAAACAAGTAGAATAATAGAGTATTATGACTGATTCTATTAAAGTTCAACTGCAAAATTATTTGAATCGCTACGATCTTAGATTCGAAACTGCGGAGGTAGATTTTATTTATCAAAAACTAGAACAAAAAACGATTAAGAAAAGAGGTTGGTTGGTACAAGAAGGACAAGTTTGTCGATATTATTTTTTCATCCTTCAAGGATTGGTGCGTACTTTTTATATTGATGATAAAGGTAATGAATGCATTACGCAATTTGGCATAGAAAATTGGTGGATCACCAACTTAGAAAGTTTTAAACATCAAACTCCTTCGATGGTATCCATTCAGGCAATTGAACCAACAAGTGTTTTGCGCTTGAGTCATTCAGATATGGAAATGCTGTACGAGAAGGTTCCCAAACTAGAACGTTTGTTTCGAATCATAACAGAAAGAACCCTAATTGCCATTCAACGAAGATCGGATTTTTATATGCGCAAAGGCAGTAAGGAGCGCTATGATTTTTTGATGCAAACAATTCCTAATTTTGCTCAAAGAGTTCCTCAGTATATGCTAGCTTCGTACCTAGAAATTACACCAGAGTATTTGAGCGAGTTGAGGAAAAAACAATAATTATTTTAAGATAGTAGTTAGCTGCGCTGCTACTGCGTGGTTTCAACGAACTATTGTTAAGGCAAAATTTCTTTCTTAAGATTTCTTAATTTTTTTGCGCTTGAGGTCGCTTACTTTTGAGTTATTAAAATTTTTATCATTAAAACTTAAAAGAAATGGGACGAATATCCTATCAAGATGTACCGAGTGCAATGTTTGAAAAGTTGAGAGATTTGGAAACATTTATAGCACAATCCTCTTTATCTGAACAATTGTTGGAGCTAATGCGTTTGCGGGTATCTCAGTTGAATTTATGTGCCTATTGTGTCGATATGCACCACAAAGAATTGAAACATTTAGGAGAATCCGATTTGCGCTTGTCGATGCTTTGTGTATGGAGAGAAACATCACTTTTCTCAGAGAAAGAGCAGGTTGTTCTGACGTTTGCAGAAGCATTGTCAAAAGGCACTAGAAAAAACCTTCCAGATGCAGTATACGATCCATTAACATCATTTTTTAGTAAAGAAGAAATTTGCTATTTGACGTTGGCTGTGGCACAAATCAATACTTGGAATAAATTGATGAAGACATTTCAGTTTGAATCTGGGAAATATCAAGTAGAAGGTGCAGTCTAATAATACTGTGCTAACGTAAAGTGGTCATCATTTGGCTGGACAGTTTTTAGTAAATAAGACAAGTAATGATTATCATGGAACCTGTTTAATGGTTTCGTGATAATCATTTTTTTTTGATTAAAAATAGAGAAAAAACTTCCTACTTATTTTAAGTCAACTAAAGATTAAAATTAAAGATACTTTCCCTACATTTTATACTTTGAAACTTTAAACGTAACTTTGTCGTTTTGTTTGAACAATAGTTTATTACAATAGATTGTTAGAAGAATACATTTTAGTTTGTTTTAGTTTTTAAGATTTTGTTAATCAGTTTTTTGTGGTTCTTGTTTGTGTTTGAGCATTATTAAAAAAAATGACTAACAGTCAATTAAATCTGAAGCGTTAAAAAACTCATTAGACGTATAATAAAGATAGTTTATGGCGGATAATTCAAATTTTATAGATTATGTAAAGATTTGTTGTCGCTCTGGTGAAGGAGGATCTGGATCAGCACATTTCTTTAGAGATAAGTGGACGAGTACTGGGGGACCTGATGGAGGAGACGGAGGTCGTGGGGGGCATATTATTGCCAGAGGAAATAGCCAAATGTGGACCTTATTGCATTTGAAATATAAAAAACACGTGATTGCAACAAAAGGTGAGAATGGTGGGTCAAGTCGTTCTTCAGGAGCAGAAGGAAAAGATGTTATTTTAGATGTGCCTTTGGGGACTTTGATAAAAGATGCTGAAACAGGTGAAATAGAACACGAAATCACAGAAGATGGTCAAACGGTCATTGTCACACCTGGGGGTCGTGGAGGAAAGGGAAACTGGCATTTCAAATCGCCAACCAATCAAATTCCAACTTATACTTCTCCTGCTGGGGCAGGACGCAGAGAATGGAAGATTTTTGAATTAAAAGTTTTGGCAGATGTAGGTTTGGTTGGTTTTCCTAATGCAGGTAAATCTACTTTGTTGTCGGTACTATCTGCGGCCAAACCAAAAGTAGCCGATTATCCATTTACTACCTTAGTGCCTAATTTGGGAATGGTTAGTTATCGTAATAATCGTTCTTTTGTAATGGCAGATATTCCTGGAATTATAGAAGATGCGCACAAGGGTAAAGGGCTAGGACACCGATTTTTGAGGCATATAGAACGAAATGCCACTTTGTTGTATATGGTTCCTGCGGACAGTGATGATATAGCCAAAGAATATAAGATTTTGGTCAATGAGTTGAAGCAATACAACGAGGAACTATTGGACAAACCCCACATTTTGGCAATTACAAAAGCTGATATCTTAGACGAAGAACTAAAAGAAATGTTGAAAGAGGAGTTGCCTAAAAATGTTCCTACTGTATTTATTTCATCTGTTGCACAAATAGGAATAGCTGAGTTAAAAGATATGTTGTGGGAATCTATTAATTCAGAAATTTAAGCGAAATAGTGAATGGAAGCAATTGATTTTTGGATTTGGTTAGCCAATCACAAACTAGAACTAGAGGAATTCTTAAAAAGTGATTTTACAAACCCTCAACCTTATGAAGCCCTTTGTGCAGAGCTTGAAAGCTATTGTGATTTGTTAATACCTGAATTGACCATAGAAGAAAATGGGGATCATGTCTTAATTATTAGTTGTGATGGTCGCAAGGAAGGAATTCCTTGGGTGGAAGAGTTGTGTGATGCTTTTCCTGTTATCAAAGGTTGGAAAACCTGCAAATATCGTCAGCCCATAGGCTTTTTACCAGCAATCGTTGATGGCATTCAGTTTGAAGAGGACGAAATACTCGTACAATATTCTATTGTACCAGAAACGGGGCTATTTGATGTGAAAATTTATTGCAAAAATTATATAAAAGAAGATCGCCGTTATGGAATCGCAGCACTCATCTATTTGGATCATAGCATAGGAGAGTACAATACCATGACACAAGTACGGTATGTCGATGTATACCCTCTTGTTGAGGGAGAAGGCAACGAGAATCTGCTAACTTTGAGGAAATTTTCGATGTTATTTTGGGATTAATCAATTGGCGAATAAAATGCTTTTTGATGCGATCATCACATTATTGATGAATGGTAAAATCTTCTAAATCGTACATTTCCTGTCGTATTTTTAGAATCGATAGCATAGCATCTACTTCTTTTTGCCATGAATGCCATGCTTGGGAAGCTGTTGGCCAACCTTCACTTACTGTATCATAAAGTTTGGGAGGTATAGAAAAAGCTGCTCTTTTGATAACCGCTTTAATGCTCCATTGAAATACATAAGTATCCTGTTCTATTGTATTTTTAATGCGTTGGATAATTTTTTTAGTAATAACGTCATTCCAAGCTTGCCCTTCTGCCAGTAAGAATGAAATAATAGGATGGTCATCGGACAATGTTAGGCGATTGTCTGTTTTTAAATATTCTCCTGCTAGAGCATTAAATAAATCGTTGGGCAAGTCTTGATATAAAAAATCAATAGAAATATTGGACCAATTGTGTTTGAAAAAAGTATCTAGATAAAAGCGATGACAAGCAATAATCCAATCTTTAGAATTAAAATTCTTAGCAGCCATAGCCCAGCCCCAAACAAATATATTTTTCCATTCGGTTTTGGCAGCCAATAAAAAAAGCTGTTGAGGGTTTTGGCAAAATGTTTTTTCCCACCATTGCGGTGGAATTTTAGAGATGATTTGAGCCAATTGATTGGCTTTGGGACCATGGTCCTTTATAAAAATTTGTCGAGGAGCAATCCCATCAAGTTTCATTTGTGCCGTACAAGAACTCGGCAGTTCTATGTCAATACTTTTTTTCTTGAGATTGTATCTAACAAGTGTTGTTGCTAAGTGTTGCATTCTTTGAACTAACGGACTATCAGGAATCAAAGCCAATAAAATAGCTGCTTGGTTTCGAACTTCTTGACGATTGTCTTGATGAGCTGTATTTAAGAATGAGGCATCGCCTGAACTTAAATTTTGTTGGAGTAATTTTAAAAAGCCAACTTTTGTATTGAATCCTTCACTCTCCCAAACTTGTTCAAGCAACTCAATTGCACGAGTAGGATTTGTCGCACGAACTTTCTGTAAAAAATGTAGACGTTCTTCGTATTTTCCATAAAAGAATACATCATCTGTTTCTATCAAAGGGTGTGCGTAAGTCCATTGTTCTGAAAATTGAGCTAACCATTTTCCTCTATTACCTATACAAGCAATGATAAACTCCTGCAGATGAGGGCGCTTCATGCCATAATCTAGCAGTTCGGGTAAAAGTTCGGGAGAAATGATTTGACACTGATCTTTTAACAATTCCAAAAATTCTATTAGCATTTCGTCATATCGATGCTTCAAAATGTATTGAAGTTGATACCTGCGTTGAGGGTGATAATAATTGCATGTCTCTTTAGGCGCAACCTGCTCCGTTTCAGATGGCGTAGAGCGGGGAACCTGTGCAACGCTATACAATTTATTTTGTATGGCAGCGGCTTTCAACAAGATAGTTTCGGGAGTTTGGTTGGAAGCTATACTTAAACCATATTTGCGAAACTGCTCCAGAAGGAGTGGAGAAATTTTATTACTAGAAATATTTCCAATCAAAGCTTGTCTTACTAATTCTTGCCAGGCATTCATGCTTCAGATAATAAATTAAGAATGGTCGTGAAATGATAGTACTATGTTGGTTGTTTTTAGACAACGTAAATAACAAAAACAAACGTCATTCTATAGACTAGAATGACGTTTGCTACTTTAAAGGTAAAAAATGAAGCTTAGTTTAAGAAATCAATTTGAATTAACTTTTCTCTTTTGACTCCCAACCGATCTAAAGTTTCGGGGGTGACATTTCCTCCATCATCTGTGAGCATATTATCTTTTTGAAACATCATCAAATGTCTTTTTGTCTGCTCGTCAAATTTCCCTGTGATTCGAACGTCGTATTGTTGTTTTTTGAGAGCTTTTTGGATTTCTTCTATAGAAGGGTCATTAAAGTCTCCAAAAGGACAAACTATTTCTGCCCATTGTCTCCAAGAACCCGCAGGAATTTCAATTATTTTCTCTCCTGGACCTAGCTCATTTTTCTTTTCAGCAGTGACATAGTAAATACGTGCTTTTTGCACTAATACTTTGCGCTTAACGATAATCGTTTCAGCAGGAATAACATAGTCTGTTGTGGTAGTATCAATGATGTTTTTAAAAGGAAAAAACTTGCGATGTACAATTTTATAATCTGGCGTTGTTTTTAATAAGCAAAGTGCAAGGTGAGGCACACCATCATCTTTTCTACACAAAGGAGAAACCTTGGCTGTTTTCCATTCCGCACCAGGTTCTTTTAGAACCAAAACTTCGGTCTGAATGAAGTAATTACTAGTATCTAAATTACCGTTCAACGCAGGTGCAAGCTCGATTGTATCTAATACCGTTTCATATTTTGCTGGAACAAGTTTCAAGTAGTGTGTCTTAGTTTCTTTGATTATTTTAGTATCTCCAGCTTTTGCTTTGTACAAAGCGTAAGTTTTGCCAGTTTCAACTATGCTCAAAAGAGATTCTAAGTTGTCCTGTGCTTGTGTTTTGCCCCCAAAAAAGCAAATCAAACTAAGGATAAGTACAAATTTTAGATTCATATTGAGTATGTTTTGCATGCAGAGAAAGTTATTGCCACTAAAAATAACAAAAAAAAGTTAAAAAACCTTAAAAAAAGATTATTTGCAAGCATTTTTTATCTATTTCTAAATATTCAAAAAAATGGAGATTATTTGGCATCAAATAAAGTAATGATTAAAGTTATACCATTTTTGAATAAACAAAAAATAAAAGTTGTTTCTTTTATTTTATAATCATGAGTTAGGAAAAAGAACAGAGCTCTATTTTGTTGATTATGAGCATAAAAAGAATATTTTTTTTAAAAAAATTCGAGTAACAGAGCTCTGCATTCTGTTTCTTTATAAAATCCTAAATTAATGCCGTTTTTAACTCTATTGATTATCTGTCGATTATAAATTTTAAAAAATTTAATATTTTCCCATTTTGACTTTTAGTTTAGGAGCTAGACTCAATTATAATCGTATTTGTTGAATTTTTATAGTAGAAATTGGAATAAAAGATGAAAAAACAAATTTATACCTTGTAGAGGTCTAATCAAAAAATAGCTGACATAGTAGTCATTATTTTGTAGTTTTGAATTGAATAGTAATAGGGGAAATTAATGCAAAAAGAGAAGCGAATTCTATACAAGTTCTATATTCTATGAAGTATTCTTATCTTAGCAATTCTTGACAATTTATTGTCATATGTAATCCATAATCGTTAACCTAAATGTAGAACAAGTAGTCATAGCAGCGTGTGCTTTTTTGAAGAGAATTGTTCTATTGTTAAAATATCAAATTGAGTAAAATGAAAGAACCAGATTTTACAGCTTTACAGAACTTAGCCGCAGAACGTTTTGGTGCAAAAGCATTGTATTGTACAGATGATTTCTTTGCTCCAGTGGAGAATTTATTGAAACCTGGTAGAGGTATTTTTATAGAAGACAAATATACAGATCGAGGCAAGTGGATGGACGGATGGGAGTCTAGAAGAAAGAGGACAGAAGGTCATGATTTTTGTATTATAAAGTTAGGGGCAATGGGACGCCTAAGAGGATTAGATATTGATACCAATCATTTCTTAGGAAATCATCCTCCTTATGCTTCTGTAGAAGCTTGTTGCTTGCCTTTGGATGCAGATGTAGACACTGTATTGAATCATGATGATTGGGATGATTTGGTTAAGAAAATTGCCTTGAAACCTGGGTCACAGCATTTTATTGATATGTATTCAGATTACATTTATACACATCTAAAACTCCGTATTTATCCAGATGGAGGTATTGCCAGATTTAAAGTGTATGGTCACGTGCATGTAGATTGGTCAATGTATGATGAAAATAGCACGATTGATTTAGCTGCGGCTAATATGGGCGCGAAGGCTATTCTTTGCAATGATATGTTCTTTAGCCATATGGATAATTTAATTATGCCTAATAGAGGGCTAAATATGGGTGATGGATGGGAAACTAAACGAAATAGAACTTTGCATAATCGTGATTGGGTAGTTGTAAAATTGGCTAGACCTGGCAAAATTAATCAAGCATTAATTGACACCTGTCATTTTAAAGGTAATTATCCAGATACTTTTTCTTTAGATGGAATTAACTTGCCCAATCATAGCGCTGTAACAGCAGAGAATGTAGATGAGTTGCCTTGGAAAGAAATTTTGTCCAAGCAGAAGTTGCAAGCAGATCAAGAACACTATTATAATAATATACCAACAGAAGAAGTGTTTACTCATGTTCGTTTGAATATTTATCCAGATGGGGGGGTGAGCAGAATGCGATTGTTTGGTAATTTTGTTTAGGACTATTGATTGGTTCTATATTGTCTTGTTGTTTGAATGAATACTCCGTTGATTACATTTGGTGCTGTTGTGTGATAGCTCGTTGTGCAGTGATTTAGTTCGCTCTTTATGGTCATCAGTTTGTTATGGTCGGTTTAGAGGCTATGAAAAACATAAAAAGCATCCTTGATAATTAAGTGAATCTGATTTTGGACGAAGTAATGTTGAATGTGAAGTTAAAAAAAGACGTATGACTTTGGAAGAATTAAACGAACTCAATTTGGGTGATTTGGAACAAAAATTAGAGTATTGTTGTGCTGCTAAGAAATGGTACAAGGAATTGGCTGCCGAGTTTCCTTTTGAAACAATCCATGATTTGAAGGAAGCCTCTGACCGTATTTGGAATACATGCTCAGAGTTAGATTACTTAGAGGCTTTTGAAGGACACCCTAAAATTGGCGATGTTAATAGTCTGGCAAAAAAATTCCAAGCAACTAAAGATTGGGCTGGTAATGAGCAAAAATTAGTACAACAAGCCTCTATGGAGGTGATTGAAGCTTTGGCTGAGGGAAATGCTGCTTATGAAGCTCGCTTTGGATTTATTTTTATTGTTTTTGCAACAGGGAAAACAGCGCAGCAAATGTTGGATTTGTTATTGGAGCGATTGCCCAATGATCGAGCCACAGAGTTGAAAATTGCAGCAGGAGAACAGCATAAAATTACCACTTTGAGAATTCAAAAACTATTAGCATGAGTCAAATTACAACGCATATATTAGATACAAGTCTGGGCAAACCAGCAGCAGGAGTGCAGGTTCGTTTGCAAAGAAAAGATGGAAAAGAATGGGAAACTATCGCTACGGGGATAACGAATTTAGATGGACGTGTTGGAGATCTATTGAAAGAAGGAACAACGATTAGCCCTGGAATTTATAGGATGTTTTTTGAAACGGGAAGTTATTATGAAAAACTGAATGTAAAGACATTTTACCCTGAGATAGGAATTGTATTTGAAACTTTTAATATGGAACATTATCACGTGCCATTGTTACTAAATCCTTTTGGATTTTCAACTTATAGAGGGAGTTGATTAAGTTGATATGTTTTTTTTATATATTTGCATAGTAAAAATACCAACCAATATGAGTTGGACAACGTCTTTATTATAAGAAGGAATTGTTTGCTAAGTTTTTAAACAATTACCAAAGATATTGCTCCACTGTTAAATTAATGTTGGTCTCAAAATAGCGTTTATAGAATGACTACATAAACGCTATTTTGAGATACTCGTTGTTCTAATCGATTTTTATTATGAAAATGCACTCCAATCAATCCACCCCCTTTATTTTAATTATTGCAGTAATTTTAGCTATTATTTTAGGTTTATTAGATGCACAAACAGAAAGTTTTACGCAGCTTTTTGTGGGAGACTCTGGTGCTAATTTGATTGCTTTAATTATGTACACCTCCATGTTTGCTTTAATTATTTCTTTTCTTAGGCTTATTATTACGACTTCTTCCCCTGTATCAGAGGATATTGAGCCATAGGTTTAATGATTATCTTTTTAGATGTGGCGCAACATAAGACCTTGAAGTATCAGGAGCAATATATTTTGTCTTCTGATGACATCCCATGCATGAAATCTTGCTATTAATCATTAGGACATTGTTGCTATTGCCATTTGAAATTTCAATAGCTTGATTAAAACGTTGGAGATTTTCTTGAGCATTTTTTATTCGAAGCTCGACAACTTCTTTATATGGATAACTTTCATATTCGGGAACAGACTTAGCGTTCTGGTACATCATAAGTCCTTTTTTTAAGTCACCTGATTTGATTAAAATATCGCCAAAGTGAATGAAAAAACCTTCCAAATTATGAGGAGCAATCCAAGTATTCCAGCAAGCTCGCCTATTTTTTTCTGTTAAATCTGTATTTAATAGAGGATAATATTTTTTCCAATCTAGATGTTCTCGATCTACTTTTTCACAGGCACAAGCATCGGCATTGTGCCACATTAAATCTATGGACTCTTGAAATCGTTTGTCTGTTTTGTTAGATAAACTTAATGGATAACTCAAGGTGAAATCTCCCCATTCTGGCCATTGTCTAGCGACTTTTTTAGTCTCAAGGTACCCTTTGACGATCTTCTTTTGATCTTGGTCAATGCTTCCTTCTGACATTAAAAAATCACCATGAAACCCTTTTAGCCGTATATCACTGGGGTCTAATTGCATGGCTTCTTTAAAATACTTGTTTGCTAATGTGGCATGGTCAATGACATTAGCGGAGGGCTTAGGCAATCGAATGCGTTCTGATAGTGCCCAGGCATGCGTAAAACCAATATGTGCAGCAAGCGTAGCATTATTAGGGTTCTCTATATATGCTGCTTTTAGGAGGTGTAGTATTTGTGGGATACTGTCATAATTACCTTCGTGAAAGTGTTTCCAAAAATAATGATCAGCAGAAGTTGCCAACGAGCTAAATGATTGGCTGGCGAGCTTCTTTTTTGTAAATATTGGAATAATAGTAGAACAGCTAATAAGACAAAGAGAATAAACTAGAAAGACGCCTAATTTTTTCATCGTAGATTAAATTTTGTGGTTGAAGAATAAAGCTCCAATATAAAAACTAAAATACGTTACAATCAAGTCTTTGTGATAGATGGGAAATGAAAGGGATAAATGGGAATCTCTGTTCTAAGAATGCGTTTAGAAAGTACATTTTTAATAGGTTAGCATTTATGGAGCGTTTTTCATTAAATCAATTTCTCTTTGGAGAAGCTTCTAGAAACAGGAACGGTTAGGTTACTATTGATAAAATGAATATTGCATGAACGAGCATTGCCAGATAGAGAGGCAATATGATTTTTGTTAACAATAAAAGAGCGATGACATCGGATAATTTCAGTGTATTGTTTGAATTGTATTTCTAATTCTTTTAAGGATACTCTAAGTAGTTTGGTTTGTAGAAAATCATTTTTAAAATAGTGTATTTTAGAGTAATTGCCTTCGGATTGAGCAAATAGAAACTGTTGCAAGTCTAAGTTTAGGCAATCAGTAGATGCTTTTCCTTGCAATTGGATTGAATGAATGACGGAGGTTGCTGAATTATTTTTTTGTTCGATTACAAGTTGCTTGTTGATAGTATTGGCTTCTTTTATTAATTGTTTGGATAATAAGAGTTCGGTTGTGAAAAGAAAAAAAAGTACAGGAAAAATACCAACCATAGTCGTCATGAATAGGAAGCTGCTTAAATCAAAAATATAAAGGTCATTTCCAGTGCTGAAAATATGGTAATAATAATTGCCGAATGCGATACATAGAATATTAAAAATAATAAACAATAGTGCTTTGCCAACTGTCCAAGATTCTTTGTGAAACCAAACAGGGAAAAGAAGGGGAAAGAAGGAGTAATTGATACTCATGAAAACTGTTGTAACAATTCCAAAACCTAAAATGTATCTAGATTCTTGGCTAGCAATATCTTGTATATTGAATGGTTGAAAAAGTGTTAAAAATAGATAAATAAATAGCCCAAAGCTACAGGCTAAAACTTCTTTTTGAAAGAAGGTCTCTAAAACAGGATAAGGCTTTTGGAGCCAGACTAAGAATTGCATAGATCTAAAAAAAATTATGGTCAAACAAAAAAAGTAATCGTTCAAAAACAAGAAATTCCTTTTTTGCCGAAAATATACAGAAGGTATTTTTTTTTAGCTTTAAAAGTCCTATCTTTTTATTTTTATCTTGGAATAAAGTTTAGACTGAAGGGGGCAGTGTTTGCTTTTTTTAATGTCTAAGTAGAATTCTCCATTGTTAAACTAACGATACAGTAATATATGAAATTATCAATAACCCCAGTACAAAAAAGTGCTGTTACCAACGAGTTAAGCAAACATAACCTTGCTTTTCAACAAATTTATAAAGGCGATCGAGCAGACCGACAACCAGTACATACTGTATATGGTGGTGCTAATCTTTTTGATGCAACAATTGTTACCAAATTACAAACCAAAGCTATCAGTAGTTTAAAATATTATGCACCTAATTTTTGTGTATTGGGTCGTGTGTTAAAACTGGAAGGTTGGGAACATTTGCCTACGAGTACTAATGAAATTCAAATTCTTCAAGAACGATTGGATAATTTGCCAGAGGTGGAACGGAAAAAAGAACCTCATTGGTTGGCTTATACCGTCTACAATAAGTTAGTTGCAAAATTAGAGCATGAGCCTTTAGAAGATTTTAGAATTGATTTTGAGGATGGTTTTGGTAATAGAAGTGACGAAGAGGAAGATGCAACAGCAGCTAGAGCGGCGGAAGAAGTTGCTAAAGGGATGCAAGAAGGAACCTTGCCGCCTTTTATTGGTATACGAATCAAGCCTTTTAGTGAAGATTTAAAAGAGAGAGGAATTCGCACCCTAGATATTTTTATTAGCACACTTTGCGCAGCAACGGGCGGGCAATTGCCTGAAAATTTTGTTGTAATGCTCCCAAAAGTAACCATTGAAGGGCAAGTAGAAGCATTAGTGCAGTTGTTTGAATGGTTGGAGGCTGCTAATGGCATTGCTAAAGGGACTTTAAAAATGGAAATGATGGTTGAGACAACGCAATCTATTATGGGAGAGGAAGGTCGAAATCCTTTAATGCGTTTTATCCGTGCTAGCAAAGGGCGTTTAATTGCCTGCCATTTTGGAACTTATGATTATACGGCTTCTTGTAGTATCACTGCTAAGTACCAAACAATGGATCATCCTGTTTGTGATTTTGCGCACCATATGACAAAAGTAGCCTTGGCACATACTGGAATTTGGTTGTCGGATGGAGCAACAAATGTAATGCCTGTAGGGCCTCATCGAGGAGAGGAGCTAAGTTATGCTCAATTAAAAGAAAATACAGAGATTGTACATCGTGCTTGGAAAATGGGCTATGACCATGTCCGTCATTCTCTTTGGAATGGATTTTATCAAGGATGGGATTTACACCCTGCGCAATTTATTGCTCGTTATGCGGCTGTTTATGCCTTTTTCTTGGAAAGTTATAGCGATGCAGCTTTGCGGTTGAAAAATTTTATTGATAAGGCAGCTAGAGCAACCTTGACAACAGATATTTTTGATGATGCGGCAACGGGGCAAGGCTTGTTGAATTATTTCTTGAAAGGAATGAATAGTGGTGCAATTTCAGAAGAGGAAGCAATGGCAACAGGATTGACACTAGAAGAGATTCGAAGTCGTTCTTTTTTAGCAATATTAAAAGGTCGCCGTGCACAATAATCAAATCATTATAAGAAGCCAATAGTTTGTTAGAACCATGCAGTAGCACCGCAGAAGTGCTAATAAATAATTGCTAATCTAACTAAAGGGAAAAAAGCACCTCACAAATTCAAACAATTATTGAATGAAAGAAGTACAATTATGGAAATTTGTTGCTCAAAAAATCAATGCCAATCAACGGGTTGCTCTAATGTTTGTTGCCGAAAGTATAGGGAGTAGCCCTGGGCGACAAGGACATTATATGGCGGTGAGTGAAGATGCTAGTATGTACGGAACAATAGGCGGTGGTGCTATGGAATACAAACAAGTAGAAGTATGCAAAAAATTATTAAAAACTACAACCAATACTTGTACTCGGCAGCAACTAGTCCATGATAAAAGTGATAGAAGTAAATGGTCGGGTCTGTCTTGTTCTGGTGAACAGACAGTCCTGACTTTCTTTTTGAATAGAGAACACAAGGCATTCGTTGAGAAAATAGTATGGGCTTGTACAGATGAAAAAGATTATCATTTGGTGTTGGCTGCTGATAATACGCTAGTTGTAGAGGAAGCGAATGGGGCAATGCCTAAGTTTGAATATACTTTTAGTTCTATTGAAAATTGGACCTATCGTTTTATAATAAACAATCAAGATCGAGTCTATTTAATCGGAGGAGGGCATGTGGGCTTAGCATTGTGCCGCCAACTTGCGTGGCTTAATTTTAAGGTGGTCTTAATTGACAACCGAGCCGATTTGCCAACAGAGGAATATGACGAATTTATTTCTAAAAAAATTATAACCAACTATAAAAAAGTAGCTAATTTTGTTCCAAGTACAAAACGAGATTATATTGTCATTATGAGCTTTTCTAGTGCTTTAGATACATTGATATTGAGTCAGTTAATTCGAAAAGAGGCTTGTTATATTGGAATGATGGCAAGCCAAGTTAAAGTCAATCGAATTCGAACTATATTGCTAGAAAAAGGTTATTCAGAAGCAGATTTTGAGCGGGTCAAAACGCCAATAGGCATTCCTATCAAATGCAAAAGCCCAGCAGAAATTGCCGTGAGCGTAGCGGCAGAAATGATAGACATTAGAAATCGAATCAATTAGAGAAAAAAAAATCTTAGAAGGAAAATAGGGATTAATGATTAAGGACCAACATAATAGAATACATGATTATCTACGCATTTCTTTGACAGAGCGTTGTAATTTACGCTGTTTTTATTGCATGCCTGAGGAAGGAGTAGAGTTGGCTCCTAAGTCGCACTTGATGACTTATGAGGAAATTTTGTCAATTGCTACCACATTTGTCGAAATGGGCGTGAAAAAAATTCGCCTAACAGGTGGAGAACCATTAGTCCGCAAAGATGCCACTATTATTATAGAAGCACTCGGAGCACTCCCTGTAGAATTAGCAATTACAACAAACGGAATTATTGTAGATCGGTTTGTTGCGGCATTTAAAAAAGCAGGACTAAAGGCTGTTAACATTAGTTTGGATACATTGGATCGGGATAAATTTGCTTTGGTCACCAAGCGAGATGATTTTCAGAAAGTACGCCAAAATATTGATTTATTATTAGCAGAAGGCTTTCATGTAAAGATTAATGTTGTTTTGATGCGTGCCATTAATTTTGACGAAATTATTGATTTTATAGAATTGACCAAGGCTCAAAATTTACAAATTCAATTTATAGAGTTTATGCCCTTTGATGGAAATCAATGGGATTGGAAAAAAGGTATCTCGTTAGCAGAAATTGTAGAGAAAGCAACTAATTATTACAATGAAAACAATATCCTTCGGATAGCAGATAAACCCAACGATACTGCTGTTAACTATAAAGTACGAGGGTATCAAGGATCGTTTGCTATTATTAGTACAATTACAAATCCGTTTTGTGGTACGTGCAATCGAATCCGTTTAACAGCGAATGGACGAATTAAAAACTGCTTGTTTTCAACCAGCGAAACAGATTTATTAACGCCATTTCGAGCAGGGGAAGATATTCGACCAATTATTCTGAAAAGTATTCAGTCAAAAGCACCTGCTAGAGGTGGTTGGGAGAGTTTAGAAGCATTTTCTAAACCAGAAAATCATGGACAAAATCGCTCTATGATTTTGATTGGTGGCTAAACATTGAATCCAATAATTGCTTATTATTGGGAATTTTTCCCATCTTTGAATTTAACTTCTTTAGAAAGATAAAATAGCTATTATACAATAACAATAATAGTTGACTAATTTTTAGTTTTTAACTTGTTTTGCTTCGTGAGCTCGCAAGCTTAGTTAGCTGCTACTGTGTAGTTCAAGCGAACTAATGATACGATTAACAATGATTCAAATCCTCGCAGAATATCCCTTGTTGTTGCTTTTTGTTGTTGCTTCTTTAGGGTATTTAATTGGTAATATATCCATCAAAGGAAATTCTTTAGGCGTTGCTGCCATTTTGTTTACAGGATTGTTTTTTGGTGCTATAGATGCTCAATTACAAATTCCAGAAATTGTTTTATTGCTTGGGTTGTCGATTTATGTCTATTCTATAGGCTTGAGTTCGGGACCAGCTTTTTTTGAATCTTATCGCAAAAATGGCATTCGAGATTTTCTGTTTATTATATCCATGCTCATTTTATCGGGATGTATAGCAGCTACCTTATGGTATTTATTTGGCTTTTCTGCTGCTACGATTACAGGAGCGTATGCAGGAAGTACCACCAATACAGCTGCTTTAGCAGGAGTAATTGATTATATGAGCAATACTTTTCCGAAGGAGCAAGCTGCAGAATTAACGCAAGAGCTAGTCGTAGGCTACTCTTTTTCTTATCCAATGGGCGTTTTAGGAGGTATTATTGCCATTATTGTTATGGAAAAAGTATTTCGGATTAATTATGAAAAAGAAAAACTAAACTTGCAGGATCATTATCCTTTGGAACAAGAACTGAAGCGCATATCTATAGAAGTAAGTGAGGTGGAGGCAACGCATATCAAACTTAGAGAGTTGTTAAAAAAACATCAATGGAAAGTTGCCTTTTGTCGGATTATACGAGATGAAAAGATGGACTTAATTAGCCGAGATACCCATTTTTTGTTGGGGGATATTTTGACTGTAGTTGGGAATCAAGAAGAGTTGACTAGGTTGAAACAAGTCTTAGGAAAAGAAACCGACTCTCTTATGGTTTACGATCGTTCTAATTTTGATACCACTAGAATTTTTGTATCAAATCCAGAAGTGGCTGGACGTTCTATTGCATCCCTAAATTTAGAGGAAAAATATTATGCTAAAATCACACGAATTAGAAGGGGAGATGTTGATATGCTGGCAAATGGGGATACGATTTTAGAGTTGGGAGATCGAATTCGATTTGTTGCACAAAGGGACGATATTAAAAAATTGTCTAAACTTTTTGGGGACTCTTATCAAGCATCTAGTAAAGTAAATCTATTTTCTTTTGGACTAGGAATTGGTTTGGGATTAATTTTAGGAACTATTGAATTAAACCTAGGATCAAGCTTTAGCTTTAAGCTAGGCTATGCGGGAGGTCCTTTAATTGTAGGACTAATTTTAGGAGCCTTGCGAAGAACGGGACCAATTGTCTGGTCGCTGCCATATTCTGCCAATGTTACTTTAGAACAGATAGGATTGATTTTGTTATTGACTGCCATTGGGGTTCGTTCTGGCAATTCTTTTATTGATAGCTTTTCTATGGAAGGCATTTATGTGTTTGGAGCAAGTGCTGTTATCAGCCTACTGACAGCATTATCTATTTTATTTGTAGGTTATAAAATTATAAAATTACCATTTAGTTTTCTGATGGGTATGGTATCCAATCAGCCTGCTATTCTGGATTTTGCAGCCTCAAGAACAAAAAATAGAATTCCTGTATTTGGTTATGCCATGATGTTTCCGTTGGCATTGATTATGAAGATTGTTATTGCACAAGTCTTGTTCTTAGTGTTGCATTAGAATTAATGGGATTTAATTGTAATTGCCCTAGTTGCCTTGTATTTTAAGGAACTTTAATTTCAAGGAGTCCTTGCTGGGGATTAAAAACCATTTGTTGCACTGTGATTTGCATTTTAACAGCTTTGTCATTTAAGATGGAAAAGCAATCCATTGGATTGGAAGGAAGTTCTCGCTCTAGCAACAACTGTGTGCGATTATACCGACCACATGACGTGTCTTTGAGAGCACTTTGGTTATTGCTTTTGTAGTTGATTTTTTTATAATCATTGGTAACAATAATAAAACCATTGGCAGCTTGTCTAGTTTTACTTGATTGAGGTGTTCGTTCAATAACGAGCATTTGCCCAGCAGTTGTTCCAGATAGTAGTAATAAACAATCGCAAACAATAGTGGTTTGTTCAAGCATGTTTTGCGCTTGTTGAAAGTGATAATCTCCTTCAAGAACTTCTCTAAGTAAGAAGCTAACAGGCTTTGCCATCATAGGAGGTTCATCGCTCACGATTGCATTTAAGGTAATTGAAAATCGGTGAGGTTTAATGCCTGAAAGAACACCAACGAAACCAACCCAACCAATGGATTGAAAAACAGTCTGACCACCTTTGGTAAACGTAAAAATTTTGGTGTATTTCTTTAAAACGTCATTTTCTGTCCACCAATCTAGATTACGGGCATGCCATATGCTACCGTCTTTTTCAAAAGCAAAGGCAGTACAAGCAAAAGCAAACTTGACAATGTCGTAATATAAATTAGCAATCAGTATTTGATCGGCAGTATAATCACAATAATTGGCAATGCACTCAATCTCTTCGAGATAACTCGAGGGAATAAATAATGCTTTGTAGTTATCTAAGACGCTTTCTATAAGTGCTACATAATCTGCTAAATCTACCCAATAACAAGCGATAATTTCGTTGATTTCTGTACGATAGTTAGCTGCAAAATGCCACCTTTCTTTGGGAGGAAGGTCCAAATTTATTTCTATAGATTCCATGGGATAGATTTGTAGAAGTGTTTAAAATGTTACTTAGGGGATGTAAATAAGGATTTATGGAACGGGGTGTTATGACTATGATTAGCAATAACTAAGATTGGGAACAGACATCTTTACAAAAAAGTTCCTCCCTTTAGCCTACTTTTCGGTCTTGCTTTGCAATTCATTGCCGTAATCTTCAACAATTTTAGCAAAGCGATGGTAAAGCTCTTTGTGTTTGTCAGGGAGAATTAAAAAGCGAAAACCAGTTTCTAGTTCTACCCAGATCGTGTCACGAGGGTGTCTTTGGTAAGAATAGTTGGTTGCTTCTGAGAATAAGTGCTCATATTCTACCACCAATTTATTGAGGCTTTCCCAGCCATCTTGATACGCATCACTAAAGTACTCTTCCCCTAAAATGGTATAGAGCAAGCCTTGATTTAGAATAAAAGAAACTTTGTAGTTAAGCCCTCTTTTAATAGAGAATTGTACAACATTTTGATCCCAATAAAGCCAAAGCTTTTGAGTGCCTAAGATAATATCTAACTTTCGTTCCAAAAAACCTAAGTCTATAGGATAGTTGGCAGCATGATCGTAAGTAATTTTTTTGTGAAACCCATTTTTGAGATAAATTTCAATGACAACACCCGAAATATTATCAATAGAACTTTTAAAAGAAGGCTCTTTGATATCGAAAAAGCCTGATTTTTTGATAATGTTATTAAGGTTATGAATACGTTTCCTATAAATTTTCCACTGAAAAAAGCCAATTAGCCGAACCGCTTCTTTTCCATGAAAAAGGACATTGCCCAAGGCATCTACCGAAATACTATAAGAAGGACTACCCCAAGCTGGAATTCGCCCAAATTTAATAATATGAAATTCCGTTTGTCGAGTAGCATACAACTCTAGTGCTTCTTGTTGTTGGCTATTATTTTGTATCGCTAAGCTAAGTTCTTGATCTAGTTGAGCTTGTTTTTTTAGGAGTTCTGCTTTTTCTATTTTTAGCAATGAGTTGAGGTCTTGCAACTCGTTGCGTTCCTCTTCCAAGCGTTGCAACTTTTCTTGAATGCGTGCACTTTTTCGAATGACAATTCCAAAAATTATCAAAAAAGGAAGAAAAGTACCAACAATAACAAGAAAAGTGGTCATGGACGCATATTAATTAAGAATAAAGCAAAAGGAGTTCCTATTAGAACTTGTTCTTCCACATCATGGACTCCACAGGACGGATGGTACGTTCGTTGTATTTTGCGTTTTGCTTTTTGTTATAATACGTTTTTATGTCGCCATGTACCATAAAATAAATTAATTGCCCAATAGGCATACCTTTGTATACACGAACAGGGTGAGTACATGAAATCTCTAATGTCCAAGTGTTGCAAAAACCAACATCACCTTTTCCAGCAGTGGCATGAATATCAATCCCCAGACGTCCAACACTAGATTTTCCTTCTAAAAAAGGAACAGAATTATGTGTTTCTGTGTATTCTTCGGTAACCCCCAAGTAAAGCATTCCTGATTGAAGGACAAAACCTTCGTCTGGAATTTCAAAAGATTCAATTTCATTATGCTTTTTGGCATCTAGAACACGATTTTTGTACGTGGCTAGATATTTTCCCAAGTGTACATCATAAGAATTAGTACCTAAGCAATTTGGGTCAAAAGGTTCGATTACAATTTCTTTATTTTCAATTGCTTTTAGTATTTCCTTATCTGATAATATCATGATTGTTTATTATAGTAATGTGTAAGTTTAGTACTGCATAGATTTTTCGCTTTGCTGTTGCAAAAACAAAAAAGTATCTTTGTATTGGTGTTGATTATAAATGTTTTATGTTTTGGGCGTTTAAAAGGATTTTGATGGTAATCAACTTGAAATACCACCGAGTAGTAGTGTAGTTTAACGGATACGATTTTGTCACAAAGTATTGTAAGTTGACAAAGCGTTCCATTAGACGAGGCAAATTTAAGAACTCTCAACAGCTATGCAAAAAAAAGCCAAAAGGAATTAAAATAATTAATTCCTTGCCGACTAAAGAAGCCGTAGATATACTAAACTACAAGTATTTTTCTGCTGAAAAATCTTGATTGTATCCTTACTTTTTCTACGATTTGCAGAAAGAGACTCAGCCTAAAAACTACCAAATACAACGCTAGCGCCCACATAAGGACCTGAAAACATGGCAGGACTTTTGAGCAGATTGCCATTGCGTGTTTCCCCATTTATAATTGCAAAATGATATCCTCCTTTGGCTCCAAGTTTAAGAAATCCACCAATTTTTACTTGTAAGTTTATTTCCAAGGAGCTATTGAGTCCAAACATAGTATACAAATCATCTTCAAAAATGACCCCTATAGAATTATTAGGGTCTTCGATGGCAGTAAGTTCACTGAAAGATACCGTGTTAAGACCTAACATTCCATTAAATGTAATTTGAAAAGGTTTGTCAGGCATCACATTAAAACCAACATTAACACCTGTTTCGATATTACTAGCACTACTAGAAATTGCAAAATCATTTCGAGAAAAGGGATGATTGTTTTTGCCAAACAAACTATCGGGATTTGATTCAAATAAATCGTACTTATAAGGTTTGTTAAGAGCTCTCAGGTATACTCCAAATTGGAAGTTGTCGTTAACAACAATACCACCACCAGCACCAAGATAGACATCTCCAGATAATTCAGAACCGACATACAAAATTTCAGTATGTCCATAACCACTCACACCATTTTTTTGCGCGAAAATGCTAGAAGTACTTATGAAAAAAAGCAAGAGCAGCATTAGAGAATTGGATAGAATGATTTTCATATTTAATCGAAATTTAAATGTTTAGTAATGTTTTTGATGCTTTCGGCCTCAGGAGCCTCAGAGCTTTTGTTTCTACCACGCCAATACAAGGATGTTTTGCTTTGCCCATGCTTGATTTTAGCATCAGAAAACTGAATTAAACTAGGATTCGTATCTAGCATAGCATAGCCACTTTTTCGTTTTGCAAATTCAGCTTTAAAGGGAGCTACAGAAAAATTTTCCATTCCATTGTTCCATGCAATAACTTTCATATTGACATGGCTGCGCATTTGTCCATTTTCTTCGTTGTAATCTAGAGGAGTGATGTAATTATCCAACTGCAAGAGCCAATGTTCCTCATTTAATACAATCCCCAATCCTTTGATGCCGACACAAGCAGTAGGATATTCATCTTTTTGCCCTTGAATAGTGAGTTCTTTGCTAACGTCTTCTACCTCTACAGCAATATCCCAAGCATAATTTCTAGTAGTATATGAATTTCTAATTTCTCCTGCATCTTCTTCAAAACCAATAACCAGCAAATGTAGCGTAAGTTCATAGGCTGTTTGATCTTTAAAAAGCTCGCATTCAAGTGTTCTACAGTTGGTAACCAAATTAAAATTAGCTGTTAGATAAATTTGTTTTGTTTCCTTTATGTACAGGGGGTCTTCTACCAAAAAATGGAGGAGTTGAAGTTGGTCTGCTTTGGTCATTGATTTTACTTCAAAACCATTGACAAGTACATCATAATGCGATTTGCCTTGCATCCATTTATCTAAATCCAAATAAATGTTTTCCGTTTTTGTTAATAAGTCTCCTTCATGTCCATTAACCAATATTTTGATCTCAGTTTCTTTAAAAAAAACATTTGGTGATTCTACATAAGTATAATGGGTTGTCGCAAAGGTACTATCAGAGCCCAAGCCTGTTGCGCTATAATGTACACAGTATCCACTATCTTGTTGCATCGAAACTAGGCTGCCAATTCTATTAATTCGATGGTTGTAGGTCCATTGATGCTCAAAGCCTCGCCATATTAAAGCTTTATTATAGGGCTTTATACTTTGACCTTGTAGGGTGTTCATACAAATAATAGACAGGAGCGTAAAAAGAAAGCTATTAAAAATGTGTTTTAAATTCATAAATTTTAAAGACTTAAATGAAAAAGGATTGAAGAATTGGTCGACTAAATTTCCGAAAAATAGGGCAGAGTAGAAAGTAATAAATAAAAGTTTAACGCTAACTTATTTTTTTGTGACGGATAGGATCTGGCTCTTTTTAAGATAAAAGACACGATTGATAGGTATTTTTTAGTAGAATAAGTTGCTGAATTGGTTAATACCTTTTTGGGGGAACTTTCCCGTTTGATAACAGCATAACTGACAGGAGATAATACGCTTAGACTGGGGGGACGAATGTGTGTTTGGAATACATGGCTTCCCACCTTTTTATACTCAGTAAACATGATGATTTTATTGTTGTTAAAGTAAAAACTAAATTAGAATTTATTGAAATGTTTTAAACTCAATTCGTATTAGCAACAATCAGTAAAATGTATTGATAAGAATAATCATGTAGGTTAAAACCAATGTGTTTGTTTTAGTAATCGTCCAGAAAGATAAAATATAGCCTTATTTTTTAGCATCTACTTTAAGGTGCAGTTATTTATTGTAACTGTTTTAGGGAGGATTTTGTTCATAAAGGATAGTAGAAATAATTGAAAAAGAAAAATTCTTTTAGGGAGGGGTGTAAGTCGTTTATTCTTGAATAGAATAAGAAAGCTAAAAAGATAGACGATGCTAGAAAATAGACTGGGAAATAAAAAGAAAAACCGCAAATAATTCGAGTGAATTACTTACGGTTTTATCGTGCGGAAGTTGAGGGATTCGAACCCCCGGTAGGCTATTAACCCACGCCAGTTTTCAAGACTGGTGCATTCAACCGCTCTGCCAAACTTCCTTTTTTTTAGTAGCCGTTTCGTTGACTGCGATGCAAATATACGGCAGTTTTCTTTATTTGCAAATTTTTAGAAGAAAAAATGTGTCTTTTTTTTAAGTTTTTTTTTGAGGTTGCTTGTTGATTGTTCAGAATCAGTTAGATAGATCCTGAATTTTTTTTTGATTTTTTTTAAGTTTTTTTAATCAGGTTTGAGAGACGTAGTGGAGGAGAAGAAATCTAAGACAAGTGCATCCGTTATTTCTTTTGTGATAATGTATTTAGCCAAATCAAAATAAGCTCCTACTTCATCTAAAATCCAACTATCTGCTGTAATGCAAATTTTTTCTTTCTCAATAAGTGTAGAGTCTGGGTTAAAGACTAAGTCAACATCCCAATTAGATTTATTTTTCTCTGCTAATTCATAGAGTAATACTTTTAATCGACCACTATTAGAAACGGGCGCATCAAAATACCACTGAACGTGTTTTACATCGAGTTCTTTGAGTGCTTTGTCAATTAACAGCAAAGCAGGAATGGTCTCATTGACTTTTTTGTAGGTGCTGTGTACACTTGCGATATCTCGATAGCAGCCATCTTGACCAACCAAAATATATCCTTTTGATAAAGCCGCTTCTATTGTAATCAATAAATTATACCCATCAATAGCTACAGATTGGTTGTTTAAAGCTTGCGGAAGAAGAGCTTTTTGAGAGCGAGTATAGAGTTTGTCAGAAGGGCAAGTAATCAAACTCAAGGCTCTTTGTTGGCGTTTATTCAGTTGATAACGGTTGCCAACCAAAGCCAAGGCGGACTTTTCGCCATACTGCTTGCCAAGTAAAAAAGACAAATCTCCTGCTGCCGCTGCAAAAATAGGATGCCATTTGGGAGCAAAATTAGTATTGTCTTGAGAATGTTTGCCTCTATGTTTCATGATAGGGTATTGTTTTATTGTTTGTAATAATCCGAGCGACCACGCAGTAGTAGCGCAGTATTAAATGCAAAGAATTGCTAATATTTGGATGAAATAACTCGAAAACCATTAAAAAGGTTCCTTTTAAGAGCAAAGTAAGCTCTAGAAATTATACCGTGTAGCTGTTCATTTTTTCACAAAAAATTCTATCTTTGTCAACCATAAAAATTAAGTTGTATTGAAATTTAATAGTTCTTTGTTTTTTATTTATTCAATAAATAAAAGTATTCATTTGATAGATGAAAAATACCAAAAGCATCTTAAACTGGTTTGATAGTCAGTTTCGTATGTTTGTTTAGAACTATTGGAGGTTTGTACAAAAATAAAATGATAGAATTATCGGTCAAGATAAGATAAATCATTAAATGACAAAACACTATCAATTATAATCATACAATATGGAAACACCTACAAAGATTGACTTAGAATTTAATAGAAACGAAGATACAAACAAACTAGAGGTTGCTAAAATGCGTCGTATGCTTAAAACCATTGGTTTGGGCGGAGGTCAAATGCGAATTGATAAATTACACAAAAAGGGTAAAATGACAGCCCGTGAGCGCATCAATTATTTGATTGACGATGATACAGAATTTCTAGAAATAGGTGCTTTTGCTGGGCATGAGATGTATGCAGATTATGGTGGTTGTCCAGCAGGGGGTGTTGTTGGTGGTATTGGATATATTCGTGGACGCCAATGTATGATTATTGCGAATGATGCTACCGTAAAAGCAGGGGCATGGTTTCCTATTACAGGAAAGAAAAATTTGCGTTTTCAAGAGATTGCGATGGAAAACCGCTTGCCAACTATTTATTTAGTGGATTCAGCAGGTGTTTTCTTGCCTATGCAAGATGAGATTTTTGCCGATAAAGAGCACTTTGGGCGTATTTTTCGCAACAATGCTCAAATGTCAAGCCAAGGTATTCCTCAAATTGCTGCTATTATGGGGAGTTGTGTAGCTGGAGGGGCATATTTGCCAATTATGTCGGATGAGGCGTTGATTGTAGAAGGTACAGGCTCTATTTTCTTGGCAGGACCTTATTTGGTAAAAGCTGCTATTGGAGAAACGGTTGATCAAGAAACATTGGGGGGGGCTACGACTCAAAGCGAAATTTCTGGTGTAACAGATTATAAAATGCCAGATGATAAGACTTGCTTGGATACCATCAAAGATTTAGTCGATAAGTTTGGAACATTTGAAACAGCTGGTTTTTCTAGAGAAACACCACAATTGCCTAAAGAAGATCCTAAAGAGATTTTTGGTATCTTACCTGCAGAGCGTTCTAAACCATACAATAGTAAAGAAATAATAAAGCGTTTGGTGGATAATTCTGAATTTACAGAATACAAAGAAGGGTATGGAAAAACAATCATCTGTGCTTATGCTCGAATTGATGGTTGGGCTGTTGGGATTGTTGCTAATAATCGCCAAGTCGTGAAAAGCGCAAAAGGCGAGGTACAGTTTGGTGGAGTGATTTATTCTGACTCTGCTGATAAAGCAGCTCGTTTTATTATGAACTGTAACCAAAAGAAAATTCCTTTAGTTTTCTTGCACGATGTAACTGGATTTATGGTTGGTACTCGTTCAGAACATGGTGGAATCATTAAAGATGGGGCAAAAATGGTATCTGCTGTATCTAATTCTACGGTACCAAAGTTCTCTGTTATCATGGGAAATTCTTATGGTGCAGGAAATTATGCCATGTGTGGCAAAGCTTATGATCCTCGTTTGATTGTTGCTTGGCCAACAGCTAAAGTTGCCGTTATGGGTGGTTCGCAAGCCGCCAAGGTTTTGCTCCAAATACAAACTGCTTCTCAAAAAGCAAAAGGAGAAGAAGTAACACCAGAAGAGAAAAAGAAATTGTTGGATCAAATCACAGATCGTTACGACAAGCAAACAACACCGTATTATGCGGCTGCTCGTTTGTGGGTAGATGCTATTATTGACCCTACAGAAACACGTTTTGTGATCTCTCAAGGAATCGAAGCTGCTAATAATGCACCTGTAGAGAAATTTAATCCAGGTATTATTCAGACTTAGATTTTGAAAGTACAGCACTTTAAATTTCTGATGGTGAACTATTTGTAAATAGTTCACCATCAGCATTTATAATATCCTTATAATCCGTTTATGAATCTACTAAAAAAAATCTTTCTAAATGACAAGATAATTCTTGCCTTGATTTCTATCAATGCTGTGATTATTTTTCTACAAGGTTTTCCAATTAAAACAATAGGAGTAGAGGCGCATCATCTGTTTATGTTGATTGATGATATTATCTCTTTTTGTTTTTTGGTAGAGGTGCTTGTTAAAGGGCGCCATTTTGGGTTAAGAGAGTATTTAAAACCTACTTGGAATAAATTTGATGTTGCCTTAATTTTATTATCGTTGCCTCCTTTAGTTGCACGAATGTTTATTGATTATGAAACGGCAAACATTGGTTTCTTACTGGTGTTTAGAGTTTTTCGAGTCTTCAAATTCTTCCGATTTATACAATTCTTTCCACAGGTAGAGCATATTTTTAATTCCATACGAGAAGCAATGCGTGCTTCTTTTATGGTCTTGATAGGTTTTTTTCTTTTTGTGTTTATCATGTCCATCTTATCGTGCTATATGTATCAAAATATTGCACCTGAATATTTTGGTGACCCTATTGTTTCCTACTATAGTATGTTCAAAGTGTTTACAATAGAAGGTTGGAATGCGATTCCTGAAGCTATTGCTGAAGGTGGGAAAGTAAATCTATTACAGGCATTTTTTACCAAGTTGTACTTTATTGTAATACTAGTTTTTGGAGGTGTTATCGGGTTGTCAATTGTCAATTCTATTTTTGTTGACGCGATGGTTAGTGATAATAACGATGAATTGGAAGAGCAGGTAGGGATGATTAAAGAAGATGTAAAAAAACTAGAAAATAAAGTAGATCGCATTTTAACCTTGTTGGAGGAGCAGAAAAAGTCTCCGCCACAGATTTAAGGCATTTCAATAGTACAGGACTATCTATGTTCATTTTTTCTTGTCGCAACGTTTTTTCTTTACTATCTTTAGAGGTTTAGGTTTTTAGACGACCTAAATATTAATTTTTCTCCTTGTAGAGAATATAAAATAGATAGAAATAGACAACTATGGAAGCATTAAAAGACGCCAATTTGATTATAAACCCTGATGGAAGTATTTACCACTTGGGAATTCGTCCAGAAGATATTGCAGAAACAATTATCCTCGTTGGAGACCCGCAGCGAGTAAAAAAAGTAGCTGCGCATTTTGATTCTATTGAATTGACAAAGCAGAAACGAGAATTTATTACCACAACAGGACGAATTGGTAATCAAAGAATTACCTGTTTGGCTAGTGGGATAGGAGTGGATAATATTGACATTGTAGTCAATGAATTGGATGCGTTGGTAAATGTCGATTTCAAAACTAGGACTTTTAAAGAAGAACACACGGCTTTGAAGTTGATTCGCCTAGGAACTTCTGGAGCTATCCGAAAAGATATTCCTGTAGAAAGTTTCGTTGTAGCGGATTATGGGATAGGATTTGATGGTTTGATGCTCTTTTATAAACAGTATCTCAATGAGAGAACGAAGGGATTGAAGCGAGATTTTAATGCTTTTTTAGATAACTTAAATTTCGACTTTCCAATTCCTCCAACTTACAGTAGTGCTTCTCAATCATTGATTGATTTGTTTCAAGCACCAGAATGGAAACATGGAATTACGGCGACTGCAACTGGATTTTATGCGCCACAAAATAGAACCATTAGAGCGGAGAGTATTGTGCCTGAATTGTTTGATTTGCTGGAACCATTTTCTTATGATAACTTAAATGTAACAAATTTGGAGATGGAAACATCTGCAATTTATGGTCTAGCAAGTGTCTTGGGGCACAAAGCATTGGCTTTGAATGTTATCCTTGCCAACCGCCCAACAGGAGCTTTTGCAACAGCACCAAAGGAATTGGAAAAGAAACTGATTCGTTCGTTCTTTGAAGTATATTTAGGAGCGTAGTTGAGCTTACTACCCATACATAATAAACAAAATATTAAGACAAAAAACTTATAGCCGAATGATCAAATAATTATGGTCATTCGGCTATATTTTTGATATATCACGCAAATAGTTAGCGGTATGGCTAATTTGGTCGGATTAGTTAGAAATTTTCTTTCTCAAAACATTTTTGCCCAATTTAAAAGCCTCATAAGAAAGTTTGGCAACAGTTGCTGTTCTACGACCTATAGAATTAGAACTTTCTGTGCGCATCATTTGCCATTCGTTGATGGGTTCCTGTTGTGTGATTTTTTTATCTAAATACTGAGCAATATTTTGAATTGCAGTTTTAGCTTCAGGAATATATTGCCAGAAAAAATGCCATACATGAGACATCCCGTCTTCTATCATTAAGGTCACATCGGAATCTTTCATGGCAGCAAATGCGGCAAAACGCACTGCATCACTTAATAAAATTTCCTCTGTCCCTACCTGTATTAATATGGGAGGCAAATCAGACAAATCACCAAATAAAGGAGAGACAAAAGGGTGCTCTAAAGGCGTATTTCCTGCATACCATTGTCCCCATTCTCTTGCTTTGGCAACGTCTAAAATAGGATCTTTTTCTGGGTTAGAAAGGGCAGAATCGCCAGAAACAGTTAAGTCAGTCCAAGGAGATATAACAACAGCAGCTAGAGGATTTTCTAAACCCATTTTTTTTATTTTTAGCAATGTTGACAATGTTAGACCACCACCTGCTGAGTCTCCCATCAAGATAATGTCTTTGGGATTAAAATGCTCCTTTTCTATCAACCATAAGTAAGCTTTTATGGCATCATTCAATGCTGCTGGATAGGTGTGTTCAGGAGCTAAACGATAATTGATGGCAATGTGTGGAATACCTGTCTCAGAAGCGATTTTGCCAATTAAACCAGCATGACTTTTGATAGAACCAGAAGTATATCCACCTCCGTGTAAATACAAAACGATTTTATGGGCATATTTTGATTTTCTTGGAATAAATCGTGCGGCTTCTACTCCCTCTATATTGAAGTATTTGACTTTGACTGATTTAGGACAAGGAACACGGCTGAAAATTTTTTCTTTTTCTGCCCTGAAAACGGTGTGATTGTCCATTAATTTAAACGCACGACTTTTTAACTTTCGCAAGAAAAAAGTTGCCATCTTCGCCTGTACTGTTGCCATCTTCTTTTTTTTGATTAAAAAATTCCCCTTTCTCCTTCGTTAGGAAAAAAAAGGATAGATATTGAAAGTAGGAATATGGTTAGTATTGGTGAGGGGATGGTGAGATATTGAAAGCGGACGGATAAAATTAGGAAAAACTTTGAACTTAAACAAATGTTAATAAATGATAAATTTAATAATAACCACTAGTGCTAGGTTTATTTGTTTCTTAATATGCTTTTTGAAATTTAGTTGTCAATGGGTTGGTTTTTAATTGATTGTTATTGGTTTATGTGCTGAGTTCATGAGGGTAAATATGACATATAACAAAGTTTTTTATTATTTATAGTTGCAATCGGAGATAAGCTCAAAACGCTACCCCAATAGTCCACATATTGAGAAATGTGTCTACAAAAGTTAATTTTATACGAGCTAAATCGCCGAAATAAGTTTGTATCTTAAGTTCCAAAACCTGTTGTGTCAACTAAATGAAAACTTTTTGCTATAACAAAATGTTATATGTCATATAAATCACCTCTATACCTGACTAACTAAACAATATAATGGGGCAAAAAACCTTGATTTTTAAGGATATAAAATTTAAGTATGTTTTAACTAATTGTCAAAGTATTAACAAGTTTTTAAAAAAAAGTGTATCTTGGACATAGAAAAGAGCATTAAAGATATTATTACTTCCCCTTATAGTTTTAAAACTTTGTAATTAAAATGAGAAATCATAGCAGATTTGCAACAGTTTTTTGCTTTTTAGGCTTGTTGTTATGTAGCCTGTCCCAAGCAAATGCCGCTCCTCAAACATCAGAAGCAGATTATACCGACTATCTGCCTAAATACCGAACTTTATCAGATGATTTTCTCATCTCCAAAATAGATTACACTGAAAACAATATGGTGGTTTTTTTTCGATATGTAGCCAATGCGGACAATGACATAGTCGGCTTTTATGGTGCGGGCAAAGACCAATCTTGGAAATTAACAACTTCGACACGTTCAGAAACCTCTTCAGCTTATACAATTACTAGAGCTGCAACAGTTAAAAATATTCGATTAAACGACGAGGCGAAAGTTGTAGAGCTGGCAGCTAACGAAAGCCAAAAAGTAAATGCTCAAAAGGGAGATGTAATTACTTGTGAAGTGCACTTTGAAATGATGCCTCGTTCTGTACGAACAGTGCATTTGATAGGAGGTGATTTGGATGAAGATGGGACACAACGATTCAATTGCAATGATATTCTTCTAAAGACCAAGGATAGCAAAATTTTAGGGACAGAAACGCAAATGGAAGCAGTTATCCAACGTTTTTACAGTCAACAAGAAAAGGTTAATTATCCAGATATTAATAATGCAACAACGTTAGCCGAAGAATCTACTTTTGACAAAAAAAATAAAACGGAACAAGTAGTTGAAAATCCTTTGGCAAAATCGCTAGAACCGATTGATTATATGCCTAAAAAAATGGCTTCTATAGAAGATTTAGCTTGCAATGAGCGTGTGATTCTTTCCAATATCTATTTTCATGATAATAAAGCTGAATTTGTGGGACGTATAAAAGCGATGAAAACAATTAACATGATTGTTGATTATTTGACTTTTCATCCCAAAGCAAAAATTGTATTACATGGTCACACAGATATTTTTGGAAATGCTTTCAAAAATTTAGAACTTTCTCAAAAGCGTGTATTTACGGTAAAGCGCACTATAATGAGCAAAGGAATTGATGCCAATCGTATCATTACAATTCATCATGGAGGGGCGCAACCATTGATTCAATATAAAAATGGTGGCGAAATGAATCGCCGAGTTGAAGCAGAAGTACTGTGTTCTGGTAAAGTAAAAAATACTACATTAGAAGCAGTCAAACCAGATACTGCTGAGCAATAGGATATAGAGACATTATCAACGTCTTATAAATAGATAGGAGCTAAGAGTAATAATTTTACTCTTAGCTCTTTTTTATGATTTTACACTTCATCTTTATCTATTGATAAAGAGCAATATTTAGATGTCGCTTTAAGTTTTTGAATTCCTTTTCGGGGCTTTGGAATAGCCTATTATACCAACATTTTTCCTTAATAGAAGGTATAGATTTACAGAATAAAGGCTCTTAAATAATGCATTATGAATATAATTAATCTAATAATTACTTTTACTTTATTATGTGTGGTTGCTTTGAAAGGGCAAGATTCAATAAAAAAAATAAGCCTTTTTGAGGCTGCTTCAAAAAATGAAATTTTAGATGTTTATCTGTACACTCAATTGTACAAAACGGGGCAAAAGCTTTATGAAGTAGATTCTATCTATCAGCAGCTTAACAATGAGATAGAACAAGAAAATTTAAAGATAATTAATACGATTGCTTATGCAAGAGCTATTGATAAGTTAGGAAATCATGACAGAGCATTGGATCTATTAGTTGCTATAAATTCTAAATTAGATTTATATCCTGCTATTGTTCAATCTGAATACTTTTGTACTATGGGAAGCATCGCTTTGCGCTCTATGCATCCCGAATTTGCTACCAAGCAATATCGAAAGAGTTTGGATTTGATTATTGATTCGAGTAATGTACCTAAAGAAATTATTCAAGATAAAATTATTAGAATAGGGGTTGGTTTGAATGCCTCTTTAAAACACCAAGCGGCTAAAATAACTTTTGAAAGAGCTAAGGTGTATGAACAGCTATTGGGGCAGAATAGAAATTCGCTGTATCTAAAATTGAATATGGCACTAACGAATAGCTATTTGGGAAAAAATGAAGTAGCAAAAAGTTATCTATTAGATGCTTTGGGGATAATAAAAAAAAATAAAGACAATTTTGCAGAATTAAGAACGTATGGAAATATTGCAGATATTTATTTGAAACAGGATTCGTTTGAGCTCGCTAAAAAATTCTACTATCAAGGTTTAATTAAAGCAGCGCAAAATGGCTTTAAGTTGGATGTGTTTCGGTTTCAATATGCGTTGAGTGATCTTTATTACAAAAACAAGCAACTGGATAGTGCTTATATACACCTTAAATTAGCAGATAGTATCCGCAATCATTATAATACCAATATCGTATCTGAAAAAATTGTAGAAATGGATCTCTTTCATAAGATTCAGCGAGAGGAGTTGGAAAAAGAAATGAATGCCAAATTATTAAAATTAGAAGCAGAAAAAAAGAAGGTACTCTTCTTCTTTTGCATTTTACTAGTTATAGGGTGCCTAATTTTGTCTAGACAATTGGTTTTGCTTAGAGAGAAAAATAAATTTTTGCTAAAAGAGCAACTGAAATCAATACAGATAGAAAAAGAGCCTGTTCATTCAAAGCGGATAATTTCGAAGACAATGGATTATTCTCAAATAATAGAGACGCTTGAAGAAGTAATTGATAAAAACGAAATACATAAAGATAGAGGTCTAACATTAGAAAAGTTAGCCAAAAAAATAAACACCAATAGAACCTATCTTTCAGATGCTATCAACTCTCATTATCAAAAAACTTTTAGTCAATGGATTAATGAACTTCGTGTTTTGGAATCTAAGAAAATGTTAGCTTCATCGGATTTTGACCATTACAGCATAGAAGGAATTGCTAAAGAGGTAGGCTTTGCTTCTATATCTACCTTTAATGCCAATTTCAAAAAGATTACGGGGCTAACCCCTTCCTATTTCAGAAAAAATCGCTCTACACCTATTTAAGTGATATGCAAAAGACTATCTTTTTGCCGAATTGAACAAATAGGTAGTCGATTGACCAATTGAATGTGCTTGTTAACCAGTTGATTGTGTTTTTTTTTGCTTGATTTCTATTTCTAGGGTACATTTGTCTTGTATTAGTGATTTTTAAAAATAGAAATAATATAAATTATGGCAACGGTTAGACAAAGTTCAAACAGTAAATCTTATTTAACTAAAATAAGAAGAAGTATTTTTTTTATTTTTTTCTCTTAAAAGGGACTAACGTACTATTTTTTTGAAGGTACTGAATTCTCATAAAAATGAACAAGTAATTCCTTTTCTAAAGCAATGATTTGGAGAATTGTATAGGGGAAGATCAATTAAGATTATAAAAGAATAAAGAAGAAAATCATGAACAAAAAAAACTCAAGATTTAGAATAGTTCTAGCAATAGGATTGGTGTTATGTATATTCAAGTCATATTCCCAAAATAGTAACTTGAGTAGTTTACTAACTCAAACGCAGTGGGATGCCTTATTCCCCAAACGAGCAGGGACATTTGGTGTACATCCTCAAGGGTACACAGCAGACTTTTATTCGTACAATAACTTGATGCAGGCGGCTTTAGAAATGTCAGACTATTTAGTAGAAATCAGAATTAAGCCAGGTGTTTGGGGGCAATTAATAACCATTACAAAGAAATCAACACAGTTCACCTATATTTACTCCAATGTTGACCCGTGGTGGCATACGAACCCAAGCCCTGAGAATATTATCAATGTCGATTTTGAAGATTTTATCAATAGGACATCTAGTTTAGATAACAAAAGAGAATTGGGGGCTTTTTTGGCAAACATATCTAAAGAAACTACTGGAGGTTGGCAATTGCCTGTTGGTGGTGGTGCGTCGGGAGATTATGCAGATTGGGGACTATATTTTGTACATGAACTAGGCTACAATAGTACGAACGGGGCAGGAGCATACTCGCAAGCTCATGCGGACTACCCACCGAATCCTTTGGTGGGGTATTATGGTCGAGGACCTATTCAATTGTCGTGGAATTATAATTATGGTCAATTTAGTAAATTTTTATTCAATGATGCCACCATTTTATTGAATAATCCCGATTCTATCCAGCAAGATGGGGTATTAGCTTTTAAATCTGCTATTTGGTTTTGGATGATGCCTCAATGTCCCAAACCCTCTGCTCATCAAGTAATGCATGATTTATGGAGGGCAGACGTTGGAGACTATTCGGCTAATAAAATGTATACAAAAGGTTTTGCCCATACCAACAATATTATTAATGGAGGGTTAGAATGTAGGAGCAGTTCCTCCGCAGCTTTTACACAGAAAGTAGTTTTACGATCAGAACTCTATAAGTATTATTTAGGTATAATGGGATTGACAAATGCTCAAATAGCAGCGGAGGATGCCAATGGCTATTCTACCTTATGCTATGAATCTACTACAGATGCAATGGAGGATTATATCAATTGTTATTACGAACCTATTATTCTAGATAATCATTTTTTGGATTTCGAAGCACAATCTATTTCTAATCAAACTATTTTGTTGCACTGGAAAATCAAAGTAGAAAAAAATAGTCGATTTTTTGAAATTCAACGCAGTTCTAATGGTATAGATTGGGAGGTTATAGGACAAGTAATTGGCATCAATGAAGCTGAAATCTATAATTTCAAGGATTTGAATCCTATAAATGGACAAAATTATTATCGTCTAAAAGTTATAGCGGCAAATAACGAGGCGAGTTATAGCAAGATTAGTACGGTTTATTGTTTGCAAAGTACTGGTTACAAAATCTATCCGAATCCCAATAAAGGCGTTTTTTATATAGATTTGAAAGGAGAATTGCAAGAGTTTGGTATGGTTGAAGTATTTGATGCTGTTGGTAGAAAGGTAAAAGAACAGAGGCTGAATGGCAAGTATGATTTAATCAACCTTCAAGAACAAGCAGCAGGTATTTATAGCTTAAAAATACAAATGGATAACCAATGTTTTTATACCAAAATAGTTGTTTGCCAGTAAAGTGATTTAAGACTGATATTTATGAGAGAAGCAACTAAGAGTTGCCTTTTAGTTGCTTCTATTGAACCAAATGTTCTAATAGATTGTTGCTGATGAAAAAGTCAGATATGAAAAATAACAACCTTACTAAAGAAGCTTTGATAGAACATGTTAAATTAGCCATCAATCCACATTTTAAGGATTGGGTACTGTTTAAGAATGGAACGTATATTATTATCGAAAACTTGGAAAAAGGAGAAACTATTGAAGCACTTGCCATGCAAAAAATGAAAGAGTTTGGTCCTGTACACGTTGGCTCTCCCGCAGGTGACTTTAACACCATCACACTCAATAAAACCGAAGGTTGGGTGATTGCAGGACATGGTTACGGCATGTACACTTATGTCCATCCGTCTGAAGTCGAAGATCCAGAAGCACAAGACTATGTGATTGGGTTATTTGGTAGAAACAAAAGGGATGAGGATGGTCAACACCCTGAAATTATTTACGTAAATAGGGCTTAGCAAGACTTGTTATTTTGAGGGCATTACTTTGTGTTAGTAGTTCGTTGATTAGCTCGCTGCGCTCGTGAGATCGCTATCGCTTAGTTGTTTACTTTTTTACCAAAAAGATAAAAAAGCACATTTATATTAGTTTAGCTGCGCTGCTACTTCGTGGTACTTCATGAGTGCTGCGCAGTTGATAATTAAAATTTTAACACAAAATGTAGTAAAAGTATAACTTGCTGATTATCAAATTAATAAAGTTTTTCAACGAACTATTGTTGTGTAGTTTCTTTGCTTAGATTGAAGAAGGATATTGGTATTCGGCAGGATTATATGCTACAATTTTATTAATAATCTCATCAGCATCATCCGTGAGACTGAGAAGCTCTTGATAGCGTTGATTTTGCGTAACGGTTTGCATTAAATTCCAAACAGGTCGCACTTTAGTCCAATGCTCAATGCCAAACAAAATCATAGGAGAAACAAAGCGTTTGACACGAGAGTCTGTATTGTAAGCAGCATAATGATTTTGGCAAGCGTCCTGAAAAATTTCTTGTGTAGTTCCTGCACTTCCTGGAGCAAAAATAACACCGTGTTTGGCGATTGCCAACAAACCATCTTCACGTACAGAGTTGGCAAAATATTTTGCGATATGTGTGGCAAAAGGAGCAGGAGGTTCATGGCCATAGAGCCATGTAGGAATTCCGATACTCATACTTTTTGCCTTCATCCAATCACTTGTAAGTGGGTAGGCTTTTATAACTTTCATGGCTCGATGCAACCAATCCCAGTCGCTGTATTCCTTGCCTGGTATGGCATTGGAAGGTCTAACGGACATCATTTGTATACCGTCGTTCATTTCGTCAAGGCTTCTAGTTGCAAAATAAGCCCCTACATGAGTTGCCTCCATAATACCAGGACCACCACCACTAACAAGCAGAAAACCTTTTTGTGTTAATTCCCAAGAAATACGAGCTACTTTTTGGTAAAAAGGAGAACTTCTTTCAATTCCATGTCCTCCCATAATAGCAACGACTTTTTGACCAGCAATGGCTTCCATTAAGGCTTCTGTGATACTGTGGTCGTGCAGACGACGCATTAGACTGACATGAATAGATTTTGGAAAATCTTTACCTTGCTCTACATATTGTTCATAAATTTTATAATCCAATGTTTTGTGATACCCCATTTTATCATTAGGATCAAACCCTTCAAACAATTCTTCACAGGTATAAAGATGCGCTAAGTGAGATTTAAACAAAACTTCTTTGGAACTTGGTATAACCGTACCACCAGTTTGAACAATATGCCCTGCAACAGCATCGGATAATTGGCAACCTAAAAACAGGGTGTCGGGATATGATTTTTGCATCATTAATGCTTCAAAGTCTTTTAAGTCAAGGCTTTGAATCGCTACTTTGGGAAGGATAGCATTTGGTGTTTCTATCCAAGCCTTAAACGCTTTTTTATGGTCAATTTCTTTCATGATATTTGGTATAAATCCGAAGGGGAGGGATTGTTACATTGAATTTTTAGAACGCCTCGAAGCTGCTACCGTAAGGAATTTTTTATGTTGAAGTTTGCTTTCCATCCAACTAATAATATCAAAGTTCTTGATAATTATGCGTTCAAAAGGCAGGTGCTCTATAGCTTCAAACTTTTCTTTATAAACTTTTATCAAGGTAATAAATTCTGTACTGTTTTTGACATTAATAAGTTTTTTTAAAAACTGTAAGGTTACTTTCTCGAACTTGTGAATTTTTTCCATTCGTTTGATGAAGTTGTAAGTCGAACGCAATTTATAATCTAAGTATTGGATGCTTCCCATTTCTGCATGGTTAACCAAATGAAGTAGGTGTGCCATGCACATGATGTCTTCTCGTAGATTGTCTTTTTGATGTTCCAATGTTCTGTTAACCCATGTTTCGGATGCTTCATAATCTCCCAGTGCAAAATAGGCGTAAGCAATACTGTAACACAGTTCGATATGAAAAAGAATTAAACCAAAAGCAATCAAATTTCCTTCTTCAACAATCTTGACGGCTTCGGGGAGCAAAGCAGGTGTTTTGTCAAAATAGGCATTTTGAGTATAAAACTGTAACTCCAAAGAAACCGCATAGTAGTGTGTAAGACGGTGAATAGTTTCATTCTTTGACTTATACGTTTTAGGAATGTCTTTTAAATATTGCAAATTGGGATAAAAAGTGGCTTCCTTATTCAGCAAAATACAACAACCCAATAAATTATAATGTGCTGGAACAACAGTAGACATTAGGTAGTCCTCAAAGACCTTCGGGTTTTCTTGGATCACTTTTACAAATCCCTTGCTAGATTCATAACCTTGTTCAAAATCTGTATTTATTTCATGGATTTTATTCCAAATATTGTGGTATCGAGCTACTGCTTTGGCATTGTTGGAATCAGGCAAATTTTTTAGCAGGTGGTGCTCGCTAAACTCCTGCGCCATTGTCTTGGCTTTTTCCTCTCTAGAGTATCCTTCTTTGATACCAAATTTAAATACATCATAGGCAAGGTGTCTATATTCAGATAAGACACTTGTTGCTTGCAATCCTTTATTGGCAAAAGCCTTATTGGCTTCCATATGAGCATCAATTTGATGGCTAGAGGGTAGTAATAACGCCAACCGAAAATCCCAAAAAGCCAATTCTTCGGCATGGTGATAGAGTTGAGCTTCTTCAATAATTCGTCTAGTTTTTTTGATCAATTTTTGGCAAAGACCTATCAAGCGTTTGTTATAGAGGATTTCTATTTCTAAGAGTAACTCATGCACCTGAATGTTGTTGGTAGATTCAGAATGGTAAGCTCTAAGACTTCTTAGAATTGATTTGATCAGATAATTTTTAGCAACAGATAGTTGTTTGACAAACTTTTGATTTTTGAACTTCTTTTTAATACTTTCCTCATTGTATGTTGTTTGTAAGTCTATAGCATCAAACAATTTTAAATAAGAGGGGTTGGCACCATTTTTTGCACAGAATTTTTTGACATATCCCTTTTCTGATACAGACAATGATTTGATAAGTTGAAATAAATATAACTTCTGATTTTGCTCCATTGATTCTTTGATTTAATCTCAAACGTTTGATTAGGACGTTCAAGAAAAAGATGATGAAAAAGTTCTTGGGGCAAATAGATCGGGGTGACGATGGCTTTATAATCTATTTTTGTTGATAATATTCAACAAAACATCTTTGTAGTTTTTTCCAATAGGAATAATTTTTTTCTCAATTTGAACCGTATTTCCTTCAATAACAGAAATATTTGCCAAATTAACAATGAATGATCGATGGACACGCATAAAAATATCCGAAGGAAGTTTAATTTCTAAACTTTTCATAGTTTGTAAAGTAACTACACGACCATTTGGAGTATGTAAGATAACATAATCTTTTAGACCTTCAATGTAATTGATTTGGTCAAATCGAATTTTTATAAGCTTTTTATCTGCTTTGACAAAAATATAGTCTGCGGGTTCTGTATTGGTTGGTAAATTAGGCTCATTTTCTTGAATTTGCTGTTCTTTGGCCACCGCCTTATTAACAGCTTTTGCAAAGCGATCTAGAGAAATTGGTTTGAGTAAGTAATCAACAACATTTAATTCGTAACCATCCATAGCGTATTCTGAATAGGCCGTTGTGAAAATTACTTGTGGAGGGTTGGGAAGTGTTTTTAAGAAATCAATGCCCGATATTTGAGGCATCTGTATGTCTAAAAACATCAAGTCAATATTATTGCTATTCAAAACATCGAAAGCTTCTACAGCATTGCTGCATTTGGCAATCAAATTTAGGGCAGGAAACTTACTGATATAAGTCTCTATAACTTCTTGTGCTAATGGCTCATCATCAACAATTATAACATTCATTTTAAAAGTTTTTTATGGTTTATAGAAAATTGGTATTGGGGTATAAAAGCAATGGATTATCTAAGAAATTAAGAGATTAATTTAAATCAATTTTTAGATTGACCAAATAAATGTCATCTGTTTCGTGTATATCCAAAATGTATTTGTCAGGGTAAATTAGTTCTAATCGTCGCTTGACATTAACCAAGCCAATGCCTCCTTGAAAATAGCGTTCGTCTTTTTCTTTCGTTTTACTATTTTGAATGGTGAAATCAACCGTATTGTCTTCTATGTAAATTAAGCATTCTACAAATCCTTCGGTAATACTTTGACTCAAACCATGTTTAAAACTGTTCTCGAAAAAAGTAATAAACAAGAGGGGGGCAATGCTGTAGTTGCTTGGAGAATCTCCTGCACATTCAAATTCGATTCTAGCTTTGTCTCCGTAACGAGTTCGTTCTAAGGTTAAGTAATTCTGAATGTAATTAATCTCTTGCTCTAAAGGTACTTTTTTTTCATTACTTTTATAAAGCATGTACCGCATCATTTCAGACAGGCGAAGCACTATTTCTGGCGCTTTGTCTGATTTTTTTAACGTTAGTGCATAGAGGCTATTGAGCGTATTAAAAAGAAAGTGTGGGTTGATTTGAGATTTTAAAAAACTTAACTCTGACTGCAAGTTTTTGTTTTCTAAGTCTTTTTGTACCGCTTGTTGCAACAACCATTCTTTGGTGATTTTTAGAATGGTACTAATGATTAAGGTTAAAAATAGGAATATAAAGTGACCGTATTGTTTTTTTAGCAACTCAAGCTGTGCTTCAATATTTTCTTTCTCAGCAATATTCCAATATAGAAAAACCATCTCAATGGGCATGACGACAGCTGCTGTAAAAAGCAAGAGCAAAAGGTACGAGATAAACCGCTTTTTGGATAGGTAATTAGGAATCAAATAGAGGTAATTCGTATAGACAATAAGCATTAGAAAAAAAACATGGATAACTGTATTCCTAAGAATGGTAAGGAAGCTTTCTTCTCCACTATCTAAAAATAACAGTGCTAGCATATAACAGAACCAAATAAGAGCATGGTAAACAACTCGGTTAGAGATGAATTCATAGCTTTTTTTTATACTATTTTGTGCAGCAAGTAGTGACATAAATTAATTGAATGTGTAGTTTGTTTATCTGCTTATCAAGCACTAAGAGCGAATAAAATTTAGGAATTATTACAATAATAAGATTTATTGACATAAATTTGTGCAAAATTAGACTAGACGATACCCAATACCGACTAAATTTAATTGATGAGATAAGTCATGACAATAATTATAAAGGTACTAGTGTTTGCTAACCCTTTGATTATTAGTCGTTGTTTGGGTGTGGTAAGATGAATCGTACTTTTGATTTACACACTCCCAATATACAAACTTTAAATCTAAAATAGGGGGAACTTGATTTTCTTGCATCATTAGAATAATTACAATCAAAACTCCTAATTTTTATTCACTAAAAAATCATTATTAATAATGAGAATTTCAGATTTTGTTGAAGTAAGAAACAGAAAATTAAAGAAGAGATACTCTGGCAATAAAGTAGAGGCTGGACACTGGATAGAAGATTATCTAAAAGGTGATATAGATATGAAAGGTGATTTCATGGAATTCATCGATAACATTAAAGAATTGTGTGATTTTAACTTTGTAGGTCACCACTACAAATTCTTTGTTACAGAGTTTCTACCAGAAATCATGAGCCATTCACAAAAAATGGACGAAGAGACTATTTTGAGCCACTATGATGATCAAAACGATATTTTCAGATGGTTCTTAGGGCCACGTATGGTTTATACTTCTGGATACTACAAAACTGAAGACGAAACACTAGAGCAAGCTCAAGATAACAAGCTGGACTTGATTGCACAAAAAATGCAATTAAAAGAAGGTGAAAGCCTTTTAGATATTGGTTGTGGATGGGGAACATTGGTTGCTCACATGGCTAAGAACTACAATATGGATACAACGGGTGTAACGATTACACCTCAACAAGCTGAATGGGGAACAAAATTGATCAAAGAAAATGGTATGGAAGATCAATCTAGAATCCTTTTGATGGACTATAGAGACATCCCTAGAAGAAAATATGATAAAATTACTTGTTTGGAAATGGCTGAGCACGTAGGTATCAAGTACTTCCAAAAATTTATGGAGCAAATTTATGATTTGTTGGAAGACGATGGTATTTTCTACTTGCAAATTGCTGCTTTGAGAGAAAGAAAATCTTTGTTGCGTGGACCAGACCAAGAAACAATTGTTTGGGGATTGTTCATGAATGAATATATTTTCCCAGGTGCAGATGCAAGTATGCCTGTAAGTTGGGATCTTAGAAGAATCGAAAAAGCAGGATTTGAAATCCAATCTGTGGAGAATGTTGGTATCCACTACAGCAAAACAATTGCTGCATGGTATGACAACTGGATGAGCAACAAAGACCAAGTAATCGAGAAATACGGAAGAATGCAATTTAGAATGTATCAAGTATTCTTGGGTTGGTCTACTAGAATTGCAGCTATTGGTGGTTCTTCTGCTTATCAAATCATTTGCCACAAAAACGTTAACCACGTACCTAGAAATAGATACATTGGTAAAGTAGCTTTGGGCGAAACTCAACAATTTGAGAATACTTCTTCTGTTGCTTCTGACTCTACTTCTGAAAAAATCATGGAAGAGTACAAAACTAGAAAGAAAAAAACGATGGTGAAATAATCTGTTAAGATTCACTTTTCGGAAAGAATGAGCTTTTAGAAATAAAAGCATACTGTTGAATTCTTTCAATAATACCGTAATAAATAGAAAAGCTGCTCTAAGTAATTGGGGCAGCTTTTTTTCTCGTTTTTAGTTGGCAAAGTTCATTTTTATTAACAGTTCTTTGTTCCTCCAATTAGATTGTGTTAGTATAAAAATCATGAAACATCCAAGAGATCAATTTTTGACCATTTATGGGCGCAAGCCTGTCTTAGAAATTCTAGAGAATGAGGCCTTAGATATCGCTAAGGTTTTTATTGCTAGAAAAGCAAAAGCTGATATTATCAAAAAAATTATAGCAGCTTGTGAGCGAAGAGGAATTGAAGTTTTGCGTTTGGAAGCAGATCAAGTTTCTAGAATGTCTAAGCATCCCAAACAGGATCAAGGAGTTGCAGCAGATGTTCATACGCCACAAATGGACGATGCGATTCAGTTCTTGGAAGCACACCAAGGAGCAGATTTGACACTCATTGCTTTAGATGGCATTACAACTCCAGGCAATGTAGGCATGATTATTCGTTCTTGTACGGCTTTAGGTGTAGATGGCATCATATTGCCAAGAAAGGGTTGTGCAAAGCTCAATTCATTGGTCATCAAAGCCTCCGCAGGGGTCGTATTTAAGAGTCGTATTCTAAAATGCGAACGCTTGACACCTGTGTTGAAAAAAGCAAAAAGTTTTGGTTATTCTATTTATGGTTTGTCGGGAGAAAAAGGAACAAATATTTATAAAGAATCATTAGAGACCAAGGGTATTTTTGTGTTGGGGAATGAAACGGATGGTGTGTCTCCACAGACAGAAGCATTAACCAACAAGCACTTGTTTATTCCCATGGCGAATGATGTTGAATCTTTGAACGTTGCTTGCGCTGCAACAGTAGTTGCTTCTGAAATAATGCGACGAAAAAAACGGTAGATTATCAATGAATCATAATCTAAACATAGATTAAAGTTAAGGCAAAACCTTGTAAGTAAATAGTTGAGATTTAACACTATTTGAACTATCTGTGTTGACCCAAAAAATGGGTGTTGCTTCTCCATAGCCTGTCTGGTTATGGTGACCAAAAATTAACTTAAAAGGCACGGAATCCATTGGCGGGATAGAGGTGAATACGTCGGATAAAATGGGGGGAGTATAACAAATTTCATGTGTTTTCGCTGCCAGTACCCAGTTAGAAGGTATGCGACTTTCTTCTGTTCTTTTCCAGTGAACTGCGATAGGAGTTGTATTATCATTGATAACCCAAACATGATGAATGTATGACTCTGTTGGAGTAGAGTTGCTGATATAGCTCGTAGCATTGGAAGGATTGGCTAAGTTCAATCTAAAATATTCCTTGAGTGCTGTTGATTTGTAATGAACTGTTTTTGAGGTGAGTTGTTGATGCATGGGGTCGTAAAACTCTATACTTCCCATGCCAACACCGATGTTTCCATTAGGTATGACAGTCAAAGTGACACCAATAGATGTATTCGCAGGAATATTTAAAGTGCCTGAATTGGAGGTGCTCCCATTTAACTCGTACGTCCATCCTAGAACGGTTTGTTGCTCAATACGATCCCAATGGATGGTCGCTGCTTGGTTCGTTCCGTTCGTAACTTCCACTTGCATGATAATAGAATTGTCAGCTAATCCCATTTTTTCAATACTAGTTTCTGAAACGGTAATATTTATAGGATTAGAATTATTAGATGTATTACATGCTACCGCTAATAATAGTAATATAAAAGGACTAAAGTTGAATAGTGTTTGCATAAGTGTTTTTTTGGGGATAATATTTTGAGACCAAACAATCTGCTATATGTTAAGATGAGATATAGCCAACCAGCGAATATGTATGAAGTTATACAATAATGGTGAAATTTGCAAATTATAGAAGATAAATAACAAGCGTTAAAGGATTAGTAAGTAGCTCGTTTTTAAGAATGTAAGGAAAGAGAGCGATTTGCCCAAAACATGAAAAGCTAAAGAGAAGAGCGCAAATTAGGTATTCATAATTTGCTGTATTAGATCAATAAGAAAGTATATTTCAGAATATACAAGTTAGTCCCGCCACAAATAAGGAAACAAAATAAATGCCAAGGCACCTAAGATAACATCAATGCAAAGCAAAATGAGCATATCTTGATAATACGCCGTATCGGTCATCAAACCTATCGCTATTTTTGTTAGGCGCATTAAGGTCATTAACATCGGTATAATGACAGGAAAGCTTAGTATAGCCATGAGTGTGGCACTCTGATTGGCTTTGGCAGAAATAGCCGAAATGAATGTAAAGGTAATGGAAAAACCAATTGCTCCAAGTGCAAGAGTTTGATAAAATAAACTTGGATACTTAACAGGGTTACCAACCACGACTGAAAAAACAGCAAAAGCAAGAAAGGAAATAACTAAAAGTAACAATCCGTTGTAGAGCATTTTGGACAAAATAACAGAAGCAGGATTGGATAGAGCATAATAATAGAGTTGCCGACGTGGACTTTCTTGAACAAAACTTTTTGCAATAGCATTGACAGAGGCAAATAGTACAATAATCCAAAATAAAGCAGCCCAAACTGCTCCACCTACTTCTTGCCCTAATGTGATGTAAACGACAAAAACAGTCGATATAACATACAATAAAATGCCGCTAATCGCATATTTTTGGCGAAATTCCAAACGAATTTCTTTTAGTAATAAATGCCTCGTTTCAGTTAGTATATTCATATTAGCGCAAAATTAGCATTATTTATTAATTTTGTAATAAGATGACGGATTTATTCTAACCATTACTCCGTTGAAAAATCGTATTAGTTTATTGCATGAGTGCTTCGCAGTTGATTATTAGTAAGATGTACTTTTGTTGGCTTTTGTGTTAAAAGGGTGATAATCAAGCTAATACAAGATGATTTTTTATGTTTTTACTTCGTGAGCCTGCGGGTTCGTAGGGAAACTAAAAAAGCAACGGAGTATTATTCTAATAGTAATCTGCTAAAAAATTAGCAAACCACTATTGGTAAATGTCAAGGTAGAATAAGAAAGATAGAATTGAATTTTTGATGTTTGTTGAGTGCTACACTCTGTCTAAGAGATTGACACTTGATAGTCTATTGGGATCTAAAATGGAAGGATATTTTAATATAAAAGTTAAGTTTGTTATTGCGGTATTGTTGGCGGTATTGTTTTATGTAAGCTATCTGTATCTCTTTAAGGAGCAAACTCCAGATTCATTTGAGTTAACTAGGGATTGTACTACCGCAGAAATAGAAGCAGGAACAACTAAGGCTAATTTGTTATTTGAACGTTACTTTGAAGAACGAATACTTCGAGATCCCGAATGGCAAAGTAGGTTGGGCAGAAAAGATAGTAACAACCAGTGGACATCCTTGAGTACAGAACATCTTAAAATTGAGCATTCTTACAACCAAGCTATACTCAGTTATTTAGAAGATAGTATTCTAAGAGAAGCTTGCTTGGACGAGGCAACTTTGTTGAGTGCGAGGTTGTTAAAAGATAAACTCAAAACAGAAATAGAAGCCTATCGTTATCGTTATCATAATTATCCTATTAATGCAATGAATGGTGTGCATCTAAGGATTCCTGCTTTGTTAATTAATCAGCATGAAATTAATGACTTAAGAGATGCTGAAGCGTATATTAGTAGGGTTGGAAATGTTCCAAAGAAGATTGATGAATTAATAGCGGGTTTGATTATACGTGAAAAAAAGGGCATTATTTTACCCAAGTTTTTGTTTCCTACGGTATTGGCTTCTATTAACGAGATTATCAAGACGACACCTGATGCGCCCAATTTAATTATTAAAAAATTTGAGCAAAAAATAGCTTTACTTGATTTAAAAAATGAGCAAAAGACAACTCTAAAACAGCGTTTGTTGGATGCTTTTAATCAAAAGTTTATTATTTCTTATCAAAAATTATATCACCATTTAAAAGTTTTGGAAACCAAGGCAAGTGATGGTATAGGTGTTTGGCAATGGGAGGCAGGAGAACTGTATTATGCCTTCAAGTTAAGAGAGCAAACCACAACTTCTTTAACGGCAGATGAGATTTATAACTTAGGGATAGAAGAAGTCGCTCGAATTCATGAAGAGATGCGGGCGATTATCAAAAAACTAAATTACAAAGGCGATTTGCAAGCGTTTTTCAGCTTTTTACGTAGTGATCCCCAATTTTATTACCCTAATACAGACAAAGGAAGAAATGACTACTTAAAAAATGTAAGAAAAATTATTGATTCAATGATTGTGCAATTGGATACTTGGTTTATTTCTAAGCCAAACAAAGATGTTGTTGTTCGGTCTATAGAATCCTTTAGAGAGTCGACATTTACAACTTTTTATAAGACCTCTGTATTGGGAAGTAATGCACCTGGAGTTTGTTACGTAAATACTAGAGATATGGGGGATTTGCCTAAATATGAAATGGATGTTAGTGTCTACCATGAAGCTATACCTGGACATCATTTGCAAATTTCTATAGAGGAGTCTTTATCTGATTTGCCACAATTTCGTCGTTTAGAGGATTCTTATACCGCATATATTGAGGGGTGGGGCATGTATGCAGAATACTTACCCAAAGAAATGGGAGCCTATCAAGATGCTTACTCGGATTTTGGTCGATTGGTTTGGGAGTTGTGGAGGGCTTGCCGATTGGTAGTAGATGTAGGGATTCATCACAAAAAATGGACAAGAAATCAAGCGATTGATTATTATAAAGAGAATACTCCTAATCAGGTATCTACTTGTGAAAAAATGGTGGAACGACATGTTGTTTTGCCTGGGCAAGCGGTAACTTACAAAGTAGGAATGATTACTATTTTGGAATTGAGGAAATATGCAGAGACAGCGTTAGGAGATCAATTTGATATACGAGAATTTCACGAAGTTTTATTGACAAATGGAAAGGTGCCATTGGATATTCTGCAAGATCTGGTTGAGGAATACGTCCAATCTAAAAAAGACTAGTAATTGATATTAGTAGTTCGTTGATTTTTTACTTTTTTACCAAAAAGATAAAAAAGCACATTTATATTAGTTTGATAATCAAAATTTTAACACAAAATGCGATAAAATCATAACTTATTAATTATCAAACTAATAAAGTTTTTCAACGAACTATTGTGATATAGTAATCAGTTATGTTGTTACTTCATGGATAACTCCTATGTTTTAATATTGAACGGTTATCGCTTGAGGAACATTATGGGCTATTTTTTGAGCTAAAGCAAAGTTATCTGAAGTATGTGTTTTTTTCTCTATCTGCAAATTGACACTATCAAATAACGTTGCTACATCTATTTCTAGTGCTATGACTTCTGCTGATTCTGTTAACGTTTTTTGGATAGGTAAATCAATGCTTTGTAATAAAGTATTGCTACCGATTCGAAAGTCAAAAGATTCATTTTCATTGGGAATACCATCCCCATTTCGATCTACTTTCCCAACCATTTTTAGAAAAATATAACCTTCGTTTAAACTTAGATGCATGGTATCAGGAGACTGTAAGGCAAGAGGATGGGAAGCATCTGTCAAGTAGTTTGTTATCAGAGCATTGGCAGCGGGATCAACTCCTACGTTGAACTGAAGTTGTTCATACGTTTCTAAAAAAGCAGTTCCTATGGGGATGTGAGTATTCGTCTTTTTTACCAGTGGATATAAATTATTAACCTCTATAGACGTTTGATCAGATCGTACTAATTTGATTTGAGAAATATAGAATTGAAGCTCCTTAAAGGCAGTTTTATGACCATTTATGGTATAAATTCGATTGATTTCAAAAGGAAGATTGCCCATTTTAAAATCAAATTCGATGGCCAAGGTAGGGTAAACACAATCATTGCTAGCTAACTGCGCATTAGAATCATAGTTAACGGCTTTGGGATCAATACATCCAACGCGCTCTGCACAACTTTGTAAACTTAGAATAGCACATAATGCATAAAAAAAGAAACGTTTTTGAAGGAACATAATTCGTAGATTTTGGTAAGCATTCTTAATTAAGTTGGGAATCAAAGATCCTAAAGTATTCCGAATATACAACTTCAAATTTGAATATTAAACTATCAATTTAGATAAAAAAAGCCTCAACCATCCACTCAAATTGTTGTTGTAAGGGTGAGAATCAACACAAATAAGTATTAAAAATTGATCTTACTACTGAATTTTAGAGTACTGAAGTGGAATTGTTGAAATAAAGTGCAAATTCATTATAAAAATCACTTAGACTTATCTATATTTGGCGTTGTTTCAAAAAATATTGAAAGTTTTAAAAATAAATACAATTTTATGAAATTATTAGTTTGTGTAAGCCAGACGCCAGATACAACTACTAAGATCAAGTTCACCAATGGTGATACAGAATTTGATACAAATGGTGTTCAGTTTATAATGAACCCATACGATGAGTGGTATGCATTGGTACGTGCTTTGGAGTTGAAAGAGCAAGTAGGTGGTTCTGTGACCTTGTTTCACGTAGGACCAAAAGCCAATGAAACAGTTATTCGTAAAGGATTGGCAATTGGTGCAGATAGTGCTGTACGTGTAGACGCAGAAGCAAGTAGTGCTCTATTTACAGCTAAGCAAATAGCTGAGTATGCAAAAGCAGAAGGTTTTGATATGGTTTTGTTAGGTAAAGAAACCATCGACTACAATGGTTCTGAAGTAGGAGCTATGGTAGCAGAGCTTTTGGATATGCCATTTATCTCTTATGGTACCAAGATGGATGTGGCAGGAACAACTGCAACTATTAATCGTGATATAGAAGGAGGAGAAGAAACGGTTGAAGTAGAAGCTCCTTTTGTATTGAGTTGTGCTAAAGGTATGGCAGAGCAACGTATTCCAAACATGCGTGGCATTATGATGGCAAAGCGTAAGCCAATTACAGTAATCCCAGCTGTTGAAGCGGCTGATTTGGCTACTGTAGTTAAATACGACTACCCAGCAGAGAAAACTGGGGTGAAACTAATTGATCCAGAGAACATGGAGGAGTTAGTGAATTTATTACATAACGAAGCAAAAGTGATTTAATAATATGGCTGTTTTAGTATTTGCAGAGAGCTTAACGGGCTCTATCAAAAAAGCTGCTTTAGAGGCAGTAACTTATGGCAATTTGGCGGCACAAGCGTTGGGTACAGAATGTATCGCTTTGACAATCGGAACAGCTGAAGGTGCTGACAAGTTGGGACAATATGGCGCATCAAAAGTATACAATGTTGCTGCTTCAGATGATTTTGATTCTCAAGTATATGCTGCTATTATCAGCAAAGCTGCTGAGCAACTAGGTGCAGATTGTGTTGTTTTTGCACATTCTTCTTCTGGTAAATCGTTGGCTGGTCGTGTGGCAGTTCGCATGGAAGCAGGGATGGCATCTGCTGTTATTAGCGTACCTACTGCTGGAAACTTCTCTGTTCAAAAAGGAGTATTCTCTGGTAAAGGTTTTGCTACTTACGAAATCAAGTCAACTAACAAAGTATTGACTATTGCTCCGAATACTTTCCGTCCAGAGGCAAGTGGAAGCGATGTAGCAGTAGAAACATTGGCTATTGACGCTCCTGCGGCACGTGTAAAAGTGAAAGAACAATCTACTGTAGAAGGTATTGTGCCATTGCCAGAGGCTGAATTAGTAGTTTCTGCTGGTCGTGGTATGAAAGGTCCTGAAAACTGGGGTATGATTGAAGAAATGGCTGATATCTTGGGCGCAACAACAGCTTGTTCTCGTCCTGTAGCAGATGTACACTGGCGTCCTCACCACGAGCACGTTGGTCAAACAGGTGTTGCGATTCGTCCAACGTTGTACATTGCAGTAGGTATTTCTGGTGCTATCCAACATTTGGCGGGTGTCAATCAATCTAAAGTGATTGTTGTAATCAACAAAGATCCTGAGGCTCCTTTCTTCAAGGCGGCAGATTATGGTGTTGTTGGCGATTTATTCGAGGTTGTTCCTCGTTTGAATGAGGCTTTGAAAAAGTTCAAATCTCAAAACTAATTAAGGTAAAATAGAAGGTTGTAAGAACACTAAATGGAGTGTTTTTATGACTATATAGATATAACAACCTGTAATTACTTGGCGCAGTGCTCTTTGTTGAGTATTGCGCTTTTTATTTTTTACAATCGTTAGCAGCGTTGTTATTATTTTTAATGACTCTTTTAACCCAATTGCAATGAATAATTTAGTCTTGGATGACGATGGTGAAATGAATCCTAATAAGGAAGGTAGTGTCTTTACATTTGTTATGCTTGTTATTGGTTTATTTATAACGCTTATTTTTGGCGAGACAGATTGGTTGAATGCATTTATAGGCGCTAGTCTTTTGCTAATAAATGGTTTTTTGCTTTATTTTGATCGAAGAAAAGGGATTATTTTTTTGGGTCTTATAGCAATTGCTGCCAGTTTAAATCGAGTAGATTTTCTACTTTTTGACCTGATTGTTTTTATCACAGTAGATATTATTAGCGTACTTATCTTTTTGGGTTCTTATGTGTTGACCAATGAAAAGATTTTCTTAGATTATTTGGAGGAAAAAAGAAGCCTAGAGTCCAAACTTGTTAAGCCCTCCTCTAATATGGAGTTTTTCAAAAAAAGATTTAAAAATAAATCTACAGACGAACTACTCGAAATAATTGCCAATCCGAGCCTTGTTGAAGCTGCTAAAAGAGCGGCAAAAGAATTACTAGAGCAAAAAAAAGAGAGCTAAAAGAAAAGTCTTACAAAAATATTATTCATGAAAGGAACAGCATATTTATTACAAGCAGCATTAATTTCTTTTTGGTGGATAGGATTGTTAACCAATCAAAATTTCTACGACGCTTTTCAATTTCCAGGAATACATAGCATAGCATTTAATTCATTTTTATTGCCAGATATCTTAATTATTGCCATACTATCTATAGCAAGAGCGTATTGGGGCAAGCAAGAAATAGAATTTGTTATTTTGGGCGGCTTTGCATTTGCAACATTGTATTGTATTAATGCTTCTATATTGACACAGGGAGGCTTTTTAGGAACAACTATTATGATACTAGGCTTATGTTATAATTGTTTCTTGGTATTTGAAAAATTAATGTTTAGAGAGTCAAATACAAAGAGTTTTACTAAGAATTGGCTGAAAACAATAGTTCAAATGATTAGCATTTGGCTAATAACTTTAATGCTGTTTCCAATATTGATCATGGAATCATCTGAAGGAATACCTTTCGTAAAAGAAACCAATAAATTGATAGGACTCTCGTTCTTTTTGATATGTAGTATGTTGGGGATTTGCAGTGCGTATTTTATGGTCAAAAAAGGAGAGGGAACACCTTTGCCATTGGATCAAACTCAAAAGTTAGTTGTAGCAGGTCCTTATAAATATGTGAGAAATCCTATGGCAATAGCAGGAGTCGGGCAAGTTGTTGCTATAAGCATTATTTTTAGTTCAATTCCTATCTTGTTGTATGCCCTTTTGGGGGCAGTCCTTTGGGAGCTTGTTGTCAAGCCCATAGAAGAAAAAGATATGGAATTAAGGTTTGGATTAGATTATAAAAATTATAGAGGGAAGGTAGGTTGTTGGATTCCTAAAATAACAAAACGTATCTTCATTTTTTAATAAGATACTACTTATCTTCTTTTAAGTAAGTGGACAGAAAAAAGTATAGTTAAAAATGTAATTGTTTTTAGTGCTGTTCAAAGAAAAGAATTGAAGTTTTAGCGGGCTAAAACGAGATTTTTTGATGAAGAACAGTGCAAAAAGAATTCTATTTTGCCTATAAATTTTTATGAACGATTACTTAATTGTGTATTCTTATAGGAATCAATAAACTACCATCAAAATATAAATGCCTAAAGATGAATTCAATAAAATCATTGTTGTTTTTCCTGTTGATGAGCAGTCAGGTTGTGTTTGCGCAAAATGACACAAGCAAATGCGTTTGTATTGGAGACGATATAGAGGCAAAATTCTCTAATTTGCTAAAAGATTTTATAAGCTTTGACGAATTCAATAATGTTTTGGGTTGGGAGTTAGAAAATGGAAAGGAACTATACGAATTTATTTTTTATAGAGATTTAATAGGAGGCGATAACCGAATAGTGTCTAATTACGAACTCAAGGCAGTTTCATACGATAAGATTCGTCTAAAACATCCTTCAAAATATTACACTATTGACTTGCTACCTTGCACAAAGGATAAAATCTTTTATCTATTACCTCTAGAAGTATCGTATCGACACGATATAAAAACATACTTACCAGAGTTTGACTTTACCAGTTTTGATTATTCTCCAGAGTCTTATTACCGAATTCTAAAAGCTCGTGCTCGTATAGATGACATGAAGTTTCTTAAAATAGCTATAGAAACAGGTCCACTACAGTGGAAAGGTAAAGGCAAAGAGTTATCTATGAAGAAGTTCATTCGTAAAGTAATAAAAAGAAATAAAATCCAGCTTTCAGAATTCAAAGCAAAGACCTACCAAGATAGCATTCGACAATACTTACTCCAGTTTCGTAAACAAAACGTTGACCTTACAAAAATTGCCTTGGAGCATTTTGTTCTATATGGGAAAAAATTAAGAAAGGCTGATGATAAAATTGAAAAACGGTTGCGTTATTTATTTGGTCGTTGGTTAGGGAACATTTCGTATGCTTCGATTCAACGGCATATTATCAATCCCACGGTAGAAGCTGATATAAGGGCAAATTATGTTAGCATCAAGCTCTCGCCAGATATGATTCGAGAATGGAACTCTGTGGAAAATAGACCCAAGCTTGATAGTTCTAATGTGCCTATTGGTAGTACAATACTTTGTGAAGTTTCAAACCTACATTATTCAAGTATTAAAGGGCTGAATGCTTACTCCTATGAAATCTGTATGCCAACTTCTGAAATCACAGGAACAGGCATTCTTATGGATATAATTGAAGCAGATATTGTGACCAATCAAAAAGGAGGGAAACCTAATCTAAATTACAAATTATACACTCAATGTCTGGTAGACTCCATTCGAAAAAAAGGAACAACTATTTATGAGTACTCGCCTCTTCTTACGGAGTTTTCAGGGCTGAAAATTGCTGCTGCAAATCTTGAATTACCGTTTGAGGAGCATATTATTGAATTAGATGCGTACAATGTTCTATTAAATAATAAAGTTCTAACTGGCTCTATTGATTTGCCTTCGAAAGAAAATACTGGACAATTGAATATGAATTCAATTGTAATAGTTCAGGATAATAGAAATAATAAGTTGGAAGTAGTCGTCAGCAAATTGGTAAAAACGCTCCAAAAAAGAGGTCTTAAAAACGTAGTACTAGATAGTGAAAATAGTAAGTTGACTTTTTTTTATAAAAAGTAATTGTACTAACTAATAGAAGGAGTGTCTGGGGTCTGGTAGATGGGTGAACGAATGAGGAGTTGTTTTGTCTTTGGTCAAACCAACCATAAAAAAGGGCATAAAAAAAGAAGACTTTGGAAGCCTTCTTTAGAACAATCGTACGAACACTATAACAGCAAAGTGACTAAAATAGTTCACGCAAATGTCGATTTTTTGAAATATTTATTTTTATAAATTGTTATTATTGTTGTGTGTGCTTATTTTTTGTTAAAAAGTAGGCTTGTGTTGGGCAGCAATCTTTGTAAGTGATTGAGGAGTCCTTTATTTTTAGCAATAGGGTTTCCTCTTAGATGGAGTGTTTCCAATTGCGTCAAATTACGAATTTGATTGGGCAAGGTTTCCAAGTGATTGCCATTTAGGTTTAGAATTTTTAACTGACGAAGTTCGCCAATACTCGTTGGTAAATCCCTTAGTTTATTAGATGCTACATTTAATATCTCTAAATTCTGCAACAAACCAATATCTCTAGGTATTGTTGTCAAATGATTGTTACTAAGATTTAAATTGTTTAAATGGCTTAATCTGAAAAGGTGCGTTGGAAGGCTTTTTAATCTATTTCTAGAAAGAATGAGCACTCTCAACATCTTTAATTGACCGATTTCCGCAGGAATTTTTATGAATCTATTTTTTCCTAGATAGAGCGTTTCTAATTGGTTTAGTACTCGAATATTTTTAGGAAACTCATGCAATTGATGCCCTGTAAGACTAACGGTTTTAATTCCCTTCAAAGTAGCAAACGGAATTTGTCCTCTGTTCCAATTTTGTTGATTAAAGTATAGCTTTTCGAGATTTACAAAAGGAGCTAAAGAAATATTACGGCGGCTAAATCCCTGTTCGAGTTTGATGATTGTTACTTTTTCTGTTAGATCAAACTCGATGCACCACAATAACTTATCATTGCTATTGGTCATCAATTCTGCTAATGTTTCATCTTGGGGTATTTTAATACTATTGAGTAAGGCTAAACTAACCCGTTGATTTTGCTCAAGGGGGCTTGCTAATAGAGCTTTTACTCTATCAAAATCTATATCTGTAGTTATCATGTTATTATTTTTTGCGTTATCAATAGCCTATGTACATGAATGGGCATTCATGTTGTACAAATAGTAAGCAATTTGTCAAAGGCTTATAAAAAAGAGTAAGTATCTAGTTTTAGACTTTCATAACGGCAAAAAAGTGGATGTAGTGATTTTTGAGAAAATACACTAGGTTATCATTATAACCCCCTTAACGGCATCTTTTTAAGAAAAGTTCCCATGCAATAAAATTTTAGCATTTTCTAGTACAATATTTCTGTAACCTATTCTCCTTGGTGTATTATATATTATATAAATAAATAGTTTAAACTAAGAAGAGAATACTCTCTTACAAAATCAACCTCACTGTGAAAATGACTTATTTAATACAGACAATGAGTTTGTCTGCATTGTTGATGACAAGCTGTACGTCTACCGAAACAGGCTCTACAGATCATGTTACAACAACGAATCTAGAAACTAAAAAGCCTAAAAAAGAAGCAATTCCCACTTTGAGCGAATTGGAACAAAATGCGGATATTATTTGGTTGGGAGAAGCTGAAGTAGATTATGCGCTCAACTACAACCGATGGGATTATGATAAGGAAGATCCCGAAAGATTACTGATGGAGAATTTAGGCTTTAAGAGTCGAAACAGTTTCAAAATATTGAAGTATCAAGTAACGGATTTGAATGCTTCTCACAATGACGACCATGATTTATTTGAAAAGGTGCTCAAAAATCGTCGTGAAATGACATTTTACAAAGATGCCACTTTAAAGGACAAATATGCTTCAAAAGAAGTAGAGCGTTTGATTGGTCGAGTCGATACTATTTTTACATTTGATCCGAAGACGATGAAAGAGCAACAGCAAGTAGTAGTAAACGCATTAGACCCAGAAACAGTCAGAGCATTTAGACTGCGTCAAGTAATTTATTATAGCCAAAAAGAGATGACTTTTAAATCCATTGCCTTGGCTATCGCTCCATTGGCATACGAAAAAACTTCCAATACTCCTGCTAGTCCAGCAGATTTAAAACCTCTTTTTTGGATGAAGCCAGAAGCATTGACAGCAGCACCAGATTTATCATCCTCAACGGTTACTTGGGCAAAACGTATGTATCGAAACTTTGATTTATCTACAGTTAAAATGATAAAGCAAGAACAAGATATTAGTGTGGTTATTGAAATGATGATGAAAGGGTTTAGAGAAAATGCTGCAACCACTAAATTGGGCTATACTTTTGATGCTGATGGCACAGAATACTTAAAGGCTGAAGAGACAAAGCATTTAGGAGCGTCTATTGATACTATTATTACCTTTGATCCTAAGACTTTTAAAGAAACCAATCAAGTGGTAAAATCTAAGATGAATGGCAGCGATATTAAAAATTTGCGGTTGTTACAGGACTGGGTATGGAACGATAAAACAAAGTCATTGAGCATTCGTTACGTTGGTTTTGCGCCTATTATTAATCGAGTTGACGCTATGGGAAATTTTTTAAATTCAGGACCAATGTTTGTTCGTAAAGTCGAAGATATTTAAGCCTTCAATTAGACCTAAAAAGATAAGAGCACAGCCGTTGTTAGAGTGGTTGTGCTTTTTTGTTATAAAAAAGGACCAAAGCAGCCACCACGCTACTTTGGTCACACACCATTTAATCTGCCTCCACCACGAGACAGAGCAATTGATTAAGTTTTTTTATTCATGAATTTCGTATACCTCATTATTCATCATAAAGCGTACATTTTTGCCTAGTGCTAAAAACGCAACGGCTTCTTGATTTTCCATTAGTTTGAAATAAGCTTCAGAATTAAATTTAATTCGATTGGTTTTAATATTTTTATTCTGATTGAGAGAGATATTAGCGTCCAACCATTCGTTGTTGTTATTGTACATCGCACGTCCTTGTATGTTGACAATTCCCTCAGATAGGTTGCGATGCTTGCCAGAACTATCTTTGTAAGCCAATCGTTCGACACCTTGTTTAATTTCAGCTAAGTTAGAAGCTTTGTTCATGGTTTGACTTTCTTTACTAGCACGGACAGAGGACTTTCCATCTTTCTTTTTGGCATTAGCACCAAAACCAGCAATAGTTTCTACTTCTTCTTCAAAATCTATATCATCGGACAGTTGTGGGGCATCTAAAGCACGAGGTCTTAAAATCAAATCCTGTTCTTGAATTGCTTGATTTCTAGAAGCAACTGCTTCATCTTCTAAAATAAGATAGGAAGTATAAGGCGTGATAATTCCATGCTTTTTTGCTAAGCGAGTTACTTCTTTGACCAATTCTTCGTTCTCACCATGCAAACGAATTTGATCCAAGAGATATCCTACTGCCCTAGAAGCCCAGAGATTGGGAATAAAATCCAGCTCGGTATTTTCGTTGGACAAATCAACAGAATATTGAAATGTTTTGCGAGCACCATTGATATTACCACTTACGGTAATCGTTGATTTTCCAGATCCTTTATAGCGTCCCATTAAGCTGATCGAACCACCTTTAAATAAGTCAGGCAATTTTTTGTCGTAAACATCCGATATGCGCACATTTTTATCAAACTCTATGCTTATATCAGTAAGCACAGGAGAGGAAGCCTTGCTATAAAAGTCAGAGACTTTAAGTTCAATATCTTCATCAGGCAAGACATAAGTTCGATAAGCGTTGGTGCTTGCTGTAATTTTATCTAGTAAATGAGTATTGAGATTTGTGCCAATTCCAAAAGTAAAAATACGTACATTTTTCTTGTTCATTGCCGCTACTTTCTTTAATAATGGATCTTCTTCCGTTTCACCAATGGTAGGTTTTCCATCTGTCATAAAGACGACAAAGAAAGGTCTTTTGCTATTGGTTTCTTGTGCAGAAAGTGCCAAATCTAGTGCCTCTTCAATGTTTGTTCCTCCAATAGGGTTAATGTCGTCTATAAAGTCAATGGCTTTCTGTTTGTTGGATGTATTCAACTGTTCGACTTTTCCAAATAAAGAGGTAGCTTCTGTAGAGAAAGGGATAATTTCAAAACGGTCGTTTTTATTTAGATTCTCTACGCAAAAACGCAAAGCTTTTTTTGCTTGATCTAGTTTGTCACTGGCCATAGAGCCAGATTTATCCATGACAAAAACAATATCTTTGGCAACGATTTCATGTTCATTCCCAAAGCCAGGGCTTAGGTTGAGAAAGAAATAGCCATCTTCGTTGGGCATTTTGTAGTTGAGCAAAGAAAGCCCTAGTTTACTGTTGTCTAAATTAAAGTATAATTTGAAATCTCGATCTGATTTTACATTGCTTGCTTCAAAACCAACGGTTGCTTTTTCTGCTCCTTTGCGGATGATTTCGACAGGATGTGTGGGACAGTAAACTGTTTTAATTTTTTCTTTTCCATCAATATCAATTTTAAAACTAATTTGCTGGATAGGTTTGGCAGAATATTTTTCGGTATTCATAGGAAAACTATACTCGATGGTACCATTATTTTTAGAAAGGGTTTCTGTGTATGTTAGTTGTATCTTTTGTTCTTTTTTAGCTAGAATTGGAAAAATACGCACTCTGAACATCCCTTTTCCATAATACTCCAATAAAGCAGGGTCTTTGGAACGACGGACAATTTCTTCGTAAATTTTTCGAGCTTTGGTTGCGTCCAATAACTCTGCTTCATGCTTAACGCCATTAATATCCATTGTAAATTTGGAAATAACAACATCTTTAGGAACAGGGAACAAGAAGTAACCTTCTAATTGGCGATTGGTTGGATTGAAAAAAACTTGCTTTATCGTAGTTGTTGCTGTTTGACCACTGATAGACGTATTAACTTGTGTGGATCTAGATTCTAGGGGAAATAAAGCAGGATTGGGTTGACCAGGAATAATAGCGTTGGGGTTACTGTGCTTATCAGGCATAACAATAATGAATCCTCCTGCGTAGCTTGCAGCAATATTAAACAACAAGGTGGTTGTTACTAATAAAATTATTTTTTGCATGATTTGTTTTGTTTGTTGGTTTAAGAGGTAATCAACAACGAGGTATTTGTTGACAATAAAGAGCAACCAGCTCAAGTGATAATTTTATGACTAACTGTTTTTGAAATATCCGAAATAGCGTTGCTCTACTCATTAAATATTATGAGTATCAACTTACTTGGGCAAATCAATAAATTATTTTTGTTTTATTAAATATTGGTTGCGTACTTAAAAATAGAGATGCACTTTGTGTGGATATGGTTGTGTGTATCAAAAAAAAATAGTGCTGTTTGTTGAAATCAGCACTACAAAAATTACGATATGGATAATAAGATGACTTGTTCAAGTATGTTGTATGGATGACGATTTGAGAGAGCAATAAGTCTGTCAATAATTGGCTCAACTGAGTAGGTTTTGAATGGTTTGTTCTACTACTTCATTCGTTTTTGGATGGCGAATAACAGCTTTGGAAATATTGCCTTGTTTGTCGATAATAAGATGAGTTGGATAGGTAATAATACCAAATTTTAAAGCCAATAATTCTTGATCAGCAGCAAAGTCAAAATTCCAACTCTTGCCTCTTAAGAAACGGGATAAATTGGCAGGACTATCCAATGCAGGAGCAATCCAAATGCAGTTCTTATTATTAGCATATTTTTTAGCCAAAGCGTTTAAGTCTTGAATATCTTTGGTGCAGATATGAGAAGCAGTAAACCAAAAACTTAAGATAGTAACTTTGCCAGCAAGGCTTTGTTTGGTATATCGATCCCCTCTTAGATTAGACAATTCAAAATCAGGTAAAGGCTGAGCTTCGAGTTTCTTGGCGTGTTCTTTTATAGAAACTAAATGCACTTCTTCAGAACCATCTATCTTCTGTTTTTGTTCTGAAAGATAAAGCCCTTCTGCTAGCAACTGATTGAATTTATCGGTTGAAATTATTTTGTTTTGAGTATCAAAAAAAGTAATGTTCTCTTCTATTTTGGTAGGAGCAGCTCGATGACTAGAGTCTTTGATATCTTCAAAAGTAATCTTCTCCTTGCTTGGATCTTTGCAAGCGCTTAAAATGAGCAATAAGAGTATGGTATAGTTAAAATATTTCATAGGGAATCTAAATTCAAGCAAACATACTAAAAAGAATATAATTTTAAGAAGATAGTTGATATGGATTGAACGATGGCTTTAATTGATGTGGGGATCAAAGCCATATTGATAAAATTAACAAAAAAAAAGATTTATTTGAACTTTGAGAAGCCTAATTTAGGCTTTCTAAGAAACTAAAAATAGCCGCCCAATATTCTTCGTGACCTTCTTTGCTAGCCCATAAAACTCTAGAACCATGATAACCATCTCCTTTAGGTATAAATTGTATTTGTTGGTTGTTTTGTTTTGTCTTTTGAATTAAATTTTTAATTCCTTCTGCTTCTTTTTTTGAAGAAGTAATAAAAAAAGGTTGTGCACTTGTTGTGATTAATGGAATTAGAGATCCTTTCTGACTGCTAAAGTAATTACCAGGACTGAATGACACAACAGCAAAAACTTTATTATTGTTCAATCCATTATAGAGTGCTAGTGTAGAAGAATAAGAAGAACCCCAAATAATAATTGGATGTTTGGCTTGTTTATAAAAATAATCAATAGCTGCAACGATATCTTGTTCAGCATCAAGATACTCGGTAGGCAAACCTGCTGCCATTGCTCTTTGATGAGTTGCATTAATGGGATGAATCCCATCTACGTCCATCGTGCCACCAGAACGTTGGTCAATAGCCAAACAATTGTAACCATTATGTTGTAAGACAACAGCTATAGAGTCGTATTCATATTTGTTCCACCTTGCTTGATGACAAAGTAAGATGTTGGGAGCACTGTCGCTGCTATAGTAATAATTGGCATCAATCAGTAAGCTGTCTAAAGACCTAAATTGAATACGTTTGTAAGCATTGCTGTGTTTATTGGTAATACTGTCTAAGTGCCCAAGACTATCAATGACGATCAAATTGGGTGTTGCAAGAGGGGGCTTAGGAGTAGTAGGCACCAGCGAGTGCTCATTCTGGGATGGGGCAGAAGAAGTCTCACAACTACTTAGTGTTATGATAAATAAATATATGCAAATGTAAATTGTAGCATGTAAATGTGTAGTCATTTAAAAGGTGTTTGGGAAACGCTTATAATAAAATGATATTTTAAAATAATATGTAAGTGTCTGCTTATTAATATAATAAAACTTTAAGTAAAAAACATGATAAGGTTCATTATTTAACAGAAAAAATAAAAACTTTTAGACCAAACCTACCATAAATTTGAAAAAAGCAATAAAAAAGAGTATTTTTAAAATGCCTTAATTAATTATTTTATTCCACCTAAGAACGCCTTTAATCGACTGTGCTAACATTGATAGGACGCTTGGATATTGTATGTATAGATGCTAAATTAATATTGTTGAAGTTTTAATATAACTGCCACTAATTCAGTAACAATCTTGTCCAATCATATAGCCAAAACAGTTTTAATAATGGCTTTATTGTAAAATTAGATTTTATGCGACAAAAATTATGTTTTTTATTAATTTTTATCGCTCCAATTGTACAAGCCCAATACGATCAGCAACAACTATTATTAAACCAAAATGGTCAAGAATTACTAGATGAATTAGTGGATTTGTATAAACCTAGTTTTGTTTTAGATTATGATGATGCGAGAGATACACTTTTTGCTAAGGTATATGCATTGGAGGATAGTGTACGTTGTGTATACACAGGGCATGCCTTGCATTTGAATACTCAAGTAGATCCTTCTACCAATTTGTATAATGGAGGTAGTGCTAACGGAATTAATACAGAACATACGTATCCTCAAAGTAAAGGAGCGGGTCAAGGAAATGCTCGTAGCGATTTGCATCATTTATTTCCTGTTCGTGCAGCTGTTAATTCTGCTCGAAATAATTTTCCCTATGCAGAAATAGCAGATGAAAAAACAACTGCTTGGTTCTACAACGCAGTGACAGAAAGTTATCCAACCAAAGAAGCAACATGGTATAGTGAATTAGATTTTAATGCCGAAGTTTTCGAACCCAAGGAAGCGCATAAGGGCAATGCTGCCCGTGCAATTTTTTACTTTTATACGATGTACAAAGCGGAAGCAGATGCCGCTGATCCTACTTTTTTTGCAAAGCAGTTGCCTACTATTTGCCAATGGCACTTGGATGATCCTGTTGACAGTTTAGAGTGGGAACGCACACAGATTATAGCACATTATCAAGAAGGAAAGGCAAATCCTTTTGTCTTAGATTGTAGCTTGCCATACAGAACCTATTGCCCATATTTGCCTGCCAACAGCTGTTTTACTAGTTATAATACTTTGGCTGATTTTGGGGCAGAATTATATGCCAATTTTCCTAATCCTGCAACTACAAGCACGACCATTCAATACGAGTTAAGTCGTCCTACGATGGTTCAAATTAGTATTTATAATTCGACAGGGCAGTGTTTAAAAACGCTGTCGTTGGGGGAGCAAGACGCTGGTCTTTTTCAAAAAAATATTGTCTGCACAGATTGGGCAAGTGGAGTGTATGCTTATCGTCTTAGTTTGGAACAAAATGGACATGTTATTAATTTGGTCAAACAGTTTACAATTAAGCACTAAATGTACTATTCAAGCAATCAATAAGATAGCTTTGAGTGCCTAATTAACCCTAATGGCATTATAGTCTAATTTAAACGTGTAAAAGTAAGGCTATAGCAGCGTTTCATTTCTAAATTTAAATAAAAAATGCTTAGCAACAAGTGCTAAGCATTTACAAAACTTACTTACTATGTATAAACAACTAAGAACAGAATTAGTCTACTTACTTACTGTTTAAATAATGGTTCCTAAAAAAAGCCTTACCCACAACGTTGTTTTAAGAAAAGATTCTTTTAGTCGTCTATTTAATTCCTGTTCTTGAGATGAAAATGGCTCCTATTTGGTTTGAAGGAATGCTAATTTCTATTAAAAAAGATAAGATAAAGATACTTGTACAGAAGAGCTAGGAAAAGCAGCTGTAGGTTGGTTTGGATTGCTAACAGAATCGCCAATTTGTCCAATTTTATTAAAGTTGCCAAGATTGTGTACATAGCGAATTCCTAAGCCCAATTTGCTGAAAAAACGATACTCAATATGACCTACCAAGCCAAAGTTGAATCGATTGTTGGGCATATCCGCACCTTGTGCATGGACTAGGTAATCTAGTTCAGCACCCGCACCAATAAAAAAGTTTTTAACAGGCATAAATTCTAACATAGCGGGCAATCCAACTGCAAAATAATCAACGTCATCTTGCTCCCAAAAATGCTTGTCGGTTCCGTGCCACAAAACATTGGCTTCTGTTCGTAAACGCAGCCAGTTGACGAATTTAAATTCGCCCATCAAACCTCCTGTCATACCCATGGTAGGAGTACCTTGTGTGAATAAATTGGAAGTGGTCAGTCCACCTTTAATCCCCATTTTAAAAAACTGTGCTTGACTTTGGTTTGTTCCTATCAATAATAAAGCACATACAGCAACGCTTACAAACAATTTTTGAATACCCATAATACTTCGTTTTGGAGAATATTACCTACTTTTAGAAAGAGTCTAATTGTAAAAATATTCTAGGCTTATAAATAACTGACTTAAGACAGTATCCCTCGTTAGGTGGAATCCTGTTGTCTAGAAGTGTGGTTGTATAAAAAATGTAAAAACTATGCCATAAAGTTGGGATGTAGATATGAAGCGCAACTATTTTCATGAAATCATTAGTATCTTCAAAAAATGCTTAGTTGCCCTATTAATATTTAGTTGTTTGGAATCTTTCTTTTTAATCAAACGAACAAAATCGTTTTTTATTGAGTCGCTTTAATTCTAATAAAACATTTTTTATGCCAAAGTGCTTGTATTTAATGGTAAAAAATAAAACTTAAGTAAGTGGACAGAAAAAAAGTATCACTAAAAATGCAATTGTTTTTAGTGCTGTTCAAAGAAAAGAATTGAAGTTTTACCTGTGGTGTTACTTCGTGGTAGTGGGTTAAAACGAGATTTTTTGATGAAGAATAGTGTAAAAAGAATTCTATTTTGCCTATAAATTTTTATGAAATTATTTGATCGAGTAGTAAGGCTAGATATTGATTTGAAATCAAATAACTTGTGTGTATGTGCAAACTATACTGAACGAGGAGATGTTTGGTCGGAAGAATTTTATTTAGAAAAAGTAGTTAGTCCCAATCATCTCCGAATTGCTAACAAAGGTGCTAAAGTGTATACCAAAGGAGTCCATAATTTTATTTACAACAAAGAGCAGAAAGAGTTGTTATTAGAAAGTAGACACAACAAATCAGCTGTGAGTGCTGCGCAGTTGATAATCAAAATTTTAACGCAAAACGCAATGAGTTTTCAATTTGTTGATTATCAACTGCGCAGCACTCATGCAATAAATTAATAAAGTATCAATATGTCAGATTATAAAAAAAAATACGAACCAATTAACTGTTCTTTTCACGATGTTTTACTAGAAAAAGCGACGTTTAGAAAGCAAGTAGAAATTGTTTATTATACAAAAGATGGAGAAAAAGAAACTTGCAAGGACATCATAAAAGATGTTTACACCAAAAATGGGGAGGAATTTATGCTGTTGAAAAGTGAAACTATTGTTCGCTTAGACCATATTTATAGCGTGGATGGTGTTTTATTGCCCAAAACAAGTTGCAATATTCCAAAGGGCTAAAATAGAAGTTGATAAAAAAAAAGCCATCCTAAGGAATTAGAATGACTTTTTTAGATGTGATTTAATTATCGACAAAAATGGTATGAAAGGGTTGCTTGAAAAGAAGACCCTGGAAAAGCAAGGCTTGGCTCATTAGGGTCGTAAGCAACCTCACCAATCTGTCTAATATCGCTAAAGTTTCCTAAGTTGTGGACATAACGTAGTCCTAAGCCTAGTTGATTCGCAATGCGATATTCTATATGAGCCAATAGTCCTAAATTAAATCGGTTGTTGGGCATAGCAGCACCTCTTGTATGGGTTAAGAAATCTAGTTCCATACCTGTGCCCAAATAAAGATTTTGAATTGGCATAAATTCGACCATTACTGGTAAGCCAAATGCGAAGTAATCAATGTCATCACGTTCCCAAGCGTGCTTGTCGGTTCCATGCCATAACAAATTGTATTCGTGTCGGATCAAAAACCAGTTTGTCAATTTGTGTTCTGCGATAAAACCGGTTGTCAAGCCTGTTGTTGGAATCCCTTCTGTTACTAAGTTAGATGTTGTCAAACCTACTTTTAAACCCGGTCTAAATATTTGTGCTTGACTTTGTTCTATTCCTAAAAATAATAATAGCCCAATGACTACTCCTGTGAAATATTTATGTAAATGCATGATTTTTTGTTTTATGGTTACCAACATCTAGAAGCGAGGCTACCAAAAGTTGGAATGATTAAATTGTGGTATGCTTCGCCAAACCTATTTTGAAATAGGTGTTACTACTGGAAGCAAATTTTATAATTAATTACCTACAACTGGGCATGCCTAATTTTGAATTTTTGAAAGTTGTAGACTTTTATAATATCTTGTAACAATGGTTTATTAATCAAATTAATATATCAACAAAACGAGCTCTTGTTGGTTGAAATTCTATTTAGAACATTACTTTATTTCTCTTAATAATTTTAATATTAATCAACGCAAAACCTTGATTGAGTCTTCTGGGTATAAGTTACAAATAACTTACTACAATAGTTCGTTGAAAAACTTTATTAGTTTGATAATCAGCAAGTTGTAGATTTACTGTGTTTTCTGTTAAAATTTTGATTATCAAACTAATATAAATGTGCTTTTTTATTTTTTTGGTAAAAAAGTAAAAAATCAACGAACTACTATTACTAAGAAGATTGAATAATTTATTCTGTTTTAGAATGCTTAAAACTATAAATACAACAAGGAAAAGGCTAAAATGTTCATTTTGTGGCGTTGTTTTTGTTTTTTTGCACCTTGTTAAAATCATTTTTTACCAAGGTAACCCTTACCGAAAATTATATTCCAATGCGTTTTTTATTCCTATTTTGCTTAATTGCAAACACCTTATCGGCACAAATAGCGGAGGTTGATATAAACTTTAATTTACGAAAAATAAAAGTAGCTAATAAATGGGGTTTTTTAGATACAGAGGGGACTTGGAAAGTGCCTGCAATTTATGACAAGGTATTTGACTTTCAGAACACCTTGGCTGTGGTACAATTGGATGATAAATGGGGGTATATAAGCGAAGATGGAACGGTTGTTATTCCTATTGAATACGACAAGGCGTTTCCTTTTTACGATGGGCTGGCATTGGTGAAAAAAGGAGGGAAGTATGGGTATATTAATATGAAAGGAAAGGTTGTTATTCCTCTAATCTATGAATACGGGTGGCATTTTTTGTCTAATGGTATGGCCTATGTGCAAAAAAATGGAAAATGGGGGTTCATTAATAAAAAAGGAGTTGTTGTTGTACCTCTGGAATACGACTTTGTACAAGGATATACTGGTCCTTTGGCAGGAGTAGGTAAGCATAGCAAAATTGGGCTAGTGAATCAAGAAGGCAAAATGGTGATGCCTGCTTTTTGCGATCGAGTAGGAGTCTTTTCTGAAGGTCTAATTGCTGTAGCAAGAAACGAACAAGGGGGATATATGAATGTGGATGGAAAGTTAAAAATTCAAATGATTTACCATAGTACAAGTCCTTTTTCTGAGGGGCTAGCTGGGGTGCAAATGAACAAAAAGTGGGGTTATATTAATAAAGAAGGTAAAGAAGTGATCGATTATCAGTATGACAAAGTAGAGCCTTTTGTAGAGGGAGTAGCTCGTGTGTTCGTTGATAATGAATGGGATTTGATTGATAAAAATGGACAATCATTATTACAAGATGACTATGATTTATTAGGAGTGTTTTCAGATGGCTTGGCTCAAGTACACAAAGATGGTAAAATTGGGTTTATTAATCGGCAAGGTGTTTTGGTGATTCCACTTGTTTATGATGTATGTGGTGCCCCTAATTTTTCGGAGGGTTTTGTTGCCGTTTGCAAACAAGGAGCTTGGGGATATATAGATAAAAAAGGGACTGTTGTTGCTGATTTTCAATACACCAAAGCAGAACCCTTTTTGCATGGCTTAGCCAAAATAGAACAAGAAGGTAAACAGGGATATTTAAATTCAAAAGGTCAAGTTGTCTGGTGGGTTGATTAAAAAACATGAAATCGTGCGGACAATATTTTTTATGAATTGGAGGATCAGACGAGTGAGTTTGTAAAGTAATTAAAGGTCTGCTAATATAATTGTAAAATTTTATGCCTAGTGTCTCAAAAAATACTATTTTTACGGCGAAATCTATAATTATAAATATACTGGTCTAAATCAATAACTTATTTTTTCTTTTACAAGACGATTTTTCATTATAAGATAGGAGTGTGGTTATCTTAAAATAGCTAAAATAACAACAAACCTAAATTTTATTATTGATAAATAACCGTTGCGTAGGTACTTGTTTTTAGATCATAAGAACAAAAAAAATAGCAAATTATGTCCTTGGATAAGATTACTGGCATATTGGGAGAAGAGAAATCCAAGCTTCACTTGGAGCACGAATGTAAAACATTTGATAAGAGTACATTGTACACACCAAGTCCCAATTTTATTGATGACGTATGGAGCGGATCTAACCGTAATATTCAAACACTTAGAAGCTTAGATGCTTTGTATAACAATGGTCGATTGAGCGGAACAGGTTATGTGTCTATTTTGCCAGTAGATCAAGGATTAGAACATACCGCAGGAGCTTCTTTTGCGCCCAATCCTAGATATTTTGACTCAGAGAATATTGTTAAATTGGCAATGGAAGCGGGGTGTAATGCTGTGGCTAGTAGTTATGGCGTATTAGCTTCTGTCGCTCGTAAGTACGCACACAAAATTCCTTTTGTCGTTAAGATTAATCACAATGAATTGATGACTTATCCTAACAAATACGATCAAATTATGTTTGGTAGTATCAAAAATGCTTGGGATATGGGAGCTGTGGCTGTTGGTGCAACAATTTATTTTGGCGCAGAAACATCTAACCGTCAAATTATAGAAGTAGCAGAAGCTTTTGATTACGCACACGAATTGGGAATGGCAACTATTTTATGGTGTTATACTCGTAATAATGCCTTTAAAAAAGATGGTGTAGATTATCATGCGGCAACAGACTTGACAGGACAAGCAAATCACATTGGAGCAACTATTCAAGCGGATATTGTGAAGCAAAAATTGCCTGTTAATAATGGTGGATTTACCAATATTGGTTTTGGAAAGACACACGATAAAATGTATAGCGAATTATCTACTGATCATCCAATTGATCTGTGTCGCTACCAAGTAGCGAATGGATATATGGGGCGTATTGGGTTGATCAACTCAGGAGGTGCTTCAGGAGGAAACGATTTGCAAGATGCTGTTGAAACAGCAGTTATCAACAAACGTGCTGGAGGAATGGGATTGATATTAGGAAGAAAAGCATTCCAAAAACCAGTTCAAGAAGGAGTTGAAATTATCAACGCTGTACAAGATGTTTATCTTTGCGATGCAATTGATCTGGCTTAGTCCAAGTAAATCCCAACGGATATAAAAACAAAAAAATAGGAGTCACTGTTTGTTTTCAGTGGCTCCTATTTTTGTTAAACTAATAGTCGTTGTTATGTTATACAATAGTTCGTTGAAAAACTTTATTAGTTTGATAATTAATAAGTTATGATTTTATCGTATTTTGTGTTAAAATTTTGATTATCAAACTAATATAAATGTGCTTTTTTATCTTTTTGGTAAAAAAGTAAAAAATCAACGAACTACTAGTTATAGTAATACGATTTTTTAACGGAGTAATGTTATAGGTGAACGTAGGATAAAATCCCTATTGAGATGCCTTTTATGCATAAAATATAGACATAGGTTTGTCATTAGCCGAAAGATAGATTTGATTTCTAACGACCAATACTATGCACTTCTGAAATAGAAAATGTTGTTACTTTAAGCGCTTGTAAATCGGTGATTTGAGAATTCCTAATTTATTAAAAAAGTGTTTGAAGGAGACCCCTAATACCCCCAAACCATATTTGATAGAACGTTGCAAATTGATTGATGATGCTTCGTCAAAATACTTGGTTGGACAAGTCACTTCACCAATATCAAAACCTGCATAAATAATCTGAGAAAGCATTTCATTATCAAATACAAAATCGTCGTCGTTGGCATTGAAGTTAATTGTCTCTAACACTTCTTTGCTGAAAGAACGGTATCCAGTATGGTATTCTGATAATTTGTAGCGAATTAAAAGATTTTGAGAGAAGGTCAAAAAGCGATTGGCAATATATTTATAAAGAGGCATACCTCCTTTTAAAGCACCTTTCCCTAAAATTCTAGAACCTAAAACAACAGGATATAAGTCTTCGCCAATAATATTGACCATTGACGGAATTAGTTTAGGAGTATATTGATAATCAGGGTGCAACATGATAACAATGTCTGCCCCAATTTCTAACGCTTTATTGTACAGTGATTTTTGATTGCCACCATACCCTTTGTTATTTTTGTGGATAATAATATGTTGGATACCTAATTGTTTTCCTACCTCTGCGGTATGATCTTTACTAGCATCATCACATAGAATAACCTCGTCAACTAAATCAAAAGGAATTTCATTGTAGGTCATTTCAAGTGTTTCAGCAGCATTATAAGCAGGCAAAACAACAACAACTTTTTTATTTTTGTACATAAAGATTAAAATGGTAGTAAGTAACCCCAAAAAATCGACAGTGTATTAAATTAGTTAAAATTTAGATTTTTTGTAGGTACTGATTTCTATTTATGATATGAAGAAGAACCCAAAATTAAAAAATAAATGCAATCTACCCTAAAATAAATGATTTTAAAATTGTTTTTAGACAACATGGGTTATTTATTACTTCATTTCTCTTTTTAGTATTAATTTTGTACTGTTGTGTTCTCAATAGTTAGCTGCGCTGCTACTATTCTGTGACACAGCTTTTGAATCAAAGGCAATTCGTTGCCTATTAAAACAAATATTCATAGAATAAACTTATGTTACTATTAATATCTCCAGCCAAAACATTGGATTTCGATGCAACTAATATTGAAAAACATACTCAACCACAACTCTTGGAGCAAAGTCAAACGCTAGTGGACAAATTGAAAAAGCTCAACTCTAAAAAAGTACAGGACTTGATGGGAGTAAGTGAAAAGATAGCAGACTTGAATGTTACGCGTTATCAAGATTTTTCATTGCCATTTGATCGTTCCAATGCCAAACAGGCAATTTTGGCTTTTAAAGGCGATGTCTATCAAGGATTGTCGGTAGAAGAGTTTAACGAAGCCGATTTAGATTTTGCTCAGGAGCACATTGGTATTTTGTCGGGTTTATATGGTTTTTTGCGTCCATTGGATTTGATGCAAGCTTACCGCTTAGAGATGGGAACAAAATTGAAAATCAGACGCAAAAATAACTTGTATGAATTTTGGGGAGATAGAATTACCCAGCAAATAAATGCGTCTGGTGCCAAAGACATTATTAACCTAGCTTCCAACGAATATTTTAAGTCTGTGAAAAAAGAAGCTTTGGAAGGAAATTTGTGGACAGTAGATTTTAAAGAAAACAAAAATGGAAAATATAAGGTGGTTGCTTTTTATGCTAAAAAAGCAAGAGGCATGATGTGTAATTATGTCGTTAAAAATCGCCTAGAAAAGCCCGAAGAAATGAAAGGATTTGACATGGAAGACTACCAGTTTAATGAAGCATTGTCAAGTGAACGTCATTATGTATTTACTCGATAGAGTGAAACCAATTTGCTGGGCTTTTAATCGTTATTGAGAAAACAGAAAAAGATGAGAATACTTCAGTTGTGTAAAAAATTTCCTTTTCCCTTGAAGGATGGAGAAGCTATTGCGGTCACTTATTTGGCACAAGCACTGCATCAATTGGATTGTGAAATAACCTTATTGAGTATGAACACAACCAAGCATTTTTTTGACAAAAGTACCTTGCCGAAAGATTTTAATCACTACGAATCCATTCATTTGGTAGATGTCGATAATCGAGTAAAGGCAAAGGATGCTTTTCTAAATTTGTTTAGTAGTCAATCTTACCATATCTCTAGATTTGTTTCTCCCAAATTTCAGTTAAAATTAATTGAATTGCTAAAAGCCAAAGAGTATGATATAATTCAACTAGAAACACTTTACTTGGCGCCATATGTAGACTTGATTCGCAGTTATTCTAAAGCGAAAATTGTCATGCGTTCACACAATGTAGAGCATGAAATTTGGAAGCGGATTACAGAAAACACTTCGTTGGGAGCAAAGAAAATGTATCTAAGCTTATTGACTCGGCGTTTAGAAAACTTTGAGTTAGAGTATCTAAATAAGTATGATATGATGGTTGCCATCACCGAGAGGGATTTAAACTTTTTTAAACAATTAGGTTGCACTATTCCTGCTCATGTCGCGCCAATTGGCTTGGAATTAAAAGATTATACAATAGAAGCAACCGAACACAAAGTACCTACATTTTGTTTTATAGGCTCATTGGATTGGATGCCCAATACGGAAGGAATTGAATGGATTTTGGAGAAAGTCTGGCCTAAGGTATTGGAAAAAGCTCCACAAGCTGTTTTTCATATTGCTGGTAGAAATACACCAGAAAATTTGTTAGCAAAAGAATGGAAAAATGTGGTTATCCATGGCGAAGTTCCTGATGCTGCCGATTTTATCAACTCTCATGATGTGATGTTGGTGCCACTTTTTTCAGGAAGTGGAATGCGTGTGAAAATTTTGGAAGGAATGGCTTTGGGAAAGGTGGTGTTAAGTACCGATTTAGGACTTGAAGGAATTCATGCCAAACACGGGGAGCAAGTTTTGATTGCTAACACGGTTGCAGATTTTGTCAATGAAATTATAATTTGTAGCCAACAACCTAACATGATTCAAGCAATTGGAACCGCTGCTTCTGATTTTATTCATGAGTATTATGATAATTTGTCGATAGGAAAACGTTTGTTGGATTTTTACAGCGAATTAATTAGTTCTCCATCAGTGTCTAGTGTTGGGAATTAATAGGGGATGTGTGGTTGTTCTTTTCATAAATAGTAGAGGCGTATAACCTGATAACTTTAAACGTAAATTTGTATATTGATAATACCTTATGGCTTTAATTTTGAGCGAGAGGGATTAAATACAAGTCTATGAAGAAGTTTCCGTTTTTATGGTGTTTTGTGTATTGGCTTGCTGTCGGGGGAATGGCAACTGCACAGCAGTTGGATACAATGGTTCATTATGAGCTGATAAGAAACGAACAGCCTTCTAATCTTTTATGGGAAGTTGTGCTGAAAGATGGGAGGGGAAATGTGCTAGCAGTTTGTAGAAGTCAGAAATTTGATGTTCAAGATCAATACATTCGAGCGGAAGAAGGAAAAATTACACTCTATTTGCATCACTCCGAAGGACAGATAGACTCTATTGTTCATTCAAATGTGTTTTTTCAATACAGTAGGGAAAACTATACTCTTAGAACAGAAATTCCTGCAACAGGAAATTACCCACCTTATTACATCAGTACACTACACCAAGTAGAGCTAGAAGTTCCAATTATAGAGTGGCAAATAAAACGAAAGAAACTGTATTTGGTGAATGAAAAAAGTGCTATATGCATTACATCTTTTAATTATTTTAATGCAGCTTTAATGGAAGCTTATCAAGGGTTGGGAACGACCAATCCTTTAGTGAAAATGGCTTTGTATGCTCAAAAAATGAAAAAAGAAAAGGTTTGGTTTGATGTACAAGAACTTGCTTTACTATTAGACAAACGCTTAGAAGGAGTTGTTTTGATGGATGAAGATGAGGTAAAAAAAGCCGAGAAAAATCCAACATTTAAAATAATAAGAGAACAAGAAGATTTTAGAGTTTTCCAAAAAGGTTATCCCTTAGTTTTTAAATTTGCAGGCATCAATGTGCAAGACCTGAAGCAATTGTTTTCCAATACTGTATTGGAAGAAAATGTAGTACTGCCACTTTATTGGAGAATGGTCAAGGATGGGTTTTTAATTTATGAGGAATCAACGAAACAGGTACAGTTGCAACAAAAATTATTTCATTATGTGGCAGCAATAAATCAAGAGTCAATATCAGATTATGATCATTTGAAATTTTGTACCGAAGAAGGGCGTGTCGTTTTAAATATGGAAACGCAAGAGTTGCTTGTTCCTAATGTGAAAAATGTCATTTTGAGTATGCCTCAGCAAGTAGTAGCAGTGCCAAGGGGTAATCTGTCTTTATTACCTTATCGAAATCTTAAGTTTGACGGGCAGCTTTATGTTGGTAAGACCTGTTTTAGTGGTCGTAATATCCAGTTTAATTATCAAGGTTATCAAGTCAATTTGCCGAAAATAAATCGTTTACAGTTGGCGATTTACAAGCGAGCTAGAATTCAAAATGAATGGAGGATAGAGCCGCCTGTTATTACCCTAAAAAGGGCTTTGGATGAAAAAGGAAAACCTACCCATAAATTAGAGTACATTCCAACTGCAATAGAAGAAGGGAGTGGTTATTTGTTGATGGATTCTTTTTACCATCAACCTAAAGAGCAGACAACAACTGTTGATGCCCCTGTTTTGGTGCTAACTTCTAAAACGAAAGCATATTATGAACCTACTACAAACAATCAAAACGTAATTTATCCTCGCAAGAATTTTTATTTTGAGTTGGAGCCTTTTTATTTAAAACAACTGAATGACCTTAATTTAAAAGATTTTATTTTTAAAGGAAAATTTTACTCATCCAAAATTTTACCTGTTTTAAATAATCATTTAACAATACAATTATCCGATTTATCTTTAGGCTTTGATACAACGATTATAGGTAAGAGAATTCCAATTTATTGGAAGGGAAATATTGGCGGAAAAGGAATGTTTTCAGGACAAATTAAACTTTCTAACAAAGGCTTAGAGGGGAATGGTCGGTTGACTTATCTAAACGCTACATTGGGTTGTGATGTTTTTAATTTTCAGCCTGAACAAGTTATTGCAAAACAGGTAGATAGTTTGATCGTAAGGAAGACCATGATTTGTCCTAAAATAAAGGCAACACATCTTCGAATGTTGTGGAAGCCTTATGAGAATTGTATGTATTTAAACTCTCTTTTTACAGAGGGCTTTCCATTTCATTTTTATTATAACAATCAAATTTATAAGTTAGATGGGCAGTTGCAAATAGGAGCCAAAGAGACTGTAGGCAAAGGAACCTTGGATTGGGAACAAGCGGTCATTGTATCGAATCCTGATGGAGATTATAAGATAGGAGCAAGCAGATTGACGTCTAATTCGGTCGATTTGTTACTAAAAATAAAAGGGGTGGATCAATTTGGTATTGAATGCGAGCGTATTCGGATGGAATTGGATTTTGAAAGAGAAAAGGCAAGGTTTGTTTGCCAAGATAAAAATACGATTGTTGCTTTTCCTTATAATGGCTATGTCGCAAATTGCAAGGAACTTGATTGGGATTGGCAAAGCAATTTACTTTACTTAGAGCCAGAACAAGAAGGAGGGAAAGTTGTTATTAAAAGGGAAGGGAGCAAGCTCAGCTTTCCTTTTTATGCTTCTAAAGGAAGATACGATTTGAATCACGGCTTACTACATTTGATTCACATAACGCCTATTAGAATAGGAAATGCTTTTTTGCACTTGCACGACTCCGTACTGACGATAGAATCCGATGCTTATATCGAAGATCTGACGGGAACCTTTGTTATACATGATACTTTTAATTACAGCTTAGACTCAATGACATTGATTTGGAATAATGATGAGAATGCTTGGACTAGTCAAGGTAGTTATTTAAAGATAAAAAGTAAAGGGGAAAAGGGGTATCGGGCAAAAGGAAAAGTGGTAGTCGAAGTGCATGAAAAAGGATTAATACTAACCTATGGGTGGCTTTTGAAAAATGCAGATTGGATTATTTTTGAATGGCAGAATGGTATCTTAAAAGCTACTGCTAAGGAAGGAAAAATAGGAAATTTAAAGGGGGTTGATAAATCAAAATGGAAACAATTTAAAGCACATTGGTTGTGATAAGTATAAAATTTTAGAAAACAAAATATTTTAACATTTTTTAAACATTTTTGATGAATATGTGTTTTAGTTATTATAACACACATTTAAATTTAAAGCACATTATTTTGTGTTTAATTTGTTGATATTAAAAATATTAGCTAATCAAAAATCAATATAAAAAATGAAAAAACTATTTAATCTGTTATTTATTATCATCTTATTGACACAAACGGTATGGGCACAAGATGTTGACGTGACTGTACCTGTACAAACAGGCTATCCAAGGTATTTAATGGTCATCTTGTCAGGAGTATTATTGGCACTTGGTTTTCAATTTTTTTTAACGGTTCTTTCTGTTGCAGCAGGGGTGACTACTGTTGGAAATCTAAAAAAAAGTTATGCAGAATATAAGTACGATCATCTTGGAGATACTGAAGAGGATGATGACGACGACCGATTAGAGAAATCTATTCCTATGGGCGTGAAAGTGACATCTGGAATTGGTGTTTGGAATATGTTGACGGTTGCTTTATCCTTACTTGGAGCAACGTTTTTTGCTTTAAAATTGGTGCCTATGGCAAGTAGTGTAACAAGCATTAGTTTATCGTTGGTAATTTGGGCTACTTTTTTTATGCTCCTATTTTACTTGGAAAGCAAAATGGTTGGGACTGCATTAGGTGGCTTGATCGGCACGGCTATAGCTGGAATAAAAGCATCTGGGAGCAAAATAGCTTCTATGTTTAGTACATCACCAGAAAAAAAAGCTCAAAAATTGGTAGATAGAACAATCGAGAAAGCGAGAAAGGAATTTTCTAGTGAGTTTGATATGAAGGGGGTGATGAATAGCATTAAAAACTTTGTTGATCAGCAAAATAAAAATATGCCGAGTTATAAAACACTAAAGAAAGATTTGAAAAAAATCGCTGCTAGTGTGGGAAAAGATGCCAATTCAAAATCTAGTGCTGCAAAATGGATGGCGGTTCAGACAATTATTAATGGAGCTATACAAACTGCTGGAAATACCGATACAGAAGAAGGGCAGAAGAAAGTAGACGAATTAAAACGCTTATTGGCAGAAATTAAAGATGCCTATAATGATGGAAATGATTGGCAAGAGAGTTTGCTCAATGTGCTTGAATTATCACCTGTAGACGAAGAGAATGTTGATCAAAAAATTGATGAAATCAAACATAAAATCCGAACGAATACGGATAGGGACATGAGTCCAGAGAGAATACAAGAATTGTGGAGCGATTTTATGAATAATCCACAAGGAAAAATAAATCGCTTGTTTGATAAAATGGGGACATGGAAACGAAAAGATATTATCAATCTACTGGATGAAAATACATCTTTGGAGCGCAGCAAGATTGAAGAATATGCTACTCGGATTGAATCAAGTATCGTTACCACTAGAGAGCGTTTGGGAATTACGAATGAAGATCCAGAAATTGAGAATCTATTGGCATCTTTTGAAAATAAGGTTCGAGCATTTATAGATACAACGGATGCGCCTGAATTGCAATATCATTTACTGAAAGCAGATGTCAAAAATGTATTGAATAATCCTAATGATAGTTTGGATATCTTAAAACATCGTTTAAATACTTTTGATAGAAATACATTGGTGGCTTTATTAACGAACACACCATGGATTGATAAAAAGGATATCAATAATTTAGCTGATATGGTAGAAAGTGCTAAAAACGATTTGACATTGAAATTGAACAAGGTAAATGATAAAATAACAAGCACCGTAAATAACACAGAGCGCAAATTAGTGATTCATGCAGAGCATTTGCGTCAAGCAGCGGTATCCGCATCATGGTGGCTTGTTGCCACTATATTAATGTCTGCTGCTGCTGCCATAGGTGGAGGCATTATGTCTACGGTCGTTTAGAGCACATACGTCTATTGGCTAATAATAAATTATTTAATGAACAGGAGCGATACCTCAATGGGCATCGCTCCTGTTTTTTAGTAAAAAAGTTAATTATTATTGCCTGTCTTGCACTTCCAACAAGCGGCGTTTTGCTTGGCGATTGTGTAGAATCTTAACATAATCCAAAGCTTCACGAATATTGTAGTCTTCATAGGCTTTCTGTGCCCAGCGAATAGCTTCTTCTAGATTGCCATTGATTTCATTACTAATAGCCATATTATAAGCACCTCTGCCAGCAGGAATTCGTTTATCGCTTTTAGACTCTTGTAGCCAAAGTTCTGCGGCGCCATCCCAATTGCCCGTTTGTGCTCTACGTTTGGCAATTTTAAAATTGGGACTTCCACCTACAAAGTAATCTCTAGAGACTCGAATTCGATAAGGAAGTAATCGTCTAGCATACAGACTGCCAATTTCACGGCTGTTTTGTTCTACCAAGTTTTTTCGGTTTTTGATGGCTTGAATGGCAACGGTAGGATTAATGCCTTTACCAACTGAAACAAAACGTCTCGTTCCTGGAAACTCGTCATAAATGGTTTTAGTAAGTGGATCGTAAATTCGCCAAGTAGTATTGATAAAGGTAGTAACTTGAGCTTGATGCTCTAAGCCAGGGACTTCTAGCCCAATGGGAGTCGTAATGGTAACAGGAGCCGTACTATAGGCAATCTTTGTGTCTGTGTCGTAATGTTCTAAAACAAAAAAGTAAATCAACTTGTTGAGCTTGACAAATTGCTGCTACTTTATTCCAATTCAAGGGGGCTGCTGCTTGCCTCAAATTTGGATTTTCTAATTCGAAACTATCTAGGAGTACAACAGAATCGAAGCGTTGGTTTTGTATCAAATCGTCGTAAAGTCCCACTAAACAGGCTTGTGCGCCCAAACTATCTAAGACCTTGCCTTCAATGGAGAGTACTTGATCGATTTTGTTTAACACATCATTGTCCTTGGTTACTTTCGTCCGAGCAATGATAGCTGCTTTTCGTACATCTGCTGGAATGGTAACGGGGGCGGGTTCTGTTACACTTAAGGTCATAATATTCGTACCACAAGCACCCAAAAAAATAGAAAGTATTGATAGTAAAAAGAAGAATCTCATAATCTGGTTATTTTAGTTGTTGTAAGAGCATAAGTCGATTTTAGTGCTTAACAAAGCAAAGCTCCTTAAAAAGTAGCTGTCATGTCAATTTTAAAGGCAAAGTTATCCAATAAGTTTTGGGGCAAATGATAAGAACCATAACGAACAAAAGCGCCTACGCCAAGCCCGAAATAGCCAAAGTTAAACATCGGCAACCGTATTAAATTAGCTAACATAATGCCACTTTCAAAATAGCCTTTTCTCAAATCTTGGACAGCAATTCCCTCGTGATGTTCTGGGTGATCAAGCCAGCCAAAACCAATGGCTTGATATAGCTTTACTTCAGGTTTAAACGTAGGGGTGTTGAAGAGCAAACTTCCAAAATTATGTTCTATAAATAGGTAGGCAAATGAATTGACCAAAAATTCATTGGGGCGCATGGTTTGAAAGGTGTTTTTGATTAGAAACATACGCCAACGGTCGTAACTCCCTCGACCATTAAATAAAATAGAATAGGGTGTTTCGCCACCAACCCAACCTGCTTGCGCAAACCAAGAGGTTCTTCCCAATCCTTTCACAAAAAAGCTGCTTTCTAAACCTCCAACAATTTTGTGGTAATCAAAACCTCCATCCATAATGCCTTTTAAACCTTTGGTGTAGCTCAAATAAACGACGGGATAACGATTGCGTAAACTCATATTACTGCTGCCCATTTTTACAAAATCTTCCTTGTAAGCAAAGCGAAATTGAATACCTATCCGCGCAAATTTGAATTTTTGTAGGATTTCATTATCAGCAACAAAACGGTAGTCATACAAAGGTATTTTATAACTCCAATTGCCCAATATGCGTGTTCGTAAATAACGAAAAGAACGGAAATAGCCAGATATTTCAAATTCATAGGTACGGTCCATTTGGTCTAAAACGTTTCTGCGAGTAAAGCTTTGACTAGGCAATACTTTTTTGGATAGAGAATGGGTATTTTGAATGATTGCAGCAGGTTCCAAAATGTCGTTTACATAGCTAATTTGAAAGCCAAAGTCTTTTTTGGGAGCAGGTCGAAACGTAATACTTCCACCGTATTTCCACTCTTTATCTTTAAAACCGTAGGCAAAATAACCGCCTACAGAAAAATAAGGATTCCATTTGTAACTGCTGTACAATCCGAGCCCTAAGCGAAACTGTTCGTGCAAATTAAATTCTAAAATTTGCGTGTAATTGACCGATAGCCAATCCAACTGAATGCGCTCATCTTCTAATTCATTGATGGATGCCATTAGCAAATCTAAGGGAAGTTGTCGTCCAATTTTGTCTAAGACTTGGTACGTTTTTGCTTCTTTGACAGTGAGTTGATGCGTTCTATTTTCAATCCAAAAGGTACTGTCTTTGTTGTGCGCATCATCATTGATCGTAACTTTGTTTAATCCAAAATCTTTGGGATGAAGATGAGGATGTAAGTTGACATTGGTAATATACCTTTTTCCTTGAATAGTAAAGGTATCTACTTTTCTAGGGGCAAGCTCAACTTCAAAGTTTAATTGAGAAGGAAACCACTTCTGATGATCAATTAAAGTATATTGCTGTTCAATTTTGAGATGTATTTTTTGCTTCTGAGCAGGTTCCGCCAATACATTTTGTATGGCATACCCATTGGTGTTGATGTACAAAACGCCTTTTAAAGCATCAAAGGTTTTATTTTTTCTAGGAAAAAAGCGAATCATATACACCGTATCTTGCTCTTGATAAAGCGTATCTTCTAAACGGTATTCGTACTTTTTGATACAGCCACTGCTAATCGGATTAAGGTATTCTTTGTCTAAAATCAAGAAATTATCTTTGTGAAAACTAGTAGGCTGTATTTCAGCAATCGCTGTAACAAAGGTAGGGTCTTTAAAGCCTGAAAGTTTGCTGGCAATAATTGTTTCTTGGATTTTGTCAGGAGCAATGTATTGAACCTTCGAAATAATTTCCATCATAGTATAATAGAAATCAATCGAATTATGATCAACAGAGTCTTTGGGAGCTACCTTTCTAGGGTGATTGTGTTGGTCAAAAACGCGCATTTTATTATAACTATCATAGGTATAGGTGGGCACTTTTTTAGGGTCATGTACGTTTCTATTTTTAGCCGCTTTTCTTATAATGCGGTACGCTGGATTTTCTCCTGCTATGACAACAATTTCTTCTAAAGCAACATCTGTTCTTTCCATTTCAAGCAAGAACGGTGTCTCAGATATTTTTAGGGCAATATTTTTATTTTGATAACCAACATAGCTGAGTTGTGCACTAGTAATGATTTCGTGATGTTCTAACTTAAATTGACCGTCAATATCAGAAGTTGTGCCTAGTTGAATATTGTGGTTAAATGTAATATTAACAAAGGGTAAAGCTTCTTTGGTTTCGGCATCTATAATGCTACCTTCCACAATGAATTGGGCATGGGTAGAAAGACAAAAAAATAGAAAAATAAATGTAAAAAATGAATGCATTGTTTGTGAATCGATTCGAGTATGGTGTAGAATGGTTTATTGTATGACACTTTAGCTTAGTAAGAGCATTAACTGTCGGTATATACTGTTAGAGGTAGGTACTAAACTTAAGGAACACTTGTTCTAAAAGGGCAAGAAGGGGGAGTCATTGTGTGGTTCATAATTGTAATAATGAGAAAAGCATTTGATAAATCTAAAAAAAATATCGTTTTCAGGCAACCCAAAAGCATATAAAGAAATCTTATGAAGATTCTAAGTAAGAGGTCAGAAAAAATAAGAACAAAAAATGGGATTATTTTTTTGAACGATTACTTAAGAACAAGATTTGAGCAAGTAATGGCACTATCAAAGTATGCACTAATCAATTGCTTAACAAATGTTTTCCGATTAGTTCAAAAATCTTGCCCAACAAAAGTGAGGTTTGCCCATCGCATCTTTAATCCTAAAATAAGTGAGTAGCCTTTTGTTTTTTGTGTGAAGCTTTGTAACTTGTTCGTTCGTCATAACCAACAAAGCGCCGATCCTATGCCAACAAAACGAGGACTAAGAGAACATATTTACCACTTTATAGATAATGAAGAAGAGCAAAGTTTTGGAAGCCAATCATTTGAATTGTTTATTACTGGGCTCATTCTATTAAGCATTGTGGCCATTGTATTGGAGTCGTTTGATAATTTAAGAGAGCAATATGGTTACTATTTTAATTTGTTTGAAAATATTACTTTAGGTATTTTTACCATAGAATACATTTTGCGTGTTTCTACAGCAGATTACAAATATAAAGATGCGGTATCTTGGCCTACGGCTGCCTGGCGATTTATCACCTCTGGTTCAGGAATTGTAGATTTAATAGCAATCGCTCCAATCTTCTTCCATTTTGCTTCTTTCTTTGGTTTGAGAGAGTTTGCTCAAAATGATTTTCGATTCATTCGGATTTTGAAGATTACTCGATTGTTGAGAATTTTCAAAATGAACTCTTTTACCAATTCGATTACAGTCGTTGCAGAAGTCTTTACAGAAAAACGACACGATTTAGGGATTACTTTGTTTGTAACATTCGTATTATTATTAGTATCTTCTACCTTAATGTGGTATGTAGAAGGGCAAGAACAACCAGAATTGTTTCCTAATATTGTCGCTTCTTTTTGGTGGGCAATTGCTACCTTAACGACCGTCGGTTACGGAGATGTATTTCCGATTACACCTTTAGGAAAGTTTCTATCGGGATTGATTGCCTTGTTAGGAATTGGTTTGGTTGCGTTGCCAGCAGGTATTTTGAGTTCCGCTTTTATCGAAAAGCTAGAAGATGGCACCATCAAAGAGGAAGAAATAGACAATTATGTTCCCAAAGGGAATTTGCCACAAGCGCAATTTCAGAAAGTCAATACCAAAAAAAGTGACGATAGTAGTTGGGCGACCAATGAAACCATAGAAACCAATCGTCATAAAGATTGTAGTCAGCACTTTGGAAAGGCTTTTGTATATTGTCCTTATTGTGGTGAAAAATTAAACGATGATGAAAATCATATACATACGTAAGTAGCGTTATTAATTAAAAGACAGTCAGAATGCTATTTGTAAAAAAAGCAATAAACAGGTTAGTGTTCTTAAATCAATAGTTCGTTGAAACCACGCAGTAGCAGCGAAGCTAACTAAAAGCGCAGCGCTCACGAAGTAAACTAATATAAATATAAATGTGCTTTTTTATCTTTTGGGTAACTAAGCTTGCGAGCTCACGAGCGCAGCGAGCTAAAAAAGTAAAAAAGCAACGAACTATTACTTAAATAAAAAAAAAGATATAGTGGTGAAGCTAGTTTTGAAGTGGATTTTTTTGATCAGCTTATTTCTCATATTTAGCAATTGTAATAATAATCAAGCGACAGCGGAAGAAGAATTACGATTGAAAAAGGAAGGACAGACAGCTCGATTGATCAATAAACCCGACCCAGAGGAAGTTCGCATGAGAGACTTTCTAGAGCAATACGATACATTTATTACCAATAAGTTTGAACAATTGGATTTACCAGGATTGGCGTATGCGATTGTAAAAGATGGAGAAGTAGTGTTGATGCGTACGCATGGTGTCCGAGAAAAAGGCGAAGAGGAGTTAATTGATGAACATACTACTTTTCGTTTAGCATCTATTTCCAAAGGCTTTGCAGCTGTGTTGGCAGGCTTGTTGGTCGATCAAGGATATATTGATTGGAACGATAAATTGACGACTCATTTGCCTACGTTTAAATTGCGTAGCACAGCTCAAACAGAGGCGCTAACGATTCGACATACACTCAGCCATACTACTGGTCTAAAAGAATATTCTGGAGCTAGTTTGATTTATAAGGATTGGTCTTGTGGTAGTATCTTGCGAGGATTAAGGAATGCCAAAATAGAAGAAAAACCTGCCAAAGTATTTGCGTATCAAAATGCTATTTTTAGTGCGATTAGCGAAATTGGAAAAGCAACTACAGACTTAAGTTATGGTCGTTTGTTAGATTCTATGATTTTTAATCCTTTAGAGATGACAGACGCTTCTTCTAGTTATAAGGCAATGATGAGCAATGAAAACAAGGCAATTCCTCATGTTTTTAGTAATAGAAAGGGCTGGAGTAGTGTGAACATCCGCAAGAAGTGGTACAATGTGGGACCAGCAGCGGGCGTCAATGCAAGTATTTCGGACATGGCAATTTGGCTTCAAGCAATGCTTGGACACCATCCAGATATTATTCCTGAATCTGTATTAGGGGAAATTTTTAAACCTCATATTCCAATCAACGAAGATTCTAAATATTATGAAACATGGTCACCTGGTTTGACAGATGCATACTATGGAATGGGGTGGCGTATTTTTAATTATAAGAAGCATAAAATTGTTTATCATGGTGGTTTTGTGCGAGGTTATCGTCCCGAAATGGGATTTTGCCCAACAGAAGATATTGGAATTGTATTTTTGACGAATGCGTCTAAAAATGACCTGTCTTCTGCTTGTGTGCATGCTTTTTTTGAAATGTACTTTGCCCCAAGAGTGCCTAGCTAGTTGCTTTTAGCAGACAAATATTTTCACTAATTGTTGTATTAAAAAAATGGTAGACTTGAACCCTTGTGTAAACCATTTTTTATGAAGACAAATTATCTATTATTAATAGGCTCTATCATTGCCTACGTGTTATTAGGTTATGCAGTTCCAAGAACTTCCTTTGAGCTGTTTGCGATTTTATATGCCTTTTTATTTGCGTTGTATTTCTATTGGTGTTACTATGCAGAAAAGAAGTTCGACTCATCCAAATGGAAGATGTTTTTATTGGGAGCAATTCTTTTAAGAGCAGTATTCTTAGGTGCGATTCCCGAGCTTTCAGACGACTTTTGGCGTTATTTGTGGGATGGTAGATTGTTGAGTTTTGGCGTTAATCCTTATGAGTTTACACCAGTAGAATTATTAGGAACAGAGCTGTATGCAGAGGCACATTTAGAGCAATTGTATGCACAACTTAATTCTCCTAAGTTTTATTCTGTCTATCCGCCTATAACACAATTTTTCTTTACAGCAGCAACCTATTTTTTTACAGATAATGTACTCGCTAGTATTGTTGTCTTTCATGCCTTGGTTTTATGTTTAGAAATAGGCACGATAATATTGCTGGTTCGGTTGCTAAAATGCTTGAATAAGCCACTCTACTTGGCTTTCTTTTATGCTTTTAATCCATTGATAATTCTTGAATTATCTGGCAATTTACACACCGAAAGTATTTTGATTTTCTTTATGACTCTAGCGCTGTATCTTTTTGCAAAAAAGGGGTATGCAAAATCTGCCTTGGCATTTTCAATGGCGGTAGGAGCTAAATTGCTACCATTGATGTTTATGCCCCTTATTTTGCATCGATTGTGGTTCAAAAGAGGGGTGTATTATTGTATGCTTGTTGGGATCGTAAATCTAGCCTTATTAGTGCTCTTTTTTGATTTAGAAATGATACAGAAGATAAAAGAGAGTATGGGGTTGTATTTTGGTCATTTTGAGTTTAATGCAAGCATTTATTATCTAACAAGATATTGGTTAATTAACGAATATTGGTGGCTGTGGGATTATCATGAATATTTCATGGGATTTTCTCCTTTGGAGGATTTTTTGAAGATGGATTTGTATGTTCTCCTGCGTAAACTATTACCAATTATAGATTTGATCTTGATTCTATATATTTCTTTGAGAAAAAATATCCGAGCGTCAATTCAAACATTTTGGACAGCCTTTTTGATTATCTATTCTGTGCATTTCTTTTTGGCAACAACCGTTCATCCGTGGTACATTACGCCTTTGGTAATGTTGGCTGTATTAAGTTCTTATAGAATGTATGTATTGATATGGACAGCCTTGATCGGCTTGACATATATCAGTTATCAACATGAAATATTCGCTGAAAACTCTTGGGTAATTGGGCTAGAATACGCGTTGGTATTCGTCGTATTAGTAGGCGAATTAAGACAAAAAAAGAAGAATACTTTAACTTAAACGGACTCTAACAAACTTAATATCTTCTTAGCATCGTTTTTATTACTAATGGTCTGTTTTACATCATAAGCCAAGGCATCAATTTCCGCTTGGATCGCCCATTTGTAATCGGGTAGAATAGCCTCGCTTTGGCAGATATAGATTAAAGTACGCATTAGAGTATGTGCTACACTCGCATCTCCTTTTCCATATTGACGAATAGGTTGTACAATAATGCGCATCATTTCGTCAGGAGCAATTTTATTGTGAATGGTCTTGATATTGCTCTCTGGAATTTCAAGTTGAGTCGTAGGCTTAATTTGTAGAGCACGGTGCAGCAATTGACCTAGTTTAGAAATCGCATTAATCGCTGTTCCAGGATCATTAATACCAGGAGAAAGCGCTTTGACCGCAACCTCGGAAAGCTTTATCATGCCCCCAGTGCTGCTATCGTCCTCGTGCTGATTGCCTAGTATATAAAGACACAAACAAATTGCTTTTTCATCTTCTTCTGAAATTGTTCCTTTGATTCGAATAATTGGAGTACCCATCCAAATATGTTGATCGGCATAAGGCAAGATTTCAATAGTAGTCGAGCGTTTCTTAAAGGAATCGGGCAGCAAAGTACCATCAAAAGAATGGTAATATCCTGTGCGGTCACATTTGATAATCGTATAATCACCAGAAACATTTTGAATTGCGTTAGGAGCTTCTTGTTGTTCTTCAATTTCTTGTTCTAGGAGACGATTGCTAGCATAGTAAATCTGATTGATAATGTTGTGAATCTGTATGGACTGAGAAATACTATGGATGAAATAGACGAATAAAACGACACAAGTTACCCCAAAAACAGCCGACATCATCACCGAAAATCCAATGGCATTGGTCGAAGAACCGTAGGTGCCCAAAGACATTAACACAATAATACTATACAACAAGGTGCCAATATAAAACCCTAAAATGATTTGGTGTTTTTTGTCGGAGACGAGCCCTGGTAGTAATCTTGGCGAAAAATTGGAAGAAGCTTGATTCAGAACTACCATTACCATCGTAAAACTAAATACCGTCAAAGAGAGAATGCCACTAAAAATAGTAGATAAAATCGAACTGGCGGTATCGTGCTCCTTGACAATTAAGTAAGGAACTACTTCTTTGAGGGTAGCAATAGCTTCTAAATTTTCGGCAAACAATAAAATAACTGCCAAGAAGACGAAAGACGTGCTAATTAAAATAGGGTAAAAGGCAATGCTATGAATTATAGCACTTTTTAATTTATTGATAAATTTTAAAGTGGCTTTCATATGATTCGTTAAGGGGAAAATAGGAGATTAAAATGATTTCCAAAGTCGCTTTCCATTGGAACCATCAAAAATTTGCAAATGCTTGCCCTTCGATTCGTAGCCTTCTAAGATAATTTTTCCCTCATAAGCACTCAACCAAACAGCATTAAAATAAGCACTCGTTGCATTGGTACCAAATGGAGCGACATCGGCTTCCCATTTCAAGGATTGGGTGGATAGGTCAATTGCCATTAAATGAACTTCAGGCGACCGACCATTATAAACTGCTAAAACGAGTGTATTTTCTATTATTAACGTTTCTATATGTGTAATGTTTTTAAAAGAAGGGTTTTTGAATTCAAAATTATCACTAATGTAGGTTACTTGAATACTGCCATTCGTTTTGTCCAATTGGACAAATCCATGTACATCCATATCCATTTCAGCATCTCGAATGATGCCTACAGCAGAAAAGTCAAACTGAGAAAGACTACCGTCAATAGTATTTAAAACCACTGTTTTGGGAATGCGGTTGACGTAAGAAGCAAAAACAACATTACTAGCCGTATGGGTGACGTAACCCAAATACGGTAGGTGATAAGTCAATTCGTTGTGTTGAACAAATTCGCTATGCGTTATTTGGACACCAAATAATTCTTTGCCCGTTTTATCGTATTTGTAAACGATATACCCATTATCAGCTTTTAGTGGTTTGATACAGATAACGCCATCAATTGCCTCAAGTAGTAAACTCCGACCTTGCATGGGTAAGCCTTTTTCTTTGTTTGGTAGAGGAGTAACCGCCTTAGTTTCTAGGTTTTTTAGCAAAATACTATTGTCTTCTATTATTTCAAAGAGCACACCTTGGTAGGCTAATTTATCAACCGCTAAGCCTTTGTAACGAACCGCATATGGACTATTTGTCTTAAATGACGCTGGCAATTCATGATTGGTAGAGGTGTATTGCAACGTCTTTAAATCTAGAATTTTTCCATCAAAAGGATACCAGTGTTGGTAACTTTCTTCTGTTGCATTTTGCGCAAAAAGCAATGTTCCCCAAAAGACTAATAAGAGCAGTAAGTTTGTGTTTTTTAACATTGTAAATTATAATTTGTATGGCTGTACTTGATTTTTAACTAGCTTCGGTATTATCAATATTATTCAACTGCATATCAGTAGCGTAGCTAACTACTTACATTATATACCATTCCGTTGAAAAATCAATGGAGTATTAATTATCATTACTCCGTTGAAAAATCGTATTAGTTTGATTATCAGTAAGATGTGCTTTTGTTAACCTTTGTGCTAAAAGGCTGGTAATCAAACTAATGCAAGATGCTTTTTTACGTTTTTCGTAGGAAAACTAAAAAATCAACGGAGTATTAAATTATAGCAACTATTCAATTAATAATTCTGGACGATATTCAAAATGCATCGTATCGTAATGATACCATTTGCCTCCCCAAATAAAACCATTCTCTTCAAATATTTGTACAATTTTTAGAGGAATTCTATTTTTATAAACAATCGGACGTTTTCCATCTTCTGTTTTATCTTGAACCGCCCAACGCCAATAATTTGAATACTTGACATTGATATCTATGGTCATTCCAAAGCTATGGGTACTCAAACGATTGGTTCCTGCTATTTTGCGCCAATTAAAAGTACCTCCTACGTTTTCTACGTATTTTTTTAATTCAGGATATTGTGCTAATTTTTTGGCGATATGAATTAATTTTTTGTCAATAGAATTGATTTTAGTAACAAGCAGTGACGTTCCTAAAAAATCGATTTCAACCAAATTTTTTCGAACAGCTTCTTTCGTCTGACCATACATTTTTAAAAAAAATGCTTCCACTCGAACTCGTCCTGGGTCACTGTTTCGACTGGGGATAGGAAAATCAATTCCTTTAGGATAAGGCATTATAAACTGGTCTTCTAAATCAGGATGGTTGAGCAACATCTCAAAATCTTTATTGGGAGTACTGTCTCGATAAGGCATCGTGTCACCGTCCATCCAAATCAAGGCGGTAGAGCTAGCTTTGAAATTTTGTTCTGGATATGCTGCAATTAATTTTTGTAAACCAATAGGAATTGCCTGTTGAATGGTTTGAGAACGAACGTTAAGAAGGGGAGAATGTGTGGAATTGATTGGAACGTGGTTGGGTTCTTTGCTTTTGGTAGTGCAAGCCAATAGAATGCTTAACCCCAAACTCCATAAAATAAGATGTTGTAAAAGTAGTTTCATAACTAAAAATATAAAATCTAAGGGACTTTCGATAAAAATTATTCAACAAACCCACCAAAAATAAATCTACCTGCATCTAATAATTTATAAGCTTAGATTCCCCATAATAATTTGAAGTGATAACAATTTTCATGCACAATTATAATACACCACTTTGCACAATTAGTAGTTAGCTAGGTTGCTACTTCGTGGTTTCAACGAACTATTGACAATCAATAAACTGAGCTTCTTACCAACTTATCCTATCTGTATAGACAAATTTGATCATTTTTTGAGTGATTGCGTTTGTGCTCAATAGTTCGTTGAAAAACTTTATTAGTTTGATAGTCAACAAGTTATGTCTTTGTTGTGTTTTGTGTTAAAATTTTGATTATCAAACTAATATAAATGTGCTTTTTTATCTTTTTGGTAAAAAAGTAAAAAATCAACGAACTACTATGTACTAATAACTAAATGAATTCCTTCACACCTTTAAACAGAATAAACCATGAGTAAATATTTTATTTTTAGCATCTTGTTTTTTGTTATTGTAATAACGAGTTATGGGCAAACAACAGGAACATTGCAAGGGAAAGTAATTGACGTAACCAATGATGAAGGTTTGCCTTTTGCTTCTGTGCTTTTAGAAAAGGACGATAGTTTAATTGCAGGTCGGCAGACAGATTTTGATGGCAATTATAACTTCTCGAATATTGAAGCAGATACGTATGATTTGACAGTATCCTATGTGGGGTATCCATCAGTGAAAATAGAAAATATTGTTATCAAATTAGGACAGGTCGTTACTTTTGATGTAGAAATGGAAGAAAGGGTTAATGTAGAAGAAGTGGTTGTAAGAGCTTATCGAATTCCATTGATTGAGCAGAGTGCTACTTCTGGTGGTCAGGTATTGGGGGCAGAAGATATTAAAAATATGCCCACAAGAAATATATCAAATATTATATCAACAACAGCAGGCGTACATCAGAAAAGCAAAGGAAAGGGGATTTCAAGAGCTGGTTCAAGAGCGCATAGTAACCTGATTTTTGTGAATGGCTCACCAGCCCCTAAAGCCCGAAAAGGTGGAAAACGAAGAGGAAAAAGAGCAAGGAATAGAAAGTTGGGATGCCCTACATTTGGAGCTGCGGGTTCAATGGCAACCGCAAAAGAAGATCAAACGACGTCATCCAAAGGCATTGCTTCTGTAGAAAAACCAAGTAACGAGGAGTATGGTTCTTTTGTAGAAAATGAGTACATAGCGGTACGTGATGAAGCGCTGTCAACTTTTTCCATTGATGTGGATCGAGCTTCTTATGCCAATATTCGCCGCCATTTAAATCAGATGCAACCACCACCTAAAGATGCGATTAGGATAGAAGAAATGATTAATTATTTTAATTATGATTATGAACAACCTAAAGACGAGCATCCTTTTCGTGTTCATACAGAAGTATCGGATTGCCCTTGGAACAAAGAGGCAAAATTGGTGCAGATTGGTCTGCAAGGAAAGAAAATTGATTTGGAAAAAGCGCCTATTAGTAATTTGGTGTTTTTGATAGATGTTTCTGGATCTATGTCTTATGCCAATAAATTACCGTTGCTAAAAGAGTCTCTGAAACTGCTCATTAACAATATGAGAGCTAAAGATAAAATGGCTTTGGTGGTGTATGCAGGAGCTGCGGGGCTGATTCAGGCATCTACTAGTGACAAAAATAAATTATTAGAGGCTTTGGATAAATTAGAAGCAGGGGGTTCTACCGCAGGAGGCGCAGGAATCGAATTGGCTTATAAAATTGCTAAGAAAAACTTAGTAGCCGATGGCAATAATCGCGTAATCATTGCAACAGACGGCGATTTTAACGTAGGGGCTTCTTCTACAACTGATTTGGAAAAGCTCATCGTAGAAAAGAGAAAAGACGATATCTTTTTGACCGTGTTAGGATATGGCATGGGAAATTACAAAGACAATAGAATGGAGGTATTGGCAGACAAAGGAAATGGTAATTATGCATATATTGATAATATAAAGGAGGCTAAAAAAACGTTAGTCAAAGAAATGGGAGGAACACTCTATACGATTGCAAAAGATGTCAAACTTCAAATCGAATTTAATCCTGTAGAAGTTAAATCTTATCGACTGGTTGGGTATGAAAATCGTTTGTTGAATAAAGAGGATTTTAATAATGATGCCAAAGATGCTGGTGAGTTAGGAGCAGGTCATACAGTGACGGCTTTGTACGAAATTGTTTTGGCAGATAATTATAAGGAGAGCAAAAGAGAGAAAAAAGTAGATGCATTGATTTATCAAAAAAATAAAGCGACGAGTTTAGCGCATAGCAGCAAAGATTTAATGACTATTAAATTGCGTTATAAAGAACCAAAAGGAACAAAAAGTGTTTTAATGGCGTTGCCTGTCCCAAAAGACATCAAGCCTATTGCCGAAGCTTCCGAAAACTTTAGATTTGCAACTTCAGTAGCGGGGTTTGGTATGTTGTTGAGAGCATCTAAGTTTTCGAATGATTTGACTTATGAGAACGTGTTGTCCTTAGCTCAAGGAGCGAAAGGAGCCGATAAGGAAGGTTATCGCCAGGAGTTTATCCGTATGGTCAAAAATGTATCGTCTATGTCAGCACAAGCTAACAAACAAAAATAAAAAGCGTTTTATTGGTTATGGTTCGTTATGAAGTCATCTTAGATTTTTCTAAGATGGCTTTCTTATTTTCTATATATTGTTGAGCAAAATAAAATTGACACGTGATTCTAACATGCGTTGAATTTTCAGTATATTCGCACATTGAAATTTATAATACTATTAACGATTATCACGAATGGAGTTGTGGGGTTCGATATAGCATTTTTTGTTTTACCTGTATCATCGAAAGACGTATAACCTCTACGAGAGTTTGATTATTAATTCTTTAAGGAGTTAAATGGTGAAAATTTATCAAATTGATACGATTTTTTACGAAGTGATGTAAAGAAAAAACAGAATATCTATTCGTGATAATCATTATTGTTTGTAGAAAATAGCAAATTATGGCATCAAATAGACCACGTAGACGCAAAGAAGAAGAAACACAACCGCAAAAAAGTTCTAAAGGTAAACTAAATAACATGGAACTATTAGGGATAGGTTTGTTTTGTGTCGCATTTTTGTTGTATGGAATATCTAAATGTGGCAAAGAGCCTGCTGTAGAAACGCCTCAAGGTCCTGTTGTAACAGAAGAAGTGGTCGATTCTACAACAGAAAATCATAGATCAGAACCAGAGCCAAGAGATGACAATGGAAGTTCATTTTCAGGATCTGATAACGATAATAATGGGGCTGCAACAACAACGACCAATGTTGTTGCCAACAATGGAGGTGGTCGAAAATTATATGTTATTACAGATAGTTTGAGAGTGCGACAAGCGCCAAATTTGGGGGGCGAATTGGTCACTTATTTAATGTATGGTGAGGAAGTGATTGATTTGGGGGAGCGTACGGTATTAGAAAAACTGCGTGTATCTCCAGACGAGGTAAGGACAGCTCCTTGGATTAAGGTTAAAAATAAAGCAGGGCAAGTTGGATGGGCATTTGGAGCTTATCTTCAATTTTATCCTGTGCCAACGAGTACCAACACATCAGGAAATTAAGTAATCGTTCAAAAAAATAACAAATACCACGCAGTAACAGCGCAACTAAAGCAGCCTTTTTTTGCGCTACTCTTCATCAGAAAAACTTGTCTTAGCTCGCTAAGCCTTCCTTTTTCTTCTTTGATTAGCAAAACAATAATCTCATTTTTTGTTCTTATTTTTTCGGACCTTTTACTTAAAACAAACTAATGATCTTCTATTAAACGCAAGTGGAAAAAAAACGAGGAACATATCGATTAATACCAGCAACAAATCATTATACCAAAGAGATGAAGCAATTGGTATTTGATGTGTTGGAAGAGTATGGACTAAAGCCAGGAGCTATTGATTTTTGTTTGGACGATGTAGAAAAGCATTATTTTGAGCGAGGTGGGTATTTTGTCGTTATTTTAGATCAAAATGGTGTTGTTGTTGGAACAGGAGGAATCTATCCTTTGGATGATCAAAGCTTGGAATTGCGAAAAATGTATTTGCGTTCGGAGCACAGAGGCAAAGGATTGGGACAATGGATGTTGACATTATTATTAGAAAAAGCAAAAGTATTAGGATTTCAACGAGTCGAATTGGATACGGCTAGTGTCTTAAAAGAGGCAATTGGTTTGTATAAGAAAAATGGATTTCAACGATTTGAATCAGATCATATGGTGGCTCGTTGTGACCAAGCTTATGAGTTGTTATTATAAATTAAAACGCTTGCTTCGTAATTATTACTCATACAATTGTTAAAGGTGTTTTTACGAAGTAATGGGAAATAAGAATGAGAATATATAAAGATTTAAATAATTTACCAGCATTCAAAAATGCAGTTTTAACAATAGGTTCTTTTGATGGTGTACACGTTGGGCATCAACAAATTATTCAACAAATTAATGATTTGGCAAGGTCAATTGATGGTGAGTCTATTCTAATTACCTTTGATCCACATCCTAGATTTGTAGTTGGAAAGCGGCAAGATAACTTAAAACTCTTGAATACGCTCGAAGAGAAAGCCAATTTGTTGGAACAGTGTGCCGTTGATGTATTGGTCGTTGTGCCTTTTTCTAAGGAGTTTGCGAGTCAAAGCCCTGATGCCTATATTCAAGATTTTTTGGTGAAACACTTTAATCCCCAAATTATAGCGATTGGTTATGATCATAAGTTTGGTCAAAATCGTGTTGGAGACATTTCTTATTTAAAAAAGTTTGAAAGCAAATACAACTTTCGAGTCGTTGAAATATCTAAACAAGAGGTTGCTGATATAGCAGTTAGTTCTACTAAAGTAAGAAAAGCCTTGTTAGAAGGAAACGTGCATCAAGCGGAATGTTTATTAGGACATCCCTATGGGCTTAGAGGAACGGTTGTAAAAGGATTGCAAATAGGAAATACAATTGGTTATCCTACGGCCAACATAGAAGTTGCGAACCCATTTAAATTGATTCCTCCAGAAGGGATTTATGCTGTTGAAGTAGATTATGACCGCCGTTACGAAGGAATGTTGTATATAGGGAATAGACCAACTATTGACAATAATTTGAAGCAAACCATAGAAGTAAACATCTTTGATTTTAATCAGGATATTTATGGAGAGGAATTAAAGATAGATTTTATTGAATATCTGCGTGGGGATGTTAAGTTTTCGACATTGGAAGCATTAAAAAATCAATTAACAGAAGATAAAAAAGCTGCTTTGAAGGTATTTGAAGCTAGAAAAAAAATAAAACTATGACGTTAAGTCCCTTAACAGAGCTCCCTAAAGTAGCTATTGTGATTTTGAATTACAATGGCATGAAAGATGATTATTTAGCTCAATTTTTGCCTTCTGTTTATGCCTCTGATTATGCCAACTTAGAATTGTATGTTGTTGATAATCATTCTACCGATGATTCTGTTGCTTACTTGAAAAGTGAAGGCTTTCAGCCACACACCGATAAAAGCCAACAAGACCATGATTTTCCAAGATATTTAATTGAATTGGAGGAAAATTATTGGTTTGCAGGAGGATACAACAAAGCTTTGCCGTATGTCGATGCCGATTATTATATTCTCTTGAACTCAGATGTAAAAGTTGCTTCAGATTGGATTCAGCCCATTATTAACCTAATGGAAAATGATGCGCAAATAGGGGCTTGTCAACCCAAAGTTCGTATGGTTGCAGAACCTTATTTATTTGAACATGCAGGAGCTTCTGGAGGCTATATTGATAAGTGGGGTTATCCATTTTGTCGAGGAAGAATTTTTACCAAAGTGGAAGAGGATAGAGGACAATACGATGATATACAAGAAGTGTTTTGGGCGACAGGTGCCGCCTTGTTTATTCGAAAAGAATTGTTTCACAACTTGGGTGGATTTGATGCGGATTACAAAGCGCACATGGAAGAGATTGATTTGTGTTGGCGATTAAAACGTGCCAATTACAAAGTCATGGTTTGTCCTCAGTCTGTTGTTTGGCATGTAGGCGGAGGGACATTGCCACAACATAGCCCTCAAAAAGCATTTTTGAACTTTAGGAATAGTTTATCGACTATTTTTAAAAATGAAACAGGCAACCAAGCGTATAAAATTGTTTTCATTCGATTATTATTGGATGCTATTGCTGGCTGTCGTTTTTTGATGAATGGCGAATTTGCCAATATCAAGGCTATTATTCGAGCCCATTGGTCGTTTTTTGCTCAGTATGGAAAGAACAAACAAAAGCGAAAAAGGACTGCTGAAACGGTAAAAAAATATGCTTATGAACAACAAGCTACTTACCGAAAAACAGGTGTGTATCCCAAGAGCATTGTTTGGCAGCATTTTGTAAAAGGTAAACAGACTTTTAATGACTTGGAATTGTAGTGGTTGAGTGTATAAGTTAAGTTAGACAATTATGTGACAACTCATTGATAGCTTTATAGCCATTTTGATTATTTAATAGTTAGCTGTGCTGCTAACTAAAAGCGCAGCGCTCACGAACTAATCAACGACCACGAAGTAGCAGCGTAGCTAACTACTAATTATTGTAATTAGTATCAAATACAGTAAAAAATGGACTATCGGATCATATTACCTCCTCAAGAACTTAGGAATGTCATTAGTCATTTTTGGGTTGGAACTTGGAATGTTCTAGAACAGCCACCTAATGAGACCTACTATATTGTTGCGAATAGTTTGACGGAAATAACTTTTGCCTTTAGTTCTCATCGTCAACACTCCAACTTATTGTTTTCAGTGGTACAAGGACATACTAGTTTGCCGAATAAATTGCCTGTACAAGGATTTTATCATTTATTAGGCGTTGCCTTTTATTCTTATGCAATACCTACTGTTTTTAAGATGCCGTCGTCAGAATTAAATGAGGAATTTATTGCTTTAGATACATTTTTGGGATATGAAGGAAGGGTTTTAAATGAAAAAATAGCCACTGCTCTAACCACCGAACACCGTATTAAAATACTATCAGATTATTTTATTGCTGCGGTAAGAAAACAGCAAATGGAGGACAAAATAATTATAGGAGCCATAAAAAAAATAAAAGCATCAAACGGAATTATTAAAGTTAATGAGCTCGCCAATGACTTTTGTTTGTCGCAAAAACAATTTGCAAGACGCTTTAGAGCATTTGCAGGGTTCAGCCCTAAAATGTATTCAAGAATTATACGCTTCGAATCGGTTTTACAAAGCTACTCCAATACCTCCAATCTAACCGATGTCGCCTATGCCAATGGGTATTATGATCAAGCACATTTTATACATGATTTTAAAACATTTACAGGATATAACCCAACTGCATTTTGGAAAATAGGAGAGGAGCATAAATAAGAATGTCCATTTTTTACAATTAAGGATTTTTTATTCCACCTACCTTTGAATTGTATTTAAAAAACAATTTTATGTTGTGTTATAAAGCTCATGAAGTAATCTGTTGATAATTAATTTAACGCGATTTTTAACGGAGTAACGAGAGAGGCGTAATACAACTAAACTTCAATTCAAAAAAAGGTATGTTAATAAAATCAGACAGAAAAGTATCCATCATAGCAGGTAGCTTGATTCTTTTGGGAATTGTATCAGGTATTTTAAGTGTTGTACCTGCTGTAGAGGGCGAAGACTACCTTCGGCAAGCTTATCTACACAAAAACCAAGTACTTTGGGGAGCTTTATTTCAATTCTTTTTGGTGCCAATATACATAGGGTTCGCTTTGTTGCTGTATCCCATTTTAAAGAATTACAAAGAGAATTTAGCATTGGGATTTGTAGGGTTTCGATTTGTAGCAGGCGTATTTCAATTAATAGGCATTATATTGTTGCCTGTGTTTGTCCTGTTAAGCCAAGAGTTTATAAAAACAGAAGTAACCAATGGCTTATCTTTTGATCAACTTGGAGGTATGCTGAAGTTAGGGCGAGATTTGACCAATCATTTAGGCGTTATGTTAGCAACTGGTTTAGGGAACTTGTTGATGTATTTTATTTTCTACAAAGCGCATTTAGTTCCCAAATGGTTGTCTATATGGGGGCTGGTTGGCAATTTATTGGCCATGTTAGCTAGCTTTCTAATTCTATTTTCTCAAATAGATGTCATCTCCACTTCGTTTGCTATGTTGAGTCTTCCTTTGGTTTTTCAAGAAATAGTTTTGAGTATTTGGTTGATTGTAAAAGGATTGGAGGAACGAAAAGCGAACTAAAGAGGCATTTATTATTGTAGCGCCATTTTTTTCTAACTGTTCAAGAAAGCTATCCGGTGATGGAAAAATTTTATTCAAGGAACCGTAATAATAGGAAGAAACAAAGAAGTTCTGTTGGGCTACTATTTTTAGATGTTTGTGCTTGATAAATACCTTTAATTTGGCATAATCGAATGATTGAGGATATTGATAACGATAGAATTCAATTGTTCTGCGTTTTAAATTAATGAGTGTTGTTTTGCCATTTCTGTTGTTATTGGTTAGAGTATCTAATAGGGATAAAAAGAGTATGTTGACATAGATAGTAGGAAACAACAACAGCAATAGCTCTATTTTTAAAAGTAAGTATAATAGCAATAGATAGACGATAGCATGTGTATAAATTAAAACCTTTTTACATCTAGTGGAGAGTAAGGATCGTTCTATGAATCTATACACCTTGCCTTGTGAGGGCGGATGATGTTCGTCTAATAAAAGATTGTACATGTGTTTGAGTTGGCAAAGTCGTTATGAATATTTGATACAACGAATATACAAGGTAATAAGTTCTGTTATTTCTTTAACCTAGTTGCTTTCTTTGCTCACTAACCTACATCTTTTGATTTTAGTTTGGTTTTAAATTGATATTTTGATTGTTAAGTGGATAAAATAGTTGAAGCTAACTTAATACATCTGCGGTTGGCTCATTATAAAATTGTCTAGCCCAAAGGCGATAAAATCCAATAGGACCATCACCAGGAGCTAAAGGCGTACGAATAATATACTTCTTATTTTCCCAAATTTTGAAATCCTGATAAACATCATTTTTGTATTCTCGAATGACTTGTTTGGAAATGATATAGCTAAGCAAGGATTTGGGGACAAGATTGAGCAATGGATTGATGCGACCAGGCTGTGTGATTTTTTTTAGAGAAGAAGCAATTCTAAGAATGATACGATCCCCATCGGTAGGTGTTGGCAAGACAAAATGCCTTGTTTCTAGTCCATAAGGACTTGTTTTGGCTTCTACAAAAGAGAAACCTAAACCATGAACATGAGGAGTAAATTCTATTTGAATAGGCTTGAAGTGTTTGCCCAAGAAACTATGTCGCTCCATGCCATACTTCGCGGATAGATAAGGACCTTCGGCAAAAGGCTCCTCAAGAATAGATACTTTGTTGTAACCGTGGATTTCAGAAAAATGCCCCACATCAACACTATTTTCACTTGTTTCTTGTGGATGGCTGCGCAATTCCCATTCTACCCACTCAAAAGGCATCCAGCCTTCTAGGTCAATTTGAGGAACCTGCCAATGAGGAGGTTTTCCTTCAGAGTCATAGTATGCCAAAATGACTCCATTGATTTCATTGATTGGGAAAATATTCGCTTTTGCTTTAGAGGGAGGTTTGGTGCCATAGCCTGTTTTGGTACAATTTCCTTTGGTGTCAAACTCAAAACTATGGAAAGGGCAACGAATGCATTCCCCTTGAACATCGCCCCCAAAACCAAAGTGCGCCCCCATGTGTGGACAATATGCGTCCATTATGCAAGCCTCGCCACTTTGAGTGCGAAAGACAACAACATCTTGCCCCATGAATTTTTTAGTGTGTATCTGTCCCTTTTTTAATTTTTTTGATATTTCAACTACATACCAGCCATTGGGAAATGGAGGTAAAACACGTTCTTTTGATGCCATTGTTTTTTATTAGTGCTATTAATAATGTTGAGTTAGCGCCGCCTATTTACCTAACAAAAAATAAAATAATAAATTTAAATCACTTGTTCAAGCGAACAGTTTATTTTTTTGGTTAATAATAGGTGTGTTGTACCCAAAAAGTTGTGAAATATAACAATGGCAAGGATAGCAACAAAGGACTTTAAAGTTGAGTTATAAAATCCCATCCAAATCAGGAGGAAGTAGCTTAGGAATTTCATCATCAGGCGTATCAATGGGAACTTCTACTTGATAAACATCTGCCTCTACTCGTTCTCCTTTGTGATTGATGCAATAGGTCTCACCATTTTTAATAACTTGGGCAATACCATTTTGGAAATGACTAACGTAGTTGTATAAGAAAGGAATGACTTCATTTCCTTCAATATCAATAAAACCCCATCGTTCCCATTTTTTTACACCAGCCAAATTCTCACTAAAGTTATAGGCAGCAGTATATTTAGGAGCGATAATAATATTGTGCGTTTTGTTATTGACAAATCCCCATTTATCTGTTTTTTTATCCAAAAAAGGCTCTACATGTTGCAAGTAGCCAATAAGTTTGGTTGCATGCTCAATGCGATAAAGTGCTTCGTGATTAATGGTTTGAATGCTATCGATTAAGACATGCGCCATTCGTTGATAATTTTGAATACTGTAAAGCCTAGTAGCTTCTGACAGTGCGAATTCTAGTATCGCTTCTCGTTCACAAATCTTAATTTTGCGCTCAATGATTTTTCGTTCAGGCATAAAATTAGGTTGGTAATGCTCTAAGGCCAAAGTATACTGCTCTTTTGCCTTTTTCCACATAAGCGCCAAAAAATATTCGTGTCCTTGTGTTAAGTGTGCTTCAAAAGGCGCTCGCTTTTCCTTTAATTCAATTTCATCCAAATAGTTTTTAACCTTATTGTACAAACGACGAATGACGGCATCATCTCTTAAATCTAAAGCATCTTTACAATTAAAAAAGCAAGTTTGATAATCTTGATTTTTGTAGGCTTCGTGAGCGGCTTTGGAGTAATGACGAAAATCTATTTCTCGATGGCAAATATCTACATGAGCCTCAATGATTTTTATATCAGGGGCAAACCCTTCTCTCCATAATTTAACGGCTTCTTTGTAAAGCGGTAAAGCGGCACGCAAGCGCCCTGGGCGCTTTTGCCAATTGTTAAAAATAGCTTCGGCTTCTGTAATTTTTGATTTAAATGTTTCTTCTAATTCTTCTTTGCGTTGGCGTACTTTTTCTAACTTTCGATCTAGTTCTTGAACGACTTGATCAAATAATTCATTTTTGATATTAGAACTATCATAAATGGGGAGCCCTGCTCTAGGTAGGACATCCAAATTTCTGAATACTGTATCTTCCCACCAACAAGTATTTAATATAATAGGAACAACAATACTTTGTTCATTATCGTGTTGTTGTAGTGTTTCTCGTAGTTCTTGGGAGATAAAAAAGGGAGATAAAATAGAATTGTCACTCATAAGTAACAAGACCAAATCAGCGGCTTCTGTCAATTCACGGATACTTGCTCGACCAGACTCTGATAAATCTGTTCCATCATACCAAACCTTATTGACTACATAACCTGCATTTTTTTTGTCTAGGCCTTCTAGGTTATGGAGCAATTCCTCAAATTGTACTTGATCTTTGGGGTGATAAGCAATGAAAATATTTAAGGTATAGGTAGCTTTTAAGTGCATTGGTGTTGATTTATAATAGGGTAAACGGAAGAATTTTTAAATTTTTCTAAATTTCATCAAACTTTTTTCGGCTTTTTCTCTTCTATATACTAAACAATGCTTTATCTGGATCGTAGAGTATGTTGTCTGTGAGTTATTTATCCGTTTGTATGTAACAAAATGAAGCAACAATATACGCCATTTTTAAAGGCATATTAGCCAAAGTAAATTGTCCGTTTTTTAAAATTAGAAAATAATGAATCAGTTAACAAATATAATGAAAAAAATAGCGATACTGGGTGTCTTAGCTATAATAGTAAGTTCTTGTATTAATAGGAGTGCAAGGCGTAGTTTTGAACGGTATGGTGTATACGGTCCTTACGATGCGATTATTGTTCCAGGAGTACCTTTTGAAAATGACGAGTGGAGTGAGATTATGAAAATGAGAGTGCATTGGGCTGTTTACTTGTATAATCAGGGAACAACTAAAAATATTATTTTCTCTGGGAGTGCGGTTTATTCCCCTTACGTAGAAGCCAAAATTATGGCTTTGTATGCCGAACAATTGGGCGTAGATACAGCGCATATTTATACAGAAGAAAGGGCAGAGCATAGTTCAGAAAACCTTTACTACTCTTATCGAATTGCCAAAGATAACAACTTAAAAAAGGTAGCTTTGGCAACAGATCCTTTCCAAGGTTCTTTTTTGAGAGGGTTTGCTAATAAAATCAAATTACATGATATTGGTTTTCTACCAATTGTATTTGATACGCTAAGCAAAATAGATTTGATTACACCAGCAATAGATCCTAGTACAGCTTATGTAGATGATTTTAAATCAATTACCGAACGTGAAAATGGCTTTATTCGTTTTCAAGGAACAATGGGGAAATTTATAGAGTATGAAGAAGGGGATGATCCTAAGAGCAAAAAAAATAAATAAATGTTGGCTAGTAACTATTCCATCTTGCTCGACGTCCACGCACATCAATATGGACGACTTGGGTGCCAGGATAAAGTCCTATGCCTCCTTTATTGCCAATAATTTTTTTATCGCAAAGTTCTAAGACAATTGCTTTATCTTCGGATGTATATTTGCCATCCTTGTTAACATCTCCAATCCAAAAATCCAAAGCTTGTCCTTTGATATGTCTACTTTTGGAGGCACCGTTTACCAATTTATTTTGCTGTGGGGTGCGATGCCCTGAGGTGATTTGTATGGCATCTTGGTTTAATTTGAGTTGTTTTAATGCTTCTTGTAATTCGAGTGCTTTGAACAAAACTCTTTGGTCTATTCCCCAGTAAAGCTCTTGATCAGAAAAATACCACAAGTTTTTATACCGATTGTCTTTAGAAATTAAATCTTTGATTCGATTATTACCAATTATCTTTTTATAACAATCTTTTTTCTTTAGAACATAAAAACGAATTCCTTTAGTTAAAGATAAATAAGAAGAATGATTCAGTTGCGATTCTGATAAATATTCTTTAGGCAAATCATCCAACGAAACAGTTTTAAAAGAAGCAAGAAGGTTTTGTATTGCTGCTTTATTATCTATATAATCATTTTTGTTAAAAAGATCATAGCAGACCATTTCTACCTTATCTCTGATTGCTGAAAAAGAAATTAGGATTCCAATACTACCAATTATAATTAATGAGCAGAGTGTTTTTAATAAGCGTTTTTTCATAGAAGTTTAAGATATGATGTTTGCTTATGAAGTGTATATAATCTTGGTATTATCTTTGAAAAGAATTATTGAAAGATGGAATCACCTATTAAAATCGAGATATGAAAAGACTTATGCTTAGTTTGATTTTAGGAATTGTCGCTTGCATACCTTTACAAGCACAAAAAGTAATCAATGACTTGGAATTGAAAGGAATTCACTTAGAAAAATGCAAAGCATACGAGGGGTATTGCCTTGTTTTTGAAGCAAAAGGAACTTATTCAAGGAACGATTATCCACAAATGAAAATTTTTATTAACGATGCGTTGGTTGCAGAAACAGGTTGGTTATATGGAATTGAGTTAAGAGATGGCTATGAAATAGAAACTACGTTGACAGAACTCCCTGATAATTTTGAATGTCTTGTCGCAATACAATTATTGCATCGAAATAAAGGCGATTTATTCACATATACTCATCGAGCAACCCCTCATAAAAAGGAAACTGAAAAATAATCTTCTATCGCTTAGGATAGAAGATTATCTAGTGTTTTGATAACGTTTACAATGCTTGAATTCCAGGTCATCGTTGGATGACTAACTTTTGAGTGTAAATATCTGCCTCATGTTCTAGACGAACCCAATATGTTCCATTCGGAATTTGACTTACGTCATAACTAATAAAGGGGCTATCTGCATTAAATGTCTGATGAACAGTGCGTCCCAACATATCTATAATGCTAACGTTATAAGAGCTGTTGAGTGGTCGGACAACTTTTAGATAGAATGTATTTTGACTAGGATTAGGCATTATTTTAAAGTAGTTGCTGGCAGGATCAATAGAGGTGATAGAAGATGCGACACTAACGGTAATATCTTGCTTGATATAACAACCACGTGCATCGGATACCCTAACTTCATACACATCGGGTGCAAGCCCCGATACGCTATCTGTAGTTTGACCAGCTAAGCTGCCTTGCCAATCATAAACATAGGGTCCTGTACCATTGTTGGCTAAAAGTGTAATCGAGCCGTCGTTACTAGTGCCAGAGGAAGCATCTACAACAGTGTTGTTCAATGTCATTCCACCACTTAAATCCATGTATAGTTCAAAAAATGCAAAAGCAGAAAGAATGGCTAATGGAGCACAAGCCGTATGATCTAAGGTAGGTCCTAGTTCTGTTGCAGAGACATTTAGAGCGCCCAAAGCAGTCATTGTGTCCAGTGCTACAACAGAATTGCCATAAAATACCTGTTCGTCTCCTTCACAATAATACATAGCCAAAGGAGCTTGAGGAACCCAACTATAAACATCTTGCTCTCTTAATAATACCCTACCAAAATGGTTGGGGTCGTTTATATAATTACTAAAAAAAGTAGAATCCAGCATATGACTTGGGGTATCTGGTAATTGATTGTTAATCCAACCTGTAGAATGAACGCCATCAAAATAACTTGGTAGTAATGTATCGTAAGGAGAACGGAAAATCTCAGAAAGATTGTTGTAGACATTCCCATATGCCTCTTGCGCACCCAAAATAACATAAGGTAAATAAGCTGGAGTTGCATAAGGTTGAGGGTTCGTAATGGTCGCAGCTTGTACACCTGATACATCGTAAGGTCCCGACATAGGAGCGCAAGCAGTTACTGTAAATTCGTTGGAAAGATTGGTTTCAATTTCTTTGAATGCTGCCATTGTAGAATGACCACCTTGAGAATAGCCAAACAAAAAAACTTGGTCGTTTAAATTAAAACCTAAACTATCTTTCAGCTCACGAGCAGCTCGCATCATGTCAATAGTGGCAGAAGCCTCAGTTCTAGAATTTATATAGGGATGAAATCCAGGTTCGTCTCCTAAGCCTAAGTAATCGGGCATGGCACAAACGACGCCAGCAATAGCAGATGCCAATACCCCAATTTGATACTCGGAGCCACCTTGATAAGAAGGAACACTTGTTTTGGTAGTTGTTGTTCCGTGTTGGTAACTGACCAAAGGAACAGGACAGGTAACACCCGTTGGCACTACAAGTGCTCCTGTGGCAATTGTCGTTCCATTCCCTCTTGCATTAGATGTTGTATAACTTACTTTGTAATAATCTAATTCAAATTCAGGGGCTACAACAGTAGGCGGAATCCCAAAGCCATTTAAAATCGCTTGGACATCTTGAATGTCGTAATGTTGTACGAGTTGATAGGAAACTAAATGTTGTTGTCCTAGGCTAGTTTGAAGCAGAGAAAAAGAGAAAACACAGAGTAAAATAAGTTTTTTCATTCGATTTGGTTTTGATTGTAAAAAGTTTGATCACTTTAATATAATGATTTTAAAGGAGTTTTTAACGATAAAAATAATTTGCTTTGCGTGATTCCTTTTTAGTAGAAAAAGAATAGATCTAAAAACAAGATGATTTAGTTGTATTGTTACCGTGCGGTTTCAATGAGTTGCTAGATTAACAAAAGTCTGCTAAAAGGACGTATTGATAGATTTTAAAAAAATAAAAGAATAATTACCATGAACACACTATTAAACAAAGAACTTAAGTTGGTTTTATTATGGTTGTTATTTCCTATGTTAGGAATGGCTCAATCTGGGAATTGGATGTCGAGTAAACAAATAGAGAAAGACAACTTATTATTTATAGAAGGAGGTACGTATAACATGGGGCAAGATGCAGAGGAGGATATTGTTCGTAGAGTAACGGTTAGTGCCTTTTATATAGCACCAACGGAAGTAACGAATAAGGAATATAGGGCATTCATCAATTGGCTAAATAAGCACAATAAATCACAGGTAGTAGCAATGTTACCTGATACAAGTATATGGCAACGTTGTGTCTCTAAAGAGGTCGGTGAGCAACTTGTTAACGATTATTTTAGACTTCCAGCATTTGATTATTATCCTGTTGTTGGGGTATCTTGGTTGCAAGCTACTGCATTTACAAAATGGAAATCGGACCGTTATAACGAACAGCTCGCTAAAACAAGCGGATTGTGGTCTTCAGAGATGCAAGAGAAATATGCTTTTTCTACGGCTGAATTCCTTTCGGGAACTTATCATAAAAAAGAAGGGATAGATTTTCCTAATGGTCACAATCTATTCTTGCCCAATCATCGATTACTAACCGAAGCAGAATGGGAGTATGCAGCTTGGGCATTAATTGGCAAGCGCCTTCAAAATGAGGATGGTTATGTGGCTAACCAACAATTAGTATCGACACCTACGGACGGGAAAGAAAAGCATTATAAAAAAGAGATAAACCAAGAAAGAAAAAAAGCCTTGCGCCACGCTCGAAAATATCCTGTTCCTAATTATTATAATGCTGAGAAACACAACTTGCCTAAATGTGTCTTTGAAGGAGATATTAATGCTTATGGGATTTTTAATATGAATGGGAATGTAGCAGAATGGGTGTACGATGTTTATCAACCTATTTCCAAAGTAGTGGAAAACATTCCAAAACCAATAACGGCACCTCAATCCAAGGATACTCAAAAAACAATTCCTGAAGATCAAATGAGTGTCATAGAAACACCATGGGAAGAAGTGGTCGCAAAAGGGAAGGCTGCTCAGTCTCATTTAAAGGTAGATGCCAATAGCTTACGTGTACTTAAGGGCGCTAAATCTGTTAATGAAAAAAGCCCAGGAAACCGAAAAGGCGCAAAAGCTGGAGGGCAACAAGAGCGTTTGATTGGTTTTAGATGTGGGATGACTAGAGTAGAACCATTGGAGTAAAAAGATTCGATACATTTTTAATGTTTTATGGAATGATGGGGATTGCTAAAAGAAGGATGAGTTAGAATATACTTATCTGTCAGTGATTCTAAAAATGCCACCAAATCCTTTTGTTCTTGAGTATTCAAATGAAGTGGACGAATAAGAGGACTTTTGTGTTTGTGTGGTTGTCCTCCTCTGTTGTAATGTTGGATGACCTCTTCTAAGGTTTGAAGGCTGCCATCGTGCATATATGGAGCACTCATGCTAATGTTTCTTAAGGAAGGCACCTTAAAAAGAGCCCGATCTTGTTCTTGATAAGTCAGCCGAATTCTACCAGAATCAGCATAGTGTTCGTATAGACCATTGTTTTGAAACGAAAAATTAGAAAAATGAGGCGGGGTATGACACGAAGAACAATCTGTTTTATGACTCATAAATAGTTGTAGCCCTCTTTGAGCACTAGAACTAAGCGCCTTTTTTTTACGATAGTAAGTATACTTGTCGTAAGGAGAATGGGCAGCAACCAAACTGCGTTCAAAAGCAGCAATAGAACGGGTGACAACATAAGGGTCAGGAGGGCGATTATAAGCTGCTAGGCTCATGGTACTATAGAGGCTGTCTTTGGCGATTCGTTGGGCGGCCAATACTATATTAAAATCGAGCTCATGTGTTTCTTGAATAGGAACTAAGATTTGCATTTCTAAAGTAGGGACACCTCCTGCTCTTGTAAAATAGGGGGCATAGGCAACATTAACTAGAGAGGGCGCATTTTGAGTCCCGAGACGTTGTTCTACACCCAAACTAAGGGGCACACTGTCGGCAAAAGCAAATTGCTGTTTGTGACAACTGGCACAAGATACGGTGCTGTCTTTAGATAGAATAGGGTCGTAGAAAAGCATTCGCCCTAACTGAACACGGAGTTCTGTTGGTAAGTTATCTTCAGGGTGTTGGATACTTGGGAAATTATGAGGTAAATTATCATAAAAACCCATGGAAGAACTAGCTGTATGGCATCCTATTGTGCCATAGCAAAAAATAAAAACCCACAAAGATAGAGTAACCACTTTTAGCATAAGTTATATTTGATATGATTGTAGAGGCGTAGCCTTAAAACTACGCCTCTATTAGTAATCAACTAAAAAGGAGAGCTATATTCCTCCTTGGTTGCTAGCTTATCGTCTGTTAATGTTTTCAGAAAAGCAATTAAATCTTGAATGTCTTGGTTTGAGAGCATTAACCCTCCATTGTGATAAGGGTATAATAATGCTGGATCTATAGTAGGAGAGTTGATCAAACCTGTATTATAATGTTGAACAACTTCCTCTAAGGTCTTGAAGCGACCATCGTGCATATAAGGAGCTGTCAATGCTATATTTCTCAACGAAGGAACCTTAAATTTAGCTTTGTCAGAACTATTAAGAGTTGCCTTTTCTCTTCCATTATCTGTAAAAATAGAGTCCAAGCCATTATTCATATAATCATCATTCTCGAAGTTTTTTCCTGAGTGGCAATGCGCACAATCGGCACCAGATATAGCAGGAAAAGATGGATTGTATTCGTTGAAAAATAAATCTTTTCCTCTTTGTTCAGCGGTTGTTAGAGCGACTTCACCTCGCAAATGTCGGTCATATTTGCTATCTACGGACACAATAGAAAACATAAACTGTTCTAGTGCTAACGCTATGCGTTCTTCTGTAATAGTCTCATCGCCAAAAGCCAAAAAGAATTGATTGCGGTATTGTTGTTCCGCCTGTAGTTTAGCGACTACACTGGGCATCGTTTCTTGCATTTCCAGCGCATCTTGTATTGGTAACAATGCCTGATGCCTAAGCAATTCGGCACGTCCATCCCAAAAAAATCCATTGGTATTCCATGCTAAATTAAAGACAGACATTGCTTGTCGATGCCCTCGAAGGTCATTAACACCTTTTGAGAAAGTAGCGGTATCAGAAAAACCATACTCTTGCAAATGGCAAGAAGAGCAGCTAATAGAAGCATCTAAAGACAGCTTTTTTTCGTGAAATAACATCCGCCCCAATTGCACACCATCGGTTGTAAGTGGATTGTCCATTGGCAGATTTGGTGGTGGCAAGTCTCCAGTTTCTAATTGATAAGCAATAGGTTTATAAACTAGTGGTTCTTCTTTGGTGTGGCACCCGTATCCCAACAATATAATTGAGAGTAAGAGGCAAACAGGAAGAAGTTTTGTGTTATTACTGTTATTCATGAGTCACGGATATTTTTTGTGAAGTAATAACTTGTCCTTCTTTTTTTAGGTTCAAAATATACCAACCAGCATCTAAAAATTGGATGTTCTTCTTGTCAGGAGAGGCAATAATATTGGAATATACTTTGCCCGTCATATCATAAATCTCAACACTAGTATCCAACGATTCATCAGCATCAATCGTTAATGTTTGCCCTACTCTTACGGGATTGGGATATATAGAAATCGTGCTAGAAGCCAACTTGACAACAGGCACAGACATAGAACCATCCGAAAATACTAGGGTGTTAAAATTGTTGAGAACAGTCCTAGCAGCACCTGTTTCTCCATGACTAACAACTCCCGAACTGACATCTATAGAGTGCAATGCTTTGGCATAATCTGCATCAATAATTACTTCTAAATCATTATTATTGATATAACCATTGGTCACAATCGTTTTAACTTTGTAGTTGCTGTCGCCTAAGCCGTGCATTTGAAAAACATCAGACATAGAGGAACCTGAAACGCCCTCGAATGCAACGAAACGATAGCCAGCTGTCCACCCCCAATGCATAGAAGGTGATTGTGGCGCTAGAGGATGATTGGCAGGATAAGTCGTTGGGTCTAAATGATTTTCTGCATTACCTACCCCAATGCCAAAAGAAACACTATCTAAGTTGTTAATATTAAAATTACCTAGTAATTGATTAGTAGAGGTATTGGCATTAACCAAAATAAAGGTATTGTTGACAGCTGTTTGAGTACCATCATGGTAAAGCGTAATATTGCTAATGTAGTATTGTAAACGAGTTACTTGAAAATCACTACCAACATTATTGGGTGTTGTCTGGTTAAAAGCAAAATTGCTGCTTCCAAGGAGATGATTAATTTTGAAGTAGACGTCTTTTTGAGCATAGGATGTCTGTAATGCTAAGGTAGCACAGAGGAATAAAATTATATTTTTCATTATTATGTATATTATTGTGATTAACTATTTTAATATAGTAGTTCGTTGATTCTTTACTTTTTTACCAAAAAGATAAAAAAGCACATTTATATTAGTTTGATAATCAAATTTTTAACACAAAACGCAATAAATTTACAACTTATTGATTATCAAGCTAATAAAGTTTAGCTGCGCTGCTACTGCGTGGTTTCAACGAACTATTGTTAATAGACTTTAAAAAGTTATTGTTATGCTTGTTCATTGATTGATTTGTCATTTAGTACACTAAAGACCTACTTTATACCATTGGTTATGGCATAAAAAATCAACAAGCAGGGCTAAATAAGCTTATAACACAATAGGTCTGGTGTCTCTATTGTAGCTATAAAGTAGCTATAAATAGTTGCTCTCTAACATAAAAATGATTGATGCAAAATGTATAAAGGAACATCTGGCGGAGGGAAAAAATAAGCAATAGGATGCTGAGCAAATGAGCTAAACCCTAGTATAGTATGTTGCTTTGGAAATATAGGTGCATAAAAAGGGAGTTGATGAAGGTATTGGGCGGTTGTTTCTAAATCTAATTCTGAAGAAACAGCGTTTAAGTCAGATTTTGCCAATGACTGTTCATCTAAACAACAAGGCTTCTTCTTAAAAGAGTTTTGTTGCTGCAAGAGAGCTTGATCAAAGCAACTTAGGTATAAGTTTTTGGAGTTTGAGCAACAAGTTTTAGCTAGTACCTTTGGGAATGCATTTTGTTCTTTTGCTTTTTGTTTTTTACAACAAGGTTGTATGGTATTAACAAAAAAAGCAATGGCTTTTAATTCATCTTGACAATAATGACTATAGGTTGCAATCCCTATGGTAGAGAATAGAACCGTCCAAATATTGAGAATATGAATTAACTTTAAGAACATGAAAGATGGATTGATTTTTGAAATAAAGTTTTATTAAAGTGGTTATTTTTGTTATTAAAATAGGATTTTTTATTAATTTGATAAGATATATTTTGAATAAAAAAACAACGAATGAACGATTCTAATCTGTAATTAGATTGTCAAGATACGATGTTTAAGAGATGGTGTTTATTTTTGTAGAATCTTTTTATTATAAGCTAAAAGTGTTAAATCTTAGTTGTAATAAAAAGAGAGGAAAAAAGATATTTAGGTACAAAACACCTAAATATATACCCGTTTATTTGCTAGTAATTTAGAGAATAGAATGCTACTTTTTATCTAGAAAATTGTCCTAAAACATTGTTGCACTCTTGCTTTAAGTAAAACTGAATTCTATGTTAAGGAATGGATTCCTTTAATTTCTACTAAAATATTGTTGATAATAGTTGTATCTTTAAAAATTCTTTATTCTTTTGAATGAAGGTTGAATGCACTTTTTATATCAGGGATAGGCTTGGAAATTTTAGCTGTGAAAACCAATTTTTTTTAAGCATACTCTCAAAAAACTTTGACCAAATGTTAAAGCATATTAATTGGTTTGCTGTTCTTTTTTTATTGGGAAATTACCCTATGTTAGCTCAAGTAAAAACAGCAGATTTAATTGCCAATTTAGAAAAAGAAGCACTTAATTTAGAAGCACGTCAAGCAGCATTGGCAGATGATTTGGAAATTTTGCGCTTAAAAAAAATTAAAGAAGATATTCGTTCTGTTGGGCTTCCTGAAGTGCCTGAAACTGTGAAAAATGAAGTGGTAGAACATGGTGCTATGATATTAGGTTATAACGAAACCCATGAACAAGCCAATTGGGTAGCTCATATTATTATACCAGCTGTCAACAAAGGTAATTTGTCTAGAACCAACGACTTTCGGCGAGATTCTTTGGTCTCTACTGGATCCGCTGTCAAAGCAGATTATTGGTATAGTGGTTATGATAGAGGGCATCTAGCTCCATCGGCAGATTTTAGATGGTCGAGCAGAGCAATTAGTGAATCATATGTTTATTCGAATATGGCTCCACAACGTCCAGAGTTAAATCGAGAGGGGTGGGCAGATTTAGAAAGTTTTATTCGAAAGCATGTATGGGTTAAAAATGAACAACTCTATGTAATTACAGGACCTGTTTTTGATAACGAAATGGAAACGATCACGCAAGGACCTAATGTTGTATCTATTCCCAAGCGATTTTATAAAGTGATTTTAGATGTAACTGGCGAAGAGAAAAAGGCAATTGCTTTTGTAATGCCCAACGAACTGTGTACACAACCTTTGGTCTCTTACGCTGTTTCTGTTGACGAAGTAGAAAAAATAACAGGCTTGGACTTTTTTCCCAATTTGGATGAGACATTGGAAAGCGAGTTAGAAGCTAATTTTGATTATGCGAAATGGGAAGAACTCAAAGAGGGCGAAATTCCTACACAAGAACCTTTGAAATTAAGCGAACGACCTAAAAATACCTTGAACTCTGTTGAAGCAGATTTGTTTATGAATAAAAAAGCATGTGTTTGTGGCATGGTTGTTTCGACACGCAAAACGAATGGAGGTTCGGTTTTCTTTAACTTTGATGCCAAATTCCCTAATCACACTTTTTCTGGCTCGGTTTGGGCTAGTAATATTAAGAATTTTAGCTATGACCCTGAAATTGAATTTTTAGGAAAAAAAATATGCATTACAGGAAAAATAACAGATTATAAGGGAAAGCCAACGATGACAGTTGAAAATGAAAAAAAAGTTACTTTTTTAGATGATAAAGGAAAAGCTTTACCCCGATAAAGAAGAGCCCTTTAATGTTGGAGAGGTGATTAAATCATATAATTTATGGAAGAGAATAATAACGAAACGGAAGAAAAAAGATATCTAACACCAGAAGAACAGTTGGAAAAAATAAAAGTATCTCGCCGATTACTTCGCACAAAAATAAAAGAGTTTATAGAAGAAGAGACAGGAGAGACTTATCAGTTGGAGGATGACTTGTATGGTATATTTAGAGCCCTTAGTCCTGCCCAGCAACAAACTATTACAGGCAAAATTGCACTATTCGAAAAATTTCCTAATCAATAAGTGATTGTTGGTAGCTGGTGTGTTTGTAATGTCTATAACCATGTTTTTGGAAGAAAAGTAGTTTAAAGACTTACTTTAAGACGAATAGAAATGTTTAAAAATGTTTGTCATTTTGCAGAAAAAAAGCTTATTATAGCAGTTTGGTAGTTTGTATTAGACGATTATAACAAACTATTGACAACGTTCATACGAAAATCAATTATAAAATATAATGACGAAAAATAAATCTTTTGAGTTTACCCCATTTCCTCATTCCCAAAAGATTAGCAACACTTCCGATCTTGAAGTTCCAGAAACACTTTATTTCAGAACTAAAGAAGAGTTTGATCGAGCTGTAGGGCAGGACTTTATTGAGTATGCCAATAAAATAATAGGGCAGGGACAAAAATTTCTGGTTGGACTGGCACATGGGCAATCTCCCGCTGGTGCTTACGAGTATATTTTGGAACATTACCATGAAATAAGCAATCCTTCGCTTATTCGTTTTACATTCACCAATTCTAGATTAAAACGCCAACGAGGTTTAGAAGGTGTTATGGATGCACGGGCATTTTTGACTAAAATGCTTCGTAAAGGGCTTATAACCAAAGATCAAATCTTAGGAAGAAGTCTAAATAGAGATGATATAGATCAATATGCAGAAGGGTTTAATAATCGTCTCAAGAACTATTTAAAAGAAAATAACAAGGTCGGGTTTGATTATGTTTTTCTGAGTTTTGACCCAACAGGAAAAGTGGCCGCTGTTTCTAGAAACTCTGAGGCTTTTGCATCTGATGAACTTGTGATTATTGTTGATGACGTAGGAGAGAAGGAAATAACAGGGACTCCTAGTTTTTTGGCAAAATCAAAGCGCATTGCATTTTTGGCTACCAAGTCAGACAAGCGCCGTCCATTGGCATGGTTGTATTATCGTTGGGGAAAAGCCAATGAAAGTCCAAGTTTTTTACGCCACATAGACAAGGTCCAAGATCGAATGACGGTATTTATAGACGATCAGGCATTGACTTGGCCTCAGATAGAGATTGTGCGCCAAACGCCTTATGGTCCTAGTACCATTCGTTTAGACTTTGCCAAGCCTTATGATGAGCATGCGACAGAAAAATTGCCTGTTGTTTTACTAATTCATGGATTTTTGGGCTTGAATTCCTTTGATGGAATTTTGGCAGAATTGCCAACACATCAGTGTATTGGAGCAGCGATGCACTATGGTTCTATTCCTCATGATCTCCCCCCGAAGCTGTATTCAAATCACGTGGTTAAGAACATCAATGAGGTTGTGACTTATTTTGGAGAGCGAGGGCATTCTGTATACATCTTCGATCACTCTATGGGGAATACCTATTTTATGCTAATGGATCGAGATTACAAAAGCCTATCTGGAATCCAAAAATACTTGTGTGGTAGAATTGGAGCAAACCCGTTTTTCTGCGAACACGCCAAACATGCCTTTATAGGTTTCCTAGATAATGTTTTATTGCCTGCTGTTAGTTTTAGAAAAAATACAGGGTGGAAAACAATGTTGATGACCTTGCGTCGCTTGGTTCCTTTGGATACGCGCAAAGGGGTGCGAAAAAGAGGCATCCGATTGACTGATTGGCTGATTCGAAAAGATTCGGTCACACGAGAGCGAATTTGGCAAGCCGTAAAAGAGCGGATTTTATATATTATGACCAATCTAGATTCTGTTCCTCACTTGGATAGAATACCAATTGAGCGAGCGTTGAGTCGTTTGCCTGCCAAAGTGTTTGCCATACAAGTCCATGCGGCTTTGTTAGAATCTAAATCACACGATAAGCAAACATCAATGGAAAATATGGCCAAATACAATGTGCCTGTTTTAATTCTTAAAAGTGAAAAGGATGCTATCGCCAAATTTTCGCCTAAATTACACCAAACACCTAATGTAACGGTCGTTGATGTAACGGACGAAAAAGAAACGGATTTGTTTAGAGAACATCTTTACCATATGGTCAATCCAGAAAAAGCAACTCATATTATAGTGGATTTTGTAGAACGGGTGGAGGAACAGCGTAAGAAGTCTTCTTATTAAGAGCAAATAAACGAACTTTATTAAGAAACCCTACCTTAAACATTTCGCAAGTGTTTAGAATCATATTGATTCTTATGCTTCTTCTTTATCTATCTGAAAAATAGTTATAACAAAAAATCAACATTTTAGAACAATACCAAGCCTGTCTATAACAAAAAGTAATATTTTAAATATAATAATAATAGCTTTGTTTTAATGTCAATCTTGACAGAGAAAGGAGATGCTTTTAGAGGTAAGTTTCATAGTGAATGACCAATAAAATTACTACTTGATTTTGCGGTTATTTGTGGTGAAGAATTCCTTAAAAACTCCACTTAAAACAAGCAAATATGATCGAAGGTATTTTAGATGCATTAGAACTTGCTAAAGAAATTGGTGATGTTGTAATTTCATTATCAGAAAGTTCTAAAACCTTAGAAGGTAGAAACCGATCAATGGTGATTAAGGTCTACAACAAAACACAATTCAAATTAATTTTTACTGCTTCTCATGAAGATTGGGGAAAATTATGGAAGGCTCCCACCAATATTGATGAATTTAGCGCCATGACATTTTCTGCGGCAGACTCAGATGGGACTATTTTAACAGGGCTTCAAGGCGGTGCTGCGTTTCGATTGGAAATGCCTGAAGAAGGAGGGGAAACAGAAACGTTAGACATTGCTATAGGCTTTGACAATCCAGAAATTGGTTCGGAAAAAACTTGTGTTATTTTTTCAGATAGCCCTAAAAAAGCAGCTGACGATGTCAAAAAAGATGGGCATTCTGCACTTTCCAAAACTTATAAAGGTAAGAATGTAAAAGGCGAAGATGTCACGATACAATTTAGAATTGCTTCTGTTCCAGCTCAAGAGAATACCAATATTATTATCACCCAGTTATTGGTAGATTGATCGTTTATTCTCCCCAAAAAATAGTATTAAAACAACAACAATAATTTAAAATATATATATCATGAGTAAGTTAAATTGGAAAGATTTAGAAAACAAAACGCATAAAGAGTTAATGGCAATTGTGGGAAAAATAGAAGCAGGAGCAAAAGATGTAGTAGAAGCGGGAGAAGCGTTTTATACCAAACACGAAAAGGAAATTAAGAAAGCAATTTGTGGTCATCAGAGTTCTATTTCAGGAAAGATTACCAAAGAAAATATAGATCAACTTGTTGAAACACTTGCAAGTCATTTGAATAAGACAGTTGATACGAAAGATAAGGTATGGGAAGCTCTTGCAGCACTTGCTGTTGATGCTTTAAAGCAAGGATTGAATAATTATTGTGCAAATTATAACGCTTAGAGTCAATCTCAATCCATCTATTGAAAGAAAAAAGTCCTCTCGGTATTGCTTACCGAGAGGACTTCATATATACAAAGATATCTATAAGCTTATTTAAAAGCATTAAGCCCAGTCACATCCATTCCTGTAATTAACAAGTGAATATCATGAGTACCTTCGTAAGTCAATACTGTTTCCAGATTCATCATGTGACGCATACAAGGATATTCGTTTGTAATCCCCATACCACCGTGGATTTGACGTGCTTCACGGGCAATTTCCAATGCCATGTGAACATTATTACGTTTGGCCATAGATACTTGAGCAGGAGTTACTTTTCCAGCATCAAACAAGGTTCCTAATCTCCAAGCTAACAATTGAGCTTTTGTGATTTCAGTGATCATTTCAGCCAATTTCTTTTGTGTCAATTGGAAACCAGCGATTGGTTTACCAAATTGCTCACGCTCTAAAGAGTAACGCAGAGCAGAATCGTAACAATCCAAACCAGCACCAATTGCTCCCCAAGCAATTCCATAACGCGCTTTGGTTAAGCAAGATAATGGACCTCTTAAACCTTTGATGTTTGGTAATAATTGAGATTTGTGAATACGAGCATCTTCAAAAACCAATTCACCAGTGACAGACGCACGCAAGGATAATTTGCCTTCAATCTTAGGAGCAGAGCAGCCCGGTGTATCCATTTCAACAATTAAACCACGAATGACACCTTCTTCATCTTTTGCCCATACAACCGCAATGTCAGCGATAGGAGAGTTGGTGATCCACATTTTTGCACCATTCAAGATATAGTAATCACCATCTTTTTTGATGTTTGTGGTCATTGATCCTGGATCTGAACCAGAGTTAGGCTCAGTCAAACCAAAACAACCAATCATTTCACCACTAGCTAATTTGGGTAAGTATTTTTCACGATGTTCCTCGCTACCATATTTGTAGATTGGATACATGACCAAAGAACCTTGAACAGAAGCCGCAGAACGAATTCCAGAATCACCACGTTCCAATTCCATCATCATCAAGCCGTATGTTACCTCATCAGCACCTGCACAGCCATATTTTTCAGGTAGACTTGGGCCCAAAGCACCCAACTCGCCAAGACCTTTGAGCAAGTGTCTAGGATAAATGGCACGCTCGTAAGCATCTTCTATAATTGGACTAACTTCTTTTTTTACCCATTCACGAGTAGCCATTTGAGCAATTTTTTGCTCTTCTGTTAGTAAACCATCTAAATCATAATAATCATGACCAGCATAACGATCTGTTTTTGCTGCTCTTTTGAATGTTGTGCTATCAACAGTTAGATTTTGCATAAAATAAATTTTCAACGGTTAAATAGTTGTTTTGGGGCAGGCTTGTAATCACTGATCAAACGCTGCAACAAATGTTGCCGCAAATTTACTAAGAATAAATTGATTTGTCTATAAATGGTCTAATATTCTAAAGGAGAATTCTTCCGATATAGGAGCTTCATTGCTTATTATTGATAAGTTTGGAGCGCTGGGTTTGACAAATCAAAGCCAAGTAAGTGCCCCTAACTGAACCTCTTCTGTTCGACCAGAATTAAAGGTTAGACGAATTTTAAAATCATGTGTATTGCTGCTCGCTGTTGGTTTTTGGGGAAAGGTAATGTTCCAATTGTCTATATAGTAGCTATCAAAATACTTATTGTCGATCCATTCTTGAGCAGATATACCATTAATAAGCAGCATTGGAAGCAAAGAATGCCCAGGCAAATAATTGTTGAATGGGGCGCTGCTAGTAATCGTAATATCAACCAAGCCGTCCTTCATGCCCAACTCACCAGGAATAGGGCAAGATATTGCATAGGCACTACTGATAAAGGGATTTGGACCTAGTTGGATATGGTCGCTCAAAAACTCGTATTCGTATTCTACTCTTAGTACAAGTGTATCTGTTACAATCGTATCTTGAATAGGTATAACACGACCATCAAAGCTAATTGGTGTGATCTGTAAAGTGGTTAAATTCCAGTAGTCGGGACGGTCACAACAACTCAATGCTAGACCGAATAAGCTAGAAATAATAAAAAGAATAAATAGTCTTGTTTTCATAAGTTGTATTTTTAAATTCGCTAGGCAATCATGAGATTGCAAGCTTAGTTAGGTAAACTATGAAGGATATAAAAGATGATTTGAATTGAATGAAAATCGAGCAAAAAAAGAACCAAAATTGTTTAAAACCTTATTTTAGATTGAACTTTTATGTTAAAGTTTGTGATTAATAGTTGAAAATTTACCACCAAACAATAAAGAGTTTTGAGTAGCTGCCTCCTTTTTGTTTTACCCAGCACATAGGAGCCCTTTTATTGGCGAGACTAATTTTAATTTGTTCCAGAATGATAGAATAAGACTTCCAATTTGTATGATGTATAGGAGCGCTGCCCCAATCTTGTTTTTGGGGTAGAAAAAATTGTTGATCTTGAAAAAACTTGTTGGTCTCAAATTCATCTAAACGCATCCAATAACCTTGTATGCAGGCTTTGTTGATAGAGTGGTCTTCACAAAAAGGAGCATAATAGGGTACGAAAAGGGCAGCTTTAAAACTTAGATGTTGTTCTATGGTAGAAGAATTGATGCCTAACTCGTGGAGCAAATCTTGGGTTTTGGGGCGTTGTAATAATGGAAACTGCTTTTGGGAAAGCTTATCCATTTTTTGTTGCAAACTATCTTTGTAATTGGGACCAATCCAAGGATCGTTGTGGTATAAACTTGCTTTAGGGACATACAAGTAAAATTTATAAACTTGTTCCAAATGAATTACTTGTCTACTGTGGCAGTGTTGTATCAAAAAGTCTATTTCTCCAAGGGTGATTTTGTTATCAAAAACTTGAATATTTTGAGCTAAAATTCTGTAAGGGGTATCATTTTGTAGATAATAGCTCATAAAATGTTCTACTCGTTTGCCCAGTACTAAATTGGGAGAAATGGCCTGCTCCCAATGTTGTAAGATGGATGTTGTCGGAATGGATGGAGCACTGGTTTCAAAAATAGAAAAGTTTTGACGTTGATGGGATGTTCTAACATCTTGTCCCTGTAGAAAGCCTTGGTATTGCTGTATTAAGCGTTGATGTATGGGAATAGTGTGCACAAGAATAGTTTTTGATGTAACAAAAAGGAAAAAGTGAATTAGAATAATGATATAAAAATTAGTACTCCGTTGATTACCTACGGTGCTACTTCGTGGTAGCTCCCTGCGGTCGTGAGAGCGCAAGCTTAGTTTTTAAGTTTGATTATCAGTTTTTTAGAGTTAAGGCAAGTGAGGGGTATCTTGCTGGTAATTAGGCTGATGCGATTTTTAACGGAGTAATGAAAAATACAACCTCTATTTAAAAAGCAGATAGACCCAACAATAGGAAAGGTCGTATACGTGAGCACTTAGTTACGCTGTTACGACGTGATTCCTATGAAGTGCTGATACACCAAAATTCATTCGATTGGCATCTACCTTCATATAGATGCGTCATCTACACCAAATAACGACAACATGAAGCATCTTTTTTCTTTTTATTCAATCGTTTTAAGTATCTGTTTTTTATTGTTATGGAACACTTCTAGTTTATTAGGACAAAGAAGTATTTATAACGAAGATATTAAATTAAAAGTAAAAACGACAGGCAAATTGCTATCTGCGAACAAATTAATCATGGTAATTGATATTGATCTTCCTGATGGTTGGAAACTTAAGGTAGAAGATGGATACGAATCGATGTGGCAAGGGGATATTGATACTGTAGATATGGCACTGAAATTTAGACCTAATACAGACTATCAAATAGCACAACGCTTGAAGGCAGATCGGAAACCTGGAATACATGGCTTTTATTATGAAGATGTACGTTTTGTTCAAACAATAAGAATAAACACAAGAGTATTGCCACTCTATATAGATGCAGAATTAAAATTATCTTTGGTTAGAAAGGACGAAAAGGATTTTGCAAAAGCAAATCCATGTTGTTTGCTTCAGGTTTGTCCAAAACGAAAGGCACAAAAAACATTAAATGTAGGATGGGATTGTGACAGAAGAGAGAAGGTTTATTTGGAAGATATTAAGCGTTGATTTTGGGGGGTGTCGTTAGTTGTTAAGATGAAAAAAATCTCTATTATTATTATTTATAATTAAATTGATATTATGCAAAAACTAAGCATACTAACGCTCTTTTTATGTATTCATTTTGGGGTATGGGGACAAGAAAAAACAACGTCTACCAAATCCACAATTGAATCCGTTACTGTTTACAAAAATAATGCTCGAATTCTTCGGAAAGCAAAGGCAAATATTCCCGCAGGGAGTAGTGAATTAATTTTAGAACAGCTGAGCCAAAAGATACTGATTAATAGCATTCAAGTTAAAATAAGTAACAGCAATGTGGTTTTAGTTTCTGCTGTGCCGAGGATTAATTACTTGAAACAAACAGAAGCCTCAGAGCGCTTTCAAACAATTAACGATTCTTTAGAATTAATTGCTCGTGCAATTAAAACCTTGACCTTAGATGAAGGTGTTGTTCGAGTGGCTAAGAAAACTTTATTGGAGAACAATCCTTTGGGCTCAGGTTACAAAGAGGGCTTTACGGTGAAAGAAGTCAAGGAAGTCATGGAATTTAAACGCAAAGAGTTGGCAGCGCTAGAGAAAGAGTTATTGGCATTGGATTATCAAAAAAAGGCTTTGCAAGAGCAAGAGCAAATACTTCGTCAACAACAAAACGCCTTGTATGGTGCTAGAAGCAAACCTTCTGGAGAAATTGTTTTAAAGTTACAGTCGACATCTAATGTAGCGACGGATATTGAAGTAGTTTATGTCGTAACAGATGCGGGATGGCGTCCTTTGTATGATCTGAAATCAGAAGGAGTTGGCAAGCCTCTGGAGTTGGTGTATAAGGCACATGTTTTTCAGCAAACGGGTTTTGATTGGCAACAGGTAAAGCTAACACTTTCTTCTAGTGATCCTTCTTTGAGCCACGATCGCCCTATTTTGAACCCTATGCAATTAAATTTATTGGCGACAACAAATGTTACTACCAAAAAGAAAAAAGGGAATACATATATTCAGTACCAAGGTTCTGGAAACGTGGTGTTAGAGTCTCAAATTCAAAAGAGAGATATAGATTTTATTAGACATAATCCTCAACGCTCTATTTCTAGTGTTGTAGTTACAACAGCCACTGTTAATGCATTGGATGAGGGCGAAGCAATTAACTCCAACGGTTCTCGGTCGTCCAGTAACGATGTTTATGTAGATGGAGTACGTGTCATTGGTAACGTTAGTATTCCTGAATCTGAAATTATAACTACCGAAGCTTTTACCGACCTCTTAGCGAATGAGAATCATACGATGGACTTTAACTTAGAATTGTTACAGGATATTCCAAGTGATGGAGAACAGCATATTGTAGAAGTTAAACGTCATGAAATGGAAGTGGACTATGAGTATCACATTGTTCCTAAATTGGATAAAGGGGCTTTTTTGTTGGCTAAAATAACAAATTATGGACAGTATAATCTGTTGAGTGGTAAGGCGAATATCTTTTTTGAAGGTGTTTATCTGGGGCAATCGTATCTGAATTCTAAAGTAACAACCGATACTTTGTTGTTATCGTTGGGGAGAGATGAAAAAATTAGTGTGCGTAGAGAAAAACTTAAAAGTGTCCAGAAAGAACAAGGGAACTTTGTAAAGGAACATCTTGGGTTTGAGATTAGTGTTCGAAACAACAAAAACGAAACGATTAAGGTGACGGTATTGGATCAAGTACCTGTTTCTAAGAATAAGGAATTAGAAATAAAACTACTGGAAAGTACGAGTGCTATTTTTTATGAACCTTATGGCTCTTTGAGATGGAGAAGGGATGTTCAAAAAAACGAGACCCTAAAATTAAAGTTTGAATACGAGGTTAAATATCCTAAAGATAGAGGTGTGACAAAAACAAATTAAGTTGTATATTCACATATTATGTAAGTGGTAGATGGGCGGATGGATGCGCGTGTCACTCCACTTTAATGAAAGAATAACCTTAATAAAAAGAAATGAGAACAGCTGTTTTTGCAGGGTCGTTTGATCCAATTACCAAAGGTCATATCAATATTGTTAAGCGAGCACTACCGATGTTTGATAAGATTATTGTTGCTATGGGAATCAATTCCGCTAAAAAATATTTTTTTGATACGGAACAAAGAATTGCTTTTTTGGAAGCAGCTTTTGAAGATGAACCTAAGGTAGAGGTAGATACCTACGAGCAGTTAACCGCATTTTATTGTCAAGAGAAAGGAGCTAATTTTTTGCTGAGAGGCTTGCGTAACTCGACGGATTTTAATTATGAAAATACGATTGCTAATTTGAACGCAACCATTGGCGAAAACTTAGAAACGGTTTTTCTGATAGCAGCAGCGGAATATTCTTGTTATAGTTCAACGGTAGTGCGGGAGATTATCAAAGGAGGGGGAGATGCCAGTATTTTCTTGCCAAAGCAAGTGCTTGCTTTGATGTAAACAGAGTGCCATCCATGATGTACTTATTGCCATCATGGATGCTGCTTTTAGAATGTTAAGTGCTGAACATATAATTTAAGGCGACAAATTGAGCTAAGAAGCCCACAAAGTATCCTCCGTAGATGTCTGAAACTTGATGAGAACCTAATAATAAACGAGCTGTCCCTACTAGTCCACAGCTCAAAATCCCAAAGATGAACAAGAATTCTGCGCCACCATAACTTCTTGCTATGATAATGATAATCATAGCTAAAAAACCTCCCATTCCAACCGTATGCATGCTTATTTTAGTAAATAAATTGATAAAAAAAGCAATAAATAAAGCGATGGTTGCCCCAAGAGTAAATATCTTAATTTCCAAAGGAAGCCCTGTTGTGCTGTTTTGTGCCACCATTGCCATATAAAAAACACCTGTCAAAATATAAGGAATTTTGCGCTCATCTTGTGTGGTTAAAGAAAGTGTTTGCACCATTCCTAGGGCTCGCATCAACAACACGCCAACCATTGGTATAATACAGCTAAAAGAGAGTAAGTGAACGAACCAGAGCCCTTTGGAGGTTACTTTTCCAAAAGCAAAGATGCGTTCTGTACTAGCCTCTCCAAAAAGAAATGGATTGAAATAAGCTAGCAATACATAGGCGTAACTCAACACAAACAAGGGATGAAAAATAATGGAAATGATTGTTGCTAATATTCTAAGAGGAAGCGGAACAACTTGTTTGTAGCGTTCTGCGGTAGCAATTTCCTGCTCATCTCTATAGTTGGTAATGGACATTGATGACAAATAATTTAACTCAAAATATAAATTTATAGTGTGGATGTGAAGAAGGTGATCACCTACCAACCCCCAAACTTTCGCAATATAGCAAATAATCTTCGATTGCTGTGCCCAATTCTTGACAGGATGTTTTCTAGTAGAAAAAAAGCAACATGGAAGACATTAAAATTCCAGTAAAAGTAGAAACAAAGAGTAAAATAAATGGCGCAGCAATATTCGTTTGCCCAACTTCTACAAGGGTAGAAAATCTACTAGCTTCTGTTGGGTGCGTTCGTTTGATTTGAGTGATTGTTTTTTGAGCATGATTGTAATAAATCCAGTTGCTGAACAAACCAAAAAAAGGATAGAAGGAATAGCTGATCAAGACAGTTTCCCAATAGCTGTCAATGCCTAGTAAAATAATAATAATAAAATTGACAAAATGAGGGAATAAAACCCCAATGAGGGCATATTTATACATTTTGCGGTAACTGAGCCAGTATATGTGTAAAAACAAGGCTGGGAAGTGAAAGTGGACTTTGGTATCTTGTTTTTGAAATTTGCGCCAAATAGGGATGTAATAAGAGGCATTGGCACCAATAAAAACTTCCCATTCGTGTTCATCGGGACTAAGGTAGATGTCTATTTCGTTGTCTAGTATTTCCATAATTTAAATTATTCCCAAAAAAGTTTCTATAAATCTAGTTAATACAAAGAGGACAATACCCATAAATATGGGAAACTGAATATCGGTTTGCCCTGCATCTCGAATGGACTTTTCTTCCAAGACTTTAGAAAGACCTGCGGCTTTAATGCTTGCTATCTTTTTTTGAGCATGATTATAATACACCCAATTGGCATAAAATCCCCACGCCAAATAAACAAAGAAGAACATGGTTTCTATAAATAGGGTAAGTTCAGGGGAAGCATTGAATAAGAATGGAAGGTAATTGGTTACTTGGCGGGCAGCAAAGAGCAAAAAATAAATTAGATACATTTTTCTAAAAGCTGCCCAGCCAACCCAAAAAATAAAAGCAGATAGATTGAAGTGAATTTTTTGCCCTTGTTCCATCTTTTGCCAAACGGGTAAGTAATAATCAAATTTGTCGCCAATAAATAATTTCCAATCGGCTTCTTTTTCAGATAGTTCCTCTTCAAAAATATGGTTGTCTAATATTTCCATGATGTTTTAGTGTTTTATAAGCAATTGAATAAAGGATGTCGTATAAAATAAAAGATAGCTATTTTTTCTGAACGATTACGTAATTAAGACAAAAAGCAGCTTGTGACAGAAGTTATTCTATTCTGTTTAGTAGGAGAAATAGTTGTTGAGCAAAGTTAGGAAAATTTTGCCTTGAAATAAATGTATAAAAAAAGCCATTTTCCCAAAAGAGAAAATGACCTTTCTAAAATATATTAAAGCTTCTTTTGTTTATACTATAAGACGGCTTACTACTTGATATCTATATGATAAGGAAGGCGCATTTGAACTCCTTTCATAGACTTAACGGTTTCCACTGCTTTGATATACTCAATGTATTCGTTGTATTGGCTACTCGTCAACGAAGATTTTAACTCTTGCAGCAACTGAGTTTTGATTTCATCTTCATCGTCTTCTCCACCTAAAACAGCTGCTAGGCGTTCTTCAAATGATTTTGTTTTTGGATAGCCTACAACACTATAATTGTCTTCCGTCAAGTTAGCTGATTTAGCAATTGCATTAATAGCATCATCCAAACCACCCAATTCGTCAACCAAGCCGATTTCAAGGGCTTTTTTACCTAACCAGACACGTCCTTGTGCAACACTATCAACAGCTGCCATACTCATGCCACGACCTTCACTAACACGTGTTTTAAAGGTTTTGTATACTTGATCAACACTTTCTTGAATGATTTGTCCTTCTTCTTCGCTGAATTTGTAATAAGCACTACCTCTAGACATCATAGAGTATCGACCAATCTTAACCGTATCCATTGTTACTCCCAAGTGATTTTCTAACAAACCTCTCATGTTAGGAATCATACCAAAAACACCAATAGACCCTGTGATCGTACGATCTTCTGCAAAGATGCGCTCTGAGTTAGAAGCAATATAGTAGCCACCAGAAGCCGCAACGTCTCCCATAGAAGTCATCACTTTGATACCTTGTTCTTTTGCCTTTTCTAATTCTCTCCAAATTATATCAGAAGCCAAAGCACTACCACCACCAGAATTAACACGCATTACAATTGCTTTTACATCTTCATCTTTACGCAATTTTCGGATAATGCTTGCGTATTTATCACCTCCAATAGACCCTTTTTCTCCTTCGCCATCAACGATACTTCCTTCGGCATACACAACAGCAATCTTATCTGAACCATTGTTAGATTTTAGTTCATTTTTATGAACAGATACATATTTTTTGAGCGTAGCAACTTCTATTTTGTCATCTTCAGCAGTCCCTAATTTACTGCGTAATTCGTCCAATACTTCGTCTTTGTATTTAGTTGCATCAACTAACTTGTGCGTAACAGCATCTTGAGGTTCTCTAACAAGTGCATTGTTGGCAATGCGTGCCAATTCTGCAGCATCAATATTGCGTGCCGCTGCCAAATCTTCTAAATACATATCATACATACCACCCATGTATTCCGTTACTTGCTTGCGATTTTCGGGAGACATTTCTGTAAGACGAAACGGCTCTGTAGCAGATTTGAATTTACCAGCATAAAAGATTTGAAATGTAACACCAAGTTTATCCATTAAGCCTTTGAAATAAGTCATCTCACCAGCAAAACCATAGAAAGAGAAGCCTCCTTGAGGATGAATGTATACAGGAGAAGCAACAGAAGCAAAGTAATAGCTTTTTTGATCGTAATAATTGCTGTAAGCCATTACAAACTTGCCACTTTCTTTAAATTCTAATAATTTATCGTGCAAAACTTTTGAAGACGCCCATCCCAATGGTACCGAGTTCAAGTCCAAGTAAATACCTTTGATGTTGTCATCGTTTACGGCAATATCAATCAATTTGCAAATGTCTGTTAAACCAAGATTCTCGTTTAACATATCTTGAAAATCATAAGGGTCTTGTGCCGAGTTGTTCGACAATTCAGGAATAGGCTGATTGAATTGTAGTTTTAAAACAGTATTGGGTTTTATTACAGGGAGACCACCTTGTGATGCTTGGTATCCAACAAAAATAAAACCTCCAACAATTACTCCCAATGCCAGCAACGTGCCTAGACAGGAAGTGAAAAAAAGTTTAAAAAAGCCAACTTTTGCTTTTATAACTTGAGGTTTCTCAGAACTCATATTTTATATTGTTTTTTTTAATAATTTTTTGTGTAAAAAGTAAGTTACTAAATTACTGTTTTTGATAAGAATTTTTGTCTTTTTGATCAATTATTTGCAGAACCTAGTAAATCTATTGTTCCATTGAATTACCATAAATATTAGTTTTTTGTTCCAATTTATAAGTTTCCTTAGACTAATGTCTATTTTTTATCTGCGAACAATCATTTTTAAAGACAAAAATTCATCAACAGCCAGCTTCTATTCCTTTAGAACAACGGATTTTACATTGTCTGAAATGGTTCGTTCTATTAATAATCGTTTGGGATCTATAGCTGCTTTAACAGGCATTTTGTCTACGACCAAGCTAAAATGTAAATCATTGCCATCAAACAAAACACGTTCTACTTTGACAAGCTCTTTTTCCTCGTCATCGGTATAAATTCCAATATCTACCCAATCTTCAAAATCAATTTTAGTTTCAGTACCAATAGAGTCCACACGTAATTTATATGCTTCGATATTAAAATCAACTTGATAGTTACCATTGTCCAATTTTTGATAGCTGGCTTCTTTCAAACGATAGTCGTACAACGTAATCTCTTTAAACCAATCTGTCATTAAATAATTCAGAGAATCAGGCACTTTGGGTTCCAAAAGTCTTAAAAAGTCCAAAGAAGTTGGATAGGGAGGATCTTGATAACGATACAATTCCAAGAACTCTTTTAGAGCTTGATTGAGGCTATCTTCCCCGATATAATCTTGCAAAGCATATAAAATCAAAGCACCTTTCCCATAATGAATATACCCTTGATTTTGTACTTTGTACAAGGGTGTTTCTTTTCGTGTTTCAGAACTACGCCCCCCGAGATAACGATCAAAATTATATTTTAAAAACTGTTTCATTCGCAAGTCGTCCTTTAGGTCATTTTTCATAACCATCAAGGAAGAGTACTCTGCAAAACTTTCAGACAGCATGGTACTCCCTTCCATACTAGAACCAATAACTTGATGTGCCCACCATTGGTGCGCCATTTCATGCGCTATAACAGCATTAATAATATTATTATCAGTTTCATCTTCCAAGTTGATGATAAAACCAAAAGACTCTGAGTATGGCATCGTGCCAGGAAATGCTTGTGCAAAAGTAGAGTACCTTGGAAATTCAATAATACGAGCTTGTTTGTGATAGTAAGGACCAAAGTTTTTGGTAAAATATTCTAAAGAATTCTGCACTGCATCTAACATCATATCAATGTTGTAAGAGTGCTGTTTGTCGTAATAAATTTCAATGTCAATTCCTTGCCAATTGCGTTGAGCTATTTCGTATTTGGCAGACATAAAAGAATAGAAGTTTTGAGAAGCACGATCTACTTTATAATGATATTTTTTTCGTCCTCCTTCTTTGGTTTCTTGCACTAATGTTCCTGGTGCAATGGCAACTTGATCTTCAGAGGTAGAAATGTATGTTTCTACATTGACCCAATCTGCTCCTCCATTTGTCAAGTAGTTGCTCATGCAATGGTCACTACAAGGAGATTCTAAGGTAGGCATATATTTCTTGGGACCCAAGTCATATTTTTTTCGAGTATATTTTTCTCTTAATTCGATGCTTTCGTTGTAACCAATAAATGGTAGGATATTACTGTTGTTTAAGAAGGTGCCGTTTTGAGCAACACTCAAATTGCTAACTTCATTTTCAAATCCTTTGGGGACATAAGAGGCGTCTACTGTAATTGTAGTTGTTTGATGAGGTGCTAAGGGGGCATCCAATTGATAAATTAAGTATCCGATCTCTTCGTCTTCAAAGACTAGCTTGGCATTGGGAACGGTTACGCTCATATTCCAGTCTTCATCGACAATAAAATGTAGCGAGTCAATGGCATGATGTGATTTATTCGTCAACACTACTTTTGAATTGCTCAACACTGTTCTAGATTTTGGGAAAATATCAATGTTATAAGTTACATCCGTGATTTTTGGTTGAGGGATACCTTGATATTTTTTATAATTTTTTTCATAATTGACTAGTAATTTCTCTGTGGCATCAGAACTGTCGTACTCGTTAATTACTTGTGTGTTATAAAAGACAAAACTAGCAGTTGCTATCCATAGTATAGAGGCAATTCCTAAACCTATAGCATAGCGAGGATTCAGATGTTTTTTTATGGATTTAAGACGACTGCTCAATCCTGTGGAAGCTCCTCGAACCCAAATTAAACCACCAAAACCTAATAAAACAACTCCTAGTAAAATCCAATACAAGTTGAACCAAAGTATACTAATTAATGCAGGGCCAAAGCCATTCATATCTGAATAGGTTAAGGAAGGCGTAGCTCCTAGGTTCACCATATTTGATTGCACGTCAAACATTAAGAAAATCAGCTCTAGAATAAAAATTAAAATAACCGAAATAAAGTAACCAATGTACAGGTTGTTGCAGAGAATTTGTACAAAGACCAAAGTGAAAGACCAAAAAATAAAAATGGGTAAAATCTTAAGTAAAAACATTTGCAGGTACAATCCTATTTGCAAATTATAATAACCATTTAGTATTTGATACAACATACAAATGATCATTGCTGCAAAATGGATGATACTGACAGTAGAAACTAAAGCAATTACTCTAGCAAACAGGGCTACAATAGAATTATGAGGGGTGACATCAATTACCTCATTAATTTTTGCCATGCGATCTCGCCAAACAAGTTCGCCACTAAAGAAGACGACAATAATGATTTCGAATACTACCAAAGAACCATTCAAGGCATCTAACATTTTGTACGTAACAGGGTAAGATTGCAGACCGTAATACTCAAAACCTCCAAAAAGGGAGGTGAATAGCATGATACCGCTAAAAATGAATAACACTTTGTAAGTGGTACTACGGGTAATACTATAGAAATTTAGCTTGAAGAAACTGATAAAACTCAACCAAGTAGTTTGTCGATTAAATGCAGTTGTAAAGGCTGGTTTTAGAAGACTTTTGGGAGATGTTTTTCCTGCATTGGTTGTTTGTTTCGCTTTGGATGTTGATTTTTTTTCTGCAAATGAGAAAGAAAAATAAGAACCAACTAAAACCATCAAACCAATTCCTATCCAAATCAATCGATTGACTACCAATAACCAACTGAAACTAGCCCCAATCGTATTTTTTTCGACCGTAGTAGCATATTTAGTGTCAATACTATAGGTTCTAATTCCGAAGGTGTCAGATAAAGCAGCAAGTGTTTCATTGTCAAGATTAGAAGCCAAGCTTCCTGAAGCAAAATAGGCTACAATGATTACCAATGCACCAACAAAAGAAACAACGGTGTTTCTCCATTTGTTAGCAATAGAAAAGATGATAGCACCCGCAATGAATAGATTGGGAATAATGAAGAGTACTAGGTTATTAAAAAAAGCACTACCATAAATAGGTCCAATCCGTTCGGCATCTACAGAGCCTGTTGCTAAGGCAATTTGACTGCCTAAAAAGAAGCCAACAAAAATACCTAAAAAGGGAATAATAGATAAGACAAGAGCTCCCATAAAGCGCCCGAAGTAATAGCCTGATTTTTGGATGGGAGTACTAAAGAGAATTTCATTAAACTTATGATTGTAGTCTCGAAGAGCAGCATTGTTAAAGAAGGCAGCAGGCATCATCAAGCAAATCAGTAGCAAAATAATAGTGTATTGAGTTAGAACATGTGGCGCATTTTTGTAAATGTTTCCAACACTACCTCCAATAATGATATTATCGCTGGCTATAGCTCCAGAAACAAGAAGCGTTATAATTAAAAAGAAAATCCAAATCATAGGTCGTTTGATGGACATGGATATCTCTCGTTTGAAGAATTCTACGAACATAATTAAAAAATTAAAACCGCTTTATGTGAAGAGTTTTATCTCCCAGAAGGTCTGTTAAATAGGGTAGAAGTGACTTTGTAATTGGGAAGTCGTACTCGTTGGCAGGTATCAAAAATATCCCTTTTTATATTAGAGGGGGATTTTTGGAGGTGCTCCAAAGCGTTATTAAAAAATAAATGAAAGTGACAGCAAAGAAATTATTAAGCAGGCAAAGTAGACTACTATTTTAGCGGACTAGTGCGCTTCGTTGGTTCGTTTTATTTTGCTGAAAAATACATCTTCAATACTAGGAGTAATAGGTTCAAAGCCATTTTCTGGATTGGACTCGTCTAAAATATGGATAAGTGGGTTGCCTGCAATGAGTTTATCTGAAATGACATAGTACTTGCTCTTATAGTCTGTTACTTGACTACGTTCAATAACTTTGCGCCAAACTTTTCCTTTAAGTTCATCAATTCCTTTTTGTGGAGTCCCTTGGTAAACTAGTTGTCCTTTGTTCATAATGGCCATATTCGAACAGAGTTCTTTGACATCGTCTACGATATGTGTTGAGAGAATGATAATGACTTTTTCGCCGACAGAAGCTAACAAGTTATGAAAGCGATTGCGTTCACCAGGATCAAGACCAGCCGTTGGCTCATCAACGATAATTAACTTAGGGTTGCCAATCAATGCTTGTGCAATTCCTACTCGTTGTTTCATTCCACCAGAGAAACCTTTTACTTTTTTATGTTTGTGTTCGCTTAGGTTTACTTTTTCTAGTAAATGGTCAACTAACTCTTTGCGTTCTTTTTTTTGACTAATACCTTTGAGGGTTGCGATATGATCCAGAAGTTGATAGGCTGTAATGTGTGGGTATACTCCAAATTCTTGAGGGAGATAACCCAGCACTTTTCGTAGATCGGTAGGATTTTTAAAGACATCTAAATCATCTAAAAAAATAGAGCCACTATCGGCTTCTTGCAAAGAGGAAATGGTGCGCATTAAGGAAGATTTCCCTGCACCATTGGGACCCAATAGACCAAACATTCCATTAGGGATTTCCAAAGATATATTATCCAATGCTTTGACACCATTGGGGTAAGTTTTGGAGAGATTATTAATTTTTAGACTAGACATTTGTGTACAATTTAGTAGAGTAAATATTCAATGAATGAAAATAATAACTAGATTTCAAGTTTAAAAATACTAGTTGTTTATCTAATATAGGTTGTATTAAAGGTATTTATAGATAACTACTTTTAGTAATGTCTAAGAAAAAAAAATAATTCCACGCAAGAGAGACATCTAGACGAAAGTCATAATTTACTCTGCAAACGCTCAATTAAATCCATTATATCATCAAAACGAGCCAAATAAGCAATCCATGTGATTGGTATCCCCACCTCGCCATATACGATTCCTGCCAACCCTCCAGTAATAGCGCCTGTTGTATCGGTATCTCGACCCAGATTGACTGCTGCCAAAACGGTTTCAGAATAACTATTATGCTTTAATAAGCACCACAAACTAGCTTCTAGACTATCTATAACATAACCACCAGAGTTGATTTCTTTTTGGTGCAACTGGTAAAGAGGTGTAGAGACAGCAAGGATTCGATCAAAAACAGCTAAATGTTCTTGAGAGAAGTTTTGAGTTTGAGCAAAATTATTGATTACAATAATTACAGCTTTATAAGCCTCTAGTTTTTCTTTGCCTTGTAGTAGCAATCGAGCGTATTCTAAATAAATAAAACAAGCAAAACGAGCAATAAAATGCCCATGAGTTAAGGAAGATACATCGCTTGTCATTGCCCATCGTTCTTCTATGGGACGATTTTGAGTATAAAAGATAAGTGGTAAAATGCGCATCAAAGAGCCGTTCCCATTGCTTTGTATATCCTTGCCACCTGCATTTTGAGGTAGAACGATTCCTTGTTCCAATTTCAAAATGGCTTGCCGAGTCGTGTTGCCCATGTCAAAAACAACGCCGTGCGGTGTCCAGTAAGCCTGTCGATACCAATTGACAAAATGATTGCCTAGTTGTCTAAGGTCATATCCTTGTGCTAGCATTTCCATCAAACAAAAGGTCATGGTACTATCGTCCGACCATGTTCCTTTGGGTTGTTGATGTGTGCCGTATTCTCGTAGGATTTTGACAGGATTTTTTTGAAGTGTTTGGCGAGACATAAACTCAACAGGAACGCCAAGTGCGTCGCCTACAGCCAAGCCAAGGATGGCAGATTTTAGGTTCATGATTGATAAGTGTTTAGTTATTTTGTGTTTTGAGCAAGCTTGGATTAGTAGCACACAGGAGCTGCTTACGATGAAAGAAAGCGATTGCAATTTTTTATAAATAAACAAAAAAAATCAACAAACTGCTAGATCTAGTTTACTAAAAAATAAAAATCAGAACAAAGAATTAATTCTCTGTTCTGATTATGCAATAGTTATTTTAGCAAAGTTTTAATTTAAAACCAACCACAATGCCCCGAATAGCTTGTTGTAATCCCCGCAAGAGAATAAGGAGGTCGAGGACCAACGCCAACAGAACCAAAATCAAGGGCTCGAATGTTGCCACCATTTCTAGCATCTAAACTAGAGTTGTAATTGTAGCGATAAAGAGAACTAAAGACAACGGTATTGGCTTTTTTGACTTCAAGCCACAGCCATCCATTGGTGTTAGAGTGTATAACTAGGCTCATATCACTGCTAAAAGTAAAACTTGTATTGGGATGAACTCTACTATGTAAACTTGCAGTAGTGCTTGGGGTAATAACAGCTGCTAGTGTGTAAGGATTAATAGAAAAATTGAGTGTTACGGTTTGCCCAACACCACTCAATGTAAAGAGTAGCTTTCCTGGGCGATTGTTTGAGTATTGATCGGGATAAGCGTAGAGATAGCTATTGTTCAAATTAAAGGCTATCCACTGTGTTGTGCCTGTTCGAGTTCCAAAGTTTAATAAATCATAACCATTGGTGGGCACAGAAGGATAAGCAACGCTTATTCTTCCCGAATTATAGGCAGAGTGAGAGGATCGAGCGGCTGTGTTTGGAGAACGAAATTCTGATAGAATGGGTTGTTCTGTAAGAGTTAAAAACTCTATATTTTTTTGTTGCATCCGCTTACTTATTTCTTCTAATGTTTCTTGTGGTTTTTCTGAAGTTTGATCTTCAATTGCAAGATTTTTTGCTTCTGCTTCTTGTTTGACCAGCTCCATCGTTTCTTTTTCACAAGAAATTGCCAAAAAAGAAGTAATCATTGCGAATAAAAAAAGATTTTTAAGTGTCATCTTTATTGTTTTTAGTTATAAATGAGTACACCTCTTGGGTGCTTTAATTGGTGCAAAACTTAAATCGGAGCAACTATGTTAGTTGCTAGAAAATGTTGGGAAGATATTATATGTTGTAGTACAAAGAGAACTTACAGTAGCTAAAAAAAATAGCTTGTAATAGGCGTAAGTGTCAGAAGGGGAGTGTTTTAAATATGTATGTGACAATGCAATTATAAGATAAATAAATAAGACTTTTTATTATTTGCGATGAATGACCGCTTTTGAGCGGAGTTTGGTTGTTTTTCTGCTTGCAATAGATACAGAGGCGCAAAAAGGATAAGGTTAGAGAGGATAACTTGATTGGCTTTATAATTATTGGATACGATATTTTTGAAACCACTTTAAATAAAGGCGAGCCACTTTTGAAAGTATAAAGATAATGAGTCCTAAGAAGGTAGGAATAAAAGAGATGAATAACCCTTTGTAAATGATCGTTCTAGAAATTTTTCCATGAGCAGATTCAATGATGCGCAAACTTGCAGTTAAGCCAATTAATTGTCCTAAAACTCCTAAGAATAAAGCCAGCAAACCTAATTTGTGCATGTATAAAAGGCGTTTGTGTATGCTTTGTTGTTTGAGAATAGATACAAGGGATTGGATAAAGAAAAAAATTAGTAGTAACCCAATGAAACATATAGGTGCTGTAAAAAGTAGTCCTCCTTCTATTAAAAATTGTAAGAGCATAGTTATTTATTTATAATAGTTAGCTAGGTTGATTGGGCTTCTTTTTTGTTCAAGAAATTGAATCTTTTATCTAGAGCAAAAACGAATATTAAAAGTACCGTAATGTGCCATAATTACGGTTGTTTGCAAAAACTAAATGCTTGATTGAATTGCACTTTTGGAGAAAGATTTAAATTGGTTATTTGTCATTTATAGTTGTAAAAATGAGCGTGAAAAACTATTTTAGTATAAAAAGCATTGTTTGCTAAATGCTTGTGAGGAGTTCGCCAATTTTATAAAAAACGAATCAAAGACAGCTTTTGTAGGGACGGTTAAATAAACAAAAGATACTCAATCGTATGCTAAATGGTGTTAAAAAAGGGCAAAAATACTCCTTCAAAGAAGGAAAAAAGATCGTTGTTGTGCATATTTTCTTGTGGTGTTGTGTATTGTTTTTCTTTACGCAATTCTTCAAGTTTCAGACAGAAGATTTTACCAAAATTATTAATTTTTCTCTTTTGTTAATGCCCGTAACCATCACAACAACTTATGCAACTATCTACCACTTAATTCCCAAATATCTACTAAGAAAGCACTATTGGACGTTTCTTATTTACAGTATTTACCTAATTACTATTTCAGCATGTCTGATAGCTTTATCAATATTGGGAGGATTAGTTTTTTTGTCTGACTTAAACGTAGATGAAATGCTTCCTATGTCCAAAAACTTCATGTTGGTTTTTATAGGAGTGTATACCATCGTTTTTATTGCGAGTGCTTTTTCATTAGAACGACAAAATCAGCATACTATTACCAAAAATCAAGAGCTAAAAAATCAATTGCTCGAAAGAGAATTAAAACTCAATGCCCAAAAGCTGAATTATTTAAAAATGCAAATTCATCCACATTTCTTATTCAATACCTTGAATACAATTTATGGGTTTGCGCTACAAAAATCAGACTATACGGCAGAAATGATCCTACGATTGTCCAACTTGTTGGATTACTTGTTGTATCAAATTAATGATGCTGTCGTTGAATTGCGTGAAGAAGTAGAACACATCCAAGATTATATTGCACTAGAGAAACTTCGTTTTCAAGATGTTCTGAATATTAATTTTGAGATTTCTATGAATGAACGTCCGACTTTAGTTGCCCCAATGTTGATGTTGCCCTTTGTTGAAAATGCATTTAAACATGGTGCTATCAAAAATGGTGTTTTTGATATAACGATAAAGCTTCAAGTAAAGGGAGAACAAATTTATTTTGCTATTAGCAATAGTATTAGCAGTGATTTTGAAGATTCTCAAGTAGGAGGAATTGGGCTAAAGAATATTAGAAATCGATTGGATTTGCTATACAAAGATAGGCATCTACTTAATTTTGATGTCAATGACGATTGTTTTAAGGTAGAGTTGTATCTGAACAATGATACGAATGAAGAGAGAAACTATTTAAGGAAAATGGATTTTAGCAAATTTAAAATGGATATTGTGTTCTAAGAAATCTTGTTTACAGCTTTGTTAAATGGTAGGACTACTGTGCAGTTTTGATTTTTATAAACCGATTCGATACAATTAATACAATAAAAAATAACAAATTAATGGCTTCAAGAATAAGATCTATCATTGTTGATGACGAACCGACAGCACGAGATATTTTAAACATTCACTTAGCTAAAATTCCAACAATAGATGTTGTGGCAATTTGTAAAAATGCTTTAGAGGCTTTTGAAGCGATTAATACCAAAGAAGTAGACCTTATATTTTTAGATATTAATATGCCAGGAATATCGGGTTTGTCATTTGCCAAAACGATTTCAAAAGACAAAAAGATAGTTTTTACGACAGCATATCGAGAATTTGCTTTAGAAGGTTTTGAACTAAAAGCTGTTGATTATTTGCTAAAGCCGATTTCTTTTGAACGTTTGTTGCAATCGATAGAGAGTTATGTAGAAGTTAGTCCTTTTGTGCCCATGAGTAAGATGGAGATAGAGCCAATTCATCGAACGTTTATTTTTGTTCGTTCTGATCGGAAAATGGTAAAAGTTGTTTTTTCGGAAATCCTTTATATCGAAAGTTTTGGAGATTATTTAAAGATTCATCTTAATAATAAATTAATAACAACCCGTCAAACACTTTCTAGCATTGAAATACAATTACCAGCTAAGCATTTTATAAGAATCCATCGTTCTTTTATTGTGAATATGTATGCCATTCATTCATTTTCTAACGAAGCAATAGAGGTGAATGGTGTCTTTTTGCCTATTAGCCGAGGATACAAAAAAGAGACTTTGATTCGTTTGGAAGCAACCATAAACTAAAGCTGTCAATACTAATACCCAATTATTTTCGCAAAAAACCCATAAAAAAAGCTAAAATCTTTATTGGTAAAGATTTTAGCTTGATTATATGATAGACAAAGCACTGTTTAGTGCTAGTTATATTATACTAGCTCCACTACCATAGCAGAAGCACCACCGCCACCATTACAGATACCAGCAACACCAATTTTTCCACCTTTGTGTTTTAGAGCAGAAAGCAATGTAATAACAATTCTACAACCAGAAACACCAATAGGATGCCCCATAGAAACAGCTCCGCCCAACACATTTACTTTATCGTGGTCTAAGTTCAACTCTTTCATATTAGCCAAAGCAACAACAGAAAATGCCTCGTTGATTTCGAATAAATCAGCATCTTCTAATTTGATGCCTGCTTTTTGAGCAGCCTTAGGCATTGCCAAAGAAGGAGTTGTTGTAAACCAAACAGGCTCCTGAGCTGCGTCAGCAAAACTTCTAATCTTAGCAATCGGTTTTAAGCCCAATGCTTCAGCTTTTTCTTTGCTCATTAAAACAACAGCAGCAGCACCATCGTTGATTTTAGAAGCATTGATAGCCGATACAGTTCCATCTTTTTTGAAGACCGCACGACCTTTCTTGACGCTAGCTAAGTCTGTAATACGTTTGTTATCTACCTCTTCATCTCTACTAACGATGATAGGATCTTTTCTACGTTGAGGCACACTTACAGGAACAATTTCGTCTGCAAACCAACCATTCTCATAAGCAGCTCTAGCACGCTCATAAGAAGCAAAAGCATACTCATCTTGCTCATCCTTAGAGATATTTTTACCTTCAGCACAAACCTCTCCACAAACACCCATCATATTGCCATCATAAGGATCTTGCAAACCATCTCTAACGATGGCATCTACCATTTGACCATTGCCATAACGAATTCCAGTACGCCCAGAAGGGATATAATGTGGTGCTTGAGACATACTCTCCATTCCTCCTACAACAACACAATCGTTATCACCCAGCATAATAGATTGAGCACCTAGCATCATTGCTTTCATTCCAGAAGAACATACTTTATTGATGGTCGTACAAGGTACTGTATTCGGAATACCAGCAGCTAAAGCAGCTTGCTTGGCAGGAGCTTGTCCTGTATTGGCTGTTAAAACGCAACCCATATACACTTCACCTACTTCTTTGGCATCAATTCCTGCACGCTCAATAGCACCTGTAATTGCTGTTTTTCCCAAATCAATAACATTAACAGAAGACAATATACCACCTAAGTTTCCAATAGGAGTTCTTGCAACTGATACAATATATACTTCTTTCATGATTGTAATTTTCTTATGGTAAAAAATTATTATTTTAAAATTTGGCACGAAACTACAAAAAATATTGGAGTTTGTCTAGGTTTTATTCTAATAAAATAACAGGAGAGAGGTTGAAATCTATGCTAAACAGCGGTTTTTAAATGTAGTGTAAATCGACAAGTAAGTTCACCAGTTATTTGATCCAAAGCGACTATTGTCTAAGAAAACACCTTGTCACATTTGACTCCTTTTGTAGAGCACTATATAAACTAAATAAAAGACAGTCGTGAATTGTTATCGCTGCAAAACGAGTTTATAGTCTTCAATAATACCACTTCCATTCAAAGTTAGATTTATTTTATTCGCTTTAATCGTACCAGCAACATCATAAGGAACAGGAAGAAAAGAAGGATTTGTAATTGAACCATTGGTTATACCTACAGGTAATACAGTCTCTTCAACAAAAATATTCTTTTTTTCTAAATCTATAGTGAGAGGGATATCATTTCCAATATGACCTAAAAAGTTTTTTAGAATAATTTGGTTTGGAGTAACTTCTGACATCTCTATCGTATAGACAACAGATTGCGTATCACTACGCATAAATGTATAATAGCCAATTTGAGTACCATGCCAATTTTCTCCCGTATAGTCTGAACTAATGGAAACACATTTGTTGTCAGATTTCTTGTAGCCAGGGTCACAAACACAAATACCATTACTACAATTTCCATTGGTACAAACGACTCCCGAACATGGATCACAAGAACTTGCTATTGCTCCCCCTGTAAATAGAATCATGGTCAAAAAAACTCCTTTAATAAATTTTTTCATAGGTAATAAATTTTTTAAAAATAATTATTTTAAGATTTTAGTTTATGGCTCAAATTATAAGATTAAGAATTTGTTAGGCTCTTTTTCTGACCTTATAAAATGAAGTAATAAAAATGCCTGCAAATGTACAGAATTTTATCAAAAATAGCGACTTTGATTCACTATTTTAGTACTCGTTATTAGCGAACTATTGTAAGAATGTCTCTTCTGTCAATTCATATGGTAGTTTTTAAGTAGGGGGTAAGTTATTTAGCAGCTTTCAAAGGTGTTATTGAATGTTAGAAGAGCAGTGACAATGGGATAAAGTGCTATAGAAAATGTCTGAATACAGCATATCCTGTATTCAGGCATTTTTATTTCTTAAAGGATTGTCTAATCCTTCACTGTCAAACACTCCAAGTACATTTGCACGGTGTTTTGTAGCCCATAATACAATGAATCTACGACCAAAGCATGCCCAATAGAAACTTCCAATAGATTGGGAATATTTTCTTGAAAATAGCGCAAATTATCTAAGTTAAGATCATGCCCTGCATTAATACCAATTCCCAATTCGTTGGCAATTTTTGCCCCATTGACATAAGGCTGTATAGCAGCTGCTCTATCTTTGTGATAATTTTCAGCATAAGGACCTGTATAAAATTCTATTCGATCAGCACCCACTTTTTTTGCCCCTTCAATAAACTTTTCAATAGGGTCGCAAAAAATAGAAACGCGAATGCCTTTCTCTTTCAAGGCACCAATTGTTTCTGTTAAAAAAGCTTCGTGTGTGATCGTGTCCCAGCCACTGTCAGAAGTCAACGCATTTTGAGCATCAGGAACCAACGTGCATTGATCAGGGGCATTGGCTAAAACCAAATCCATAAATTTTTGAGTGCGTGGATTTCCTTCGATATTAAATTCAGTAGTTGCAATTGCTTTTAAGGCAGGAATATCCGCATAAGTAATATGGCGCTCATCTGGGCGAGGGTGGACAGTAATACCTTCGGCTCCATAGGCTTCTATATCTTTGGAGACTTTTATTAAATCAGGATAATTGCTTCCTCTAGCATTGCGAATCAAAGCAATCTTATTGACATTGACACTTAGACGTGTTTTCATAATTTAGTACCTAGTATAAAATATATAATAATACTTCGTGGGTTACTTCCTGTGATGATGAAGTTATATATTATTGATTATTAGTTTTAATTTTTGAAATAAATTATATTGATAACCAATGGAATATAGTTTGATGCAAAACAGTGTAAAGAACGAAAAATTAAAAGAAGTCCCAAAGATAATATGATTTGAGAATTACTTGATGGATGTTTTGAATTTATTTTGAGAGACCTAGCATTTTGCCCACCATAGCAGCAAATTTTCGAGTTGGAATTAACCGAGGGATAATCCAGTTTTTGAGTTTCCCATAAACAAGCGGGTACCGTGCTTTGGGATTTTTATGTTCGACAATATCTGCCATCATGTCACCAAACTTAGCTTGTTCGTAGCCTATTTTAGACATTTTTAGCATGAAATTTTTGAACTTTTTGCCAGGCTCTATATAGTCCGTTTCTTCGAATTTGCTCAAATCAACTTCCTCTGCTTTGTCCCAAATTGGAGTTTTTACAACACCAGGACCAATAACAACCACATCAATTCCATACAGTAAGAGTTCCATACGCATAGTTTTTGAAATGGCTTCGAGAGCGTGTTTGCTTGCCGAGTAAGGTCCCATAAAAATATTGGCAATTTCGCCTGCGGCAGAACTCATGTTAAAAATACGACCAGGGGCATGAGGGCAATTTTTTTTCGCTCCTAAAAGAGGCAAAAAAGCTTGTGTAACACCAACCAGCCCAATTACATTGACCTCCATTTGCCAACGTAAATCTTCCAAAGGCAGGTGCATCATTGGTCCCCAGACAGCCACTCCTGCATTATTAATCAAGGAATGAATGCCTTCATTGCCAATAAGTTGTTCTACTCTTGCCGCTTCTTGCCGAACAGCTTGCATATCGGTTACGTCAAACAAGAGAGGCTCGAATAAATCCCCAAATTCTTTTTTAAGGCGATCGGCATCTTCTTGTTTGCGAACAGAACCGAAAATTTTATACCCTCTTTTTACTAAAGATGCTACAGTGGCATAGCCGATTCCTGTCGAGGCACCTGTAACAACAATGTTTTTGCTTTTTCTCATTGATTGGAAATTAATGGATGATTTTGATTATTACTTCGTGGGTAAATTGTATTAGTATGATTATCAATAGAGTATGTTTTGTTGTTTGATTTCTTAAAGCATTGATAATTAAACTGATGCAAAGATGCTTTTTTTAGTTTTTTACAAAAAAACTAAGCGATAGCAATCTCACGACCGTAGGGAACTACCACGAAGTAGCACCGCAGCTAAGTACTATATTATATCAAATAGATTTTTATTAGAGTTAAGATACTATCTATTTTAAGAATCTTAAACAATCGTTTAGAAAAATAAGAGGCTGGATGCCAATTTTGAGAGATTGCTTAATTAAGAAAAATAAAATAAAAAACCTAAAACAGGGCAAGCTAATGCCTGTTTTAGGTTGGCTAATATTGTAACATTTGCAACACTTAAAGTGTCTCTAGAACCTTTTTTAGGGCATCTCGATCAGCTTCAAATTTGAGGTTGTTCTCTAAATCTATTTTGTCATGAAAATTACCAAGACTGTGTTTGCCAACTACAGTTGCGCCCCAATAAGGAATGACTTCTTGTAATTTTGCCAAGGAACTTGCTCCTCCATTTCCACCAGGTGAAGTACTTAATAAGACAACTTTTTTATCTTGCAAAAATTTTTGTCCTTTGTTGCGAGAAAGCCAATCCAAGATGTTTTTTAGAAAAGCAGTCGGTAGCCCATTATGTTCTGGTGAAGCAAGAATAATAGAATCGTATTCTTGTATCAAATCATATAGTTGAGTAATGTTTTGAGGCAGACCAGTTGTTTTTTCGATGTCTTCGCTATAAATAGGAGCATCATAGTCTCTTAGGTCAATAACATCTATCTCTTTTACTAACTTTGCAGCAGCGTGTACCAATCGTTGGTTAATAGAACTTGAGCTGTTGCTTCCTGAAAATGCAAGTATTTTTTTCATAATATAGTATTTTAAGTGTTTGTACAATATTTGTAATTACAGATGTTGATTTAAAAAAAATTATTTTCTTATTTTATCTAATAATAAACTGAGCTGAGTGGCTTCTGCTTCTGTTAAATTCTTTTTTATCGCTTCAGTAGTTTTTATCTCAGATTTGAGTTTTTTTAGCAAAGCAATGCCAGCTGCTGTGATTTTAATATCTACCATTCGTCTATTGGTCGGGTTGGTAGCTCGTTCTACATAACCTAGTTTATCTAGCTTGTCTAGTAGCCGAGTTAGGTCTCCTCGCTTGTTGAGTAAAACTGCCTTAATATCTCCAGGGCAAGCTACATCGGGATATCTTCCATTCAGAATACGTAAAATATTGTAGTGTTGATCATGAATAGAATAAGGTTTTAGTATTGCCAATAATCGGTCACTAAATACATTGCTTGTGAAGTGTAGATTGACAAGTGCTTTTTCCCACTCATTTTCGAATTTCTTTTGTTGTATTGCTTCGTTTATGTCCATATTTATGTTATTCCGTTATTTGTAATTACAAATGTATAGCTTTTTATTTGTAATTACAAATAAATGTGCCTTTTTTCAAAAAAAAAATGTATTCTCTAAAATAAAAAGGCAGATGGATTATGATTATTTCGAACTTTCTATTTTGAATTATTCTACAGTACTCTGTTTTTTGTCGAAGTATTGCTACCTTAATAACAATAACAGAATGATTTGTTCTAGCTATGCCTTTGTAAATATTTAATTTAGAATTGTGATGCGTCAACCTAAACAGCATTTATTTGTTCTGTTAATAATTGTAATACTTAGCTACACTACTCAATTCTTTTCATCAATCCTAAATTTCCAAACTTAGCTTGTTGGTTGGAGTTTTTGATAAAAGATAGCTCAAATTATGTTGGTTTTAAATGTTTTGCCAATTTAAGTTATATCATTTTGATTATTAGTGTGGTATGATTTTATTGTGAAGTAATGATGATTATTGAATTATTATAAAAAAAATACGCCATGTTACCCGAAAAGTATTCTCCACAAGTTGCTTCTTTAATTCCTTTGTTTTATATCGGATGGTCTGATGCGGTGCTAGGACCTAGTGAAATAAAGTTGATACAAAATAAGATTAATAATTTTGACTGGATAAAAGAAAGAGACAAACAGCTTTTATTATCATGGATGGATCCAACGAATCCGCCATCAGATAGTCTCCATCAAGAATGGGCAGAAAGTATCCAATCGACCGCTCAAAGCATGAATTCAGATGGACGACAAACTTTGGTAGATTTGGGAATTGAAATGGCAAAAATACAATCCGATAATCAAACATGGTTGACTCCCAAGGTTGTTGAAGCTTTAAAAAAACTAGAAGAGGCGATTGGTATTGTTAGCTTAGAATTGCACAGCCACCTTCTAACACAACAACAAATTATAGAAGAAAGAGAAGCGACGCTAAATCATTCTAACATTGATGTGAAAGCCTTGCAACACATATTGGATGATGATTATATAGAAATACGAGCCAATGTTTTCAAAATTTTGCACGACCCAATGTTTAATTTGGAGACCATTCGGAACAAAGAAACGTATAGAGAACACGTATTAAAATGGGTACACCTACTTGCTGAACAAGGATACGGTGCATTGCATTTTCCTAAAGAATATGGTGGCATTGACGACATGGGAGCTTATGCAGCTGTATTTGAAACGTTAGGTTATCACGATTTGAGTTTGGTAGTAAAGTTTGGGGTACAGTTTGGATTATGGGGTGGTTCTGTCTTGTGGTTGGGTACTGAAAAACACCACAAGCGTTATTTGAATGATATTGGGACAATGAAACTGCCTGGATGTTTTGCCATGACAGAGACTGGACATGGATCAAATGTTCGAGATTGTGAAACAACGGCGACTTATGACCCTGTTAGGGATGAAATTATTATCAATTCTCCAACGCTGTCTTCTGGAAAGGATTATATAGGCAATGCAGCAGCGCATGGTCAGATGGCTTCGGTTTTTGCTCAATTGATTGTCGATGGCAAAAATCACGGGGTACATGCTATATTGGTAGATATTCGAGATGAAGAAGGAAATATAGCGCCTGGAGTTAGTATTGAAGATTGTGCGTATAAATTGGGGTTAAATGGTGTTGATAATGGTCGTATTTGGTTCGACCAAGTTCGAGTACCTCGTTTCAATTTATTGAATCGATTTGGGAATATAGACGAACACGGGATCTATTCGAGTCCAATAGAGAAAGAGTCAAAGCGATTTTTTACGATGTTAGGTACTTTGGTTGGAGGGCGTATGTGCGTGCCTAGAGCGGGTTTAAGTGCTGCTAAAGCAAGTTTGACAATTGCCATTCGGTATGCTTTGAAACGGAGGCAGTTTGGTGAAGATGGTAAGCCCGAAATGCTTATTATGGATTATCCTTCGCATCAACGTCGATTAATGCCTCCTTTGGCAAAAGCATATGCTTTAGATTTTGCTTTGACGTATCTAACAGATCGTTTTTCAAATCGAACAGAGGAAGATATGCGAGAAATAGAAACCTTAGCAGCGGGTTTAAAATCTGTCGCAACTTGGTATACGACCAAGACAATTCAAGAGTGCCGAGAGGCTTGTGGGGGAAAAGGCTATTTGGCTGAAAATCGTTTTGCTGATTTTAAAGCAGACTCAGATATTTTTACCACCTTTGAAGGAGATAATACGGTGCTCATGCAATTGGTGGCAAAAGGAGTGTTGGGCGATTTTAACAAAGAGATTGTTAGTGGCGGGTTGCTAGGAATGGTCAATTTTGCCTCGGAGCGTTTTATTGCAACGATTCGAGAAAAGAACTTTGTCAATACTCACAACACCGACGAAGGTCATCTCAAAGACCCTACTTTTCAGTTAGATGCTTTTGTTTATAGAGAACGAGATTTAATGGTTTCGGTAGGACAGCGTTTGCGGAAATTTATCAAGAGAGGTATTCCTTCCTATCAAGCCTTTCTGCGTTGTCAGACGCATATGATAGAGGTCGCTCATGCTTATATTGATCGTATTATCTTGGAGCAGTTTTTAGCACAAATTGAGGGTTGTGAAGATGCTGCACTCAAAAAAACATTAAAAATGCTTTGCGATCTATATGCATTGCATACCATAGAAGAAAATAAAGGATGGTACTTGGAACAAGGCTGTATGTCTGGTGCTAAAACGAGAGCAATTAGAAGGGTAGTAGACAAGCTCTGTAAGGAAGTTCGCAACGATGCTTTTGCGCTGGTGGAAGCATTTGGTATTCCTGATGCTTGTCTCGCGGCACCCATTGCTGTTTTTTAGAGGGGGGAGAGTAGGCGTTAATTATAATGAATAATCAAAAAATAGAATGAATTATACCATAAGAAAGGCAACAGAAAATGATTTTGAAGCCATATTAGGACTTATCAAAGAGTTGGCAGCCTTTGAGAATGCCCCTGAAAAAGTATTCAATACGGTCGAGCAAATGAAGGAGGAACAGGAGTTGTTTCAGTGCTATGTTGTAGAGTTGGATGATCGTAAAATTATAGGCATGGCATTGTATTATTTTGCCTATTATACTTGGGTGGGGAAATCTTTGTACTTAGATGACTTGTATGTTAAGAAAGCTTATCGTGGTCATGGAATTGGTTCCGAATTATTAGAATTGCTTTTTGAAGCTGCGAAGGAAAATAATTGTAAACGAGTACGTTGGCAAGTGTTAAACTGGAATGAGCCTGCTATTGCGTTGTACAAAAAATGCGGTGCAGATATTGATAATGAATGGAGTAATTGTGATTTTGATGTAAATCAAATTCATGCCTTTAAGATTTAGTGTTATAACTAAGGAATTTTTAACACTCAAGTCGGAGTGAAGTGTATGTTGTTGATAATTAGATTGTTGTAGGCTAGGGCTGTGTTGGTGATGGCAAGCGAAATAGAGATGTTACAAAAGGCTTGTTGTTAATATATGTTTTTTTGATTACTTTTGGGGGCTTTAAAATTAAGAGCTTATTAATTACTTTGATAGGACAGCAAGATTCTTATTGCTTGTGCTTCAAAGGTTTTAGTTCCTAAGAAAACTTTAATCACCAAAACAAACAAAATGAAAACAATACAACTCATTTTATTATCTTTTTTATGTTCAAACCTTATTGCGCAGCAAGCGGGAAGCCTTGATCCAAGTTTTGGCATAGGTGGAAAAGTAGTTACTTCAATTACAAATGGCTTAGACCAAGCTCATGGTGTTGCTATTCAAACCAATGGGAAAATCGTAGTAGCAGGTAATTCTAGTAGCTCGATTACAGGCAAAGATTTTGTTTGCGCTCGATATAATACGAATGGCACACTTGATAGCACTTTTGGAAATGGAGGAATCGTGACAACTGATTTGCAAATAGGCAGTGAGGATGTCGCATATGATTTGGTTATCCAAACCAATGGGAAAATTATTTTGGCAGGATCTAGTGATAATGGAACCAAAAAAGATGCTGCATTAGTTCGTTATAATACCAATGGTTCTATTGATAGTACTTTTGGTACAAATGGAATTGTTATCAGTACCTTTGTTTCTAACCAACAAGATGAAATTAAAGTTGTCAAAATTCATGCATTGACTGGAAATATTATAGTGGGAGGAAATACTGAAATTTCTTCTAACGAAGCAAAGCCTATTGTAGCACGTTACCTGTCTACAGGAAATTTGGATTTGACCTTTGGAGTTCAACAACTGCCAATTGGTACAACTTTAGGTAATACTTATTATTTGTGTATTGAGGATTTGGAAGTTCGACCTAATGGAAAAATAGTAGCGGCAGGATGGAGAGATATTGTATCGTCTTCAAGGTACTCCGATTTCTATGCTGCCCGCATCAATTCTAATGGAACAATGGACAATACTTTTTCAGCAGATGGTGTTATGTCGTATGATTATGGAGGGAGTATAGATGGTAGAGATCAAGATCGTGCCTATTCTGTATCCATTCGCCCTGATGGTGATATACTTTTGATCGGAACGAGTCATCAAAGTTTGGCTTTGGATAAATTTTCTTTGGTAGAGCTGGACGATGCAGGGGGAATTAAAGGCCCTAAAACACGAAAAGATGTTGGAAATTTGTACGATGTAGCCTATGGTTTTGCAGAAGATAACAATGGTCAATTTATTTTAGCAGGATCAAGTGGATATACTTCTAAGGAATTTACAATTGTTAGAACTTTGGAATCTAGTAATTATGATTTGGATGTTTCCTTTGGCAACGGGGGAGTTGTACATACTTCTTTTAACAACAATTCAATTAGTGAAAGCTTTGACGTGCTTGTTCAGCCTGCTGACAACAAAATTGTTGCTGTTGGATATACAGGAAATGATCTTGCAATAGCAAGATATTTGGGAACAGATATTCCTCAGTTGGACTCTTTTCAATTGACCTCACCTGCGAATCTGGCAACCGAGCAAAGTTACAGCACCTTACCTTTGGTTTGGACGACTGCCTTTGGAGCTACTTCTTATGAAATAGACGTAGATACATTGCCAAGCTTTGCGACAGCTCAAACGTATACGAGTTCAAATACAAATATAGGATTAAGTGGTCTGTTGTCTAGCACAAAGTATTATTGGAGAGTACGTGCAACAGATGGTACTTCATGGGGGCAATATAGCGCTGTATGGTGCTTTACAACAAATTCATTGGATAACTTTAATTTGATAGCACCAGCTGATTTAGCAACCAATCAAGTGTATGTGAATTTAGTATTTGATTGGACAACAGCTGTGGGAGCTTCTTCTTATGAAATGTTGATTGATTCCAGTGCTACTTTTGCTAGTAATCCACAAACATATACTGCTTCTAGTTCTACATGGACTGTAAACAACCTTCAACCTAAAACAGAATATTTCTGGAAAGTTAGAGCATTAAATGGGACAACTGCTGGTCCGTGGAGTTCGGCATGGAGCTTTAGAACAGAAGATCTTAACTCAATATCGAAACTGCTCCAATTACAACTAAATATTTATCCTAACCCAACAAGTACAGATTTGTATTTAGAGCTTCCTGAATCTTTGAATAGCTCTACTTATAGAGTTGTGGGAATTACGGGCGAAATTGTTAAAGAAGGTAGGATAGATCAACCAATTATAAAAATAAATCTAGAAGACATCCTGCCAGGAATGTATTTCTTAGATGTCGATCATATTGTTGGTCAACCATTTCAAATTATACGATAATGATAAAAAAGTTCATGTTTAATTAGAGTTTGAACTTCAGTGTAACTAATTTAGGTAGGAGCAGAACAACATTATTGTCGTTCTGCTCTTTTTATAGGCAACTATTCTTACACACTTCTTGGTTTATAAAGCTTACTTTGTGAGATCGCTATCGCTTAGTTTAACTATGCTACTACTACGTGGTTTTAACAGAGTAAGGGGTAAAAGAAAAGCATTTTATATGAAGTTACTGTTCTGCATCGTTTGCGTTTTATTGTTGTATTTTAATAATTCTGTTGCTCAAAAAAATGATTGGGAAAACCCAGAAGTCATTGCAATCAATAAATTAGAACCCCACGCTGATTTCTTCTCGTTTGAACGAAGAAAATTAGCATTACAAGGAGACAAGTCAGGGTCTAAATATTATCAATGTTTGGATGGGCAATGGGCTTTTTATTGGGTGAAAGATGAGCGTAAACGCTTAAAAGATTTTTACAAAATTACCTATGATATTAGTAATTGGGGAACTATTCCAGTACCAGGAAATTGGGAAGTGAATGGTTATGGTGTTCCTATTTATGTTAATCAAGCGTATGCGTTTCAAGCAAAAAATCCACCTCATATTCCAGTAGGTAAAAACGAAATAGGTGCTTATCGACATACTTTTGAACTAGATGCTGCTTGGCTGAAACGAGATGTTATTTTACATTTTGGAGCCGTTAATTCTGCCTTTTACCTTTGGATAAATGGACAAAAAGTAGGCTATTCACAAGGGAGTAAGACCCCCGCAGAATTTGATATTACGGCTTATGTTAGAGAGGGAACAAATACAATTGCACTAGAGGTGTATCGGTATTCAGATGGGAGTTATTTACAATGTCAAGATTTTTGGCGAGTGAGTGGTATAGAGCGTTCTGTGTATGTTTATGCTGCTCCAAAAGAAAGAATAATAGACTTCGAGGTACAAGCAAGTTTGGTTCAAAACTACGAACAAGGGCAGTTAAAGACTCAGGTTATTTTACAAGGTAATTCGGAGCTTAATTTGCAGTTAGAATTGTTAGAAAACAATAAGACTATTCTGAAAAAAATAAAACGGGTGCAACTACCAAACGAGGCTATCGTTTATTTTTCTGACCTGTTGCCTACAATAAAACCTTGGACTGCCGAAACACCTAATTTATACACCCTTGTATTGACATTATTAGATAAAGATGGCGTTCAATTAGAAACGGTTAGTTGCAAAACAGGTTTTCGTACCTCGGAAATCAAAAATGGGCAATTATTGGTGAATGGAAAGTACGTTTATTTAAAAGGAGTGAATTTACACGAACACGATCCTAAAACTGCTCATGTTGTAACAGAGGCTTTGTTACAGAAAGATTTGGAGTTAATGAAAGCAAATAATATCAATGCTATTCGAACCTCTCATTATCCTCAACCCGAACGATTTTATGAATTGTGTGATGCTATGGGATTTTATGTGGTGGATGAAGCCAATATCGAATCACATGGAATGGGCTATGGTCCTGCCTCTTTGGCAAAACGCCCGAAGTGGAAATTGGCGCATTGGGATCGGATAAGAAGAATGGTTGAGCGAGATAAAAATCATCCATCCATTATTATTTGGTCTCTGGGAAATGAAGCAGGGAATGGAACCAACTTTTTGTACAGTTATGATTGGTTAAAAAAACGAGATACTACTCGCCCCGTACAATACGAACAAGCGCATTTAAATTGGCGAAATTCAGATATTTATGCGCCTATGTATCCTCTATTTGACAAGGTAAAAAAATATGCTCAGTCGGAGTCTCTTAAACCTTTAATTATGTGTGAGTATGCGCATGCAATGGGGAATAGCACAGGAAATTTTCAAGATTGGTGGAACTTAATTGAACAATACGATGCTTTACAAGGCGGATTTATTTGGGATTGGGTCGATCAAGGACTAGAGAAAGTTAGTGCGTCAGGAGAGCGGTATTGGGCATATGGTGGCGATTTTGGTCCTAAAAACATTCCCAGCCTAGGCAACTTTTGTTTGAATGGGATTGTCTTCCCTGATCGAAGCCCGCAACCAGCCTTACAAGAGGTCAAAAAGGTCTATCAATATGCTCAAATCAAAGCAGTAGACTTAAATCAAGGACGAGTTAAAGTTTATAATAATTATGCATTTGTGAATCTTTCTAACTTTGATTTGCACTGGCAATTAAAAACAGAAGGGCGTATTCTCAAAGAAGGGATAATAAAAGCAATAGATGTAAGGGCAGGTGATAGCCTGACAGTTGATTTGGAATATGAGGCGTTGAATAGAACAAAACAAGAAGCTTGTTTTTTGAATATTCAGTTGATTGGAAATAGGTCAACAGCAGTCTCCCAAATAGGGCATATCATGGCTAGAGAACAATTTTTAGTGAATACTCCACCCTTTAACATTTCTATTGATACCATTCCTAATCGTTCTATAGAAGTATTGGCGAATAAAGATAATTTGAGGATAGAAGGGGACGAATTTAGCGTCCGTTTTGATTTGCAGCTAGGCAATATTGTTTCATGGAAAACGAATGGAAAAGAATTGATCAAAAAGGGTTTTGCGCCTAGTTTTTGGCGAGGTATGACGGATAATGATTATGGCAATTTCTTATTATTAAGGGCAGGTAATTGGAAACGTGCTAGCAACCGAGCCAAAGCCAATAAAGCACGCTTAATCTTTGCGAATGCTAAACAAGCTCAAATTGAAGTGGTTTATCGATTGGGTACGAATGGGAAATTGGTGGTGCAGTACGATGTGTATAGCAGTGGTCAAATTATGGTTAGCAGTGAATTGAAACGAGGACTAATTCGATTTGGTGCGTTGCCCAAATTTGGTTTAGCCATGCAATTGCCCAAAGAGTACGATCAATTAAAATGGTTTGGGAGAGGACCTTTTGAAAATTATCAAGATAGGAAATCAGCGGCTTTTGTAGACCTTTACCAAAGTACCGTTGCAGAACAATATGTGCCTTATATTCGCCCACAAGAAAACGCTAACAAAACAGATGTACAATGGCTTTCATTGACCAACAAAGAAGGTGTTGGTTTAAAAGTAACAGCTTTAGAACAGCCTTTTTCTATGTCTGCATTGCATTACTTAACTGAAGATTTCCAATCTGAAGTCCGTGCATTAGGTGGACAAAACGAAAAGAATCGGCATACAATAGACGTTAAGGAACGTGACTTAGTCGCTTTGGAAATTGATTGCGTACAACAAGGTCTTGGGGGCGATGACTCGTGGTGGCAGAAACCACATAAAAAATACCGTTTAACAGAACGTATCTATAGGTATAAATTTGTCATGCAACCAATCAACACGATTAATGATTGGAACCAATAGAAGTTGTCTAGTTCGGTATGATTTTGAGTTCTTGTTGTAATCGCTCATTGAATACCATCAATTAATCTCGACTCAGTTGGAGTAATGTTTTCGCTTCTTGCTCCCTATAGACAAATGTTCTAGTGCACTGATTGGTCCAATAACTGTTGGGGAGTTGGAGTGCTTTTAAATCCGTAAAAGAAGTATAGTTGTAAAGATAGTTGTTGTAAATGCTGGCGTAGATGGTAAAATCTTCCCCAACTTTAAACCATGTAAAACCACAAGCCGCCCCCGAACGAGGAGTAAAAATGATAAGGGTATCGTTTATATTTTCTCCTTTGTAAACCTTGGTGCTCTTTATACTTACTTTTTGAATGATTGCATTATCAAAAAAGGCTGCATTGGGATGCCGTTGCTGATACTCTTTTCGAACCTGCATTCTTTTGTCAGAAGCGACCGTTTCCCACAAAGAAACGTTTTCTATTTGAATGACGGTGCCTGAAAAAATAACTTGCGTCATAAAATAAGCATCCTCGATAGAGGGAATTTCTGCACAGCTACAAGCCAATGAAGCTTTAAAGAAATAGAAACAGGCAATGAATGTTAATAAAGTTCTCATTTTGAAGAGGAGTAATTGTTTTATTAAATGGGAAGCTGTTTGTAAGGTCTTGTCTGTTTTAAACCACTTCTATATTGAGCTAACTTTTTATTAAAATCACCCATCGTAACAGAATCTTTTACGGCTTCTAGATACTCTATTTTGCTAGCTAGAGCATTTAATTCAAAGCACCAATAAATTGTCATCAAAGGATTAATCCAAAGTTCACTTCCTATAGTTCTGGTCGTAGCATGAATATTTCCATAGGCTCCTTGTAGAGCACTTACGATAGAATTGGAGACAATACTAGGAGCTTGGGGCATTTGTTGGTTGGCAAAATGAACGGCCTTCATGTAATGCTGTGCCTCTGGCATTTCTTGTGTGAGCTGAAATAAGCCCAAATAACCACCCTCTTTGGCGAGTGCCGCAACATTTTCTAAGAAGCGAAAGTGAGATACCCCATGAAAATGGTCGATGCCAAAACCAATACTAGCGAGCAATTGAGTTGGAATACCACTTTCTTGAACGGCTGCAATTGTGCACATATCTTCTTGAGGGGTACCCAAGAGTTCTTCGTCTCCGAAGAGTACACTATCCGTGCCTCCATCTACCAAAAGGACGCTATCAATTTGATGTTTCTTTTGTAAGTAGATGTACGCCTCTTTTAGAGGTTGGACTCCCATTCTATCAAAGGCATACAATGCGGGAAACTCCTTTTGTTGGGCTAGCCATTGTTTTAAAAATTTTTCAGGAAAATAATTTCGCCCTGATTGATCTATATCCTTAGCTTCTATTTGATAACATTTGGAGCAGACTTCTTTCGCTGTTGTGTGATCCAGCCATGTAAAAGAAAAATTGGCTAATGTTACGGTTTTGCCTAATTGTTTAAGCGCAAAATAAAGCGGAATGCCAGCGTAAATATCAAAGCCCCCACCAGCACCTGCTAGTAAAATATGTTGGCTATTTTCTAAAGCTTGAAATAAGGGGATTTTAGTTAATGAATGGTTCATGGGTTTTGTTTTATAGTTTATAAATTTGATGAGAAAAATGCGTAAGGTACTGTTCTACGTTGCTTTTCTGAGCAAAAAATCATTGTTAACCAGTTTCCATTATTGTTTTACTTTAAAAGACCAAGTAAATGTAAATCTAGATACTTCTACTTCCTGTCCATTTTTATCTATTTGAGTACCAATAGTTAGTATGCTAACCTCTTGCCCTTCTCCTGTCTCAATGGCTTTTTGAACAGCCGCTATGATTTTATCCCCTTCCTTACAGGTAAATGTAGCAGTGCTGACAGCTTTTTTACCATACGTAGCTTCCATTTTGGTAATCAGCATTGATATTTTACCTCGTCCTTGAAGTGCCAACATAGCCAAGACGCCAGTAGACATTTCAGCGGCTGCCGCTTGTGCCGCAAAATAAGTAGACTTGAATGGATTTTGAGAACGCCAAGAATAGGGAACCGTAACCTTTGCTTCTTGAGGGCTTACAGATTGGACTTTAACACCCATAAAAAATGCAGCGGGAAGTTTGGCAAGCAAAAACAAGCGTTGCAAAACAGGATTACTTAATTGTTTGAGGTATTTTTTGATGTGTGGGTTACTATTGTCAAAAGGGAGTGTTAGATTATTGGTGATTGCCATTGATGATTTTTTATGATATGATGATAATGTCGAATTGACAGCCTTAAAATAAGACAGAATACGATAATTATTATACTCTAAGATGAATTTTATGTAAATTTTAGTGTGTTTTTTATAAAAAGAAACAACCCCGAAAGCAACAATTTTAGTGTATTGATAGTTTATTTTACGACCTTTTTTGTATACTGTGGCGTTCAAACTATATTTTGAGGTCTAAAAAAAAATTGTACTTTTGCATTCTAATAGGATCTTTCGAAGTTAAAAGAGGCGTTTGAATGCGCATAAAAAGGATTTAATAAATATAATTTTTTTGAACGATTACTTAAATCCAACGAATAAACATCTTGGTGAGAATTATGGTTTGAGCTATTTTAGGGATTAATGACAATCAATAAATTACTATTTTTGATAATCTACTAAAACCATGCAATAGGAGCGGACTTGGCTTATTAACTTGCAGACTGTCACCAAATTTTGAAAAAGTAGCAATACTCAAGCTCAATAGTTCGTTGAAACCACGCAGTAGCAGCGAAGCTAACTAAAAGCGCAGCGCTCACGAAGTAAACTTTATTAGTTTGATGATCAATAAATTGTAGATTTATTGCGTTTCGTGTTAAAGCTTTGATCGTCAAGTTGTTGTAGGTGTGTTTTTTTGTCTTTTTGGGTAGAAAAGTAAAAAATCAACGAACTATTATAAGCTAATACAATAGCCGTTTAGAACGCTCGAAACTGCAAGGATAACAAACGACTATATTTATATAACTAGGGAAAAACGGATTTTGCAACATGGCAAAACATTTATTGATAGTGGAGTCTCCCGCTAAAGCGAAGACAATTGAAAAAATTTTAGGAAAAGATTTTACAGTTAAATCTAGTTATGGGCATATCCGTGACTTAATCAAAGACTCGAAAGATAAAAAAGCCATAGAGGTTGACAATTCATACAAACCTAATTATGCAATTTCTACAGGCAAACAAAAAGTAGTTAAAGAGCTCAAAGATTGGGTCAAGAAAGTGGATGAAGTGTGGTTGGCAACGGATGAAGACCGCGAAGGAGAGGCTATTTCTTGGCATCTAGCAAAGGTGTTAAAATTGGACTTGGACTCTACCAAGCGGATTTCGTTTAGAGAAATTACAAAACCTGCTTTGCAAAATGCCATTCAAAACCCTGGTAGAGTAGATATAAATTTAGTCAATGCACAACAAGCAAGACGTGTATTGGATCGTTTGGTCGGGTTTGAGCTGTCGGGGTTGTTGTGGCGCAAGGTTAGAGGGAAATTATCGGCAGGACGTGTGCAGTCTGTTGCTGTGAAATTGGTAGTAGAGCGAGAGCGAGAAATTAATAATTTTACCCCCAAGCCCTTTTTTAAGGTAGTAGCACAATTTGAAGTTCAGGATTCAAAAAATAAAACAGTTCATTTCAAAGCGAACCTAAACAAGAATTTTGATTCTGAAAAAGAAGCACAAGCATTCTTAGAAAAATGTGCGCCTGCTAATTATAAAGTAGGCAATATTGCTGTTAAGCCTGCGTATAGAAAACCTGCTGCTCCATTTACGACATCTACCTTACAACAAGAAGCTAGTCGAAAATTAGGTTTTTCTGTTTCCAGAACAATGTCTGTTGCACAACGCCTGTACGAAGCGGGACACATTACCTATATGCGTACGGATTCTACTACGTTGAGCGAAACAGCCTTGGCGGCTTTGGCAGATACAATTAAGAAATTATACGGTGACAATTATCTAAATACAAAACAATATACCAATAACAAAGCTTCTGCTCAAGAAGCGCATGAGGCAATACGTCCGACTTATGCTGAGAATAGTGCCGTAAACATGGGCAGTGATGAGAATCGTTTGTACGATTTAATCTGGAAACGTACCATTGCGTCTCAGATGGCAAAAGCTCAGTTGCAAAAGACAACAATAGATATTGATATTTCGACGATAAATGACCTAAAATTGGTCGCTACGGGGCAAGTGTTAAAATTTGATGGTTTCTTGAAGGTCTATTTAGAGTCTAAAGAAGAAGACGAGCAAGAAGATGACGATAATACGGACGATAAAATTTTGCCACCAATGACCGTAGGGCAACCATTAATGTTAGAAAAAATGGATGCCATAGAGCGTTTTACTCGCCCCAAACCACATTATACAGAAGCTAGTTTGGTTAAGAAACTAGAGGAATTGGGGATTGGTCGTCCGTCTACTTATGCGCCAACGATTAGCCGAATTATGGACCCTAATAGAGGTTATGTGGTTAAACAGACTAGATTAGGAAAAGATAGAGAATACAAAGTGTTGACGTTGGACGGCAAAAAAACAACGATTGCTACGGCTACTCAGACGGAACATGTGGGATACGAAAAAAATAAATTGTTTGCAAGTGATTTGGGAATGCAAGTAACCGATTTCCTATCAGAACATTTTGCGAACATCATGAAGTATAGCTTTACAGCAGCAATCGAAGATCAACTAGATATTGTCGCAGAAGGAAAAGAGGATTGGGTAAAGATGTTGGATGATATTTACAAACCATTTCACGATCAAGTAGAAGATACGTTGGAAAATGCAGATCGTGTTACAGGGGAACGGATTTTGGGCAAAGATCCCAAAACTGGCTTGTCGGTATTGGTGAGAATTGGTCGATTTGGTCCTATTGCTCAAATTGGTTTGACAGAAGAATTGGGCGAAGAAAAACCTCAATATGCCAATTTAAAAGAAACGCAATCTATAGAAACGATCACCTTTGAAGAAGCGATGGAATTGTTCCAGTTTCCTAAAAACTTGGGAGAATATGAAGGCAAAGAAGTTGTTATAGGAGAGGGGCGTTATGGACCTTTTGTGAAATATGATGGTGCTTTTATTTCTATCCCTAGAACAGAAGATGTACATCAAGTTGGGATGGAACGAGCAATCGAATTGATTAAAGAAAAACAAAAGGCAGATGCTCCAATTGGGTATTATCAAGATAAACCAATAACAAAGGGAGAAGGTCGATTTGGTCCTTTTGTGAAATGGGAGGGGTTGTATTGTTCGATTACCAAAGGCTCAGGCTTTCAGTTAGAAACGATTACAGAAGAAGAAGCGATTGTTCTAGTAAAGGCTAAAATTGAGAAAGAAGCCAATCGTTATATTCACAAATGGGACGAAGAAGGTTTGTCTGTTCAAAATGGTCGTTGGGGACCTTTTATCAAAATTGATAAAGATCGTAAGAGTTATAAGTTGTTGAATAAGAAGGGAGAGAAAATGACTCCTGAAGAAGCGAAAGAAGTTACTTTGGAGTATGTTATTCAATTGGTAGAAGAACAAGGAGGGGTGTTGAAAAAGAAGAAGGCTGCCAAAAAGAAACCTGCGGCAAAGAAAAAAACAACGAAGAAAAAAACAACGGGAACCAAGAAGAAAACGACAACAAAAAAATAGAGATACGGTATAGTAATAGTTTAGCCATGTTGCTATTAATATAGTTTATAAGATACAAAATGATTCAAGGAGCGGATGAGTTACTTGGATCATTTTTTTTTAGTTATATTAGATTTCTATTGACCGATCTTATTGAACTACATAGCATTAAAAGGGAGATGAAACGAACAAAAGAAAATTTTTCGAAGCAGGCGCATTTATACCGAAAATTTAGACCCCAGTACCCTAAAGCTTTGTTGCAAATGTTGGCAGAATTGCCCGAAAATAATGTTTGTTTGTGGGATTGTGGAACAGGGAATGGTCAGGTAGCCGCAGCCTTATCTACTGCTTTTAAAACAGTTCGAGCAACAGACATTAGCACAGAACAAATTAAATACGCTATTCCTAAAGATAATATTCATTATAGCGTACAAGCTGCTGAAAAAACGTCTTTTGATGCCAATCAATTTGATTTGATTACGGTTGCACAAGCAATGCATTGGTTTGATTTTGATGCTTTTTATAAAGAAGTTCAGCGAGTTGCTAAGAAAAATGCCATTCTTGCTATTTGGGGATATGGTTTGTTGCGAATCAGTGAAGAAATTGATGTTCTGATAGATGATTATTATACACAAATTATTGGACCTTATTGGGATGTCGAACGCAAGCATATTGACAATCACTACACTTCCATTCCGTTTCCATTTGAATCGCTCGAAATCAATCGTTCTTATTCAATAGACCTTCAGTGGAAGCTAGATGAATTAGAGGGGTATTTGAACACTTGGTCAAGCTTACAAAAATATTTAAGGGAACATGCAACCAATCCTGTTGACACGGTAATTAAACAAATAGAAGCTTATTGGGGAAAAGAAGAAATAAAAGAAGTTTCTTTTCCTATTTTTTTGAAAATAGGGCGCCTTACTTAAAATTGGTGTATGATTTTAATGAATCGATGTGATAAAGGGTCAATCCCAATGTTTATCTTTGTTAACGTTGAACTACCCTCTTTTATAGCTTGACGGGAAGGACGCTATTATTACCTATTATTTTTAGGGCTATCCGTGCATTTTTTTTAGCTTTGAGCAATTGAATTGATTCGCAATAAATCCAAGATCAAACAACCTTTATGGAAGCATTATACCAACATTATTTGAACCATCCTTTTGTGTTTATTGATACACGCAAAGAGTTGTCTAATGGCATTTTTGTAGCTGTGGGACAAAAAGATACTCGTGGTGTACATCGAGGAAATCAATTTGCAGAATTGGCAATTAATAGCGGAAAAGCAGCTTATGCCATTATTAATGATCCTGAACTAAAAGAAAAACATGAATTGGACCAACGGTATATTTTGGTAGAGGATGGTGAAGTGACATTACAGGACTTGGCGCGGTATCATCGACAGCAGTTAAAATGCCCTATTTTAGCCATTGCTGGTTCTAATGGTAAAACAACAATCAAAGAATTGTTGCATCGTGTTTTGGGACAGCAGTACAAAACTTTTTCTACACAAGGGAATTTGAACAATCATTTGGGAGTGCCGTTGAGTTTGCTTTCTATTGATGCAACTTATGAGATGGCAATTTTGGAAATAGGTGCCAATCATTTGAAAGAAACATTGTTTTTGGCAAAATTGATGGCACCAGATTATGGTTTGGTTACTAATTGTGGGAAAGATCATTTGGGAGAATATGGTTCTATTGAAAATATTATCAATGCTAATAAAGAGCTATACGATGTTTTAGCAGCAACGAATAAGACGGCTTTTGTTTGTAAAAATGATGCTTTATTAGTAGATATATCTAAGGAAGTCGCTCAACGAGTTTTTTATGGAAATGGGTGTACGGTGGATGGAACCATTACTGATACGCCATTTTTGAAATTGGTGTTGTCGATAAATCAAACTCAATGGGACGTGCAAACGAACTTATTTGGTCGATTTTGGTTGGATGCCTTACTTGGCGCAGCGGCTGTAGGGCATTATTTCAATATAGAAGGGGTGGCAATAAAAGAAGGTTTGGAAAGTTATCAACCTGCGGCACTGCGTTCTCAGCAGATTAGTTGGAACGAAAACAAAGTCTTGTTGGATTGTTATAATGCTAATCCTAGTAGCATGGAAGTATTTCTAGATGAAATCCATCAAAGTAATCTGCAAGAGGCTAAAATACTAATTTTAGGCGAAATGCTAGAACTGGGAGCGTATAGCAAGGACGAACACCAGCAACTTGTGAATCGCATTGACTATGCTCAATTTGAAAAGGTCTTGTTGGTTGGTGAGTCATTTGCCAATATTCACCTTCCAAAGTTAGGTAACATTCAACATTTTGAGACTAGGGTAACTGCAAAGGCATTTATTGCTGCTCAAAATTATCAACAAAGGTACTTTTTTGTCAAAGGCTCAAGAGGAAATCGTTTAGAAAACTTGTTTGTATAAATCTTTAGCAAGGTGCTAGGAATGAGATAAATTCTCTTGAGTAGATTGATGCAAGGCAACAGCACTTCCTATATTAATTAATTTCAAACTCAATCGGAAGAGGACAAAAATCTGAGAGATTGCAAAAGAAAGCCAAATGGCATTTTCAGAATTGAACTCAATCTGAGTCGAAATCCAATAATTAATAAAGACCATTACAAACCATATTCCCAAATTCAGTAGATAGAGACCATAGGTTTGTTTTAGATGTTTAATTATGAATTTCAATGCTGGCCAGAGGGATTGAAAAATCCATGTTTTATCTTGATCTACCAAAAATATTTTAGCATAATCTTGCCACATAAAAAAGAAAGCGGCGACTAAGATATAAATGGGAGCAATAATTTTGAAATTAAACGCTATGGTTCCTTCATTTTCTAAAGTAAAGGGAGATAAGCCATTAGACGAAGTATAAAATACAAAGGCAAAAAGTGCAAAAACAAAGCTATGTATTAGCAAAAAATAAAAGGTCAGTCGTAAACATCGCCAGAAAAACTCGGCGCTTTGTCCCCAAAAAATACTTCGATTATAGGTCTGTGGTTGCTGAATAAATGTTGCGAAAATACCACCTGTAACAAATATAAATAGGAGTAGGTAGAGTATTAAGATGACAATAGATTGATCAATGATAGGTAGAAAACCATCGCCATGTGCGTTTTTAAAGTCATTTAAGAATGTATAATCAAAGCCTTTTACTAGGTCAGTAATCATCATTGAATGCCCAACAGTAGACTCAAGTAAACTTTTGAGCGGGTATGCAACAAATGCAGCCAGTAGAAAAGTTAGTAAATACAAGAAAAAAATCATTGGCTTGTATTGCCAAGTTCGCTTGATTCCTTGTTGCAATGCTTGGAGTAAATTCATAGTATTAAAGTAATATAACGTACAATCTATATTTAAATGAGAGCACTTGCTGTAACCATAGCCCCTTGCATCCAAGTTAAAAAAGACGTAAAATAACGAGTAATTCCAGCTGATTGTGGTTCTACAACATAACTATTATTGATAAGGTTTTTGTCTAATGGAATTTTTAAAGCTGGGTCAATTTCCACGGCAACAATTTTTCGATTGCCAATATAAGTAAAGTCGTGGCTCCTTGCTTTTCCATCCCATCGTTCAAGTACCACATCACCATTGTCAAATGTAATTTTAACATCTTGAGGTAACCACAATTCCCCCAAGCGATACAAGACTACTTTTGCTTCATAAGTTTTAGAGGTCTTGTTGGTAGGAACGAGGGCTTGAGTTGTATTATCAAAGTACCCCAATGGCTCAACGACTTCTTTGTTTGTAATAGAATGGACACTATAATCACATACTTCTGTTCCATAAATTACCTGATCTAAAAACCAATTCATATCGGTTCCAAAAAGATCTCCGTGATGTTGCGGAACAATTTCATTCACAATATCTATAAAATCGAATCGGCAGGGATGTTTGAATTTCCAACGTTTAAAGTAAGTTTTGATAATATCTTGCATACATGCCTCGCCAACCATTCCTTCTAGGGTTTTTAGCCAAACCGCTGCCTTGCCATATACAATTTCTCGATGTCCGCCATGTTTAAACAGCCATCCAAATTGACTCATTGGACCAATTTTAATATTGTCCGCATTAAAAAAGCGCCCCCTACGGTATTCTTCCGATCCTACATTGATGTTCATATAATCCCAATAAAAAACACCTTTGGGGTAATATTTATCCATCATTTTTGCTTCAAAAAACGCTGTAAAACCTTCGTCCATCCATGCCTCTTCCTGTTCGTTGGTAGAAAGCATTTGCATGAAATACTGATGCGTTAACTCGTGCATGGTCAAGGTTTCGGTAGTTCGAATGTTGGGCGGCAAAATACATAAAGTTGGCGCAGTAAATAGCGTAGGGTATTCCATAGCGCCTGAAAATAATCCATAATAAGGAGGGCTAACAATGGTAAGGGTTGGGTAAGGATATTTTTCGAGGTAGGCTTCAAAAAAATCAAGGGTGTATTTGGCTGCCGTTAAAAAACGTTCTTTGTTGCAAATGTGTTCTGGCATAATTAGCAACTTGATTTTTACCCCTTTCCATGTTTCTTCTATAATTGTAAAGTGTGGACTAGCAGTCCAAGTAAAATCAATGACATCTTCTGCCAAATAAGTATATGTTTTTAGAGGGCGTTGGAGACTTAGTTTATTGGGAGTAGGTTTTTCTTCTACTAAAAAACCACTGGCACCGACCACAAAGTTGTCAGGAACGGTCAGATTTACCTTGTAGACTCCAAATTCACCAAAGTACTCGGTGTTGGCGTGGTACTGATGGCAGTTCCATTGTCCTGTTTTGGCAAAACGGCTGCCAGCAGGCTCGTAAACTCCTAATTTGGGGTACCATTGCGCCATGAAGAAGTAATCTCTATTATAACCCGTTCGGATGGATGTCTTAGGAATTTGAGAAGTCCATTTCATCTGGATACCGTAGGTTTGATGTGGGAGAATAGGTTCTTTTAAACGTAAGATTAAAACAGTATGATCCTGTTCATTTTGATCGTCTACAGCAACAAAATGAAGGCTGTCTGATAAAATATTTCCTTGTTGGTCAATTACTTCATCAACTTTTATCCAACTCCAAATGCCGTTTTCGATGTCTTCCTGACTCTTGGTGCCCAAGATACTATTTGCTTCTAAGGCAAAGGTGCTTTTATTATTTTTAAACGCATTGTAGTACATATGGAAAGGCATCGTCCAAATGGTGTCTGACGATGGATTCTTGAAGGTTAGGTATTGGCTAGCATGCACTTGCTTTTTTTCGACATCTAAAGTTAAGTCAATTTCGTAGTTGGCTGTTCTAAGAGAAAGTGGGGTTGCTAATTTGGAGTCTTGAGTGGAAGCTCCAAGTCCTAAACATAGTAAAAGTACGAGGAGTGGTTTATAAAAATTCATAGTATAGTCCTTTTGATCATAACAACAAACATACTAATAACAAGTTTAAAATAGAATAAAGAACCAATGTTTTCGACAGACTATTTGTTGATTGTGGATAGTATATAGCCACTGGTCGATATTGTGGTTGTAAATCAAGTGTATTCTCATAAAAAAAACTTAGTTTTGCTAGAAACAATAAGAAGTTTTGTGATGCAAAAAAATAGAGAAGAATAAGAAGCAAGCGTTTTGCTTGAATACTTTTCGCTAAAATTGCATTATAATATCTTAAGTAAGTGGGCAGAAAAAAATATAGCTAAAAAATAGACTTATTTTTATATGATTTTTTCTGAACGATTACTTAATACTTCGTAGTTAAGTAAAACCTTTTCACCACAAAAGCGCAAAATAATGAAATTAGCAACTATGTTTTTTTCTGCAATTTTATTGGTGTCCTTTATTTGTGCTACTCAGGCACAGAGTGGGAAATACCAATATGAGACTGTAGAGGGAGATCCTTTAAAAACAAAAATTTATACCCTTAAAAATGGCTTGAAAGTGTACATGAGCGTTTATAAAGATGCTCCTAGAATCCAAACTTTTGTAGCTGTCAAAACAGGTTCTAGAAATGATCCTTCTGATGCGACTGGATTAGCACACTATTTGGAGCATATGATGTTCAAAGGGACGAGTAAAATAGCTTCTTTGGACTGGGAAAAAGAGAAGGTGTTGTTGAAGCAAATTTCTGATTTGTACGAAAAAAATAGAACTGCTGATGAAGCAGAGCGCAAGGCTAATTTAGAAAAAATTGATGCCTTGTCTTATGAAGCAGCGAAGTATGTTGCTACCAATGAATACGACAAAATGGTTTCTTCTTTAGGGGCAAAAGGAACCAATGCTTACACTTGGTTGGATCAGACCGTATATGTTAATGATATTCCTTCTAATGCCCTAGGGAAATGGTTGGAACTAGAAGGCGAGCGTTTTAGTGAGTTGGTGTTGAGATTGTTTCATACAGAATTAGAGGCGGTATACGAAGAGTTTAATATTAGCCAAAACAATGCTTTTCGTAAAGTCAACAAAGCTTTGATGGAAAGCCTATATCCTAACCATCCTTATGGTCAACAAACAACCATTGGAAAAGGAGAGCATTTGAAGCGCCCTTCGATGGAAAAGATTCATGAATATTTTGATACTTATTATGTGCCGAATAATATGGCCATTATTTTGGCAGGGGATTTTAATCCAGATGATGTTATCCCAATGGTTGAAAAACATTTTGGAGATTATAAAAGCAAAGAAGTACCGAAGTGGACGAATCCTGCCCAACCAGAGTTTAAGGTGCCAGTAGAAAGAGACGTGTTTAGTAAAGAGAGCCCTACAGTGACAATGGCTTGGAGATTGGACGGTATTGGTAGTCGTGAGGCTTTGGTTTGTGAATTGATGGATATGATTGTTGCTAATGGGAGTGCTGGTCTAATTGATTTAAACTTAGTCAAAACACAGCGTACTGGAGCTAGAACATACTCTTACTTTAGTGGTGCATACGATTATAGTTTCTACTGTATGGCTGGGCAGCCTAAGACTGGACAGAGCTTAGAAGAAGTGCAAAAATTGTTGTTAGGTCAATTGGCAATGGTGAAAAAAGGAGCGTTTCCAGATTGGTTGATTGATGCTGTTATCAATGATAAGGAATATAGCGAAATCAAAAAAATGGAGTCCAACTATGGGCGTGCGGACAAAATGCTAAATGCGTTTTTGTACGATCAAGACTGGAAGGATATTGTGAATCATTATGATAAAATGCGCAAGTTAACCAAAGAAGATTTGGTGGCATTTGCTAATGAAAAGTTGAAGGATAGTCAATACGCTGTTATTTATAAGCGAGAGGGCAAGCCAAAAGATATTTATACAGTAGAAAAACCTAAAATTACGCCTGTAGAAGTCAATAGAGAGGCTATCTCTGAATTCAAAAAAGAATGGGATAAGATAAAGACCCCTGCTTTGCAACCAGTGTTTTTAGATTTTGACAAGCAAATTGTTACCACTAAATTGTCAAATGGCATTCAGCTAGATCATATTACTAACCCATACAATAAAACATTCTCTTTGAATTATATTGTGAATATGGGATCAGAGCATGATGAACTATTGCCAATAGCTATTAAGTATTTGCCATTTTTAGGAACTGATAAATATACTCCTGCTGAAGTGCAAGAAGAATTTTATAAACTAGGAGTTAGTTTTGATGTATTTGCTGCCAATGATGTTGCTTATGTTACGCTAACAGGTTTGGAAAGTTCTTTGGAAGAAGGGGTAGAATTGTTTGAGCACATTTTGGCGAATGCAAAAGGAAACGAAGAGGCATTAAAGAATATGATTGCTTCTATCAAGAAAAGCCGTGCAGATCAAAAGAAAGAGAAAGGAGCTATTTTGTACAATGGTATGTTGAATTATGCTAAATACGGTAAAAATTCTCCTTTGATGGATCGCTTATCGGAAAAGGCTTTAGATGATATTGCTGCTAGTGAATTGATTGATAAAATTCATAACTTGACTTCTTATGAGCACGATGTTTTCTACTATGGTACCAAGACACCTGCCGAGGTTTCTAAAATCTTAGACACACATCACGAAGTTCCTGCAAAACTAAAACCAATTCCTGCTAAGAAAGAATATAAAGAATTGGATACGAATGAGGATAAAGTGATTTTTGTAAGCTTTCCTGATATGACACAAGCAGAGATTATGATGTTGTCAAAAGGAACAGATCACTTTGATTTGAATGAGTATGTAGACAGCCGTTTATACAATCAATATTTTGGTAGTGGACTTTCCTCAATTGTATTTCAAGAAATCAGAGAATCTAGAGCGTTAGCGTATTCTGCATATGCTAGTAATACTACTCCGTATAAAAAGGATGAACCACATTACTTTAGAGCATTTGTAGGAACTCAAGTCGATAAAATGGATCAAGCAATTCCTGCTATGAAAGAAATTGTTGAGGAAATGCCTGTTTCTGAAGGTTTGATGCAAGGTGCTGCAGAAGCATTAACTAAGAAAATTGAGTCAGAGCGCATTACGAAAAGCGGTATTTATTGGACGTATAGAAACAATAAAAAGAAAGGCGTTGACCACGATATTCGTAAAGATGTTTATGATAAAGTTAGTGCATTGGCAAAAGATAAAGAAGCTGTAATTGCTGCTATCAAAAAGTTTCAAGAAGAAAAAATCAAGGGACGTAAATATACATACTTGGTCTTGGGAGATAAAGAAAAAGTAGATATGAAGTTCTTGGAATCTTTGGGAACAGTGGAAGAATTTACTATTGATGAAATTTTTGGAGATAGCGAAGCTACTAAAAAGCCATAAGAGAAGAAGTTCATCGTGAAATTTTGAATTTCTAAGCCAATGATTAAAAGCCTCTTTTTAAGAGTTCCTAAGGGAATTTATTAAGAAGAGGCTTTTTTATGACAATAGTTCGTTGAAAAACTTTATTAGTTTGATAATCAATAAGTTGCAAGTTTGCCGTGTTTTGTGTTAAAGCTTTGATTATCAAACTAATATAAATGTGCTTTTTTGTCTTTTTGGTAAAAAAGTAAAAAATCAACGAACTACTATTATGAAGTATTTTTACAATAATACTCTGTTGTTTATTATTCGCTACGCTCATGAGAGCGCAAGGCTAGTTCCCTCTGGTCATGAGCTTGGGCTTTTGTGCTACTGGCACAAGCCTACTCGGCAAGCTTAGTTTTTTAGTTTTTCTACGAACCCGTAGGCTCAGGAAGTAAAAATATAAAAAAGCATCTTGCTGATAATCAACGAAAAAAGCCCTCGTGTGGTAAATTAATACGATTTGCTGCGTGAGCGCTTTGCTTTTAGTTTGCTGCGCTGCTACTGCGTGGTTTCAACGGAGTAATGTTAGAAAGAAGACAGGAATAAAAAAAGGTGGAAGTCATTAAATAGCCAATTATGATGACTTGCCACCTATAACCAAATAATACTCACCTGGAAGTATATTACTTGACAGGGTAAGGGTTGAATAGCTATGAATTGGGATTGTATGGTATGTTATTTTTATGAATTTTAATAGGACAATTGGCGTAGTTAAATATTAGAGAACAATAGCTTGAAAAGTAGCAATATTAGCAATATTGCCTACAGCATCGTAAGCTCTCAGTTCAAAATCATAGGTGCCACTAACAAATGAACTTGGAATCGTATAATTTAAATTGTAGTTATAGGTATTGCTAACGGTATTGTCTAAACGAAGAGACTGAGCGGTTCCTTTATTGCCAGAAGGCGTAAAATAAATCAATTCGAGTCGACCGTTTTCCAAATTATTATTATCCATCAAGGAACCTTGCACATTCAAGGTATTGCCTTTGTTGATGTTTATACTAGAACTAGTGGGTTGAGTTAAATGGAGCGTAGGAGGGATGGTATCGGTGCTATTTTGAATTTTTAATGTGTAAAAAATAGTTGGGGCTTGATTTCCTGCTTCGTCCAAAAGCAAAATAGAGCAATGGTAACTTCCCGCTGTTACATCATTAGGGACAGTAATACTTTTTGTAATGGAACTTGTTTGACCACTTAAATTGATTACTTCTTGCAAATTCCAGTCTACTGTGATAGGTCCTCTGTGGCCATGGCAATCGAAATTATTATGAATATCAATTTTGTACTGAGAGAGTGCTTCATCATCCTCAAAAACAAAGTCGAATGTAATGGTTTCAGCACTTTTGACATAAATAACATTACTTTCCATAGAGCCACAAACCAATCCACTTACTGGATTTGGACTGATATTTTGGATGTTGATAACAGGATTGGCGATATCAATATTGGGTTCTGTGCAAGCCGAAAAAATAACACAAGCTCCTACCAGTAAGTAAATGAATTTCATAGTCAATTGTAATTTTAAATAGCTGAAAGCCAACAACAGCACGCCATATATGGAGTGCTGTTGTCAAATGTTTTAAATACTAAATGAGATACTTTCGGTTTCTTTTTCCGAACAATCGTGGTCTTCACAAGCTTCAATAGTCAAGGTGAATTTTTCACCAGCAGCGTAACTTGAAAGATCTACTACTTCATCGATTGTAGTGGATTTGGTGTGCGAATGAACATCTAGTGGATTAAAAGGAGCGATAGAGTTGTTATTAGAATCTTTTAACGTAACCTCTACATCATGCAATTCAACATCAGCAGTCAAATTGATTTTTATAGCTGTCGTATTAGGAGTGCTGACAGTACCATTATTGGTAGGAGAAAGCACATCAATGGTAATGTGGTTGTGTACTTCTTCCTCTTTTTGTGTACAACTGATAAAGTTGAAAAGGATAATAATTAAAATAGATAGTTTAAATAACTTGTGCATGATTAATAATTTTTTTATTTAGTTTAAAGCTTAAAGCAACACTGTTGCAACAAAGGTAGAAGATTATTTTTATTAATGCAACACTGTTGCGTTTTTTGTTGCATAAAAATTCCCTGAATTTATTTTATCTCCATATTTGAACAAAAATCAGAGAACCATTCTTTGAGTTTTTAAAATATAAAATGCTAAATTCGCACGCCTAAACATTCTAGGTGCCCAATTATTTGGGGGATATTAATCATTGTATTGACTTAAATAAAAATTTATTCATTTTATGAAAATTTTAAATTTGTTGGCTTTGTCTGTATTCCTATTGTCTTTGACAATGGTTTCTTGTACAAACGAAGGAAAAGAAGAAAGTAATAAGAACACTCCAGAATATAGCTTAGGATATGCTTATGGTGCTCAAATGGGAAAATCATTGAAGCAAGCAACTATGTTCACTGAAGACGAAAAAAATGTAGATCAATTTGTAGAGGGGATGAAAGAAGCTCTAAAGGGAGATTCGGCTACTGTTGCAAAAGCAAAAGAAGAAATGCAAGCACGCATGCAATCTCAAAAACCATCTGAAACACCAGAAGCAGGCGGTAAGATTGCTTACAATTTTGGTCTTACATCTGGTTTGGGAGATATGTCACAAAAAGTAGATATTCCAGCGTCTGCTTTCGATTTCCAAGGAGTAAAAGATGGTTATGTTGATGGATTGACAAAAGATTCATTGGAAATGACTCAAACAGAAATGGATAGTGTTTTGAAAGCATTTTTAGAGCCTAAATTTACAGAGTATCAAAATATCATGAAAGCGGAAGCGGAAGCTAAAGCAGCTGTAGCTATTGAGGCTGGAGAAGCTTTCTTGGCTGCTAACAAAGAAAAAGAAGGTGTTATTACAACAGAATCTGGGTTGCAATACGAGGTTATCCAAGAGGGAACAGGAGCTAAACCAACAGCTGCTGATAGAGTAAAAACACACTACCACGGTACGTTGATTGATGGGACTGTATTTGATAGTTCTGTAGAGCGTGGAGAGCCTGCTACATTTGGCGTTGGACAAGTAATTCCAGGGTGGCAAGAAGGTATTCCTTTGATGTCTGAGGGCGCAAAATATCGTTTTTACATTCCTCAAAACTTAGCTTACGGAATGCAAGCACCATCTCCAAAAATTCCAGCGGGTTCTGCTTTGATTTTTGATGTAGAGTTGATTGAGGTAAATCCTGAATAATTTGATTTTATAGGTAAATGGTTAGATAAAAATAGCTCTAAAATATAGACTCATTTTTGATACTAACCAAAGAACGAAAAGGAAATCTTAGCTTGCTAAGGTTTCCTTTTTTTGATGTCTTTAGAGAACCCTTCCATTTATTTGATAATAATAAAGTAATTGAGGTTTTTTTTCTAAAATTTAATCGCTATAAACTGTAAACTTCTGAATAGGAACTAATCTGCTGTGAATGAGCATCTATAGGCTAGATCAATATACGTTTTGGTAATAATTTAGTGGGGAGCAGTTGTAAGAAATGGATAAAAATGGTGATATATAAAAAAAAATAATTCGGAAATTGATAAGTAGTTATTTTCATAAGCTAAAAACGGTTTTAGATTATAACTATTTATAATATATTATCAAACCAAATTAAAACCAAATTATGCATTTTAAACAAATCATTGCCCCTTTGGCAATCTTTAGCGCCATGTCTTTTTCAGGCTATTCCCAAAATGTATTTCCTTCAAATGGACATGCTGGTATAGGAACAACTACTCCTAGCAGTCACTTAGAAATCAACGAACGAAGCAATCAAGCCGTGCAAATAATGTTGAGGAACACGAGTGCTTCTAATGGGGGATTCTTTATAGAGTTGCTGGATAATGACATCTCACTCAATCTGAAAGAAAAAGGTAACCTTCGATTTTTTACAAATGGCACGGAGTGGATGCGATTGAATGAGAAAGGCTTTGTAGGCATAGGAACCAATAGTCCAAACAATCCATTGAGTGTAGAAGGCAAAATAGAGTCTCTTAGAGGTGGTTTTGTATTTCCAGATGGAACGGTACAGACAACGGCAGCAGTTCACTCTAATATCTTTACTTCCTTGTATGCGACGGATTTTATTAAAGTAGGAAACAACTCTATTTACATTGATGAAACGAACCTAGGAGGAGGGGCAACACCAGAGAATCACATTTATTCTTCGAATACTAGTGGCAATCTTTTTATCAACTGTGCTGATCCAAGTTTTGTAAATCCAGGAAGCCCAACAGCTAATACTATTTTTCATTTTAATGGTAATAAGGGAGGAGTAGGAATCGCAACAGATGTATTGGATCAATATGTGAAACTTCATGTCGCAGATGGATTTGCTTTGTTTGATGGAGATCAAGCCTCTGTACTTTTTGACAAGCATTCTTCTTCGGTATATGGTCAATATGGGATTGAGTATCTTTCAACCAACGAGACGGGATCTTTAGGAGGGTTAAATTTTTGGAAACCCTTTGGTTCAAATGCTGGTCTAAAGAACTATCAGATGTTTATTAGTGATGGAGGACAAGTAGGGATTGGTGTCAATCCGTCTGAATTTGTTCCTGGATATAAATTATTTGTAGATGATGGAATCTTGTGCGAACAAGTAAAAGTGGCATTAAGAAGCACAGCTGATTGGGCAGATTTTGTGTTTGACATAGATTATGAGTTAAAACCTTTAAAAGAAGTTAAGGAGTTTATTGAAGAGAATAAACATTTGCCAGACGTGCCAAGTGCTTCGGATGTTGTGAAAAATGGGATTAATATGGCTGAAATGGATGCCACCTTACTCCAAAAAATTGAGGAACTAACGCTCTACACAATCAAACAACAAGAGTTGATTGAGGAAATGCAAAAAGAAATCGAACGTTTAAAATCTAAACAATAAACCAATGGATATATTAAAAAAAGCTGTCTTGCTTCTATGCTGTGTCACTCCATGGTTTGCTTCGGCACAGGTTGTCTCAGTAGATGATATGAGAACCAAGACGTATTTTGAAATTGTAGAAGAGAAAGAGCGATATTTTGCAGGACTACCACCTAGACAATTAGAGGGTGAGGGGAGTGAGTACAATCGATTTCAACGATGGAAAGAAAAATGGGAACCTAGAGTGGCAACACACGGTAGTTTTAGGCAATATTTTGAATATGAGAAAAAAATGTTCCAAACGAATCCCAATTGTAATCCCAATGTCATTAACTCCAACCCTTGGTTAGAAATTGGACCAACCGAACAACCTGTAGGTCCCTTTGAAGATCCCTCTAATGGAGGAACAGCGGATGGAATTGGACCAACCGAACAATTGATTTTTGCACCTTCTAATCCACTAGTAATGTTAGTGGCTTCACTTTCTGGAGGTTTGTTTTACTCTACCAATGGTGGAAATGATTGGTTGCAATCGGGAAGTGACAAGTGGCCACAACCAGGGTGTAGTTCTGCGGATATTCATCCTTCTAATCCCAATATTTGGTTGGCGACTTCTGTCGATAATAATAACGGAGAAGGGGGAGTAATAGGGTATACAGGGGGGATTTATCGAACAGTAGATCAAGGAGCTACTTGGGAAAGAATAGGAAGTCAATTGCAGTTAAACTGGTTGTATAATGCTTTGTTTGGCGTGAAATTCGATCTAATTGACCCCAATATTGCTTACACCAATACACAGTATGGATTGTACAAAAGTACGAATGTTTTATCGGCAAGTGTGACTTGGACACGTTTGAATATTACTGCCCCAGTTTCTGTAACAAGTGCGTATCCTACGTTTGATTTTTCAGGTCTAGATCATCGAGTTCACGATTTAGAATTTAGACCAATCAATCCCTCTAGTCCAGGAAGTTCTATACAGGATTTATATGCTAGTGTGCGTTTTTATGGAACAAAAACAGTTAGCGGAGAGCTAATAAAAAAATATGTTTGGAGGCTAATGAAATCTAATGATGGTGGAGCAACATGGTCTGAAGTCGTAACACCGTCTAGTATTGATAACCTAGTTCATTTAACGATTGAAATGACGAAGGCAAATAGAGATATTGTGACACTTTTGTATGCGGGAGCGCCTCCTTATGGGATTCATAGATATAATGTTAATACAAATATTTGGACAACATTAACTCCAAGTTCAACTATTAATTTTGGTTCTGGGCATACCTTTGGAATTTCTCCTTTTGATGAAAACTTAATTTATTATTCTAATGGAGATCGTTACAAAGTATATGATAATGGAAGTGTTAGTACTTATACCTCTGGTAGTGCTAATAAATTCGAGTACCATGTAGACTTAGAGGATTTTGTCAGTCATCCAACCAATCCAAACGAAGTTTGGATGTGTAATCATGGTGGGGTCGCGAGGTCACTTAATAAAGGAGTGAATTGGGAAACCAAAACGGATGGGCTTGGAGTAGCAGAAATAATGGATATGATGACTGCTCGAACCGATGCTTCTAAACTGGTTATTGCAACTTATCATGATGGTTCATCTATTACCACGACAGGGCATTACAATGGTTGGGATCCAGAGTGGCACCATGTTTATGGAGGCGATGGCGTAACACCTATGGTAGATCGAACAGATTCTAAGCATGTTTGGGTGAATACTCAAGGTGGTAAACAGGCTTATTCAGATGATGGAGGTGCAGCAAATACGTTTAGTTATCAAGCAAGTGGTTCTGGCTGGACGGCCAGTATGGGACAGCATGCACATGATCCTAAGACGATTTTTGGGGCTTATCGAAATACTGTTTCAGGTATTTCAGGAGCCAATATCAGACGCTCATTTGATCATGGCGACACCTATCATCCTATTACAGATTTTCACAGTCATCCAGATTTGGCAGGCATTACACCTGGGTGGCACGTTACAGAAATAGAAGAAGCACGAAGTAATGATAATTATCTGTATGTTACAATTTTAGAACAGCCAGCAAATAGTCCAAGTGTTTGGAGATTGTTTAGAACCAAACAAATAAACGAAGATGCTACTACTATTATTAATTCTTGGGAACAGCTTCCCATTCCTTTGGTCAATTCTTGGATTGCGGATATAGAAGTCGATCCCGAAAACCCTGAAATTGTCTATGTTGTATATACAACAGGGTTGAGTAGTGGTCCTGTTTTTAATAACAATGGTTGTGGTGAAAAGATTCTTTTTAAGATGGATTATACCAATCCTGCTTTAGTAAATTGTAGTACAGGTGCGAATTGTACCGATTACACGTTTAATTTGCCGCCTACTAGTAGCCAAGGAAGCAACACATCTCATGAGGTGCTATCTATTGAGCAAGGCTCCAATGGAGGAATGTATTTTGCGACTAGAGTGGGAGCTTTTTATATCAATAACAATTTGATTGCATCAGGAGATTATTGGCAACGATTTGGAACCAACCTTCCTTATGTTAGAGCCTCAGGTATGGAAATTGCCTATGATATTAATCGAATACGCATGAGTTTTGTAGGAAGAGGAGTATGGGAACATGAATTGCATTGTCCTGATGATTTAAGTTTTAATGAAAGTGGTGTATATACTTCTGATGAATATTTAGAGGCTATCTATCATATTAATTCTACGGCAGTCGTAAGCCCAACACTAGATGTTCGTTATCGGGCAGGTTCTTTTGTGCATTTGAAGCCAGGTTTTAAAGCGAAACCAAATTCTGTTTTTCATGCATTTATTCATCGTTGTGACAAACCAGGAAATAGCTTTAAACGACTAGACAACTCAAATGGAGCGAGTCCTCAAGAAGCACTTGAAATCAAAGAATCAGCAGATTTAGGTATCAAGACATATCCTAATCCTAGTGACGGTCATTTTACCGTAGAGGTAGATCTTGATGATATAGATGAATATTACTCTTTGCAAGTCATTGATTTAACAGGAAAAGTGATTTTTGAATCGTTGAAAAATTCTACAGAGAAAGTCGATATTAATCTAAGTGACCAACCGAATGGAATGTATATTATTCTATTTAAGTCTGGAGATAATCTTCTTTATAATAAAGTTATTAAGGAATAAAATTTTTTCTAAATGGAATGTGATAAGAAGTCCTAAAAACTTTGGTTGCAATATATTTAGAAGAAGTGTTAACATTTATTTAAATAGAGCAAAGCAGTCCTGTTTTGCTCTGTTTTTTTGTCTATTACCAGACAATTTCAAAGATAGATGGCATTGTTTTCGTTAGTTGTGTTACGAATATGTATTTTTATCCTCTGAAAAATAGTAGAGGAATTACCAATTATCCTATTAATTATTAAAACTTAACAATAGTAATGATTATGAAAACATCATACTGGATGGTATGCTTTTCAGCGTTCTTGTTTTTGACAACAGGTTTATTTGCACAGGAAGCTCCTAAAGAAAATAAAAAAGAAGCCGTAGAAAATCGTAGTTATGCTTATGGAGCTATGATTTCTAAAGGTATAACTAGAATGGGCTTGAGCGAAGCAGAAAAAAATCCAGATAAATTTATTGAAGGAATAAAAGAAGGAACGAAAGGTAATAAAGAAGCTTTTCAAAAGGCACAAAGTGTCTTACAATTAAGGATGCAAACGAAAACAGTATCTGCTGATGACAAAGCAGCTGGAGAGATTGCCTTTAATTTAGGATTAAGTGCTATCGGAGGTTTGGCTACTGAAGTAGACATTCCTCTATCTGATTTTGATTTTAAAGTTATGAAAAAAGCATTTGTAGCAGCAGAGGCAGGTGAAACTTTAAAAATGAGTGAAGAAGAAATGAATGCTGTATTGCAAGCCTATTTTGAGCCTAAAAACAAGGAATATCAAACCAAATTAAAAGCTAAAAAAGAAGCTGAGGCTGCCGAGAATATTGAGGCTGGTAAGAAATTTATGGTAGAAAATGCCAAAAAAGAAGGGGTTATTACAATGGCAAATGGTATGCAGTATGAAGTTATCAAACCAGCAACAGGACCTAAACCCAAAGCGACTGATAAAGTAAAGACACACTATCACGGAACTTTGATTGATGGAAGTGTTTTTGATAGTTCTGTAGATCGTGGCGAACCAATAGAATTTCCGTTAAGTGGTGTGATAAAAGGTTGGCAAGAAGGCATTCCGTTGATGTCTGTAGGAGCCAAATATCGTTTTTACATTCCTCAAGAATTGGCATATGGCTTACAATCTCCGTCTCCAAAAATTCCAGCAGGTGCCACCTTGATTTTTGAAGTGGAATTATTAGATATTACAGTAGATCCTGCCAAAGCAGCACTTGAGAAAAATTTAGCAGAAGGAAAAGCGTTCTTGGAAGAAAATGGAAAAAAAGAAGGAGTGGTTACCTTGCCAAGTGGTTTGCAGTATTTAGTAATTGTAAAAGGAGATGGTCCTAAGCCTAGCTTGACTGATCGTGTCAAAGTTCATTATCATGGAACCCTGATTGATGGAACTGTATTTGATAGTTCTGTAGATCGTGGTACGCCAGCAGTTTTTGGTGTTAATCAGGTGATTAGAGGTTGGCAAGAAGGCATTCCATTGATGTCTCCTGGAGCAAAGTACCGTTTGTTTATCCCTGCTAATTTAGCATATGGCAATCAAGGTGCAGGGGCAAAGATAAAGGGTGGTTCTACTCTGATTTTTGACGTAGAATTATTTGAGATTAATCCTAAGTAAATCTTTTTACATAGTTAACATTGCCAATCGAACTATTTAGGTTCGGTTGGTAATTTTTTTGGCAGTGTTCGTTGTAAAAAAAGGAAATAATAGAAATAAAATTATTATGAATAAAGTATTGGTAGTTGGTGTTGTCGTTGTTTTGATTGTCATTGTTGGTATGTGGATGTCGAAAAGTATGCAACGCCAAAAAGAGGCTGCGGCGAAGGCAATTGTTGACGGACAACAGTTTTTGAAAAAAAATGCTCAAAGGGAGAATGTGGTGACAACTGCTTCTGGACTGCAATATGAAGTGCTTGTAGAGGGGAGTGGTGATCAACCTGTGTTGTCTTCAAAAGTGAAAACTCATTATCATGGAACCTTAATTGATGGAACTGTATTCGATAGTTCTGTAGAGCGAGGAGAACCAATAGAGTTTCCATTAAATGGTGTGATCAAAGGCTGGCAAGAAGGAATTCCATTGATGTCTTTGGGGGCAAAATACCGTTTTTACATTCCACAAGAATTAGCTTATGGAATGCGCTCTCCTTCGCCTGCTATTCCTCCTGGTTCTACACTCATTTTTGAAGTAGAGCTACTTAGTTTTAGATAACCTCTAAACAACTAACGGAGTATTAAACAATAGAAACACTTATCAGAAAATAAGCAGCTAATTTATTATTGTATTAAAAAAGGCTGCCTAATAAAACAATACACAGAATATGAAGAATAAATTGGGATGGATTGGCTTTTTTATCCTTGGTTTAGTGGGAAGTTTATTAGCCCAAGAACCGAAGGCGGATTCTACGAAACAAACAACTAAAAAGCCAAGTCCAGCAGTTCTTATCAAAGAATTTAGCTACTCTTATGGATATAGCTTTGCCAAAGATTTAAAAGAAAAATCAAGCTTTGAAGCGAATGAAATGGCAGCAAAGGAAGTGCTAAAAGGATTGAAAGACGGTTTGAAAGCAGATACTGCTAAGTTAGCAGAAACCAATCGCCACTTAGAGGAACGATTAAACAGCGAAACACCCGCTAAAACAGAAGAAGAGGGAAAAAAAACGGCTTATCACTTAGGATATAATGCCATTGCGAATATGATGGTTATGTTAGAACTACCTAGCTCAGATTTTCATTATGGCTGCATCAAAAAAGGGTACATGGATTTCACAAAGGGCAAGGATTCTAAGTTTACAGAAACGGAAAGGAATGATAAGTTGAATGCTTATTTTCAAGAGAAACAAACTGCCATGCAAGAAAAGATGTTGGCAAAAAGAAAAGAAGAAGCGGCTCAAAATTTGGCATTGGGACAAAAGTTTTTGGAAGAAAATGCTAAAAAGGAAAATATTCAGACAACCGCTTCAGGCTTGCAATATCAAGTGATCAAAGAAGGTGAAGGAGAATACCCAACCTTAAAGAGTCAGGTTGTTACACATTATACAGGAACATTAATGGACGGACGAGTATTCGACAGTTCTATTGAAAGAGGTCAGCCTGCTGTATTCCCTCTAAATGCTGTAATTCAAGGCTGGCAAGAAGGTATTCAATTGATGAAAAAAGGAAGCCGTTACCGCTTGTTTGTTCCTGCTGCTTTGGGCTATGGTGAAAATAGTCCTGCTTCTATACCTCCTAATTCTGTGTTGATTTTTGATGTTGAATTGATTGATATCAAAGAAGAAGACCCTGCAACCAGCAACGCCAAAAGTAAAATGAGTTACTCTTATGGTTACATGATTGGGAAAAGCCTTGAGAGAGTTAACTTTAGTGCAGACGAAAAAAGTCCCAATCAATTTGTGCAAGGTTTTGCCAAAGGATTTGATGCAGCGCAACAAGATGTAGCCGTTGTAGAAAGTTTGTTGAAAGCAAGAATGGAAGCAGGAGAGCCAACCAAAGATGTAGAAGCGGCTAAGAAAATTGCTTTTGGAATTGGTTTTTCTTCTGCGGCAGGAATTGCTACACAAATTGGAGCTATTTCTACGGAATTTGATTTTAATGCTGTGGGAGTAGGATACTCTACGGCACTAAAAGGAGAAGATTCTCAGTTTTCAGATGAAGAAATGAATGGTTTTTTGAAGACTTACTTTGAACCTAAGCAACAAGCGTTTAAAGAGCGTATGGAAACAGAACAACAAGCCGAAGCGATGGCTAATATTGCTGCTGGTGAGAAATTTATGGCAGAAAATGCCAAAAAAGAGGGTGTTGTTCAGATGGAAAATGGGATGCAGTATATGGTTCTAAAAGAAGGAGCAAAAGATGAGATTCGAGCTACTTTACAAGATAAAGTTACAACACATTATCATGGTACATTGATTGACGGAACTGTATTTGACAGCTCTGTGGAGCGTGGCGAACCAGCTACTTTCCCATTAAATGGTGTTATAGAAGGTTGGCAAGCAGGAATTCCTTTGATGCCTGTAGGGGCAAAGTATCGATTTTTTATTCCAGCCAAATTAGCTTATGGCAATAGAGCGATGGGAGCAACCATAGGTCCTGGCTCAACTTTAATTTTCGACGTTGAGTTGATTAAAATAAACTAGTTTATTCTAATGTCTAAGCGGCATTTTATACTTATTGGCGACAGTTCAGAGGCTATATTTTTGATTATAAATTAATATTTTTACCTTTGTGACTTGTAGATATTACAAATTATAAATTTTAAAAAAAGACAATAATGAGAGAGCAAAGTTATAGTTTAGGAATTTTGTTGGGAAATAATTTAGTAGGGCAAGTAGATGTGGAAGGTTTGGATTTTGATGCATTGGGTAAAGGTCTTGTGGATGTATTGAAAGGTGGAGAGTTGGAAATGACAGAGGAAGAAGCAAACTATACAGCTCAAATGTTTCTACAAGAGTCAGCTGCTAAAATGGCCATGAAAGCTGGTGAAGAAGAAGCTAATTTTATGGCTGAAAATGGTGCTCGTGAAGGTGTTGTTACAACTGCTTCGGGCTTACAATATGAGATTTTGGCGGAAGGTGATGGTGCTATCCCTAAAATTCACGAAAAAGTAGTTGCTCACTACGAAGGTAAATTGTTGACAGGTAAAATCTTTGATTCTTCTTACAAAAGAGGACAACCAGCTACTTTCCCTGTTAACGGTTTGATCAAAGGATGGCAAGAAGCTTTACAAATTATGCCTGTTGGTTCTAAATGGAGATTGTACATTCCTTCTAACCTAGGTTATGGGGCAAGAGGAGCAGGAAATGATATTCCTGGAAATGCTACTTTGATTTTTGATTTGGAGTTATTGCAAATTACACGCTAAGAAAATAAGCGTTCAATGATATTAGGAGTTGTTCTTTAGGGGATAACTCCTATTTTTTTTAATACAATAGTTCGTTGAAACCACGCAGTAGCAGCGCAGCTAAACTTTATTAGCTTGATAATTAGCAAGTTGTTCCCTTGTTTTGTTTTGTGTTAAAATTTTGATTATCAACTGCGCAGCACTCACGAAGTACCACGAAGTAGCAGCGAAGCTAAACTAATATAAATGTTATTTTTTGTCTTTTTGGTAAAAAAGTAAACAACTAAGCGATAGCGATCTCACGACCGCAGGGAGCTAATCAACGAACTACTATTAATAAGAATGCTGCACAAAAAACAACTCGCTAAAATAATACAGTAACACACAGTATTTCGTGGCTTTTTATGTTTTTATGAATCCACGAAGTGTTAATAAATAAGAAGTTATGAAATTACAAATTATCTGTTCGGCGCTCATCCTATTTTTGGTGGCTTGTGGTAATGAAAATACTAAAATTGATGATACCAACTCGAAAGGAGAGCCTACCGAAGAAGCATTGATTGCTTACAAAAAGAAAATTGAGAACATTATTAAACGGGAGGATACTTCTTATGAAAAGTACATCAAACAGTTTGATGAGGATATAGCAATTCTCACTGGTGGCAATTATACTTATGAAGTTAATTTTGTAGAATTAGACCGAATGTACGAAATGGCTAGAGAAAGCAATGAAGCAGCCATCAAAAAATTAAAAAATGTAACGGAAATTGTTCCCTCAATAAGGTATCAATCATATGCTTTAGAAGTGGCTGTCTTATCTCAAAACTTGGTGGAAGCTATCGAAAATTGGGTCAAGAGACTCAAAGAAAATCAGAGCGAAAGTACTATAGAGAATACACGAGAAATTTATGACATCAAAGAAAAACTTAGGGTAACTCAAGAGAAGTTTGATGCCGCAGAAGCCGCCTTATCCGCAAAAATAAACAAGAAAAACTAATCGAATTTGATGCTTAGATTTCTTGACAAGGCTCACAGAGGTGTAAGCATCAAATTCGTTTTGTAGCGTTATTCAAAATGGAGGTTTGTTTTACCGTGACTTAATGTGTTTTGTTTTTTAGTCGCACTAATTTGTGATAATAATGTTCTGCTCTCAAAGAATCGTTTAAATAGTGGGCATAGAAACGGACAATCTTTTTTAACTTTAATATAATTTCATGAATTTCTCTAGAAGTATATTGGAGTCCGTTGTGCAAGCCTTTTAAATAATATTTTTCTGCCTTGTCATAATCTTGCATTCTAAGATAAAGGTCTCCTAATCCTGTAAAAGAATAGTGGTGTTCGTCTCCTTTTTGAATGACTTTAAAAAAAAGTTGTTCTGCCTTTTCGTAGTTTCTAAAACCGTACATTTGAATATTAGCCATCGTATCCAACAAACTCGGATCATGTGGCAGAATATCAAGCCCTCTAGCTGCAAACGCTTGCGCTTTGTGATAATCTCGAATCGGGTGCATCAAAAGATTCGCATAATTATTAAGCAAAATAGTATCATCAGGACAGAGTTTTAAACCTTCTTCATAATAATGAACCGCCCGTTGAATAGCGCCAATATCTTGACACAATAAAGCCGCATTTCTATATGAAACGATATTCCGAGGTGTTTTATAAGAACGAATGTAATAGTTAAGCACTCGATCAACATCTTCCAAGCGTTGTCCTTTTTTGATATAGTGTGTGTGTACAATAGAAGCAAAACCAAAAGAAGCTTGCGTGTTGTCAGGATCTAGTTCCATTGCCTTTTCATAAAAAAAGAGCACTTTCTGATAATTATTCCACTCATTTTTAATTCTATTGGCCAAAAGTGTGTATATCTTAGCATAAGGAGCTGGATTGATACGAAAAAAGGGCATATACTTCTCTATCGCATTTTCATGTAGTTCTAACAGCAAACGAAGTGGATTTTTATAGGTGTTCCAACCTTCAACAACTTTAAACTTGTATTGAGCATAATTCAGAATTAAGATTTGATCTTGTAAATCTCTAACACAAGCTTCGGGCAAATTTTGAATCAGTAAATCGTGTGCCAAGCCTTCTATATGCGCTTGGTTGTCATTGGATAAATAAGCGACAATTGTCAAAGGAATTTGTAATTGATTGACAACTTGTGGACTGTTTTGAATGAGACCTAAAGCAATACTTTTATTGGTATCTTCAGGTGATAATAGGAGGTTGCTTAGTTGTGTGATTTCTTGTTTTGTAAAACTCATGGTTTAAAAATAATTTATTTCTAGTGCTTTTGCAAGAGATGAGCGTCCTTGTAAAAAAAATAAAAGCAACAATAGCAGTTATTGGGAATTAGGCTGTCCAGAAGTTGGTTCAAAAGCAACTTAAGTTGCTGCGGAGAGAGTATACAAGAATCGTTCATTAAAACAAGAAAAAATAAATCTTCAAATTTGCTTACTTGGTTATTTGGATTGAATGCGTTAGCTTTGCGGTCAATTTCGAACCTTATTCAAAAAAGATAAACTTAGTAGGCATGAAACTTTGGCAAAAAGAAGGAGCTATTAACAAAGAAATTGAACGATTCACAGTAGGAAAAGATCGTGAATTGGATGTTTTGTTAGCAAAACATGACATTACAGGTACTTTGGCGCATATTACAATGCTTGAAAGTATTGATTTGTTGACAAAAGAAGAGTTGGATGCGTTGGTAAAGGAATTGAGAGGACTTTATAAGGAAGTTTTAGCTGGAAATTTTGAAATCGAGGATGGGGTAGAAGATGTACATTCTCAGGTGGAGTTGATTTTGACACAACGGTTGGGCGATGTGGGTAAAAAAATTCACAGTGGTCGTTCTAGAAATGATCAAGTTTTGGTGGATTTAAAGTTGTTTACTCGTACGGAGTTGCGTGAAGTAGTAGAATTGATTGTCCCTTTATTTGAACAGTTGATTACGTTAAGTAATCAATACAAGGACATTAAAATCCCAGGATACACACACTATCAAGTAGCCATGCCTTCTTCATTTGGATTGTGGTTTGGAGCATATGCAGAAAGTTTGGTAGACGACATGCACACATTGTTGGCAGCGTATCGTATTACAAATAAAAATCCTTTGGGGTCTGCTGCTGGTTATGGTTCTTCATTCCCGCTAAATCGTACGATGACGACAAACTTATTAGGGTTTGACGATTTGAACTACAATGTGGTTTATGCTCAAATGGGGCGTGGAAAAACAGAGCGCTCTGTTGCGCAAGCTTTGTCTTCTGTAGCAAGCACATTGAGCAAGTTGGCGCAAGATATTTGTTTGTACAACAGCCAAAATTTTGCTTTTGTAAAATTCCCTGATCACTTAACAACAGGTTCTAGTATTATGCCACACAAAAAGAACCCTGATGTATTTGAGTTAATTCGAGCACGTTGCAATAAAATGATTGCACTGCCAATCGAAATTGCCATGATTACCACCAACTTGGCTTCGGGATACCATAGAGATTTACAAATTATCAAAGAGAGTTTCTTACCTGTTTTTGAAAACATGAAAAGCTGTTTGTACATCAGTAAGTACATGTTGGAAAATATTATTGTGAACGACAGTGCCATTCACGATGAAAAGTACAAGTATATTTTTAGTGTTGATGTTGTTAATGACATGGTACTAAATGGAACTTCTTTTAGAGATGCTTACAAACAAGTTGGTTTGGATATTGAAGCAGGAAATTTTGAACCAATTATGGATTTGCAACATACGCACGAAGGTAGTATGGGGAACTTGTGTAACGACAAAATTACGGCAATGATGAATGCTGTTGTCGCTGAGTTTTCTTTTGATAAAATGGATACTGCTTTAGCTAATTTGTTAGGCGAATAATTAAAAAAGAACAAAATGCAAAGTTTTTGATTTTGAGAGAATAGCTTTGACTTGGCAAAATATTATTTATTTCCCTTGTTGAATTTCGTGCTTTTACAAAACAAAATTTTAACTTTGCGGCACAATTATAGTTCAATTCTATTAAAAATAATTTCATATAATCTATAGAACAATGAATCCAAAACAGTTAATTCTTGACAAAATCAAAGCCAATGGTGGATGGGTAAACACACATGCACATTTGGACAGAGCTTACACGTTAAATGAGGATAATTTTAATTATTCTTATTCTTACTTAAAAGAGAAATGGCATTTGGTTGATGAAATGAAAAAGGCAGCAACCGTAGATGATATTTATAGACGTATGTGTAAAGCTACTGAAGTTTTATTGGAGCAAGGCACACAGGCGATGGGTACATTTATAGATGTAGATGAGAAGATAGAGGACAAAGCGATCAAAGCTGCACACAAATTGCGTGAAACTTATGGTAAAGACATTGAAATGCGTTTTGCTTGTCAGGTACTAAAAGGAGTAATTGATCCTAAGGCTCGTTATTGGTTTGATATGTCTTTGGACTTTGTGGACATTGTGGGTGGTTTGCCAGCAAAAGATTTTGGTCGTGAAGAGGAGCATTTAGATATTTTAATGTCTGCTGCTAAAGAGCATGGAAAGTTGGTACACGTACATGTTGATCAGTTTAATACGGACGAAGAAAAGGAAACAGAGCAATTGGCACGCAAAACAATTGAGCATGGTATGCAAGGAAAAGTTTCGGCTATCCACTGTATTTCTTTGGCGGCACATCCTAAAAAATATCGTCACAAAGTATATGAGTTGTGTCGTGAGGCGGATATGCACATTATTTCTTGTCCTACGGCATGGATCGACCACAACCGTACAGAGCGTTTGCAAGTAAGCCACAACTCAATTACTCCAGTAGATGAGATGGTTCCAGCTGGTTTAACCGTTGCTTTTGGTACAGATAATATTTGTGATATCTACAAGCCGTTCTCTGATGCTGATTTGTGGACAGAAATGCGTGTGATGTTAGAAGCATGTCATTACTATGATGTTGATAATTTAGTGAAAATCGCTACTGAAAATGGTTTGAAGGTTTTGGGAATTGAGAAATAGTAAAGCCTTTTAAGATAAAATTCTAAGCTGCTTGAATGACCTTTCATTCAAGCAGCTTTTTTTTAGCTGTAGCCAAAGTTTGACGCTCTAAAAATAAATAGGGATTACTGTAAAGGAGTTTTTTTTGATTTTTTATCCTTGATTAATAAGAACTTATCTTTTATTTTTGTGTGAAGCAAGCTTTTTCTTAATTTTTGGATATTTCTTTGATAAAGAAAGAGTGCTGGATTGCTTTGTGCGATGTTTCTCTTATTCCATACAAGAGTTTCAAAACTAGTTTGAATGCTTATAAGGAAAGAGTTGGTCGGCACATTGTTGGCAGCTTAATATGATATTTTCTAACTAAATTTTTAACTAAATGCAATACGTAATAACCCTTTTAATTGCGTTGTTTTGTTTTCCTATTTTGGGGCAAAAGGACTTTACCATCAATGTTCACGAATCAGGTGACCCCGATGGTTTGAACCCACTGACCTCAAAAGCCGCCAATGCGGAGAATATTGAGGATAATTTGTTTTGTCGTTTACTGGAGTTCAATCGAGAAAGTTTTCAGCTAGAACCAGCTTTGGCAGTTCGCAGACCAATTATCAAAACTCTAGATAAAGGGAAATATAAAGGTGGAATGTCTCTAAGCTATGAAATCCACCCCAAAGCAGTGTGGGACAATGGGAGTCCAGTGACAGGGAACGACTATTTGTTCACAATCAAAGCATTAAAGCATCAGAAGGTAGAAAGTGGAGGTAGACGCTTGAGAGCAGAATTTATTGTAGACGTAGAGGTTGACCCCTCTGATCCTAAAAAGTTTACCATTTATTCCAAAAAAGTGATGTTTATGGCGGAGGCAATTAGTGGCAACTCGTTTCACATTTTGCCAGAGTACGTTTATGATGCTAAAAAAGTATTGCGTGGAATTTCAATTCCCGAATTGGATGATAAACGAAAGGCATATAGTGAAGCCGTGAATGAATTTGCTGATGATTTTAATTCTGCCAAATATTCGAGTGAAGAAGGTTTTGTTGTTGGTTGCGGTCCTTATCGATTGGTAGAATGGTCCACTGGGGATTTGATAAGCTTGGAGCGAAAAAACGATTGGTGGGGTGACCAAGTGGATAATAAATACTTAAAAGCTTATCCCAGCAAAATTAATTACCACATCATTTCCTCTATAGGATGGGCATTTTCTAAATTCGAAAAGGGGGAGTTGGATATTATTAGAAATGTTCCTCCGAAGCGTTTTAAGGAAGCTAAGGAAGATGAGGCTTATTTGAAAATGACAGAGTTTCACGATCCTTCTCAATTTGCGTATCATTATTTGGCATTTAATTCTAGAAATCCAAAGTTATCAGACAAAAGGGTAAGGGAGGCAATTGCTTGTGCTGTAGACCAAGATAGAATTGTTAATGAATTGTTCGGTGGTGCTGCAATGAAAGCCAAAACGCCAATTTCACCCCATCGAATGCACTACAATATTAATATAAAAGGTGTGACATATGACCTGGATAAAGCAAAAGAACTATTGGCAAAAGCGGGCTGGAAAGATTCTGATGGAGATGATATTTTAGATAAAAAAATTGATGGCAAGCAAGTAAAGTTGCGTTTGAAATATAACTACAACAAAGGAAATGTGGTTCGCAAAGCGATTGGCGAGATGCTAAAAACTAGCTTGGCAGAGATTGGGATAAAGATGGATTTGTACCCCATTGATTTTGCGGATCTGTTGGCAACTGCCAATGAAAGAAACTTCGATATTATCGCTTTAGCTTGGGTCAATACACCGGGTTCTGATGATTTAAAAAATGTGTGGCACACGTCTTCGGATGTTGATGGCGGTGGAAATCGGGTAGGTTTTGGCAACGCTAGAACAGATCGAATGATTGATGAAATCTTAGTCACTTTGGATGAACAGCATAGAAAAGAGTTGTACCTCGAATTGCAAGAGGAGATTGTGGCAGAACATCCTTATGTATTTCTAGTAGTGCCCAATCAGTTAATCATGATTCGAAAAGGGTTTGATTATCCTGAACTAGGTCCTGTTAGCCCTGGTTTTGTGGTGCGTTGGTTTCAACAGAAATAATTGAACTACGAAAAGTAATTAAAATAGGGCAATTGGAATGATATATCCAATTGCCCTATTGCTTTAGAGTGTTTGCGTTGGATTATTCCATTTTCCAATCAGGTATTTGAATCCTACCAGGCGTATAAGGACCACCCAAGTCATTCAATTGCTCTTCCAATTTGTTAATATCTCCTCGCAGATTATTTAAATCAACCAAAAACTTTTCAAACATTTTACCAACCAAGGTATAGTTCTTTTGAGCAGTTTGAGAAGGAGCGGAAGTAGCTCCCCACATATTCCAAATAGGACTTTCCATGCGCTCCAACAAACTTGGTTCTGCTTCAATATCTCGACCACTCAAACTACCATCACCGTATAACTCAACACCCATTTCTTTTAGTCGAATGCGGATGCTTTCTGCTTGTTCTAATAATTTTAAGTCAGCATTAGGCGTTTCTAAGATACCTTTTTGTAAGTGATCGATGCGATTGACCATTGTGTTATAAACAGAACTAGCAGCGCGCCCTGCTCGACGCATTTTAGTTAATTTTACCTCAAAAGCAGTTAATGCCGCCTTGTCTTGGGCACTTAGCGTAGCATTGTTGAGTGATTTAATGGTAAAAGGAACTTTTTCCGTCAAAACGGTTACTTTCCCTGCTTGAATTTTAGACAGTTGAGCAAAATATTCGCCAGGAGCCGCCAAGGCACCACTAGGAGCAGAGCTATAACGACCAGGTTTTGATTCTTTTAATTGAACAGGAACCAAAGACTCATAGCGGAAGTCCCAAACCAAACGATTCATACCTTCGTGGGGTGTTGTTTTGATTCTACGAACCACCTCACCCGCTTTATTGGTAATTGTCATAATAGCAAATGGTTTTTGTTCCCAATCCTCGGCATGAAATTCTTCTAAAGTTGGGTAACGAATATCTTTTTTGTCCTTTGTCAACTGCGCCTCATATTTGTAGCGAGATTCTTTTAACGTCATTAGCGTCGTATCCGAGAAATAGTACGAAAACACAGCACCAACAGGTGGGTTTTTAGCAGCATAGTAGGATTCTCCTTGAGAGGCGATGCCCGTCAAGCCCAAGGGAGCTCTTTCAATAAAAATCCAAGCATCTTTAATGGGATATAAAGTAGCCAACTTATTTTTGTCCTCATCTTTATAATTACGCAAAGGAGTATAATCGTCCAAGACATAGAAGCCACGACCAAAAGATGCCAAAACCAAATCATTCTCCCGTTTTTGAATTTCAATATCTCTAATGGCAATAGTAGGCAAACCTCCTTTTAGCTGATGCCAATTCTTGCCGCCGTTTTTACTATAAAAAACACCAAATTCCGTTCCTGCAAACAAAAGATTTTTATCAACATGATCTTCGGCAATGTCATATACACTACCACGTTTGGGCAAATCCCCATGCACAGCCGTCCATGTTGCGCCTTTATCAATACTCTTGTAAATATAGGGTTTGAAATCGCCATTTTTATGATTATTAAAAATAGCATAAACCGTATGCTTGTCATGCTGGGAAGCAACCAATGCATTGACATAAGTATTGGTAGGAACTGCGCCTACTTTGTCAATTTTTCGCCATGTTTTAGCATCTTCAGAAACTTGTATTAATCCATCATCTGTGCCTACGTATAGTAAATTTTCCTGCAAAGGCGACTCGTCCAAAGCAACTATATTACCATAAATAGAAGTACTCTTATTTTTCATAACAGCCTCTGCCGACCAAACACGCCCCATAACTTTTAATGCGTTTCTATCTATTTTTTGCGTTAGATCATCAGAAATAACGGTCCAATCGTCGCCACGGGTTTCACTCATAAATACTTTGTTGGCAGCAAAATACAAGCGTTTAGGGTTGTGTGGGCTAATCAACAAAGGAGCGTCCCAGTTCCAACGATACGCTAGTTCACCCTCGCCTGGTCTAGGTTTGATTCCCACACGCTCGCCACTCTTTTTGTCGTAACGCACCAACCAACCATATTGTGCCTGTGCATAAACAATATCAGGATTGGTAGGGTCAATTTGGGATTCAAAACCATCGCCACCATTAGTAATGTACCAATCTGCGTTGACAATTCCCGCTGAGTTGGTTGTACGGCTTGGACCACCCATGGAATTGTTGTCTTGTGTCCCGCCATAAATATTGTAAAAAGGAGTCGCATTATCTACTGCCACCTTATAAAATTGTGTGACAGGAAGGTTGGCTTTAAATTGCCAATCTTGGGCATGGTTCCAAGTTTCGTAGATACCTCCATCACAACCTACAATCCAGTGATCTAGATTGGTCGGGTCTTGCCACATACAGTGGTTGTCAACGTGTTTGTGTTTTTCTCCTGTTCTTTTAAATGTTTTTCCACCATCTAATGAATGATGAAACCAAGTATTCATAGAATAGACCTTGTCTACATTTTCTAAGTCACAATAGATTTCTTGATAATAATTACCAGAAGTGCTATACCCTCCTCTTTTTGTCCAGCTAGCACCTCTATCTGTCGAGCGATACGTACCTCCCTTGCCCTTAGAAGCTTCAACAATTGCATAAATATAATCTGGGTTAGCAGGCGATATAGCTAAGCCAATTCTACCTAGAAAATCACCAGAAGGCAAACCACTGGTTAATTTTTTCCAAGACTTTCCTCCATCTTCTGATTTGTGAATACCAGAGCCAGGACCACCCCCCAAATAAGTGAATACATGACGGCGGCGTTGGTGAGAAACGGCATACAAAACATTCGGATCTCTTGGGTCAAGGTGCACCTCACTAATTCCAGTATGTTCGTCAATTTCTAGAATAGCTTTCCAAGTATTTCCTCCATCTTCTGTTTTGTACAAACCTCGTTCTCCACCTGCACTCCAAAGAGGTCCATAGGCAGCAACATAAACAATATTTGGATTTTGTGGGTGCACTTGAATCATTCCAATATGCTCACTTTTTTGAAGCCCCATATTTTTCCAAGACTTCCCCCCATCTTCCGATTTATAAACCCCATCTCCATAAGCCACAGAACGTTGGTTGTTGTTTTCTCCTGTTCCAACCCAAACAATATTTTCGTTGCTAGGGGCTAAGGTAATACAGCCGATAGAATAAGAGCCATAGTTTTCAAAAATAGGCTCATAAGTAGTGCCTGCGTTGGTTGTTTTCCAGACATTTCCAGAAGCTACAGCGACATAATACTCCGCATGTTTTTTAGGATTAACGGCAATGTCGATGATTCGACCAGATGTAAAAGCTGGACCAATCGACCTGAATTTTAAGGCATTAAAATTAGGTCCCTTGTCTTTTTTCTCTGTTTGTTCCTTGTCTTCCTTTTTAGACTTTTTGCCTTTTTGTGCAAAAAATAGCGTTGGCATTGCCCATAGGGCAAGGAATAAAAATAGTTTTTTCATTAGGTGTATGTTATAATTGAATTAAAACGAAATGTTGAGCCATGACATGGGGACCTAAGGTGAGGGTTTCCCGAATTCTTACTCAAAATATGAAGATATTTTCATTTTAAAGATATTTTTTGTTGAATCACAGTTTTTTTTCGATGAGCAATTTTGAAATTTATACCAATGCAAAACGATAGTTGTAGGATGGATAGGTTGCCTACGTTTAAACTCATTGAAGTCCTATTTGAGATTTGTACAATATAAATAAAGGTCTGACGTTTAAGTAGATGGAATGAGCCTTAGAATAAACACGGACACAAGTAATTATTTACAATTTCCCTTCCCAAAAAAAATAAAAATAAGAAGGTTTAGTTTAATATTCCTATAGTGTTGTTTTGTAATGGCTTTTAGTAAGCTGCTCGCTAGATACCTAAAAAAATGTTTTTAAATTAACAATAGTTCGTTGAAACCACGCAGTAGCAGCGAAGCTAACTAAAAGCGCAGCGCTCACGAAGTAAACTTTATTAGTTTACTTCGTGAGTGCTGCGCAGTTGATAATTAACAAGTTACACCTTTGTTGTGCTTTGTGTTAAAACTTTGATTATCAAACTAATATAAATGTGATTTTTTATCTTTTTGGTAAAAAAGTAAACAACTAAGCGATAGCGATCTCACGACCGCAGGGAGCTAATTAACGAACTACTAAATTAATACATCGAACCACAAAATGATACCAATGCTACGCTACCTATTTGTAATCACTTTAGTATTTTTAACTGCCCTTAGTTGCGAGAAAGAAAAAACATTGCAAGAAGAATTTGAAGAAGCCGCAGAAAAAGAAACTTGGCATTTTATCCCCATTCCAGGAATGATTTGTCGTGACAATAGCAATACAGGGATTGGAGTACGTCTAAAGAACAATTCCAATAAGGTCATTATTTATTTAGAGGGAGGCGGCGGCTGTTTTAATGCGGTTACTTGTGTTGCGAATCCAAGTGCTTTTGGTCAAATCTCTTTTGACAGTTGGCAAACAGTAGGATTGCAGTTTGGAATTTTTGACAAAGGGAGTTCTTACAACCCATTTAAAGACTGGAACTATATCTATATTCCTTATTGTACGGGAGATGTACACAGTGGAACAAGTTATAATTCATATGTTAATATTGTACACCAAGATCAAAAAATGGTTGGACATAATAACATTACTTTGGCTTTGGAGGCTTTAAAAACGTATTTTGGAACTCGTTTGGATGAAGTATTTTTGACAGGGTCTAGTGCTGGTGGATATGGAACATTAATCAATGCCAATCAAGTGATAGAAGCTTTTCCGAATGCTACAGCAACTGTTTTAGACGATTCTGGTCCTGTTTTAATGGATCAAAACGTTCAACCCGACTGCTTGGATGATTTGTGGCAAGGAATTTTTCATACCCATATCCCTGATGATTTTGCAGATTATACTTCTGGGCAATACAGCACTTCTATGAAATCGATCTATGAATATCTAAGCAACAAACATCCCAATGTTCAGTTTGGGTTAATATCTGCGTTGGAGGATATCGTTATTCGAGAATTTTATGGTTATGGTGTTAATAATTGTGCCGAGTCTACAGTTGTTCCTGCACCTTTGCCTGCTATAGATTATAAAAATGCTTTAATTTATTTGAGAGACTCTGTCTTTTCACGACATACCAATTGGAAGACATTTTATGTTAATGATGCGAGCCACACCTTTAATTTATTGCCAGGAACCATGCAAAAAGAAGTGAATGGGGTGCAGTATGGTCAGTGGATTAATGCTTTGCGAAATCGAACAGCAACGCATGTTTATGAGTAGTGGTCGATAAATCTTAAGCAGATGTCAATTAGGTAAATCGAAAGATTATGTTAGTAGTTTTTGACAACGTCTTTTACAATTTGATCGTAATAACCTGAGTAAGGGTGCCAAGGATAACTACTGGGATCTTTGAAGCCTTTCGCCCATTTTTCAAAGGTATCAGGGAGGTAATAAAACCAAAGTTGAGGTTGCGGTTTGATCCCTTTGCTTTGGCAATAGGGGAGCCAGATGGTACGATAAAAAATAGCTGTTTCTTGGGCTGCTTTATATTCCAAACGAGCATAGCGCATGATATAATCTTTTCTGCTACAAGCAAAGTATTTGGCATCTCGTTCAATTTTTTGAAACTCAGGACCATTTTTGATGTTGTGCAATTCATAGACAATACCAGCCCACATTTCCTCTGATGTAATATCATCTGCCACCCAAACACGTCCTTCTGATTTGGGAGTAGGATAAGCATGCACAGCATTGACACCAGTTGGAATAGGAAAGTTTTTGTTTGAGTTTGCTTGCCAGTAAATAGGAGATTGAACATCTTCGCCAGCTAGTTTATAAAGAACCCATTGCCAAATAAGATCATCTTTTTGGACAATATCAGCAAGAGCAGGTCGATCAACCAACATTTGCAACAATTCATGCTCACCATGCTGAATATTTTCTCTAGAAAGAGAAAAGTCGTTGCGCAACAAACGAACAAAAGTATTGGCTTTCCAAATGCCTTTTTTTATTTGACCATTTTCATAAAAAAGAATGCCTTCTCCATCCATTTTTCCTTTTTTCCAACCCCCAATAAATTTGCGCTTGTTTTGCCAATAAAAAACACCATAACCATTCATTTTGCCATTGCTAAAATTCCCAATATACTCTTCCCCGCTGTGCCATTCAAATCGACCGTAGCCATTTTGACAATTGCCCGATACACACGTTCCGTCTTGTGCAAAGGTGTTTGTACTAGCAAAAATTAAAATAAAGTAAAAGAGAAGGAACCTTTGTAGCATATTCATTATTTTGTAAGTAGAAATCTATTAAAATAGATGCATCAAGTTGATAAATGGTTGTGCTAGATATTAAAAATACAAAATAAGAATGAAAAAGACCAATGCAATACGGTTGTTACAGCAGAAAAAAGTAACTTTTGATACAATAGAGTATACTTATGATAGTGAGAATTTGAACGTACAAAAAATAGCTGAAGATAACGGCTTAACCTTGACGCATATTTATAAGACTCTAGTATTGAAAGGAGACAAGACAGGCGTTTTTGTTGCCTTAGTAGCTGGCGATGCTTCTTTGTCTTTAAAAAAGATGGCGGCTGTAAGCCAAAATAAAAAAGTAGCAATGCTTGCGGTTAAAGATTTGCAAAAGCATACTGGTTATGTTCGGGGCGGTTGCTCACCTATTGGCATGAAAAAACAATATTCAGTTTATATTTCAGAAGAAGCAAAAGACTTAGAAAAGTTGTATATTAATGCAGGAACTAGAGGTCTCTTGGTTGGACTTGTACCCAAAGATTTGTATAATTTGGCTCAAGCAGAATGGGTCGAAATTGTTTAATTGACTTTTGAATGTATAAATGAGCAAAATAACAGAGTTTTTTAGTCATTTTCCCTTTTTAAAAGCAGATGATATTGCTGAAATTGAAGCCATTTCTGTTATGAAAAGCTATCAAACAGGAGAACAGTTTATCAAACTTGGAGCCACTCGCAAAAAGGTTGGTATCATAGAAACAGGACTGATAAGAGGGTATAGCATTAAAAGTTCAGGAGAAGAAGTATCTGTTATTTTTGCAAAAGAAGGAGAAATTGCTTCTACCCATGAGCTTATTTTTTACGAGGAACCGAGTCGCCAAATTGTAGAGTTTTTGGAACCTACAACCATGTTAGTTTTTGACTATCGAGATATAGAGCGGTTGGCCACTGTTAATCCTAGAATAGATCAAATGCGCAATCAATTTATTCAAGATTTTCTTGTAAAAGTACTTCAACGATTAGAAACTTTTCTAATCTGTAGTCCCGAAGAGCGGTATTTGTGGTTGATTAGAGAAGAACCTAGCTTAATGCAGCGTGTTCAGCAAAAACACTTGGCTTCCTTCTTAGGCATTACTCCTGTCTCTCTGTCTCGGTTACGTTCTAGAATGAGTAAAAAGCATTGATGACGGATGTCTAGATTCTTAAAAAGAAAAGCAAACCTTAACAAGATAATTCCTAACTACAGTAATTAATGATTTATTGAACTCACACAGTACTACTGATGGAGTACGTACATATTTTTGCAAAAAAAATAAAGGTTTTTATATTTGAATAAATCTAAATTGTCGGATCTTTTTTCAGGGAAAAATCTCCTTGTAAGGCTTTAGGAGTGTGTTTTTAGATAATTTGTGGTTTTATAAATCAGATAATTGCTGTAAAAAGTCTTTTTTTGTGGGGTAAATTTATTGCATCTTTGAATTGTGAAGAAAGTTAAAAGGAAAAACCAAGGATATGTTGCAAGTGCGGTGCAATATGTTCTTGGTTCTTTTTTTAAAGTGAGAATAAACGATTTATTAGGTTTGTTTAAATAATATGATTGGCTCATAAAGTACTATAACTAGCAAATAACCACAAGTTAAATCAAGTATTAAAGTCCCTATAATACTGAGAATTACTTATAGAGTTTGTTAGGGGTAATAAATTCTAATTATATTAATTTCGGGATGTAAAGACAAAAACTAGCACTGGTGTGGTGCTAGTTTTTTATTTTTCAACATTCTTAGGGCTCGATTTGAGCCTTTAAACGTTCGATTTCTGCTCTTAATGCTTTGAGTTCTGCTAAAACAGCTACGGTGCCATTTGCTGTCAAAAATTTGAGGTCGCCATTATTGCCGTCAATAGAAATTGTTGTTTTGTTTTGGCGATTTTTGATAATAAGTTCTCCATCTTGCTCCTTATTGCCCAAAATAAGAGCTCCTGAAAGCCCATTCATTCGAATTGTCTCGCTACCTTGAGCACCCAAATTTATTTGACCTAATAAGCCATCTAGCTGTACAAAATCTTCTCCAGTATTACTTTTAAGAAGAAGTTTACCAGGGCTTCTTTGCCGCCCTAAGCTAAGCGTTGCGGTATCACCATCGAGCTTAGACGTTATTTTTCCTGCGTGATTTCTAAGATAAAGGTTACCATCCTTGCCATTAGTGCCAAGTGTTAGGTTGCCATATTGCCCATCTAAATGGATGGTTGTCTTTCCTGCGCTATTTTTAATATATAAATCACCATCATTTTTACCCTCTGCATCTCCCAAAACCAAGGAGGCATTATCTCCATTAAATATTATAGTGTCTTTTCCCAAGACGTTTTTAATATTCATGCTTCTTTGTTTGGGATTAATTTCTACAAAGATTTTATTTGTTGTTTTATTCTTAAATTGGTTGTTCTCATTGTTGATTTCCAACTGTAAGCCTGTCACTTTGGTATTGTCGCCAAGGATTTCTATTGTTGAGTTATCTAATTTTATATCGCTATTCATAATAATTTAATTTTTTAATTTGAAGGTTAGGTTGGTAAGTAGTATTGGAGTTGGTCGGTTGACTATTGTTTTAAAATACTAGCAGCTTTTCGAGTTTCACCAAGTGTCTTTAGGATATGTACTGCTTGGTGTTTTAAGAAAGAATTGTGACTGGCAGCAATTTTTAAAGCAAGCGTTTTAGCCTGTGTTTTTTTATTGTCATAAACACTAGCCCAAGCTTTTGCAAAAAGAATCATATTTTGATTTTTTTGCGTTGATGAAAATCTTCGTTCTAGTTTTTTGAGAGAAGAATGAATCAAAGCAGGTTTTTGATACCTAAGCCCTATATCAACCAAAGACGATTGTCCCAGTGTCTTCATAGTCACAGCTAATTCTGACCGCTTCCTAGAGTTAGCTAAAGTTTGAAAATAGCCCAAACTTTGTTGTAATTGTATGTTGTTCTTCGTATACCAAGACAAACTATATCGCTGCGCTACAAATTGCAAATAAGTATTTTTAGGATAGCTCTTTAAAGCATCTCGTATCAATTGTCGTGTTTCAAAGTGAACGTCTGCACTAGATTGAGTCAACTTAACTTTTATCGGGAGTATTTTTCTCCAACCATAGCCTATAATAATTGCAGCTTCATACGTTCCATCATCCCAATCCATATATCCTTTGCGACGTAATTCTTGATAAAAAGAAATATCCGTTAACAAAAGACTCAAGGCATGAATTGTCTGGTGTTCATTCTCCAAATTCTCGAAAGGACCTGCTGTGATTTTATTTTTTATAAAACGATGTTCTTTGATTAAATCAACAATGTTTTTTTCTTGATGTTTGAAAATCTGATAAGCTGTATTTTTCAAAATTTGCCTAAAAATATCAGGGTGAACCTTTAGATAATTATCTGTAGCAGAGTAATAGCCGTAAACCTCTTGATGACCACCAGAAATAGTGACTAGTAGAGATATTGCCGATTCGATAGGATTCCAGTAATGAGGATTGTCGCCAACCATAAATTTGGAATTCCCTAAGATGGCAGATTGTATGTTAGAGTGATTCAAGGTAGCCATGTTTTTGTGTCCGTTCAATGTTAATAATCCATTCATGTGAGGTGAAGCGGTTACGACCTTGTCCTCTTATTTTTAATCTGGTAGAACGATTATCGCTTCTAATTAAACTAAAGTGTCGAGGATCGCCTATGATATAATCTTCGTTGAGTGCATCTAGATGTTTCGGTCCTTTCATAACAACGTTAATATTATCAATTGCTTCATTGCCCCAGTCGGTGCCATACCATTCAACTCCACAATCCCTAATGACAAGCGGCATTCTATCTAAGACCCAAACTCGGTGTGTTGTATTTTTCTTAAATGTTTTGCCTGCACGAATTTTGCCATTCCACCAAGCAGACCACATGCCATTAACACCATAATATAAATGCCATTCATTGCCAAACGTACTGCCTTTGATATTGACTTTCATTTCTTCAAAAGTAACTTCATACTCCTGTAGTAAATGGAAACCTAATTCACTCCAACCGCATTCTAATATAGCATAATAGCCAACAGGAATATCAGTCATGCCAGATAGGTTGGCCTCTACCTCAAAGTAAGCAGGTGCACCATCAGGACCATGGATTAAAGTGGCCTTTGGCTGAAAGTTTATAGGAGTATCAATAGGAGTAAAGCCCGTTATACTATGCCAATCTCTAAATCCTTTGTGTTTGCCGCCTTTAGAAGGGTTGTCGTATTGCGTTAAGCTTAAAAAATCGTCCAGTTGCTCCCCATCCTTAACAGTAATATGTTGACAAAACTTTATATTAAAAACTAAAGAAGCTGTAGGGCTAGGGCGTTTGACAGGAGGATAAAATTTAAACTTGAGGGGATGTTTTTTTAGATTGGTAGCCCAACAATCTTTCGAGTCGCTTGTAACTCCTTTAGGAATGCCACCAAATTCGTGTTTCCATCTTGTTTTGGTGCCATTAGGAAAGCCGCCAGATAGACCCATTCCAATGTAAGCTTGATTGACAGGAACAATAGCACCATTGTTACCAATATGACTAGCTGTAGTATGTTCTCGGATCATGGTGTGCATGGGATGAATTTCTGTGCGAACAGGAGCGTGTCCTGTATCCCAAACATGCCGCCCCCAAAAGGTAATATATTCTCCCCAAAAAGGTCGCCATTGAACAGGAAAAGATCCCGTTTCTGATTCGTTGTGTATAAAAGGAACCATTTCGTTGCCTTGCCCTTTTGTTTTCATACCTTCACCCAGCAGATACATAAACTGAGGATCAGGAAACAAGTCCCAATTCCAGTCGCGTGTTTCGTGACTAGTTGGGTTGTCGGTAGCTGTAACACGACTATATTCTTGAAAACCTGCTATTTGATGGCTCAATTCATTGGAAACCTTGTGCCAATTGTCTCCATGAAAAAACGTTCTTCTTTGACTTGAACGTGGTTTATTGGAATGGTAGGTCTTTTTACTAAAAAAATTGCAATGTGTCTGCACCCATTCTCTAACCGAAGCCGTGTTGTTTTTAGCACCATCTTGCGAGGCATGGCGATTAAACGTTTCCCTTAGGCTAATCACTTCATTTCCGATTTGATAAATGCTTGGTTCTAAAATTCTAGTACGGTGTTGTTTAATATCTAAGAGTCCTCTACCCATGCGGCTAAAGAAGTCACGGATATTAAGACGTCCTAGTTTGGGCTCAAATAGTTGAGGGGCATCTTCTGCCACAATTAAATCAAAAATGAGCTCGTAGTCAGACTCGTCTCTAGTAAAGGAAGCGGTTGCATCGTACATAGAAACCCGACCATCAAAGGTGTGCACGCCTAATTTGTCATCGCTACTTAAGGGATCTTCATCATATACTTCTAGAGTGATTTTGTGCTCAAAGGTATAAGAACGATTGATCGACCAAGTTTGACCATTGTCAAAATCACTATTTCGAAGGGTAACCCCTCGATGCCCATCCGCTTTTATTCTTAATTTGATTTCGTCGTCTCCAAGATCATCTTCATTTTCATAACACCGCATTCTTTTGATAATGATTGTATTCATAATTAAGGTGTTTTGATGAAAAGTGAACCAATTGTAGACAATCCCCAAAAGAGTAGAGCAAAAGCAAAAAATTCAAAAGTGAAACTGCCCAACTTAACGAAGGTTTCGGTTAATAATAGAGCAATACTGAGCGGAATTGCTTTGGTTAAAAGCAGCTTTTCGACTCCTACATTACGGAGGAGTAAAATCAATTCTTTCATTGGTGTAATAATTTTAAGGATGATAATGAGAATACTTTGTATTGAATTGGGTGAGGCAATCAATATTTTTGTGTTTAGGAGAAGTCTAGTGTAATACTCACTCCCTTAAACCAAATTTCGATCAAAAAATAAAAAAGAGAAATCCCGCTTTTTCGGGATTTCTCTTGTCCGTAAAATTACGGATGGATATCAGAAAGGTTTAAAGTCTATCGTATTTTTACTAGAATATGGATTCGTTGCTCAGCTCAATGAATAGGCTAAAGCTCAATGATACCTTCCTTGATAGCATATTTGATTAAGTCGGCTTGATTCTGAAAATTGAGTTTTTTGAAAATGTTCTTTTTATGCGTTTCGACTGTTCTAGGACTTATAAACAAAGCCATGCCTATCTCTTTATAGCTTTGCCCATTGGCAAAACCTCGAACGACTTCAATTTCTCGTTCTGTTAAATTGGAATTAGTGATAAGTTTGGATTTTCCAGAGACTTGATTGGCAAAACTTTGATACACGATAGGAGCAATATCTTTTCCAAAATAATGTTCTCCATTGGCAATACGCTCGATAGCTAGCAGCAATTCTTCTTTTCGACATTCTTTGGGCAAGAAACCATGCACACCTACTTTTACAGCTTTTAAAATTGTATTTTTATCTGTATTGGCGGTTAACATCAATATTCGTATATTGTTGTATTCTTCAATAATTTTTTTTGTAATTTCAATGCCATTAACAAGCGGCAAATTCATATCCAATAACAAGACATCAGGTTGTTTGTGGCGCAACAGTTCCCAGAGTTTTTGAGCTTCTAAGGCGGTACCAATTACTCGGATGGTTTTGTTCGTTAGTAGCATGGCACGAATACCGTCAATGACAATTTGGTGATCATCAACAATGATAATATGAATGGGACTTTTCATTTTAAATATTTTTGGATGGAGTGGGAAGCGTAAAACTAAAGGTGCTGCCTAAGGAAGAAGTATCTTCTAACCATATATTTCCGCCTTGTTGCTCTACTAATTCCTTGCATAGTATAAGTCCTAAGCCTGTTCCTTTTCCTTCCACTTCATTTCGTTCGTTTTTGCTAGAATTGAGCATAAATAGTGTTGGGGCAATATGGGGTGAGATTCCTTTTCCTGTATCAGTCACCGAAATAGTCAACATCGAATTATTGATGTTGGAAGAAACAGATATGTTCCCTCCATTAGGGGTAAACTTAATGGCATTGGCTATTAAATTCCTTAAAATGGTGTGCGTCATTTTTTGATCTGCCCAGGCAACAGTTTCTGTGGAGATGGTATTGGATAGTCCAATGTTCTTAATATTAGCGCTACTTTCTAATAGGCTAAAAACATCGTCGGTAGTCTCAGTTAAAGTAATTTTCTGAGGCTGAAATTCTAGACGTCCTGTTTGAGAAATAGACCAATACAATAAGTTTTGAAGCAAATCGAAGAGATTGCTAGCAGAAGTATTGAGTTGTTTGATAAAATAATCTAAATCGTCTCGGCTGATGTCAAAAATGTCTTCGGATAGCGATTGAGTAATAGAACGAAACGCAGACAATGGATTTTTTAAGTCATGAGCAATAATACTAAATAACTTGTCTTTGGTGTTGTTTAATGTTTCCAATTCCAAATTGACTTTTGAACGCCATTTATTCAGACGATACAAAAATCCAACAATAAGAAGCATAACGATAATGATAATCACCATGAAGTAAAGACTTTGGTTGAGTCGTTCGTTTTTTAAATTCGAAATTTCTTGTTGTTGCTCTAATGACTTGATTCGTTGCTCTTTTAGTTGATCTTCGTATGTAAGTAAAAGTTTGTATACTTTTTGGTCTATATTTCGTTGGTGCAGTGTATCTATTAGGTCTGCATATTCTTGCGAATAAATTCTTGCATTGGCAAAATCTTTTTTTGACCAAGCCAATAACTGCCAAAGCTCTAAATTTTGCTTCATTCTATTGCTGATAGAAGCCTTATTGTTATAAAGTATTTGTTTGCTTTTGTTTAATAGTTTTTCGGCTTCTTCAAAATTAGACTCTGTAATATAAACCCTTGCCAACTCTTGATAACTATTGACAATTCGACTGTTATAGGGAAGTTTTAAAAAATTAAAAAGAGAAATAGCCTGTAATAGGTATTCTTTTGCACGGGCATAATCGCCATTGATAGAGTGAATGATACCTATGGCTTCTAAAGATTGCATAATGAAGATACTATCTTTGTATATCTTGGCATTTTTAAGTGCCAACTCATAGAAATAAAGGGCACTATCTTGTTTGGCGAGATCTCTATAGGTAGTTCCTAGGTTAAAGTATGTATTTCCTAATAAATTATCTTGCTTGTTCTTTTTTTTTAGGGCAATACTTTTATTAAAATAGATCAAAGCTTGGTCAAATAGTTTGGCATTCAAATAATCCAAACCAACACTATTATAGCTTTTTCCTAACTGGTTAGAATGAGTTGCTTCTTGTATTTCTAATGCTTTTAAATCAAAAATAACCGCAGAATCGTGTTTCTCTTGTTCTGCGTAACTAGCAGCTATGTTAAAATAAGATTGTACAATCAGGTTGCTATCATTCCAAGAAATACTATACGCTAGCATTTTTTGAAAAGCATTAACTGCTGCTGTAAAACTACTTCCAAATCGATGGGCATGACCTACAAACGCAATCAGTTGTACTTGTATAGCAGGTACCCACGAAGATGTATCCCCTTCTAGAATATTTAACCCTCTTTGAGCCACATTGATAGTAGAATCAGGGAGATGGTACAGGTAGGCATATGCCAGTTTCATGATGTAGGTCGTTTTTATAGAGTCGTTTTCTGCCTGTTCGATTTTTTGAGAAAGGCGGTTGATTAAGGCTTGGTCTACATGATTGTGTTGAGCCTCTGGGTTGTCCTTTTCTTGAGCAAAAGATTTTGAAACACTAAAAACAAATAAGAGCGCAATGAATAAGAAGTAGTTTCGGTAATTGCTCAAAGTGAGCTGAGACAAAGGGGATTTTGTTAATATTAGTTTGGGAAATGCCATTACTAATATTAACACAAGAATTAATTGGTGGTGCATGCATCTTATTTTTAGTAAAAAAAATACTGTAGCTTTGGGAACGATTGATTAGCAACCCTTAATATAAAAAAGATACTCTATATACCAAAAGAGGACACTTGCTTTTAGGACGAAAAAAAGGGTAGGCTAGTTGTATTTTTTTAATATAAATTTATAAGACTTGGCTCCATGTCGTTTTTGCCAAAGCAATTTCTTCCCCATCTGATAAGCGCACCAAACGATGTAAATAGACCGTCTCATCTACTTTTTGTGTACTTACCTCTACTGTATCTTTCCAATAACACTCTGCTTTGTAAATAATATCCAGTTCCTCTAATTTGCCTGTATGTTTTAAATAATAATCAACGGTCTCAAACATCCACTGCATATAACGTACATTATTAAGATGTTCGTTAAAATCCATATCGTGCCAGTTGACAACAAATGTTTTTTGTAGATCCACTCTTGTTAATTTAGGCAATTTGTTTTTGGCATGAGGAAGGCATTTAGAGGTGTCAAAATCACCTCTCACACGAATTTCTTCGGGAATTCTAGCTATACTTCGTCTAATGGTATTCATTAACAACCAAGTCGAAGAAGATTCAGCTAACAACGTATTGTTTTGATCAAAAACTTTATAATCTCTATAAGTAAATAATTTGTCAAAACCAGCAGGATACGTTTGTATTTTGATGGTTTCTCCAAGAGAAGGTAAGCGATATAATTTAAGATTTTTGCGCATCAAAACCCAAGAGATGTTTTTCTCAGCCATGTCCCAAACAGAAACTTTGAGTTCAATAACATTTTGCATGGCAGCTTCTTGCATTAAATCAATAAAAGCCGTTGCTGTGACTTTTTTGGCGCGATCAATTTCACTAGTTCGAATGGTAAATTCACCTTCGTAAATAAATTCTTTAGGAACGGGCATGGTGTTATTTTGAGTAAATTTGGATAATAGATTTAAATAAAGTCTTATTATGGGACACAAAATTAAATACTCTTCTTAAAAAAGAAAGTAAATTGACAACGCATTTATAAACTTTTTGTACATTTGCACTTCAATGTAAATAGTTCTTATCTCACTACTATACTTATATCTATAATTTAGTATGCTTAGTCGTCACAATATTCGTATCAAGGTATTGCAAACATTATATGCTTATTTACAAAGCGAACATACGAATACTGCCATTGCAGAGAAAGATTATCTCAAAGCAGTCCAAGAGAGTTATCGTTTGTATTTGTTGAATATGCTTTACCTGATAAGGGTTGCTAATTATTCAAAGAAAGATTTTGACATAAAATCTAAAAAATTTGTACCTACAGAAGAAGATAAAAAAGCTTCTCTTAGGCTTTATGAAAATCCTGTTTTAGAAGCTCTTCGAGAGAACGAAGATTTTCATGCTAGGATTAGAAAAGAAAAATTGAGTAACATCATTGACGATGACTTGGTGCGCAAGTTGTATCAAAACTTTGCGAAATCAGAATATTATAATTCCTACCTAGAAATGTCTCCTATGCCAGCTAGAGAACACCAGTATTGTTTGGTGAACTTATATAAATCTATGCTGGAGAATGAGCACTTCTTGGAACACCTCGAAGATATTTCTCCAACTTCAGAAGACGATCAATCTTTGATCTTTGGTGCTATCAAACGTTCTGTACGTTCTTTGCCAGAAGAGGATGAGTTTTATATTGCTCAATTGCCTAATGAGGAATTTGTGCATGACTTTGGAAAGGAGTTATTGTACAAGGCTATTCGTCACAACGATGAATTACACGACTTAGTCGTTGATAAACTAAAAAACTGGAACGAAGACCGAGTTGCTGTGTTGGATATGTTGTTGCTCAAATTAGGAATTTGTGAGTTCTTATATTTCCCATCAATTCCAACCAAAGTGACGATTAACGAATATGTTAGTTTAGCGAAGGATTATAGCACGGACAAAAGTAAGCGTTTTATTAATGGTATCTTGGATCGTTTGATGAAGGATTTGATGGAAAAGGGGTTGATTAGCAAAGAGGGCAGAGGACTCAAAGAAAATTGATTCAATAGAAACTAAATAAAAGTAGTAATTTGCTAGATTAAATTACTTTTTTCATGTAGTAATTTTTAGTACATTTAATAGACAAAAACTTATTTGAGTGGATGTGCTCGAATAAGTTTTTGTAAATAATAGAGCTTGTCATCTCATGTGAGCAAATCTTAACCAAACTACCAATCAATGCGTATTATTTTCCTATGGTTTTGTTGTGTCCTGTCTCTGCAAGTGGTTGCCCAAATATCTACAACCAAAAACGGCTTAACTTATAAGTTTGTAATTACAGATTACAATACTTTAGATACCGTTTTTCAAGTAGCCAACCCTGGGCGTATATTGCATCCAGAGGATGTTAATTATGCTGGGGAAATAGGTTTTTTTAGGCATATTAATAAATCTTTGAATATAGGACTGCCTTTGAGAATAGGTAGTATAGATGCACATCACCTCATTTTTGATGCGACAGATAGTTTGTGTCAACCATGTTCTAGGCGAAAAAGAAATGAGTTGTTTTTTGGAGGCGATTTGGTAGCAGTTTATAAGTTTAACAATGATTACCTTTTGAAAGAAGACTTTTTGATTGCACCTTATATTTTGTTGGGAGTAGGAGGCTTGTACTTGTCCCAAAGAAATGGAAATTTTGATTTTCAAATTCCCATGGGGGCAGGAGTGAACATCAGGCTGTCAAAAATGTTGTATTTGCAAGCACAGTTTGAGTATCGAAAATCTTTGGTTATTCAAAAAGATAATTTGGCTATATCAGGGGGAATACTTTGGCTATTGGAGTTTTCGAAACAGTCAAAGCCAGATAAAATATAAAAAATATTGCTTCATAGTGGTGTCTGTCGCATTAATTGGCTACAGGAAGCTTGTGAAGTGTCAAAAATTCATTACTTCGTGGAAACCACGCAGTAGCAGCGCAGCTAAATCGCATCAGTTTGATTATCGATATTCTTTAAAGGGTTGATAATTAAAATAATGCAAAGATGCTTTTTTAATTTTTTACAAAAAAGTTAAAAAACTAAGCTTGCGCTCTCACGACCACAGGGAGCTAATCCACGAAGTACTAAAATTAATAGTATAAAATAATAAACAATGAGTAAATTAATCTTGTTATTGAGTGTCCTTTATGTATTTACGGCTTGTTCATCGGCAGATGAACCTAAAAAAACAGTGCCTACTGCTACAGAAGTTCAACAAATGGATGGCATTAGCAATTCATCACTAATTAGCAATCCTGTAACCGCAGACGAAGCTATTTCACCAGAAACAGCTGCTAAAATTGAATTTGAAGAAGAGGTATTTGATTTTGGAACGTTAGTAGAAGGAGAATCCGTAGAACATATTTTTAAGTTTAAGAATGTAGGGAAAAATCCCTTGATTATTGGTCATGCACAGGGAAGCTGTGGATGTACAGTACCAGAGTGGCCTTCAGAACCAATTGCTCCTGGTGATGGTGGAGAAATCAGAGTGAAGTTTAGTAGTAAAGGTAAGAATGGAGAACAAGATAAAACCGTGACTATTTCAGCCAATACAATTCCTAATAAAACGAAGATTCGAATAGTCGGTGCTGTAGAAAAAAATCCAGAAACGGAGAAAAAAGAATTAGAGAACAAAGCGGCTCGAGAGGAAAAAGAAAATAGCTAAGTTTTATTTTTTATGCTCTAAAATTTGCTAGCCGATGAGCTTTGGTATTCCTACTGAAAATTCTCATCGGCTATTAAACAATTTTACTTATTAAATAAATCAAGCTATGAATGAAACATTAGATCAAGCAATAGTTGTTGCCGCAGAAACTGGCAATTTAGACGGAGTTCAAAAAGCTCTAGAAGAAGGGGCTAGTCCTAATGCAATGGGACCCAACTCGGGGGCTTTGCATTGTGCTGCATTCAATGGGCATGGTACTGTTGTTGAGTTGTTGTTGAGCAAAGGAGCAAAAGCAGATGCAAACGATGTACAAGGATATTATCCGATACATCTAGCTTCTAGTAGAGGGCACGTGGCAATTGCCAAACAATTAATTAATGCTGGTGCTAATGTTGATGCCTTGACCTCTCAAAAGGGAACGGCACTGCATGTAGCCGCTGCGTCCAATTATGCTGCGGTAATCCCTGTGTTGTTAGAAGCAGGTGCCAATATAGAAGCACAGGATGTTAATGGTTTGACCCCTTTGGCTGCTGCTGCAAGCTTGGGGAACACAGAAGTTGTTCGCCTTTTGATAGATGCAGGAGCAGACGCGAACAACAAAGACTTAGGAGGAGATACGCCATTGATCAAGGCTTTGAGACAGTTGTACGGCACTAGAACAGCAGAGTGGATATACGAAGAGAAAGAAGATGAACGCTTGATTCGTTATGAAATCAAAAAGGGTTGCTTTAGATGTGATCGAGATTATAATCCAAGTGAGGCAGATCAATTAGGCGATCTGTTGACTATTGAGGAACAAAGAATATACGCAAACAAAGATTGGGGACCTAAAAATCATTTGAGGTATTTGGATGCCTTAGATACGGCTATGTTTTTGATCCAAGCAGGGGCGGATGTCAATGCTGCTAATGATACTAAACAGACTCCAATCAATATGGCTTGCCATACTGGGGAGGCATTGGTCATTCAACAACTTTACGACAAGGGGGCAGTTCTAGATGTTCGTGGGTATCAAAATGCTACTCCACTACATCGAGTTTCTGGGAGTGGTCGCTTAGATGGGTTAGAGCAATTTTTGAAGCTAGGGGCAGTAATAGACGCAAATGCTGTAGATGATTTTGGATGGACGGCTTTGCATTATTTGGCAGATATTGGAGGACCCTTGAAGATGGCAACTTTATTGCTTGAAAAAGGCGTTGATCCTGCCATCAAAAGCAAAGAAGGACGAGGAGCAGGTATGCCACCTGGTTGTACTGCTGAAGAAGTTGCGTTGCATTGGAAAGATACTAAATTGGCAAGAGTACTAAAATAAATGGAATGAAAAAGCTAAGCTCATTGGATGAGCAGATGATTTTGGCAGTAGAAGGAGGAGCAGCCAAAGATGTTTTGTCTTTGGTAAAAAGGGGGGCTAATCCCAATGCGTTGGGAGCACATACTGGTGCTTTGCATTCTGCTGCATTGATGGGACACACTGAGGTAGTCAAGGTGTTGTTAAAGGAAGGTGCTGATCCCAATTTGCCAGATAAAGATCAGTTATATCCGCTTCATTTAGCTGCAAAGGAAGGACATCAAGCAATTTGTACTTTATTGTTAAAAGCAGGAGCGAATAAGACTCAACAGACGACTTCAGGAGCAATGGCCATTCATTTGGCAGCCGCTTCTAACTTTGCAAGCTTGGTGGTAGCTTTGGTGAAAAATGGTTGTGACAAAGATGCTAAAGATGCAGATGGGAATACGCCTTTGTTAATTGCGAGCGCTTTAGGTAATGTCGGGGTTGTAAAATCATTGTTAAGACTAGGAGCAGATACTTCGGCTGTGACTGCTAATGGTAGCACGGCTTTGTTGCAGGCACTTTGGACGCTGTATAGTACTAGAGTGGACAATTGGGTGCATGATGATGAGGTAAATGGCGTGCCTGTACGTTGTACCTTGCAAAAAGGTTACTTAGCGTACTATTATGATTATAATAAATACAAGCCTAAACCTGGTCGCTTAATGACCTTGAAGGAACAACAGAGAATTGCCAGTCAAGAATGGGCGCCTTTTGAACATAGAGAATATTTGAATGCTTTAGCTGTTGTCAAAGTGCTTGTAAAAGGTGGCGTATCGGTAATAAGAAGTGATGATAGAGGGATTTCTCCATTGAGAGTAGCTTGTTCTTCGGGAGTGGGCGATATTATAAAGTTATTACATAAACATGGTGCTAGTTTTGAAGAAAAACCTTGGAATCAAATAACGCTGTTGCACCAAGTGGCAGGAAGTGGTCGAATAGATGGTTTGAAAACATTTTTCAAATTATCAAAAAATAAAATGGTCAATGCACAAGATGCAAATGGCTGGACACCAACACACTATTTAGCAGATACGGGAGGACCATTAGAGATGGCAGAATTACTAAAACAAGCAGGAGCTGATACAACCATTGAATCTACTCAAGCCACGGCACATTTCCCCGAGGGAATTACAGCTCCTAAAATTGCTTTACATTGGAAAGATATGGATTTAGCAATGGAATTGGCTTAGAAGTTTGTATATTTGTCCACTTCATTTTATTAAAAAAACAAAACACAACATTAAATTGTAAAACAAAATGATGAATAATATATTGTTTTTGTGGCAAGAGGCGGGAGGTGAAGCAGCAGGTGTAGCTGGTGCTAACCCTTTGTTTTGGCCATTTATGTTAGCAGCAATTTTGGTCATGTACTTTTTTATCATTAGACCGTCTGCAAAAGAACAAAAAGAGCAGAAATCATTTTCTAGTAATCTAAAAAAGGGTTCTAAAGTAGTTACGATAGGAGGCATACACGGTACAATTGCCTCTTTAGAAGAAGACAAAATTACTTTATTAATAGCGCCTAAAACTGTTATTACTGTTCAAAGAAGCGCTATTTCTTTGGAACAAACGAAATCTGTTTATGGAAGCTCCAGTGCAACCAACAGCTCAAAAGAGCCAGCAAAAGCTTAGTAAAGAAAATATAAAAGAATTCCTTCAATCGGATCGAGCAATACTAATGATTTGCATTAGTATTGCTTTTGTTTTTTGGCTAATGACAAAATTATCCTATTCTTATAAAGATACTTTGATTGTCAAGCTAAATTATGAAACGCCAGCAGACAAAATTTTTACCAATCCACCTGCTACCCAATTAGAGGTAGATATAGAGGGCAAAGGTTGGGATTTGTTAGGCTTTGCTTTTTATAATAAAGAGAGAGTCGTCAACATTCCTGTCTCTGCCAATGAAATTCGCGTAATCTCTGTTTCTTCTTTGAATGCAAAAGTACTTAAATCAATTCCCAAAGCAAGAATTCTAAACATCCACCCAGAAACCATTAAACTTCAAATGGAAGATATTGCTACCAAAGTAATTCCTGTTGTTTTGGAAGAGCAAGTGCGTCTAGCACCTTTGTATCAATTTGTTGATTCTATAAAAATAGAACCTCAAAAGATTGAAATAAAGGGACCTGCTTCTGTTATTAGGGATATTAACGAATGGCGTACCAATGTATTGTTACCTCCTTCGGAAGTGAACCAAGATATAGATGTTGAAATAGGTCTCCAAGCACATCCTAATGGAAGTATTGCGCTATCTACGAATAAAATTCGTTGTATGGCAAAAGTGGAAGAGGTAACTGAAAAACGAATAGAAGTTCCTGTTGAGGTGCTTAATGTTCCAGATAGTTTGTTGTTGATTATTTTGCCCAAAACGGTAGAGGTATCTAGTCAAGTTGGCTTGAGTGATTACGATCGTTTGGCAGCACAAGATTTTAAGGTCATTGCTGATTTTTCTAAAATTGATATATTCAAAGAACGTTCTATTCGTGTTTTATTAAAAGAAAAACCTGCGTATGCCAAGCAAGTAAAGTGCATTCCTAAAAAGGTCGATTACATTATACGCAGTCGAAATCTAAAGTAAACTAATAAGGTTTAGCTGTGCCTCAACAAAAGGTGTAATTTGGAGTAACGACTGCATCTTGTATAAGGAAAGTCTTATTAAAACTCTGAATATGCTTTTACTTAATCCTAGTTTTCTCTGATATGAATTATTTTCAATCCATTCAGTTGTTGCGCTTTATAGCAGCTACATTTGTGATTTTTGCTCATATGGGAATTGGCAGTCATAGCTACAAGGGAATTGACATTTTATTTGTGATCAGTGGGTTTATTATCTATTGGACAAGCCGAGAAAAACTTGGAAAAGGAACAAAGAGGGCGTCTTATTTTATGAAGCGTCGGTGTATCCGAATTTTTGCTTTTTATTGGACACTATTTTTTATCTTAATACTTGCTGGTATCTATCCAGTACAACTCAATTGGAGTTTCTTAGCCAATGTATTTTTATTGCCAGGTCATAAGTCGTTTCTAGAAGTAACTTGGAGCCTTTCGGTTGAGTTGTACTTTTATAGTCTATTTGCAATTGCTATTTTGTATTGTAGCCAGAAAAAAGCACGACACATAGCAATTGGTTGTTGGATAGGTACGTTTCTGTTGTTGGGATTGGAGTATACCAATTATCCGATAAAAGGAACCCCTTTAAACTTTTTTGTGGGGCAGAATATTTGGCTGATTTTATCAGGCGTTGTTACTAGTATACTTTATGAACAAAGTCAAAAATGGACAGTAAAAAGAAGGTTGCATGGTTGTTTGTTTGGTATACTTGTAGGGTTTTGTTTGTTTTTAAGTGTGGTTGATTATTACAGCAATTTGTCTTTCGCTACGGTAGGTATAGGAAGTAGTTTGCTTTTATTCGGAATTCTAACCTTAGAAACGTTAAAACGCCCTCAATTGCCTTTGCTATTTATAGAGCTAGGGAATGCTTCTTATGTAGCTTATTTGGTTCATATACCCATTATACATTATTTTTCGAGTACGCCAGATTTAAAACAAACGAACCAGTTTTTAATTGTTATAGGTGTTTGGGGGCTGAGTTTGTTGTTGCATCAGTTTGTTGAAAAACCACTGATAGCCCGCCTAAATCGTTGGGTTGTTTAGAACATCATTTATATCAAAATTAGTTCCTTAGTTTCCTCCAGCATGTTGCTTATCCCATTGAATGATAAAGGCCAATAGAGGGCTCAAAGCTTTTTCATTATTTTTCCACCAATCCACCGACCAAATGTATTGAATTTGGTAAGCTTGGTTGGTTAGAATGCGAATTTTATCCACTGCCAATTGAAAATCATATTTTGCTTGAGACAACAAGCCACCGTCACAAACCACAGCAATAGGATGTTGTCCAGAATACTTGGGGGTAATAACCAAATCAACAACAACTCCTTCAATTGATTTGTTGAATTCCAAACGATCGGCAGCAATATATTCTTGAAGCGATTCTGCGACGGCAATTTGGAAAGCATTAGGATCTTGCACACTTCCTTTATTAATGCGCGTTCGTTCCGCAGCGTCTTTAGAGTGAATGTGTTCTAGGTATTGGTAACGGCGTCCTTTTTGTGCCAACATCCATTGCAAGAGACTTTTTTGCTCTGTTTGTTCAGCATTTATTGGTCTGCCTAAAACTAGGTGCTGATTACCCAATTTTAGTAAATCAACTCCAATTTTGGAAGAAATGTCGTGGGCATTATCAACAATAACCAAATCAAAGGTGGAAACTTTTAAGCCAAGTAATTGTTGTGCCATTTCTGGTGTTGCCAAAACAATTGGAAAAACATCACCAATATGCTCTAATCCAATCCACTGCAAAAGGTCTTTAATTTTTTTATTTTTGAAAATTGGACGGGCATTCGTTAAGGTCAAATCCTTTTCTTTTTTGATGCGTTTGATTTGCTCCCCTTGACGTTCTTTGGTAATGACATTTGCTTTTTGGCTAATGCGTTTTTGAATGTCTTGTAGGGTATTAATATAGGCATCAAAAGGCAATGCCTGATTGGAAGTTCCTAATGGTAAATGAATCGAGTATTGTTGTGTGAGAATTTGATGATAAAACCAACTACTAAAGCCAGAAACCCAGTCTTGAGTACCTGCATTTACTAAAGCTTGAACAACTTTTTGAGTCTTCGCATCGATGGTTAACCAAGAGCGGCGCCATTGATAATAAGCATCTATGTCTCTCCATTCATTTTCCAGTTTTTGAAATTGGAGCAAAATGGTAAACAAAGCCGATTCGATTGCTGAAATTTTGCCTTTGGGTTCAGTAACCTCCTTGCGCAACAACTGCGCAGCATTAATTTGTTGAATGAGCTTCTGTAGCCAGCTTTCTAGTTCTTCGTATTGCTCTTGGAAAGTTTCTGGAAAGGCTGTCTCTTTTGATAATTCTTGTGTGCGTTTTTTGACCAAGGTAGGAATTGTCAAAGCCCAATCGTGTAAGGCAGTTCTTACCTTTTCTAACTTCCCTTCAATATCGGCAAGTTTTGACTCTGCTTTGATATCGGGAAATTCTGTTTTGAAAAAAGTATTGTTTTTATAACTTTCCTGTAAGGTTTGGTAATCTTCCAACAATTGTTCTTTAGCGGCTCGAATTTCTTGGTGTCGTCTAGAGAAAACACTCAATAATTTCAGTTTGGCATTCTGAAAACTACTTTGCTTGTCAAATGCTTCTCCATACAAATCATTATAAAGGTGCAAATCACTTTCAATTTTATCGATTTGTTGCTCCATATTTGCCACAAAGTCACGATATTGAAACTTCAAATATTCTCCATAATTGCCAACAAAAACTAAAAAGCTTTGGTATAAACTATTGGTTTTGTAACGATAAAGATTTAATTCTGTTTTTGCTTCCGAACGAGTACTTTCAATACTGCTCTCGTCACTAAAAAAACGCCCATGCAAGGCATTTAAAGGATGTTTTAAGGCATCGAGTTTGTGGTAATAAACATAGTGCTCGCTCAATTCTCGACTGATAATATAGTGTTCTTTGGCTGTAAACGAAAATAAGCTATTATCCAAAAAACGACCTAGGATTTGTTTGTCACTTTTGCGATGATTCAACAAGCATTGCCCCACTAGCTCTGTCCAATTCCAACTATTGATGGTGGCATCGTGAACACTATCATAAGCTTGTTCTAGCTTAGATCGAAGCAGCATATATTTGTTGAGCTGTTTGCTATAAGTGACATTGTCAAAATTAGAAATAGTGCGTGTGCGTTTGGGCATAGACTCTAGATACTCTATCATACGCTCTTTGTCCAGCACTTCATCTTGTAGAGACAGTATGCCAATATCTTTAATCCCAAGATGCTCTAAGTGATGTTGAATGTCCTTAAAGGAGGAAAATTGAGGCGATATAATTAGGGCAGCTCCTTTGTCTGTTAACAAACTGGGCAAAATAGAAGCAATGATGTGCGTCTTTCCTGTATTAGAAATTCCTTCTGCAACAACATGATGCCCATCGAATATAGTACCAATAAGTTCGTCTTGTGCAGAGTTGCTAGGAAGCGCTGGAACTTTGGTTTTCCACTGCTTTCGTTCCCTAGGTTTTAAGTTTTTGGGTAGTTTCTTGGCTTCTTTTAAGGTAATAGGCTCAAAGTTGCCTAGAATAATAGCATTCAGAATAATGTTTTCTGGAATTTGATCAGGCAGCGGACAGGCTTCAATGCGAACACTAACATCGTGTTCTAGTTTTAACTGAGTGGCTAAAGTGGCACAAGTTTCTGCGACTACTTTAGCATCAACAGTATCTATTAGACCTATTGTTTGTTCCCAATCCAACTCAAATCGAGCTTCTAAGTAATTTTTAAGAATAGGATTTAAATAACCTTTATTATTATTATTGGCTACCAATGTCCAATCCATATTGCTGTCAGGAGTAATGTTTAATTCCACTCGCCACAAGAAAAGAGGGGCAGCAATAGGACGACCTAATTTGTCATCGTCCATTAAAACAACAGGGTAGCCAATTGAAAGACCATTTCTTTGTTGTTGAAAGTTTTCAAATGTTTTTTGTAATGCCTTGTGTTGGCTAATTTTAGAAGGAGCGGTATTCTTTTCTATACCCAATGGAATAGCAACACTAACCTCTGTTTCTTCACTTAAGAGTTGTTGAAGAATATTCTCAGTTAAGCCCAGTTGAACTTTGTCCATGATCGAAAAGTCTAAACATTGTTCGGTGATGGGAAGTACTGATAAATAAGGTAAAGCACTGATATAGTTAGTTGGTTGGGCTATTTTCTCCTGATTCTCCATTCTGTAAATGATAATTATGTAACAGTTGTTTCAACAAAAAGCAACTTAAATGTACATAATTATACTATAATAGTCCTTTAATTGTATACTTTTTTTAGTAGCTAAAGCTCTAAGATCATTGAGGCTTTATCATAGATTTAGTTCTTTGCTTATTTCCTCAAGTATTTTGTGAATCAAATTTTCCGATTATTTTTCATTATTAATCTCTTCTCTTTTTTGCTCTAATTTTTCGAGTCTTTGTTTGTAATAATTAGTAGCATTTAACTCAAGTGCCTTGGTGACGTATTTAATGGCATTGTTATAATCGCCTTGTTGTTCATAATAATCAGCCATAGAGTCAAAAGCATTGGCACTTTGAGGATAATACTGCATGGCAAGTTCAAAGTACATTTTTGCTTTTTCATATTGTTGCATATCCATATTCATATAACCAGACATATTTAAGAGCGCTTCTGGATAAGGCGGATTGGGATATCCAAAATGATTTTGGAGTTTTTTTGCTCTTCGTTTTATAATGCGAAGAAGTTCTTCTTGAGAAGTGTCAAAGGAGTTTATTTTGTCGGTACTCTCCATCTGGTACCATTCAAAAATGGCAATTAGACCATCCATAATAGAAGGAAGTGGAATGGTGCCATGCAAATCGTTGGGATAAAATTTCCATTTAAAAAACAACCCATTCTTATCATTTTTACTTGCCAAGTTTGAGAAAGCAATATTTGAACGGGCAAACAATGTGAAATCTGTGGTATCTTGTAGCACGTTGTCAATTGTTATTGTTGAATTTTGGAGGTGCAGTTGCCCGCTCAAAGACATAAACAAAGATTTGTTTTTATATTTTTGCGTGGCAAGTATTTTTTCAGACTCTCTTAATAGTTGTTGATTATCCCAATCCAAACTAGGGTCAATAGCCAAGTAGTTTGTAAATAAGTGAGGTTGATGTATTAGGGTATAAATGGTGAACAAGCCGCCATAGGAATGTCCTATTAATGTTCTAAAATTAGTGACAGGATATTTTTTCTCAATAAAGGGGATGAGTTCTTTTTCAATGAATTTACTGAATACAGCGGCTTTTCCACTCTCGTCACGAAACGGCATTCCATACTTTACCTTTACTGTTGAGGGCGTCAAATCTCTAGTTCTATTGCTTTGATTCGAGATGCCTACAAGAACCATTTCAGGAGTAAAACCACCACTGTAATAGTTTTGGACTTCATTAACCGTAGACAGAAATATTTCTCCATCTAAAATAAAGACGACTGGATATTTTTGATTTTTATTAGGGTCATAATCTCTGGGTAGTTGTATGTGAATTTTTCTTGATTCATTTAACTCCTGCGAATAAAGACTATCTATGATACCAACTTTGTGCAAAAAGCGTTGAGGTTGATTGGTTTGAGCTTTTAGAAATTGCTGAAAGAAAATGAAGCCTCCTAGGATTAATAGTGCGTTTACTTTGTTGATCATTTTTTGTATCGTTCGATGTTTTCTTCTTAAGTTTGAATCATTGCTCAGAAATAATTGGGACTAAGTCATTTTTCTGATAATTTTTTCAGTGCCTCAGTTGTTGAAGCAACAAAGTTAACTTGTTTGCCCTGATTACTTTCGTAAATGAAATCTTTTAGACTTTTACTATTGAATATTGAAAAATCTCCCACAATAGCTAATTGAATACGGTAAGTCGAAAATTTTTGAAGAATTTCACCCGCCATTCGATTTTTGAGTTCGAAGAAGTCTGGAGTAATGTTTTTTTGATGAATGATGACCTTGTCAAATCCTTGATAGTAGATATTTCCTAATAAGTTTAATCCATCCTCGACATGATTGATAAGGTTTTGTTCTGATGATATTTCAGCAATTTTCAAGTGATTTATTTCATGTGTTTTTATCTTCATTTTAAGCTAAGGTATCTTTTGTTTTAATATTGTTAATATTTAGCCAGCCAAAACAGCAACCCCAAAGTAGGGACTGCTACTAGTTTAGTTTTAGTCATATCTCGTTACTCTTCTCCAGTATGTTTTTTATAAAATTTCCAAGCTTCTTTAGCCACATTTCTTCCCAATTCCAGTCCAGCTACATTATCAGCTTGAATATGATAACCTCCCAATACTCTGGAAATCCCAGCCATTTCTGCTGTTTGGGTAAAAGTTGGAAATTCTAATGTTATCGTATCTCCTAAATTATCAGGTTCTGTCATTGCCCCTGCCACCAATTGAGCATTAGAGCCAAATTCATCACTTCCTGTCCAAATTTTTAGAGCTTCTCCACATCCGCCGCTTATGGTGCTGTGCCCTGAGACATAGCTAGGAAAAGGAGGACATAAAAATGTTTCTGGGGAGTAAGGTCTCCAGTGTTTTCCTTCTATTTCAATCATGCCTTTTCCTTCACCTCCCCAAGCTTTTATTTTTTGGTTATCGTAATATTGGTGAACCAATGCATACGGTCTGGCATAATCATAGTGCATCTTGGAGTCCCATGAAGCTATAAAGGCATCCATCGCTACAACTTGGTTATAAAAATACATTTTTACATCTTGATCAAGTGTATGATTGTCTCTTCTTGAAACGTCTTGCGCAAATTTTAGCCAATGCCCTGCTTGTTGTACGGATTGTGGACCATCTCGCATAAATTCCACCAATGCCTTTTGGTAATCGGTCAAATTAGCTTGCATTTCAATTACTTCTTGAACTTCTTTTTCTAGTTGTTCAGAGCCTACCATTGGTGGCGGACCAGGTCTAAATTGGTCGCCAGATTTAAGGGCAATAGGTTTTACTTTGTCCCAAAAAGGTGTCAAACAACTTGGAGCAAATTTCCCTCCTTTTCCATCTGAAAAGTATTTTGGTTGCCAACGATTTATATCTACATTCTTATCCACAGAATTAACAGGTTTATAACCCATATAATTGTAATAAGGCTTACCATTTGAACCTTCTTCTTCTCCATATTGATTTGCTCCGTCTCCTTTTCGTGATTTTATAACAGTTTTGGCGGCTAAATTGCCAATTCCTTCAGGGGTACTCGGATCTAAGCTTTCATTATTCGGGTCTAATCCCAATTCCCTCATGAAATCTTCAAATAGCTTTTTATCAGAGTAATAATATTCGTTCATGGCTCTAAATGCAGCATAACTTATGGCTATTTCTTTATTTTTTAAGGATTGTTCATTGGCTGGTCTCCTGTCTACTTCTTTTAAATAAACGGGAATGGCTTTTTCATCATATCTTGACCATGCATCAAAAATAGCAACAAAAATTAGTGCCAAATATCGAGATGTTATGGTTGGTCTTGGTCTAAAGTATTCCGTGTCGTTTGCTGTTGCTGTTAGAGCTATTTTTCCCCATTTATAAGCTACATTTTCGACCCCTTTGGGTTCTTTGGACTCTTTGAGTTTATGTTCGTTTGTTTGTTTACTTTCGGTACATCCCAATAAGGAGAAAGCAACTAAGAATATTAGGAAAGTTTTATGCATTATTATTTTTAATGATTATATATATTAAATAGGCATTTTTGTAAAAAAATGCCTGTATTATACTGCAATATATACAATAATTATGTTTTTTTATACCTGTTGTTTTTTTATCCGATTCTTAGTCCAAGAAAAGTATTTTTCCTTGCGCATTGTGTTGCTGGGCTATTCTGAGCTGATAAAAGTACAAGCCACTAAGACGTTCTTTTTGTATAAGAAGGTTGTTTTCAGTAGTTGTGTACGTTTGTACTGTTCGACCTGAGATATCCGAAATAATTAATTGAGCTTCTTGCGAAGTTGGATTCTTAAAAGAAAAAAGACTACTATGTTGAATGGGGTGTGGTGCTATACGAATGGCTTGTTGGTGCTCATTTACCTTAGAAGTACTACCAATAACGCTACATGCAAAATTTGAATAAACAGTAGTGCTATTCTTGCGATAGGAGTCCAAGCAAGGACACAAATTAAGAGTTGCATGCATATAGGCAAAGCCAAAGTTGGTGCCAATACCTTCTAGAAATGTTACTTTTTTGGATAAATGTGCTATAGCAGGTAAAACATAATTCAAGCGAACCCGTTTTAAACCCGATTCGTAATAAACAGAATAGACTAAGACCGTACTGTCTCTATTGTCATGTCTAACAACAAAAGTATCTCCTAAGCTAAGAGACAAATCAGCTACCAATAGCTCAATTGTATCAAGGGAGGAGGTGCTCGAAGAATTAATAGTTCCAATGAACCATATTTTCCTAAACTAGTATCTTCTCTCAAAAAGCCATTGGTAATACCTACGTTTCCACTTAAGTTATAATCAATAGACTGGTTACTTTTTTCTCCAACTTTATAGTATGAAAGACCATTGATTAAGGTATCTTCAATGGCTATTTTATGTACGGTTCTACTTTGTCCTAATTGACAAAAATTTACATCCCATTGTGTTGTGTCAGAACCAAAAATAGTTTGATAGTTTTGTGCAAAATTTAATTGGGTAAACAAAATACAAATAACGACAACTGAAAAAAATCTATATCTCATATAATGTGTGTTGCAGAGTATAGGAGCGCAAAACTCCTTCTCTAGGTAAAAGAAAGAGCAGCTATTCGGGGGAACGAATATAAGTTGTTTATTGCTATAACGACGAAAATTGTTTAAATGTTGCTAATCTATATATGATACTTTGGTTTTTAGGTCAAATGTTTTGCTTACAAGAGAATATAAGAACGCAAAATAAAGACAATAGCAATTTACTTTACGCAGCACTTAGCTGCTTTAGAAAGATGTAAAAAATAGTGAAAAAAATGTATATTAGAGTAGGGAGGACTTTAGAAATAGGATAATAAGCCAAAAATAAACAAAGTATTTATGGTTATAAGTATGTTGTTACAATACCTCAAATTATCCTAGCGCATTCTAAAAAACATTACTCCGTTGAAACCACGCAGTAGCAGCGCAGAACTCTCTCACGAGCCTGCGAGCTAAATCATTGTCTAACGGCGAAGCCCTCACGGAGTAAGCTTCGTTAACGGTCATTTTTTATTGCTCATACAAAATTTACTTAAATAACCTTTATTATAAAAAAAGGAAAATGAAATTATACGTTTTAATTTTTATTCTAATCATATTAACAGCATCTTGTAAAAATAATCAAATGGATGAAAAAGAAGTAGAATTAGGTCTCGTGCCGATTACAACAGCATCAGAAGCAGCAAAGAAGCATTTTGAGAAAGCACGGTTTTTAGTTCAAAATGGGATAAATGGCAATCCGATAGAGCATTATGAAAAAGGAATAGAACTAGACAGTACTTTTGTTAGAATGTATAATTTTATTTCTATTTATTCACCAGATGATTCGATAAAGAAGATAAATCACACCCTTGCCAAAAAATACAAGCATCTAGTATCTAAAGAGGAACAAATCTTAGTGGAAGCTACAGAATATAGATTTAAGAATCCAGAGGATAATAATGAACGCCAATTATTCAAATTAGCCGAAATGTGCCCTCTAGATAAATATCTACACCATACCATTTGTTTTTTACTGTTTCGGAAAAATCCCAAACAGGCAATTGTTGCTGGTGAAAATGCTGTTAGACTAGATCAGAATTATGGTTCTGGGTATAATATTTTAGGATATGCATATATCAACAATAAGGAACTAGACAAAGCAGAAAAAGCATTTGATAATTTTATAAGGTGTGAACCTGAAAATGCGAATCCTTATGACTCAAAAGCTGATTTACTATTGCAATTGGGTAAATATAAAGAGGCTTTAAGCCTAAAACAGAAAGCCTATGAATTGGATGCTTCTTTTGATTGGATTCCTGAGGAAATAGTTAATATTAAAGCAAAAATTGATTCTATCGAATAAATGAATGATGGCAGTTGAGTGCTTGACAGTATTGGTTATTTTACGATCAATTTTCGAACTTCTACAAATTCGTTTCCTCGAATTTGAACCAAATAAACAGCATTGGGAAGGGTTGACAAATCCAAGCTGAGTTCCAAAGCACCACTAGGTATGTTGAAACTTTGGATATGTTTGCCAGCAAGGTGCATTATTTTAACTTCCAAATCTTCGTCCAGTGGTTTGTCCAAAAGAATTTGTGCTAGTCCTTCTGTTGGATTAGGCAAGATTTTGAATCCCCATTTTTTTTGAGAAATAGGTTGCAAACCAACTATTACAGAAATGACTTGAGTACTTGTGCAAGCACCGTTGTTTACACTTAGGCGAACGGTATAGCTACCTGAACTATTATAAGTATGTGTAGGGTTTTGTTGGGTAGAAGTAGTATTGTCTCCAAAATCCCATAGCCAGTTATTAGCATCTGAGGAAAGGTCATTGAAATTAAATACCCCGCCACCATTATCGGTGTAGGAAAATAAACTAGTTATCGGTGTAATCGTAACGGTATCCAACGTAGAAATGCATTGAGGACCTCGAATTTCTATATCATAAAAATAGTAATAATAGCTCAAGGAATCCCCGTTGTTGGCTGAAGAACTATTGATGCTCATATAGCCATTTTGGACATAAGGATAATTTGAATTGGACTCATGTCGATACAAATCTACATTATTGCCACCGATATAGTAATAACCACTTTCAGGAACTAAAAAATCTAAATTTATTCGTTGCCCTCCATTCGCTAAATTGATGGTGACTTGGTCAACAATGGAGTTAGGGGTAGGAATTGCCCCATCGTGATTTGTTCCCTTAACGAGGTAAAAGGTTCGAGGACCAGCACCATCTGCATCTACCCACGCAGAAACAATTTCAAAACTTCGACTGGCTCTAAAATTAAGTGCTCCAAAATAGGGACTAGAATGGTACGTTCCAATTCCTGTATTGTACGAACGCCCAGTAGTGAATGGGAAGACATTTCTACCGTTTTCCACATAGTAAGTTTGCGTTTGCCCAACATTAGGAACGGTTAATGTGTCACCAATATGAATGACTCGATGGGCACTGTCTTTCCAATAGACTATCCCTAAAACAGAGGTAGCAATAACAGCCGTATCTCCCAAGCAAAGTTCTATATCATCTACAGAGGGAGTAGGAGGAAGATTGCTAAGAGTAACCTGTCGAGTAGTAGAGTCTGCCCCCATTCCATTCGAGACAATTAATTTAATAATATAGGAGCCACTATTCTGATAAGAATGGACAGGATTTTGAGCAGTAGAAGTATACCCATCTCCAAAGTCCCAAAACCAAAATTGAGGTACATCAGTACTATTATCAAAAAATGAAATGGTCGGTTTACAAGAAAAAACACTGTTGGTACTAAAGGCTGCCGTAGGTGCTGTGGTTACTACCTGACAGTTGATAGGCAAATCAAAGGCTTCGATTTGATCCGAACGATTAAAAACAGAACCCTGCTCTGCACTATATCCAAAGCCTCTCTTGGCAAAAACATTCCAAATTAGGCAATTATGAGCACCACCATATAGAATGGAATCTGCTTTCAAAATAGCATCTCGACCATCAAGCATACCCGCATTGCAAGGCTGAATTTTTAATGCTTCCATGGCTAAGAGCATGGCTATGTTGTTGCCCCCATTGCCATGATACAAGTCGGGATCAGGTACCCCTCCATACGCATCAATTAAAGCCCATGTTAAGTCCCATAATACGGTGGCAAAAATAAAACCTGTGCCATGTGGTGCCGAAATTTGAGTGGTGTTATTAGAAGCGCCATAGGTATATGGATTGACAGCAAAATCTGTGGAATAAGGTGCTGGGCGTAATCCTGAACCTGTAGAGACTTGATTGGAGACATAGGTGCCAAAGCCTCTAGAATCTTCGCCTTGATCTCCTGGCTCAATGGTTAAGACAAGAGCAAACCAATCGCTCCAACCTTCGCCTGTTTGTTCTGGATTCGTCAAGCAATTAACATTACTAGCGCCTCCTGTTAAACGCTTCGAAATGCCATGCCCATATTCGTGAACAATAATTCCATTATCAAAATCACTGTCTCTAAGATTGTTGTTCGTACCATTGTTGCTTATAGAGGCATTGATGGTCGTACTATTGACAAGTTCATTTTTTATGACAATGCCATCGTTTTGGCTAATCATAATAGATGGAATACTTATGTTGGTATTGGTACCAAGCATTTGGAAAGGGGGACCAGACGTATTGTTTATAACAACAACAGCAATAGCCCCTGCGTTTTCGACAGCTTCAATCTTATCTGTTAGGTTACAACCCCCAAGATCTATAAGAGCAATTTTTCCAAACAAAGCAGCTGAATTCATAATGGTTCCACAGGCATCGTGGATCGGAGGAAGGTTGTCCTCGACTAGAACTAAGTTAGCTACGATTGCTGTTTGAGGCAAACCAGAACCAAAAGTAGCCCCTGCTGCTGTATAATTTCCTGCTATATTAGAAGGAGTATTAATCGTTAAATAATTTCCTAAACTACTTCCTGTGCTATTCCATAAAAACAGTTGCATTCTAGGTTTGCTTCCATCTGGAGGCGTCATAAAACTAGCGTTGTTCATATTGGCACTATCTTGTGCTTCTGCTAAAAGTTCGTCTCCGTCCAATGCAAGACTTCCTCCTCGTCCATAATTGTTGTTTTGAAAATTTCCAGATGCTTCGTCAAAACCATAGTTATACCAAATGTCATGCATCATATTGTTGGTATAAAAAAGATTACTAATAGCAGCAGATTGATAGGTACTTGGGTGTGTGCCTGGGTTATAAGGAAAATTAAATTCTAGAGAGCTATTTCCATTAGGGCTAAAACCTGGTAAATTGTTATTGTTGGTGTCTTCATAAGCATAAACATTATTTCCTCTAGTAATGGTGTATTCAGGACCTGCGATGGCATTTGTATCGTGCCATCCATAAGGCGAAGCTAGAATATCTGCGGGATTAGAAACAAGGGAACGGCTTCCGTGAATGGGGCTTTCAATAGGAAGCGGGAAAACGGTATATTGATCGGGCTGCATTTCTAAATCAGCAAAAGTGCCTTGTGGTGTTGAAGGTCTGGTGATATTTGTAGGATGATTGGTGCAAGAAGAAGAAGAAGACCGATGTGCAAAACTGCAATGAGAAACCCAATCGTTTTGGGCAACTAGAGTCCCTTGCTGGGCATCAATTTGTAGGGACCAATAATGTTTAGCATCTAAGGTGTAAATAGACAAGTCCCATACTAATTTGATTTCTGTGTCGGTAGTAGCTGTGTACATCAAACGAACAGGAATATTTTTTCTAGAAATATTGCCTTTGTCATAAATGAAATGCGTAGAATGAATTGTTTTTATTTTATGTAGTGTTTCAAGACTGTCCATTTGCAAATACTGGGCGGCTAATTGAATTGCTTGTGAAGCAGAAATCGTGGGAACTGTTTGAGTTACCTTTTGATGAACATTGTTTATTAAGCGATTGTTCATGTAGAGCACTTTGTTTTCTTTTAGGACAAAGTTAGCAAGCCCGTTTGAAATGGGAATGTCTAGGTGTGTTTGTTGTATATAAACATGAGTTGCGTTGCTGGCACTAGATGTGTGCATATCTGTTATTTGCCAGTTAGAAATGTCCGAAGGGTGCAACTTCTGTTCAACAGCATGTGTTTCCAAAAAATCTTGAATAATGATTTGGGGATGCTGTGCTATTATAGGAACGAGGAACCATAAGTTGAGTATAACAAGGAAGGTAAATTTCATACGTAAAAAACTATATACTTTATTATAATAGGGGAACGCAGCATGTAAAAATACATTTTTGTTTGGTGAAAAGCGAGAAGATGTGGATTATGACTTAAGAAAAAATTAAATAATTCGTTTTTTTTTACTTAAAATGAACAAATAATACTTGACTTTTACATATTAGTAGTTCGTTGATTTTTTACTTTTTTACCAAAAAGATAAAAAAGCACATTTATATTAGTTTGATAATCAAATTTTTAACACAAAATGCAATAAATTTACAACTTATTGATTATCAAACTAATAAAGTTTTTCAACGAACTATTGACATATAAAAAGCCACCCCTTAGCATAAAAGAGGCGGCTTGTAGTTGTGTCCTTGTAAAAAGGGGGGATTATTGAAGCACTAATTTTCTGATTTCTGAAAAATGTTCACCTTTGATTTGCACCAAATAGACAGCAGCAGGGAGTTCCGATAAATTTAAATCTAGATGACTCTGCCCTGTTTTAATTAAACTTGTTTGGATGGTCTTACCACTCATATCCGTTATCAAAACATTCAAATCCTCTTTAGCGGCTTTGTTTAGTAGGATGCTAGCTAACCCACTCGTTGGATTGGGTAGTAAGGAAATATTGAGTCGTTGAGTGTTGGTTTGATTGATGCCAACAATAACTGAAAACGTTTGTGTACTGGTACAAGCTCCGTTGTTAATGGTTAGTGTGATTGTGTAAGAGCCTGCGGTTGCGTATGTATGTGTAGGGTTTTGCTGAGTAGAAGTCGTGTTATCTCCAAAATCCCAAAACCAGCTTGTTGCCCCAATAGATGCATCTGTAAAACTGACAATATTATTGTTATTGGTATAAGAGAAGTTACTAACAACTGGAGTGATGGTAACGGTGTCTAGGGCAGAGATACATTGAGGCTCTCGCACTTCAAAATCGTATAGATAGTAATAATAACCAGTAGGATTGGTCGTTGCCGAGGAATTGTTGATGATCATATATCCTCCCAAAGTATAAGGGAAATTGGCTCCACTACTATTTCTGTATAAATTGACATTATTACCACCTATATTATAATTACCAGCAGCAGGCACCATCAAATTTAAGTTGACACGTTGAACACCATCTGCCAAGTTTACAGTGACTTGGTCTACGATACCATTGCCACTAGGAGGCGTTCCGTCATTGTTTGTACCGTTGGCTAGATAGAATGTACGAGGACCGGCACCGTCTGCGTCTACCCACGCAGAGACAATTTCGAAACTTTGATTGGCTGTAAAGTTTAATGCTCCGTGATAAGCCGAAGCATGATAGCCACCCGCTCCAATCGTATTATCACTAGGACCAACATATTGAGAAGCTGCGCCAACCGCATTTTCAACATAATAAATTTGAGTAGAACCAACATTAGGTACCGCCAATGTATCACCAATGTAAACAATGTTATTGGCTATGTTTTTCCACTGCGCCACTCCTGTAACTGTTGCAGGAACAAAAGCGGTATCTCCTGCACAAACTTCAATATTATTAACAACAGGAGTAGGAGGCAAGGCAATAGTTACTTGTTGAGTGGTAGAGTCCATGCCTACTGTATTGGTGACAACTAGTTTTACAGTGTAGACACCACTAGCACTATAGGTATGTGTAGGATTTTGTATGGTAGATGTATTGCCGTCTCCAAAATCCCATGCCCAAGATTGAGGTATATCCGTACTATTATCTGTAAAATAAATAGTAGTAATACAAGCATTGTTGCTATTGGGACTAAATGCAGCCACAGGCGGAGCAGTTGCTGTTTGACAAATAGGAGGCAAATCAAAGGCCTCTGTTTGGTCAGAGCGGCTTGCTGGACTTCCTTGATCCGCGCTATATCCAAAGCCTCTCTTAGCAAAAACGCCCCAAATTAAACATCTGTGTGCACCATTGTACAATAATTGGTCGGCTTGTAGAATAGCATCTCGTCCATCAATCATACCTGGATTGCAAGGTTGTAGTTTTAAACCTTCGATCACTAAGTTCATAGCAATATTATTGCCTCCTGTTCCATTGTATAAATCAGGATCAGGGATACCACCATATTGGTCAATTAGTGCCCATGTTAAATCCCAAAGCACTGTAGCAAAGATAAATCCTACCCCATGCGGTTCTGATATTTGACCTGCATTATTAGATGCACCATAAGTATAGGGATTGACAGCAAAATCTGTGGAGTAAGGCGCAGGTCGAATGCCTTGTCCTGTTACAGGTTGATTGGATGCGTAAGTTCCAATACCACGGACATCAGCGCCCAAATCGCCAGGCTCAATGGTTAACATTAAACCAAACCAATCGCTCCAGCCTTCTCCCATTTGTTCTGCGTTGCTCAAACAGTTGGCATTGTTAGCGCCACCTGTTAGACGAGTTGAAATACCATGCCCATATTCATGAGCAATGATCCCATTGTCCAAATCTCCATCTTTTACATTACTAGGTGTCCCTCCATTGCTAATGGTTGCGTTAACAATTCCTGCTGCCATTTGTGCTTTAATGGCATTGCCATCATTTTGCTCAATCATAATGGATGGAATGGTAATAGTGTTGCTAGCTCCTCCCATTTGGAAAGGAGCACCTGCTACATTGTTCACAATAATAGCAGCAACAGCGCCCGCATTTTGTGCAGCTTCAACTTTAGCAACAAAAGAACAGTTTCCACGATCAATAACCACAATTTTTCCTGACAAAGAAGCGGCATTTGTAACTGTTTCACAGCCATCGTTAATAGGGGCGGTATTGTCTTCTATCAAAGCTAAATCAGCGGTAATAGGAGTCGTTGGAAGTCCAGGACCAAAGGAGGCATCAGCTGCATTGTAACTACCAGCGATGCCTGAAGGGCTATTGACATCCAAATAATTGCCGCCGCTGCCACCTGCACTGTTCCATAGGTACATTTGCATTCTTGGGTTTCCGCCATCTGGAGGTGTTGCAAAGTTGGCGTTGTTTGTTCCACCACCATCTTGGGCTTCTGCCAAAACTTGGTCGTCGGCTATGCCTCCACGCCCATAGTTGTTGAACTGAAAATTACCACCTGCTTCATCAAAACCATAACGATACCAAATATCGTGCATCATGTTGTTCATGTAAAATAGATTGGTGATGGCAGCAGGTTGATAAGTGCTAGGATTGGCTGTTGCATTATAAGGAAAATTGAACTCCAAAACATTGGTTCCATCAGGACTAAAACCTGGAGCGTTATTATCAGCAGCATCCTCATAAGCATAAACATTGTTTCCTCTTGTGATGGTATACTCTGCTCCATTTGCCCCATTGGTGTCATGCCAACCATATGGCGAAGCAAGCGTATCGGCAGGATTGGTTACAATCGAACGAGTTCCATGACTGGGGCTTTCTAAAGGTAGTGCAAATACAGTATATTGATCAGGCTGCAGCATTGTTTCAGGCGCACTAAAATTAGTTGGTGGTTTCAAAAAGGTGTTATGGTTTTTATTATTGCATTTTGAAAATGGGGAATGAACGAAATTGCAGTGAATGACCCAATCGTTTTTATCAATCAAGATACCTGTTTGGGCATCTATTCGTACCGACCACCAATGTGCTGCGTCTAACGTGTAAATGGATAAGTCCCAAACCAGTTTTACCTCATCATCAGAGTTAGCATGATACATTAATCGTACGGGAATGTTTTCTTTTGAAATGCCTCCTGTATTGTATATAAAATGATGCTTGCTGATAGGTTCTAGAGCCTTTAGAGCTGTTGGTGTTTTTAATTCCAATTGTTTGGCAGCAAGCTGAATGGCCTGAACTGGGTTAATGGTTGGAGTTGTGTAGTTAGCCTTTTGAGAAAGTCTAGTTATTAGGCGATTTCCCATGCTAAGAACTTTACTATCTTTCAAAGCAAAATTTGCTATTCCGTTGGATACAGGTATTCCCTGATGCTCTTGCTGTATGTAGACATGTGTTACACCACTAGTACTTGAAGTATGATGACTAGTTATACTCCAATGAAGGATGTCTTGAGAAGTTAAGTTTTGTTCTTTGTGATTTTTGTCTAGAAATTGTTGAATAACCGTAGAAGTGTTTTGAGCATGAAGCGTTGCTGTACTGAGCAAAAAACTCAGTAGCATAAAGGCGAGTTGTTTCATAATAGTAACAATTGAATTTGTTGTACTGTAAAAAAATATCAGATTGGTGTATTACGGGGAGATGTTGTGAAAATACATTTTTATTTGGTAAAAACTCACTTGATTGAAATTATCAATTGAGTAAATAGAAAATATATGGCTAAAATTTTACAAAAAGTTAAATGGGATTGTTTTGTGAAACCTTAGTTTTGGAAAAAAGGAAATCCCTACTGTTGACTTTTCAATAGTAGGGATTGGTTGGAAATGTATTATGATGGACTTTTGCCCAAGGTATTTTATTCTTTAATTAATTTTCTTACTTCAGAGAAGTTCAAGCCATAAATCGACACGATGTACACTGCACTAGGCAATTGTTCTATGTTCATTGTGAATTCTGTCAGACCTCTTTTTAAAGTCGCTGTTTGAAGCACCTTGCCTTCAATGCTTGAAATTTGTACTGTCAAGTCTTCTGATGCAGCTTGATTTAGGCGCAACGTAGCCCAGCCACTAGCGGGATTTGGAAGCAAAGTAACCATTGGCATCGTTTGGTTGGGAGTACGAACACCTAAAATGCCATTGATAATTTGAGTCGAAGTACAAGCGTCACCATTGATTGTTAACGACACTGTATAAGCATTTCCGTTGGGGTAAGTGTGTACAGGGTTTTGCTGTGTAGATGTTGTTCCATCACCAAAATCCCAAAACCAAGAAGTTGCCCCAGAAGATCCGTCTGAAAAAGTAAATGTATTGTTGGTATTTGTATAGGTGAAGTAACTAGATACTGGAATAGCAAATGCTGTATCTTGAGGAGACACACAGCGCGGTTCCCTAACTTGTAGGTTATAAAAATAATAATAACTATCGTTTGGTGCACTTGAAGAAGAACTGCTATTGATTGATATTAAACCAGGAATAGTGTACGGGTAAGAAGCGCCTGTTGTGTTGATATAGAGATCGGGTGTTTCACTTCCTAAATTATAATTTCCAGAATCAGGAACAGATAAATTAAGCAACACTTCTTGCCATCCTGCACGCAAAAATACAGTGGCATCATCTATAACAGTTGTTGGAACAGTTCCCGTTGTATTTTCGTCTTTTGCTAAGAGAAAGGTTCGTACACCGTCTCCTTCGGCATACACCCACGTAGAAACAATTTCTAAAGCTTGATCAGCTCTGAAATTTAAAGCACCATAAGGAGAGTTGTCTAGCGTAGCCATACCAATAGAGCTATCCGGAGCACCAATAAATTGAGAGGGAGTGCCTGTTAGATTTTCTGCGTAGTATCTTCGGATAGAGCCAACATTAGGAACCCATAATGTATCTCCTTGTTGAATAATCGTATTAGTCATATCTTTCCATTGAATAGTTCCACTGCCTGTAGCGACTAACATAGCTGTATCTCCTGGGCATACTTCATCGCCAATCGCAATTGGAGCGGGCGGTAATGTGATTGTAATTTGTTGTGTCATCGTATCACTGCCCATATTATTGGTAACAATCAATTGAACATCATAAACACCATCTGAGATATAAGCATGAGATGGATTCTGTTGGTTAGAGGTAGCACCATCGCCAAAGTCCCACAACCATTGTTGAGGAGTAGAGGTGCTAGAATCTGTAAATGAAATTATAGAAACACAACTATTTAATGAACTAGGTGTAAATGCTGCAATTGGTGGAGCTGCGGCAATCATACAAACAGGGGAAAGATCAAATGCTTCCGTTTGATCTACTCGACTAGCAGAACTTCCTTGATTGGCACTAAAACCAAAGCCCCGCTTGGCAAAAACTTCCCAAATAAGGCATTCATGTGCGCCATTGTATAACAATTGATCTGCTTGTAAGATAGCATCTCGACCATCAATCATACCAGGGCTACAAGGTTGTAATTTTAATCCTTCAATAATTAAATTCATAGCAATATTATTTCCTCCTGTACCATTGTACACATCTGGGTCAGGCGTACCGCCATAAAAATCAATCAAAGCCCAGTTCAAATCCCAAAGAGCAGTAGCAAATATAAACCCAACGCCATGAGGTTGAGAAATTGCACTAGCATTATTAGAATTGCCATAAGTATATGGATTGACAGCAAAATCAGTAGAATAAGGTGCAGGACGAATACCAGGTCCTGTATTGGGTTCTCCTTTGACGTAAGTGCCAATACCTCTAACATCTGTGCCCTGATCACCAGGTTCTAAGGTCAACATGAGACCAAACCAGTCGCTCCATCCTTCACCCATTTGTTCTGCATTGTGTAAACATCCTGAGTTGCTTCCTCCACCAGTAAGACGAGTTGAGATACCATGACCATATTCATGTGCGATGATTCCATTATCTAAGTCACTGTCCTTGTCACTAATGCCAGCGTTATCAATAGAACCAGAAACTGGACCAGAGAGGAGTTCTGTTTTGATAGGATTCGCACTAGATGGCAAAATCATAATCGAAGGAATTGTGATAGGACTACTAGGGGTACCGCCCATTACAAAAAGAAAGCCTAGGTTATTGACAATAACAACGGCAACTGCACCAGCATTTTGTGCTGCCAAAACTTTCTCTGCAAAACTACAAGTACCTTGGTCTATTAGTACAATTTTTCCATTTAATTGTGCTGCATTGACGATACTGTCACAACCATCATTGGTTGGAGATACAGCATCTTCTAACACAACAAGATCTGCCGTGATTGGAATAGCAGGAAGTTCAGGACCAAAGGCTGCACTTGAAGCCATATAAGTACCAGCTAGATTGCTTGGGCTATTGATGGTTAAAAAATGCCCAGTATTACTACTAAATGGCCAAATATACATTTGCATTCTAGGGCGTAACCCATCTGGAGGAGTGGCGAAGTTCGCATTGTTGATTCCACTACCATCTTGGGTTTCTGCACGAACATAGTCTCCTGCTAATCCACCATTATTGTAGTTGTTTTGTTGAAAATTGCCACTAGCTTCATCAAACCCATAACGATACCAAATATCATGCATCATATTATTCATATAAAAGAGGTTTGTAACAGCGGCATCTATATACGTTGGAGGTTGAGCTCCATTGGTGTAAGGGAAGTTAAATTCTAAAATAGAGCCACCATCAGGACTATAGCCAGGACTATTGGTATCGGAAGTATCTTCATAGGCATGCACATTGTTCCCTCTTGTAATTGTATATTCAGCACCAATATTGCCATCGGTATCGTGCCAACCGAAAGGAGAAGCAGCAGTGTCGGAAGGAGCCGTAACAATAGATCTAGTTCCATGAGAAGGACTTTCGGTAGGCAAAGCAAAAACTGTATATTGGTTTGGAGCCAACATTTTTTCTGGTGCTTGGTAAGATTGCGGTTGATGCGTATGATGCTTGCATTTGCTAAAAGGCGAGTTGTCGAAACGGCAATGGGTTACCCAATCGTTTTGATCTAATAAATCACCTGTTTGAGCATCAAGACGTACTGACCACCAATGAGCAGCATCTAAGGTATAAATTGATAAGTCCCAAACTAATCGAATGGCTCCTGTTGTTGTTGAATAATACATTAGTTGAACAGGGATGTTTTCTAGTGAAATATTACCGCTGTTGTAAATGAAGTGTTTATTGCTTAAGGCGTCAATCGTTTTTAATCCTGTCGGTTTAGGCAAATTTAATGCCTTGGCTGCTAAGTGAATGGCTTGTTGGGGAGAGATTGTAGGTGTTGTGTAGTTACTATTTTGAGCAATATGATCTACTAATCTATTCCCCATGCTAAAGACTTTACCATCTTTGAGCGCAAAGTTGGCTACTCCATTAAAAACAGGAATACCTTGATGCATTTGCCGTATATAAACATGTGTAGCGCCACTTTGCTTAGATTTGTGATGGTTAGTAACTGTCCATCCTGTGATGTCTTCAGAGGTAAGGTGAAGTTCTTGTTGTTTTTGTTCTAAAAATGCTTGAATGATTTCTGATGAACTCTGGGCAAAAAGAGAGGTGCTTCCTAATAGGTACAATAGTGCAATTTGTAGTACTTTCATGTTGAGATATAAATTTATACGATCTATTGAATTAACATCGTTTTCTGAGTTGTTGTAAATGTTTACCCAATTGAACATTGATCAACTTGACTAAAGTTGATTTCATGAAAACGACATAATTTGTAGATCGTATATGTAAAGTAAGGAACTCGTTAATATGAATTTGTTGTGTTGCTCAAAGTACGTGTTTATAGGGGGATAAAAAAGGAATCCAAATTATTTGATAGGAATATGACAAAGTGAAATTGTTCTCCAAAGACTCAATATTATATCTATTATAAAAATAGTTTGATAGAAATACCTTTTTTATATTAAACTCTATTAAATAAATACTTAAAAGCAAAAAAAATGACAAAAAAAGAGACTCAAAGAAAAAGGAATAGAAATTTAGAAACCTTTTTTTTGAGGTTTTTATGTTTCGGGCAAAAATGTAAAAAAAGTAATCAATGAGAACTTTATAATAAGGGGTTCTAGAAAGGTTGTCTTTAGTTTAGAGAAAAAGTGCGTTTTCGTTCCTTTGTATGGTGAAACATTAGTGGTGAAATTGAAGGTATCATGAATTCAGTCAGTGGTAGTTGATTGATCAAGGTCATAATTTCAAATTCATTGTCTGCTTTAGCGACCATCCAAAGCTTAGAACGGTTCAATGCCAAGGTGTACGATTTTATAATGCCTTTTTCTATAAATGAATTGACAAAAACTTGTTGATGTGGAATGTTGTCAGTAAACTCTTTTGTAAAAGCATTCAACAACTCAAATTCGATCATATATAGTTGTTCCATGAAAATTATTGTCTTGTTAGTAATTAGTTAAGTAGTTTTATTTACTTAGCAATGCAGTTAATTATTGATTCATGGGTTGAGAGAATGTAAAAAAAAATAAATAGAGAGAGGAAAAGAAATTTAATTCCTATTTAACTTAAAGTACATTTTAAATTAATGTACAATTCAAATCAGAGACAAGTGTTCTAAAAAAGAGATAAAAACTATCACTTTTATACTAAAATAATAGATTGTTTAATTTATTTGCGTAAATAATTGCTTATTCCTCTATAATCTGCTACATTTACAGTTGTCAGTCTTTTGCGTAGATTCAATACGCAATATAATTAAAGGTTAAATCTCAATAAAAATCAAATCTCTAAAAATTTTGTATTTTCGAAATACATCATGTTGATTATCTGTTAGATTTGATTTTTGAGCCTACTCATATTAGAAGGGATCAATATTTTCTACTTTTAAAGTATTAAGGTTATGAATAGTGTTGTAACACAGCGTTTTATAAATTGTCACAATAAGTTAAAGAAAGACCAAAGAATACGTTCTAGTCGTCAATTTGCACTGTCTTTAGATTATTTGCCTCAAAGTTTGAGCGAAATTCTTAAAAATCGAAGAGATGTGACAATAGAGTTGCTTCGAAAGGCTATAGAGAAATATAAAGTCAATCCTGTTTATTTGTTTACAGGAGAAGGACCTATGTTTATGAAAGAAGAAGCTCACAAAGATTTTCGCGTGTTGACTATCGTAACAGATCCACAGAATGACGAACGAATTGTGCATGTTCCTATGCCTGCACAGGCAGGGTATGCCTCCGATCTAGGTGATCCAACTTTTGTACAGAATTTGCCCTCTTATTCCTTACCAGATTACAAGTATAAGGTAGGTACTCATCGATCTTTTGATGTAGCAGGAGATAGTATGGAGCCAACACTTTATGAAGGAGATAAGGTTATATGTAGCTATTTGGAGCCGACTCTTTGGGAAACATCAGTTAAGAAAAATTATGTGTATGTTATTGTGACACATGGTGATGTTTTGGTTAAAAGAGTCCACAATAAAATTAAAGCTGATAAAGCATTGACACTATTTTCTGACAATGCTTATTATGAACCCTTCGATGTCAAATTAAGCGAAATTAAAGAAATATGGTATGTCAGAGCTAAAATAAGCCCTTTCTTACCTTCTCCTCAGAATATTAAAAATATTCTAAGAGAAGAAGTCGGTGATTTAAAAGATACCATGATGCAACAATCTACAATTATAGAAAATCTTTACAAAACTATAGAAGAATTAGCCTCGATTAAAAAGAAATAAGTAGCCCTATGATTTTTCGAGTCTGAAGCAGGGGGGGGAGTTTTGGGCTATGTTTTTATTAAGTAGTTTTAATTGTTTGATTGTTAGTTTTTTAAACTGCATAGATGCTTGTGCCTAATTTTGGAATGCTTTCAAAACTCAAAAAAAGATTCCGAAATCTATTGGTTTTAAGCAAAACATTCTGTTTGTTTGTGAACTATTGTATTTATGTTTTGTTTTGATGTAAGCTAAATTGTTTTTAATGGCAGACAAACTACTTTGGAAGACGTGTTTTGATGATCTGAAAATTTTAATTATTGGAGATGTGATTCTCGATCATTATTTGATAGGAAAAGTAGATCGTATTTCGCCTGAAGCACCTGTCCCAGTTGTTGTCCATCAGACGGAAGAGTACAGACTAGGCGGGGCCGCAAATGTTGCTTTAAATATCCAATCAATGGGAGCAACTCCTTATCTATTATCTGTTATTGGAACAGATCAGCATGGTGAACAACTGATCAAGTTGTTAGAAAATACAGCTTTAAATACAGCTTTAATAACAAAAGATAGGGCAAAAACAACCAGCTGTAAAACAAGAGTTTTAGCAAGAAATCAACAATTACTTCGATACGATCGAGAAACGACCGCTTGGATTGGGAAAGATCTGGAAACTAAACTTATTAATAAGGTAGTCGCCCTTTTGGAGAAAGAAACGATACATGCCATTGTTTTTCAAGATTATAATAAAGGCTTATTGACGGACAATTTTATCTTTCAAATACTCAAAATAGCAAAAAAACAACATATAAAAACCTTAGCAGACCCCAAAAAGGCAAATTTTTTAGCTTATTTGGGAGTGGATTGGTTTAAACCTAATTTGAGAGAGATTAACGAAGGTTTGAATTTGACGATATCAGAACACAATCCAGAATTACCTGAACTTAGGGAAGCTGCTCAAACAATCAAAAAGCATTTAAAAAATACACATACATTAATAACACTAGGAGCAAAAGGTATGTATTATCACACTCCTAAAGAAGATGGTTTGTTGCCAACAGAAGAGCGACAAGTAGCTGATGTTTGCGGGGCTGGAGATACTGTAATTAGTGTTTTGTCGTTGGGGGTAGCTGCTAACTTGGAGATAAAACAAGCTGTGACGTTGGCAAATATTGCAGGAGGGCAGGTTTGCGAGAAGGTAGGAGTGGTTCCTGTTGATAAAGCAGCTTTGTTAAGCGAATATGAAGAATTGATTAATAAAATGTAAATTCTTAGGCTTCGAGTCGTCAGCCAAACGTCAAAAAAATATGAATGTTATGAAAATATTAAGAGTAAATTTACAACTTTGGAAAAAATGATTTACTTTTACCTATTATTAAATCGGTAGAATCTTAAATTTGCCGAAGAATAATTGGAATGGTACATAAATTTTGCGAATTCATTATTTAATTTATATTAAAGTACAAATCTATTATGGTTAAAATTAATCTTATGCGTTTTTGTGCATTAGCATTTGCTGTTTTCTTTATGGGAACAACTGCTGACGCACAAACTAAAATTTGGGGCGTAGGTTCTGCAACCGGTGTTGCAGATGCTGAGTTCAGTAATCCGTTCACGAACGCAACTTCGTTTACAGCGGGAGACAATCCAACAACTTGGACTGCTCTAAGTGTAAATGAAAATGGTGGGGCTGTTACTCCTGGTAATGCTTACTGGACAAGAGATCTTAACGGGTACTCTTCAGGAGCATACTGGGGAGGAACAACTCCTATTAGCTCTCCATCTCAACCTAATGGTGTGGCGATGTTTGATTCAGACTTCTTGGATAATGGTGGTGGTGGAGTACAAGGTACAGGGACTTCTCCTGCTGCTCACAGAGGTGAGTTAATTTCTCCAAGAATTGACCTTACTGGTTATACCGATTCTGCGTTGACAATCCAATTTTACACTTTGTATAGAAACTTCCAAATGACTGAATTGTCTATTGCTGTTTCTGTAGATGATGGTCAAACTTGGGCTGCAACAGAAGATTTTAGATCAGCAGTTCCAGATTTAACACAAGATTTTGCTCGTGTTTTATTTACAAACGTGACAGCAGGTGTTGCTAACTTGTCTCAATGTCGTATTCGTTTCACTTTTGATGGCAATTACTACTTTGCAATCGTTGATGACGTTACAATTGAAACAGCACCAGTTTATGATATTGCTCTAGGTGGTGCTGAGGCAGGAAGTAACTTATTGATTGGTAGCGGTGACAATGTAAAAGTTGGTGGAAACCCATACAACGCATTGAACAACATCGTTCATGCCAATGACATCAGAGAATGGTTCTGGGGATCTAAAGCAATCAACGTAGGATACAAAGACATCGTTCCTAGTGATTCTGCTGCTATTCACATCAATATTGATTTTACAGATGCTGTTACAGGAGCAACTACTCAAGGTATTTACACAGATGTAATGTACTATGATTCTTTACCTGGTGGTAATGTAAGTGGAGAAACTCAAATTGACTATTTGGATGACATCAACTTCATCAACACATATGGTGCAGGTGCTTACCGTGTTACTTATTGGGTGGATCACAAAAATGCAGACGGAAATGCTGCTAATGACACTGCTAGACATACGTTTACAATTACAGACGATGCTGCTCCTTTGAGAAACTATATTTCTAAAGCTAGATTATCAGCTAACGATGGTGCTGTATTCTCTTCTAGATCTATTTTCCCAGGTGGTGGTCCTTTCTCTTCTTGGGAGTACGGTTCTGTATATTTCTTCCCTAGAGGTGAAAGTGATACAATTACAATTGATTCTGTTTCTTTCCGTTACCGTTTAACAAATAATTTCTCTGGAGCTGCTAGCCAAACATTATTCTGTAATGTATATGAGATGGATCCTTCTACAGGAACATTGAATGATGGTGCTTTGTTGACTCAAATTGGTATTGGAACAATTTCATTGACAGGTTTGGGTACTACTGTAGCAGCTGGTGATTATGGTTTAACTACAGTTACTAACTTTGTTAATGCAACAGGTTCTGGAGCAATGCCAGGATTGAAAGACAATGGTTTCTACTATGTTTCTATCTTGACAAATCCAAGTTTGACAACAGGTCCAGCTACATTTGATAGTGACGATGTGCCATGGTTGGGTGCTGATGAGAATAACTTCTACATGAACGCAGCTATGACTCGTGTAGATTCTGTTAACAACCCTTCTCCATTGAAGGTTGTTGATGCTGCTGGTACAACAGATTGGTTCTGGACTGGTTTTGGAGCAGATATCGTTCCTTCTATCGGATTGTTCTTGGGAGTTAAGCCTGTGAATCCTGTTTCTGTATCTACTGTATATGCTGCTGAAGGTGCTACATTTAGTGTATTCCCTAACCCAGCTACAGATGTATTAAACTTTAACTTTGAAGCAGAAGAAGCTACAGATGTTATGTACATTTTAACGGATATTGCTGGTCGCGTATTAAACGTTACTCAAAGTTTAAATGTTACTAAAGAAACACAAAGCATTGATATTTCTGAATTGCCTGCAGGTGTTTATATGCTTACAGCTAAAGCTGGAAATAAAAACTGGACTGAAAAAGTAGTAGTAGACTAATCTAGAAGTTACTACAGTTCAACATATAATGAAAGAGGGCAGCCTATTGGGGCTGCCCTTCTTTTTTTTGGTATCTTGTGCTTTTTTATATTATGTATCAATTTTTAATTCCCCATTCGGACCATGAACCATCATAAAGTGCCATAGGATTTTTTAGAACAGTTTGGAATGCTAGTAAAAGAATACAAGCAGTAGTGCCAGACCCACAACTAAATATAAGTCGTTTTTTACCTAAATTTAAAGACTGTGCAAGTGTTAATAAAGCTTCTTTTTCTTTGAAAAAACCACTGTGCAAAACTTTTGTAAAGGGAATATTAATCGAACCTTGAATATGACCAGAACGTAAATTCGGTCTAGGTTCTGGAGCCTTGCCCCAAAAACGAGCTTCCTTTCGAGCATCAATGATTATGGCTGTTGTGTCGGATAAGTGTTGTGTAAGCTGCGATTGATTCACCAACCACCCTGTGTTATAGTTTGTTATGAAATTTCCTAGTTTATATGTGGTCGAATCGGCTGAATAAATTTCTGTAGGGTATAGGGCGGATACCCAAGCAGGAAGTCCTCCATCTAAAACAGCGATATTGGTATGCCCCATAAGTTGAAACATCCACCAAACTCTAGGACTTGAGTAAATGCCCAAATTATCATAAACAACAATAGTGCTATCTTGGTTAATGCCTAATTTTTGACATTCTAAAGCAAAATATTGGGGAGACAAGACCATGTTTGGTAAATCGGAGTCTTGACGTGAAAATATATTTTTTAAATCAAAAAAACGAGCTCCCTTTATCTTTAGATTGGAAAAATTCGTTTTCAAATTTGCTTGGTTTTGCTTTAGACTGGCATCTAAAATTACTAGGTTGGGATCGCCTATGTGCTGAAAAAGCCAATCAATAGATACGATAGTCTGATTCATTAGTCTTTACGCATGATGGTTGTTTGTTGACGAATAGATTCTTTATGAATCGTATTAATAATATCCTCAACAAAAGATTCGGATAAGTTAGAGGAAGCAGCTTTTTCTAAGGCGCTATTGCGCACATTGAGCCACCGTTCGATTTGTAATATCGCAATATTGCTTTCTTTTTTGTGTAACCCAATTTGTCGGACAATTTCCATGCGTTGAGATAACAAATGCAGCGTTTGTGTATCCAGATTGTCAATTAAAGTCCTAAAATGGTTTATTTTGTTTAAATAATCTAGGTTGTCCGTGTCTAGCTGCCTAGTGATGAGTTGTTTCATTAAAGTTTGCAATCCTTCTGGAGTGACTTGTTGTTGTGCATCACTCCAAGCGGTGTCTGGAGTAATGTGACTTTCTAGCATCAACCCATCAAAATTTAAATCAAGGGCGTGTTGAGCAATTTCAAATAATAAGTCCCTCTTGCCAGCAATATGACTCGGGTCGCAAATAATTTCTAAGTTAGCTATCCTTCTGCGCAACTCAATAGGAATTTCCCACTGTGGTTGATTTCTATATTTAGGAGCATTATAAACTGAGAAACCTCTATGAATGGCAGCAATTTTCTGAATGCCAGCTTGTGCAATGCGCTCAATGGCACCAATCCAAAGTTCTAAATCTGGATTGACAGGATTTTTAATCATAATTGGAATGTCTACACCTTGTAGAGCATCCGCAATTGCTTGAACAGCAAATGGGTTGACCGTAGTACGAGCACCAAGCCATAAGATATCAATGCCATGTTTTAAGGCTTCTTCGACATGGTTTGCATTGGCAACTTCACAACAAACTGGTAAGTTGGTTTGTTTTCCCGCCTCTACAAGCCAAGGCAACGCTTTTTTTCCAATTCCTTCAAAGGAACCAGGTCTAGTTCTTGGTTTCCAGATTCCAGCACGTAAAACATCTACTCCTAAATTGGCAATCTGAGTACAGGTTTGCAATACTTGTGTTTCTGTTTCTGCTGAACAAGGACCAGAGATTAGAAAAGGTTTTTCTTTGGATAATTGAATTCCTAATTTCCAGTCTTTTATGTTGATTATATTCATATGTGTATATAAAAAGGTATTTTTAAAAGCAATATTCTACAACGATAAAGTAATTTTTAGTGTAACAATAAATACCGTCTAGAGTTGCGGTATCTCACAACCAATTAGTAGTCGTGCGTATTATTAATAATATTCAATCAGAATTTATAGTTGTGAATAAATAAAGGAAGGCTTATAAAGCCAACAATTCATTAAAATATTGGACATAATTATCTCGTTCTGATAAAACAGAATAGTGATTTAAGACTGTTTGGCGACCTTTTCTGCCTATTTCTTGGCGCAATTGAGGATTGTCAATAAGTAAAGAAAGTTTTTCTACCCAATCTTCTGTCGTAGAAACAAGAAAGCCATTGACTCCATCTTCAATAACCTCACTATTGACACCAACATCCGATAATATAGCGGCTTGCTCCAAAGACATATATAAGAGACCTTTGAGGGCACATTTACCTTTTGTCCACTCATCATTAGGCAATGGCATAATTCCGATATCTATTTCAGACAATTCAAATACTTCACTATTGCTAGACCAAGCAACTCCATGTATATCAAGGTCTTTATTATAGTAGTTGGCATCCCCAATAACTTTAAAGTAAACTTTATCCCCATACTTTTCCTTAATCTTTTTTAGAGCAGGCAAGGCATATTCAAAATAAGGAATGGTCGAAAAACTTCCACTCCAACCAATACAGATTTTTTCCTTAGAGGCAGCTGTTGCTCGCTTGTAGTTATCACTATCAACTACTGTTGGAACTAGTTTGGTGTTGGGGTTAAATTGTTTGGCATAGTCTGCTAGAAAAGAATTGCCTGCAAAAACCATATCTGAAATAGCGATTAACTTTTGAGTTTTAGCAGCATCTTTTAAAAAACTAAGCTTTTTGTTGCCTTCAGAGACATTTTGCAACCAAATAGAGTCATCAAAATCAAACAACATCTTTGTTTTTTTTGCAAAACGCTTTTCAAAAAAAACAGTTCCCAACATAAATGCTTCTCGTTGCACAAAAACAAAGTCGTATTTTTTTGCCTGAAAAGATTTGAACCACAATTTTAAAATGCTGCGAATTAAAATGCCGATCTTGGCGATGTAATTGCCTGCACCATAAAACTTTTGGTCGTCTTGGGCACGAATCAAATAAAAATATTCAAATTCAAATCCCTGCTTTTCTAAATAGGGTTGAAATTGCTCAAAGCGGTAACGTTGAGAAGGAGAACGGTCGGGACGATGTAGTCCCATAAATAGTACTTTTTTCATAGTTGTTGTTTATCGGAAGAAACCGAGCTGCAAAGCTATAAAAAAAGTGAGATGGATTAGAATATAATAATGTTTAATCAACGCTTTAGAATCTTTTTGGGTGAACTACATGAGATTGTAAAAAAAATGATTACTTTAAACTAATCTTCTCACAATAAAAAGTCCTAAAGATATGAACGTAAAATTCTGTGGTGCTGCTCAAGACGTAACAGGTAGTTGTCATTTGTTGACTTTAAAAAATGGACATAAAATCCTTCTAGATTGCGGTTTGTATCAAGGAAATGAAGCGGATATGCATAATTTCAACGAGCAGTGGTCCTATTTCAACCCCAAAGAAATTGATTTTCTTATTCTGTCACATGCGCATATTGATCATATTGGACGAGTACCTAAGTTGGTAAAAGATGGTTTTAAAGGGCAGATTCTTTGTACGCACGCTACACGAAGTTTGGCTTCTATTATGTTGATGGATGCAGGCAAAATTCAAGAAAACGAGGCAGATGAGAACAATCCTCCGTTGTTTACTTGTGAAGATGCCAAAATAGCACTTTATTTCTTTACAGGTTTAAGTTACGAACGTTGGCATTTTGTCGAAGTAGGATTAGAGGTGTTTTTCAGAGATGCGGGGCATATTTTGGGCTCGGCAAGTGTCACTCTAAAGATAGAAGAAGAAGGTGCTGCGCCAGTTTTATTTGGATTTACAGGTGATATTGGTAGAAATGAACGCCCCATTTTAAAAGATCCTATTCCTATGCCAGAGGTAGATTATCTGATTTGCGAATCTACTTATGGAGGGAAGGTACACCAGAATCTTACTGCAGACTTAAATGACTTATTGTATGTTGTTAGGGAGACTTGTGTTTTAAATGAAGGGAAATTGCTAATCCCTGCGTTTAGTGTAGGAAGAACACAAAGTCTTATTTATATGTTGGATCAATTAGAAACTGCTGGGAAGTTGCCTGAAATTCCTGTGTATATCGATAGCCCCCTGGCTATTAATGCTGTTGATATATTCAGAACCCATCCTGAATGTTATGATGAACAGCTGCACGATTATTTGATGGAAGATCCTAATCCTTTTGGCTTTTCGGGCTTGAATTATGTAAAACGTGGTGGTTTGGCAAACCGTCTTGCAGAATCGGAGGAGCCTTGTATTATTATTAGTTCTTCTGGAATGATGACTTCTGGGCGGGTACGACGTCATTTGTTTCATTTGGTAGAAGATTCTAAGAACACCGTTTTGATGGTCGGTTATTGTTCTCCTAATACGTTAGGAGGAAAGTTGCTAAGAGGGGATTCAACCGTTTATCTATATGGAGAGCGTAAAAATGTACGTATCAATGTAAAGCGTTTGGTTTCATTTTCTGCTCATGCTGATCAAGTTGAGCTTTTTAACTTTTTGCAAAACCAAAGGAGCTTAAAAAAACTGTTTTTAGTACATGGAGAATACAAGGTGCAAGCGGAATTTAAGCAATATTTGGAAGAACGAGGATTTAATAATATTGAGATTCCAAGTTTGGGAGAAAATTATGATTTGGAGTAAGGTGTATCAGATAATGAACTGTGTAGCATGTATGCAATGCCATCTAGCCACGCAGTAATGTTTTTAAGTTGCCAATGCTATATGAATGTTAATTTAAAAGACCATATAAATTAAATAAATAGTTACAAAAAGCAATTTTCAAATCAACATATTTATAGTACCTTTAAGCTTAATAAAAAAAATAACCAAAAAGTTAAGTCAATTACTATGGAGATAGCATACACTAAAAAAGCATACCAACTTTTGTTGGCTTTATTTATACTTCTTTTTGTTCAAGAAGCATTTGCGCAACCGAAATGGATTCGAGCGACCTATCGAGACGATCCATCTACAACGATTGCTTTGGGTTGGTCAGGAATAGTAGGAACTGTTTATTATGATACAACGGATCATGGTACCAACTATGCCGCTTACGCTTTAACAAAGACAGTTGATCGAAGTACAAGCCACAAAGGAAATAATCATTACTTTGTTCGTTTGACAAATTTACAACCAGGAACCGTTTATTATTTTGTTATTCAGCATGGAAGTTCTTCCGTTTCTGCAAGGTATTCTTTCCGTACAATTTCGGATGATCCAAATCAACCTATTTCTTTTATTTCGGGTGGTGATTCTCGGCAACGAGTAAATATTTTTGGGGTAGGCGATCCTGCTTGTTGGGGAAATGGTTGTCGTGAAACTCGACAAGATCTGAACCGAATCGTTGGAAAAATACGCCCTGATTTTGTAGCGTTTACAGGTGATTATATTCGAAATTATGATGTCTTTCCCTTTGATAGTGATGATGATTGGGAAGAGTGGATGAACGACTGGGATTTGGCAAATGGTCCCGATGGACGTATCACACCAATTATTCATGCTTTGGGAAATCACGAAGATGCTGTAGATTTGGATAGATTATTTGATGTTTCTAATACAGATATTTATTATGCAACTAATTTTGGAGGCAATTTATTTCGTTTGTACACCTTAAATTCAGAGCCTTCTGATGCGTGCACAGATGTTATTCAAAAAAATTGGTTGGTGAATGACTTGCAGCAAAATAGCATGCCTTCTAACACTCCTTATTGGAAGATTGTGCAGTACCACCAACCAATGGTACCACATGCTAACTATTCGGCTCGTACAGACTTAATTAACTGTTGGGCTTCGGAATTTGCTACTTATGGCGTACGTTTGGCTTGTGAATCGCATACGCACGTACTCAAGACGACTTATCCACTTAAGTATGATGCAACAGCGAGTAGTAGTTATCATAATTTAGTGAGAGACGATAGCATTGGAGCTGTCTTTTTAGGAGATGGATCTTGGGGAGCACCTCCAAGAACGGCTTATGCGCCAATTCCCAATGTAACACAGGACGTAGAGCAAATTAGTGGTTTCTTTTTTGTAAATATTAATAAGCAACGTATTCAAATCAAAACCGTAGTTCCTTTTCCTGATAGCATGGCAAATGTGCCTCAATTGTTGGATGATGATCAAGGAACATTATTACCAACAGGCGTTCCTTTGTGGCGTCCAGCAAATGGTTCGGAATGCATTATTATACCCAATTATAATCCTTTGTTGTTGGCAACTAATAAAGTTTTGGATGTACCAAGAGCACCTGCAGCAGTTGTAGCCCCTAATCCAGCACAAGATTATGTGACTGTTCGCTTTAAAGAAGTGTTGACGGAAGCTGTAACGATTGAAATTTATGATGCTAGAGGAAAACGCTGCCAATCACACACCAATGTAAAGGATCAAAATTTTAAAGTGGATGTTTCTAATTTGTGTTCAGGAGTTAATTTTATTAATATTGTGACAGACAAAGATGTAGAATCACATAAAGTCGTTATTGTGAAATAACATTTCTATCAAAAGATATGTTTAGGATGAGAATGCTTATAGAAAACAAGAACAAATAACTTTAACAAAAATCTATTATGGGTCATCACAATATAAAAACATTAAAAGTTGCCTCTTTTAATCTGTTGAACTTAATTCAGCCGAATACAAAATTCTACGGTAAACGTTTTTATACTCAAGAGGAATATGAGAAGAAAAAAACTTGGATTTCTTTGCAGCTTACCAAAATGGATGCAGATATTGTTGGCTTTCAAGAGCTATTTGATGAAACTTCTCTAAGGGAAATTGTAGAGCAGCATCCTTTGTATAAAGGTGCCGATATTGTTATGGGAGCTCGAAAAGGTGGTAGTCCCGCTGTAGCAATTGTTTCTAGATACCCCATTCGTTCTTATACGGTCTATTCCGATTTTCCAGAACAGTTAGAGGTTGATGGTTTGGTTGTTCCTTTTACCGAATTTTCTAGACCGATATTGAAGGCGGAGGTAGAACTACCTTCAGGGCTACCTTTAACTGTATTTGTAGCGCATCTAAAGTCTAAGCGTCCTCTAATTCCCGATAGCGTTGTGGATCGACATGATCCACTAGAAATATCCAAAGGAGAAGCGCGATCGTTGTTGTTAAGAGCTTCTGAGGCAAATGCCTTGCGTACTATTTTGATGGAAAGCTTGAGAGAGCGAGACCATCCTGTGATTACTTTGGGCGATTTGAACGATACGCATACATCGGTAACCACACAGATTATATCTGGGCAAGCGCCACCACGCTTTTGGTCAATGGAGCAAAAGAAAAAATTATGGGATATTTTGTTGTATCATGTCAAAGATATTCAAGCTCGACAGTCTTCGCAAGATGTTTATTATACGCATATTCATAATGGGCATTACGAAAGTTTGGACCACATTATGGTTAGCCAAGAGCTGGTAAAGGAAAATCCGAATAGAGTTGGTCGAGTTGTTTATGTCCGTACTTTTAACGATCATATTGTTGATCAAACCTTTGCAAATAATAAAATAAATTGTTGGGAATCAGATCATGCTCAAGTTGTAGCAACAATAGAGCTAGAAGATCGTGATTATAATCATTATAAAAATAAACAATAAAAATGGCACTTACAGAGTCTAATATGCTTCCGTTAGGAACAGAAGCTCCCGATTTTGCATTATTGGATACCGTTACAGGAAAAGAAGTTCGTTTGGAATCCATCCAATCTGATAAGGCAACGGTTATTATGTTTACTTGCAATCATTGTCCTTATGTCTTGCACGTGAATGAAGAATTAGTAAAATTGTCTACTGAATACATGGCAAAAGGTGTTTCTTTTGTCGCTATTAGTTCAAATGATGTGGAGAACTATCCACAAGATAGTCCCGAAAAAATGAAAGAACTCGCAGAAGAAGTGGGATATCCTTTTCCTTATTTGTACGATGCTACGCAGGTAGTTGCTAAGGCTTATGATGCTGCTTGTACACCAGATTTTTACGTTTTTGATGGAGAACTAAAGTTGCGTTATAGAGGACGTTTGTGCACTTCACGCCCCAACACCGATATTCCTGTCACTGGAGAGGATTTGAGAGCAGCAATTGATGCTGTGTTGGCAGGAGAGCCTGTAACAGAAAAACAATATCCTAGCGCAGGTTGTAATATAAAATGGTTGAAATAGGACAATAGTTCGTTGAAACCACGAAGTAGCAGCGTAGCTAACTACTAATAGGATAGAAGGCAAGAGTATGATTTACACATAAGCTGACTTTTGTTTAACAAAATGTGCATTTCATTTGTTATGTAAGAAAGCATTATGTAGCGTACCAAAAGCAAAAAGAACCTACAATTCTAACTATTGACTGTAGGTTCTTTTTGTGTATAATGGTCAACAAACATTCTAATCACCATAAATATTCAAAAAAATGAGTACCAAACGATTCTATTTTATAGTAACATTATTTTTATTGATAACTGTAGCTTGTGAAAATACTCCTTCTGAAACCTCACAAGATGCAGAGCCATCCAAAGAATTATCGGAGGCGGACAAGGCATTGGTAAAAGACATTATGAAGGAAGAGGTTGTAGAGACGGAGCCTCAAGCTACCTTTGATCAAAGTCAACTAACCAATGATGTATTGGGTTTGTGTGTCAAGTTCAAAGCATTGGATGGTGCCGATAGGCAAGGCGTTTTTAATAAATTTGAAACAATATTACCGAGTTGCCCTGTTGATTTGTTAGAGGATAATATAGTAGAGCCAAATATAGACGAAGCGGTTCAAGTGATGTCTGTGAACGACTTAAAAGAATTATTGGGGGAGCCTAACGAAGTTCGAGAAGATGGAATGTTGGTATATAACCTATCAGCAGATAAGACATATCGAGTTTTGTTTTTAACAGGCGACTCTGGGGCTGTTGTTTGTCGATTGTATGAAGGGGCTAGTTAAGGCTGTTTAAACTGGGCTTTAATATTTAAAGCCCAGTTTAAACAATCTTATCGTTTTAAACGAATAGGAATCCAGACTTCTTCTTCAGAGTCGGGAGAATTATTCTTGTACTTGTCGCCCAACAACTCAAAATGTTCTCGTTGATCCAATTCGTAATCGGATTGCGGAAGCCATTGACCAAAAATGTATTGGCTCGTTTTAGGAAAGTCCTCTGGAGCGCCTTTGTGCACAAAAATAGCGTACAGACCACCACTCAATGTAAAAGAGGAAAGTTCTTCGGGAATCTGTTTGTAATGACTAACCTCAACGGCTGCCCATTTGGTGAAATTGGTTTCAGGAGTAAAGTTATCAAAGCTAATTGCTGTATCGTATACTTGGATCGAAAACAACTCATTACTAACACTATTAGGCAAGGTTTTGACCAAAGGCATCACGCTTTTCCATAACTCAACCGTTTTGTCATTGGCTAGGCTCATTTCTACTGATTTGCCGACTAGTTTTTTTTGTGGCAAAAACTCTATTCTTGGTTCCATGTATTTTAATATCTAAATGAAATATAGTTAATTGTAAGCCATTTCCCAGTCTTTCCAAACGGGTTCGTAGCCTTGTTCTTTTAGCATTTTAACAATTGTAGCGGGAGAGCGTTCGTCCGAAATTTCAAACTGTTCTAAAGATTGAGGTTCTACCGTATAGCCCCCTGGATTTGTCTTAGATCCTGCGCTCATAGAAGTAATCCCTAGCTTAATAATATTATTACGGAAAATTTCTGTTTCACGAGTAGAAATAGAAAGTTCTACCTCTTCATTAAAAATGCGATACGCACAGATTAATTGTACCAATTCTCTATCATTCATAGCTACTTTTGGTTCTAAGCCCCCCGAAAAAGGACGCAGCCTAGGAAACGAAATGGTGTACTTGGTTTTCCAGTAGGTTCGTTCTAAGTAATCTAAATGCAAAGCCGTGAAAAAACTATCTGTCCGCCAATCTTCCAAGCCAATTAATGTACCCAAGCCAATTTTGTGAACCCCCGCTTTGCCCAAACGATCGGGCGTATCTAGACGATAATAAAAATTAGACTTTTTTCCTTTAGGGTGGTGTTTTTTATAATCCTCTTGATGATACGTTTCTTGGTAGACTAAAACGGTATTCAAGCCCATCGGAAGTAAAACCTCATAATCTGCTTGGTCTAGCGGTTGAACTTCCATAGACACATGCGCAAAATGAGGGGTAACAATTTCTAATGCTTTTTTGAAATAATCAACGCCTACGGTTTTGTTGGCTTCTCCTGTTACTAACAAAACATGTTCATAGCCCATGCCTTTTAGTGTTTCAATTTCTTGCAAGATTTCAAAGCCATTAAGTGTGCGTCGTGCAATTTTATTGTCTAAACTAAAGCCGCAATAAGTGCAAATATTTTGACATTCGTTGGACAAGTACATCGGAATGTAGAGTTGCATCGTTCGCCCAAACCGTTTGAGTGTTAACTCATGACTCAACTGCGCCATTTGCTCTAAATAAGGGGCCGCTGCTGGGGATATTAAGGCTTTAAAATCCTCTATGGTACGTTTAGAGGCAGTCAAAGCACGTTCTACATCTACACTAGTTTTGCTGTAAATACTAGCTTTCACGGTATTCCAATCGTGCTGATCAAATATTGTTTTAAAACTACTCATTGTTTCTCTACTCTGTTCTCAAATACTTCTTTTTAGAATGCTTGTATGTCAATAGTCTGTGCAAAATGTGCTTTGGATTGTAATATGATTGTTAAAGAAATGCACAAGCTACTAACCACAAAAGTAAAGGATAGATATTAGAAAAGCTATTTATTGGAGGATTAAAGTTAGCGTATGAAAAAAGCAATTTGTAGAATTGTTATATAACAATGAAGGTGAGTTGCTTGATTATCATTATAAACAGTTATTTATAAAATGATTATTCTACACAAAATCAAATTAAATCTATGAGATGGAAAAATGCCCCTCTAAGATAGGGTCTTAAAAGGGCTTGTATATTGAATATGCAAACTATTCAACAAGTTTTGAATGCTTTTGAATGTATTTTTGGACACTATTACTAATAGGAATAGTAGGATCAAGCCGATCATCTGGAATAGCTTTTAAAGTACTTGTTTGCAATGGAATTTGACCTGCCCAAATGGGTAAATTATAATCTTCTTTTTCATCTTTGGGATGACCGACTCGTATTTTGGCAGCCCCTTCTTCAATTTTTAGTTTTAAAACAGTCGTTCCTTTTAACTCTTTTGAATTTGGAGGACGAACTTCGTCCCAGCGATTGGGAATTAAGTGTTCGGAGATGATTTTTAACCCCAATTCTTTCTCCTCGGGGCTGTCAACAACAATTGGCTTGCCTAGTAAATTAACGGAACGGTAATTCATGGAGTGGTGAAATGCAGAACGGGCTAATACCAAGCCATCAACCAATGAAACACTTAGACAAATAGTTTGGCTAACAATGCTTTTTAGCATACGACTACTAGCAGCACCATGTATATATAAGTATTCTCCCAACCGACCATAGAGCGTTGGAATGACAAACGGTTGTTCTTGGTAATTAAATCCAATATTGGCTAAATAAGCTGCATCCAAAACGTTGTAGATGCTTGTTGGATCGTATAAGCCGCGTTTGGGGACTCTTTTTATTTTGGTGCGGGGACTTTGCAATGATTTTTTTTCCATTAGTCAATCGTGTTTTTAGAATTCGTATATATTGAGTTTAGCTATGTTTCTACTACGTGGTTGTGGTTTTTCGTTTTTTGTGCCGTAAAGTAGAGTGTAAATCTATGCTGTTTTAGGACTATTTTTTGAATCCAGTTTTTATAAAGTTACTAGGTCACTTTTGAAACAATAGGTTTACAACCATTCTTCTGTTTTATTTTTATACCACTCCTTAGGGTTACTATAGTCTACATAAAAACCATCCGTTCGAATCAGAAACTCCACCAATGAAAGTTCCTTTTTTAATACTTTATTCCTGAAATCTAAATCTGAATTAGAAGGGAAAGCGTGTTTGCCTATTGGATCATTTACAGCCCTAGGATGATTGTGATAATGTTTTAAAAAGTCAATCTTTTTGGGGTAATTGAGTAGGTGATGAACTTTTATAGACCCAAAGAATTCTAGTTTGTCGCTATAGGTCGTATAGATAAAACTTCTGGATTGTTTATTAATTCCAATAGAAAGCAAAGACCACTCTATGGAAGTATGATCAGCTAAGAATTCAAATAAGCGTTTTGCTCCTTCAAAATCTTCTCTAAAGGAGATTTGCAATCCTTTAAAATGCTGTCCATTGGCTCGTCCTTTGAGTGGTATTGTATGCTGTAAGATGCCTTTTTTTAATAAAATGTGACGATTTAAAATGGTTCCTTTTTGTTTTTGATAATAGATGTTGCTTCTTTTTCCAATCACCAAAATCAGCCGATCAAAACTATCTTTGGTCTCTTTAATAAGATTAATACGACCTTTCTCGTTGATGGTGTAGTCGTGTAATAAAGTGCTATAAGGTCTGCCTAGTAAACTAGAGTTGATGGTAAAGAAGGTACTTAGAAATATTATCCAATGAAGGGGCATTGTGGTACTCATAAAGCGTGTTGTTCGTGTTAAAAATAGATGGAATAAACTTCGACAAATGGACGAATGATAGACGGAACTGTTGAAAGAATTTTATCCGATTAATTAGGACTTGTAGACACAAAATTATAGCTTTATAGGACTATTTATTTAGTCCACTTTTTATAAGTTTAATAGTCCAGTTATGTTGCCTTACAAAAACTTAATTCCAATTTGTCGCTCAAGCAAGACAGCTATTTATTTACAGATTGTAGAAGCATTTGCCAAGCTAATCCAACAAGGAAAATTATCAGCAGAAACAAAATTGCCAGGTTCTAGAGTGTTGGGGCAATTGTTAGAAGTCCACAGAAATACCATTACAGTTGCTTATGAGGAATTAGAGGCGCAGGGCTGGGTAGAAATACGTCCGAAGCGTGGTGTATTTGTACATCAAAAAATTCCTACCATAAAGGCACAAGAGTTGAAAAGAGAAGGAAATACAGCTTCTAATAAAATTGGTTATGCGATACAACCACTTAGGTATATAAAGCCTGCTCATCCTATGCCACTTAGTCGTTTGCAGTTCAATGATGGCGTACCAGATGTTCGTTTGGCTCCGTTGACAGCTTTGGGAAGGGCGTACCGATCGGTCATTCAGCGCTCTAGTTTTAAAAAAGGATTGGTATATGGAACAACAAAAGGAGGCTTGGAGCTGAGAACAGAATTGGTAGAGTATCTTCAAAGTACGAGGGGAATTGCACTAGGGGTAGATAATATGTTAATTTCGAGAGGTTCTGTCATGGGGCTTTATATGGTAGCGCAGATTCTAGTGAAACCCAAAGATATTGTAGTCGTTGGTAGGTTAAATTATAGTACTGCAAATATGATGTTTCAAGAATTAGGGGCAGAATTGGTTTATATTGATGTTGATGAGCAAGGAGTTGTTGTAGAGCAGTTGGAACAGTATTGTCGGCATAAACCAATACGGGCAATTTATGTTGCTTCCCACCACCATCATCCAACAACGGTGACCTTGAGTGCTGATAGGAGATTAAAACTATTAAAATTGGCGCAAGAGCATAGTTTTGCTATTATAGAGGACGATTACGATTATGACTTTCATTATCAGAGAAATCCAATCCTGCCTTTGGCGAGTATCGATCAGTTGAAGCACGTTATTTATATTGGCTCTTTGAGTAAAGTAATGGCACCTGCTTTTCGGGTAGGTTTTGTTGCCGCCCATCCTGATTTGATTAATGAGATGGCTAGGTTGAGAAGGGTTATTGATCGACAAGGAGATTTTCCGCTCGAAAAAGCGATAGCAGAGCTGTTTCAAACTGGAGAAATTCAGCGACACATTCGAAAATCGTTGCGCATCTATCAGCAGCGAAGAGATCGTTTGGATGAATTGCTAAAAACTTATATGAGTGATGTCGTTTATTTTGACAAACCCAATGGAGGAATGGCCATTTGGACTGTTTTTGACAACCAAATAGATGTGCAAAGCAGTGCCCAAAAAGCCCTTCGACAAGGGCTTTTCTTTTCTTCAGGAGAGGGGTATACTATTAATGTACCGAACCTAAAAGCAACTCGATTGGGATTTACTTCTATGACGCTGGATGAATTGGAAGAAGCGGTTCTTATTTTTAAAAAATCTATCGTTACAACAAACCCTTAGACCGGTGCAATTTTGTTTGCATCACCGTAGCAATAGACAAGGCTTTATTTTTGGCATTATTGGCAACTGTTCCTTCAAAAAGCTCATCTACGGTGTTGGTAAATAGTTCTAGCCAACGTTCAAAATGCTCTTGGCGAAGGGGAACTTTTTGGTTTAAATCTAAGTGTACTTTCAACACATTTCTTTTGTATCCATTGGGAGTTAACAAAATATTTTCCCAAAAATCAAATAAGTGAGGAAAATGCTTGTCTAAGTCAATTTGAGCAACATCTATAAAAATAAAGGCAATGGTTTTGTCTACCAATACTTTTTCATAAAAAGTTCTAATCAAGTGCTCTACGTCAGCTCTAGTTTGTATATCTTTTGTTGAAGTCATCTGTTAAATTTCTAATTCCATTCGCAATAAGTGGCTAGAGAAATTTTTCCCTAAAGTATCGACTCGCAAGGAGCGAGAAGCGCCACCATCTAGTGCTTCGTAGCAAACAAAGTTGAGTGCTTCCAAAGCATCCCATTCGTAACGCACCACCTTTCCTTTGATAAGGTTACCAAAGTGTGCTTTAACTTTTTCAGCAGTCAGATGCTCTTTTAGCAAGTGATAATGTTCCAAACTATTGGCTAGAACACCAATATTACAAATATCATTTTTATCGCCAGAACGGGCAGCTGCAAGGTCAATTAATTTTATCTTTTTCATGTTAATACAACGTAATTTTAGGAACAACATATTTTCTTGGAATGAGGGTAGGAAACAATCCTAGACGAATGGACGCAGCTTTACCCCAATTCATACTGGCTGCCAAACCTGGAGGACCATTTAATCCTAAGCAAACAATCGATTGAATCAATAGTTTGCCAACTTTCTTATCTTGATGGCGAAACGCAATTCTCACTCCAATTTCATTCATGTTATCAATCGTATCTTTGGGGAGTATAGGAGCAGCATCTTCGTGAATGCCATTAATACCGAGATAATTGACTCGCAATTCCTCATATTGAAAAGGAAGCGTTGCCCAAGTTTCTTTAACTGCCTGAACAAAGGCTTTGGCTTTATCATAAGCATAAGGGTAAGAAAAATAAAACAACTGTTCTGTAACGTAACCCTCCATTTGACCAATACAAAGTTTTAGCATTTCAGGGCGAGGCTTCCCTTTTGCATTGCTAACCCGAACTTGATTGGACGCAATTTCTTGAACCTGAATTTGACTAAAGTCAACCGTTACATCAGGAGTAATGTAGGCTCGAGGATTGTGGATTTCATAGACCAATTGTTCTCGAATGGTATTCCGAGTTACTTTGCCGCCTTGGTTTTCTAATTTTGTAATTGTTGCACTACCATCGGCTTCAACATGAGCAATTGGATAGCCCAAATGACTAAATTGGTAATCTCTTCCAAGCCATTCGGAATAGGCATTGCCACCAGAAGCTTGCCCACCACATTCTAAAATATGCCCAACCATAATTCCATTGGCAAGTTGATCCAATGTTTTCTGTGTTTTTCCTTCCAAATCCCAGTCAAATTCATACGCTAAAATTCCTAAGGCCAAGCAAGGATCAGCAACTCGTCCAGCTAGAATAATGTCAGCACCTTGTGTTAGGGCATCTTTTATACATTGAGCACCAATATAGACATTGGCATGGGTGGGAGGAAAACTAGAGTCGTGGTAAGAGGTGCCTGTGTCTAAATTGATAAGAGGAAGTTGATCTGCTTTTAGTTGTTCTAGTTTCGTCAACATATCATCGCCATCAATTGCAGCAATTTTAGCGTCTTTTATGCCTTGTTGATGTAAAATTTCTTGTACTTTTTTAGCGGCACTATGAGGATTTAGTCCTCCAGAATCTGTAACTACTTTTATGCCTTTAGCCAAAGTGATGGGATATAATTTGGCAGCATGAAATTCAACATCTCTAGCATAGCCTAAATTAGGATCTCGGAGTTTATCTTTTTGCAAAATGGATAAGGTCAGCTCTGCCAATGCATCGTGCATCAGATAGTCGGCTGCTTCTTGCATAGCCACTGTAATTGCTCCCATTGGACTATCTCCATAAAAGCCTTGTGTTCCTGCAATCCGAACGATTTTATTGCTCATTTATAGTTGGTTTCTTAATCTAAAAATAGCTTGGTTGCCCAATATCAGAAAGATACAAAAACTATAAGAGTTGAGGAGAATTAAATCAAGGAATTGGAAAAAAATTAATTGTCTTGACAGGTTTTTAGACCATGTACTTTGAATAGGTTTAAATAGGCTTTTGCTTCAAGCCCATTATTGAATGCGTAGTTGCCAAGTGTGAATTCTTTTAATTGTTGTTGTGCAAAGTCAAATAGATTAGAAGGTATTTGCTGGATGGGATTTTTTTCAAAATGCAAGGCTTTTAACTGTTTAAATGTGAGTAGAAAACTAGGAATTTCTTGAATTTCATTTTGTAAACGAAATTGTCGATTGTTGAACCGCAAGTGTTCCAAATGTGGAAGATGCTTTAAATTATTAGGAACAGTTTTCAAAGTATTGTTTTCTAAATACAACTCTTTTAATTTAGGAAAACTCTTAAGTTGTAAACAAACTTGTTCAAAGTCCAATAGTGGATTGGTACGAATGTATAATTTCTCTAAATTTTTTAGGGCAAAAAGTGGTGTAGGTAATTCTTGTAGTTTGTTGTCAAAAAAACGCACTTCTTTTAATTGAGTTAATTGTTCCAAACCGTCAAAATTTTGAACGCAACTCAAATCAATATGCTCTAGTTTATTAATGACAATTGCCAAATTATGCCGAGCAAGTTTAAGTAACTTTGCCCCGTTGTAGTTAGAACTAGAAAAATACAAATCAAAATCTTCATTTGTAAGCAACGTATCTTGCAAAAGCCATTTTTTAATTGCTCGATTGAGATAGGCAGGATTGGCTGACAATAGAGTTAAGCCAAGTTGATAATTTGCGGAATCAGAGCTTTTTAAAAGCTGTAATATTTTCTCTTGTAATTCGATGTTGTATTATTTTTTAATACTCCGTTGATTTTTTAGTTTTCCTATGAAAAACGTAAAAAAGCATCTTGCATTAGTTTGATTATCAGTCTTTTAGTGTAAAGGTTAATAAAAGTGCATCTTGCTGATAATCAAACTAATACGATTTTTCAACGGAGTAATGATTTTTTATAAAACCGTACATAAACGTTCTCGTGTATGAGTAGTAGCGGATTTCTACTCACTAACTTTTCAGGTTTATACGGGGCTTTATTTTATGTTTATACTTTCGTTTTATTACTTAAATTGCTATTACTTATACACAATATTGCAGTAGTTTCTAATTTTTATTTCCAACAGCAACAAATAATTTTCCTCCTACTTTGCTTTCTTTTACTGGTAAATATTCGTATTCAAAATTGTTCGTTTTCTCTTTGAGCGTTTGCCATATTTTTCTATTCAAATCTGCTCGTGCAATTTTTTCTACAAGCCATGTATTAAAATTTCTTTTTTCTGCAAAAACATCTACGATTACAATTTTTCCATTTTCTTTTAACAGCAGAAGTAACTTATCTAAAACATTATCCCAATCAGGAATTACGGACAGTCCCAAAACACAAATGATTCTATCAAAGGATTGTTCTCTGTTAATCTGTTTCTTTATAAAATCGGGGGTTAGTTCTCTTGCATCTGCTTGAAATAAGGAGATGTTCATCCAATTATTTTTTTCAATCAAACTTTGCCCTTTTCTAAGCATTCCACTCGAAAAATCGGTTCCATAAATTTTTATCTCATTATTGGCCTCTTGAATGTGTTTGAAGTTGGCTCCCGTTCCACAGGCAACATCAAGAAGGGTTTGACCCGATTTCAAGTCTAACAACTCAACAGCCCTCTTTCTACTTTCAAAGTAGAGTTTTTCTAATGACGAGTCGTATATGTTGGAAAAAATGTCATACCATTTCATAATTTGTATTTTTCTCGATTTCAATTAATTCTCCATTCATTTACCCAATAGTTCGTTGAAACCACGCAGTAGCAGCGAAGCTAACTAAAAGCGCAGCGCTCACGAAGTAAACTTTATTAGTTTATTGCATGAGTGCTTCGCAGTTGATAATCAGCAAGTTGCGCCTTTGTTGCGTTTTGTGTTAAAATTTTGATTATCAAGCTAATATAAATGTGCTTTTTTATCTTTTTGGTAACTAAGCTTGCGATCTCACGAGCGTAGCGAGCTAAAAAAGTAAAAAAGCAACGAACTACTATTACCTTTACTAACCGTTTTATATTAATTTTTGAACAGAAGTAATAAATTTATCCAATTAATCTATTCACCAGACCAGTTAGGGAGACGCTTTTCTCGAAATGCACTTATACCTTCTTGAGCATCTTTAGTTTGGATCACTTCCATCAAGCGTTGGTGTAGAAATTGATGCTGTTTTTGAGGTGCTACTTCTTTTAATTCTTGAAGGGCTTTTAATCCAAGGCGAATGGCAGAAGGTGAGTTTTTGCAAATTTGAGTCACTAAAGCATCCACACTTTCTTCTAAATCGCCATCTTCAACTAGCATGGTTACCAATCCCGCTTCAAAAGCATATCGTGCAGACCAGCTGCCTCCTGTCATACACCAATCCAAGACCTTCCGCTCGGGCATGATTTTTAATAAACTTGCCATTACTTGAAAGGGCCAAATTCCTCGCTTAACCTCTGATAAAGTAAATGTGCTAGAGGTAGTAGCCACAACGTGCGTACAGCCTGCTAATAACAAGAAGCCGCCTGCATAGACAGGATGACCAACTTTAGCAATACAAGGTTTGTGCAAATTATCAAATAAATCTCCTAAGATAATTTCTTGCCCTGTATCAGGGATAGTGGAGCCAGAATCAACATCTTTGTGCCCCATAAAAGTTTTTAAATCAGCGCCTGCGCAAAAAACATTGCCTTCTGCACCGAGCGTTACGACCCAAATATTGTTATCATGTTGTGCGTATGAAATAGCATAAGCTAACTCTCTTGTAAGGACTTCGTTAAGTGCATTTTTCTGTTTGGGACGATTTAAGGTGATATTCAAGACATGGTTTTGTTCTATTACATTGAGATAGGCAAATGTTTGTTGATGAATACCTTTTGTTTGTGCTTTGGTGTAAATCATAAATGGTGAAGGATGGATGATTATTTGGTGAATACTGTTACAAGATAGTTAAAAAACTAAAAAATTAGTGGACTATTAATAACAATATAGCGTTTGTATTGTTTGAGGTATTAATATTGAATACTTTGTAAACTGCTTTAACACTATTTTGTGTGAAAATAATATTTCATAAATACCCCAATGTGCTGTTCGTTCGTTCCTTTGAGAGTCGGATTTAGTAATTTGGTATGTGTTTTTTGAAAATGCTATGCAGTTAATTATTAATTCTAAATATATGCTAATGAATCGATTATTGTTTGGTGCAAGTATCTTAATCGCTATTATAGCCTTGATATCTTGTCAATCTAAAACCAAAGCTGTTCCTACCAAAGTCGAACAAAATGCGACAAGAAGTATACTGACTGATAGTAGTGGGATTGGAAAAATAGAAAAAACGGAAGAAGAATGGAAAGCTATCTTAACTTCAGAAGAATATCGAATTTTAAGAGAAAAAGGGACAGAACGTGCCTTTTCTGGAAAATATTGGGATCATAAAGAGAAAGGAATGTACCACTGTGCAGCTTGCAACTTGCCTTTATTTGATTCGCATACCAAATTTAAATCAGGAACAGGCTGGCCTAGCTATTATCAACCTGTCGCCAGTGAAAATGTAACAGAATATAGAGACAATAGTTATGGAATGGTTCGGACAGAGGTTACCTGTGGTCGTTGTGATGGTCATTTAGGGCATGTCTTTGACGATGGTCCAGATCCAACAGGTTTGCGTTATTGTATTAATTCCGCTGCTCTGAATTTTGAGAAAACAGGAAAGTAGACAAAATTATAAAATCTTTTAATATCTTGTTGAGGCACCTAAAATAGGTAGCCTCTTTTTCGTTTTTTATACCTCGAATTTTTCGTATTTACTATGCAATTTTTATCAAAACTATTTTTACTACTTATGTTATTTCAATTTGTAACCGCTTGCAAAAGCTTGAAAAGAATGCTGCCCGAAGGACCTGCCTTGACATCACAAGAACGCCAAGAAGTTTTAAATCAAGAGGCACATTCGGTCAAGTATCAAGGTGCACCTTTGGTAGGGTTTCCTGTACTGCCAATACAAATTTGGGCAGCAACATATGAGTTGGATTTGATATTAGTTTCGAAGCATCCCGATTGGAATATGCATGAATATGCCAAGTTAGAGACCCCTGATGGGGATTTGTGGATTATGAAAGACGCAGAGGAAGGTTCTTTAGATCAATATATTGTAGCGGATTTGCCGAATATAGAAGCTTGGTTGCCAGAACTTCCTGTTGTGCGTAAGTCTTACCCTGTTAAAGTAAACGATAAGAGTACTGATAAGATGTTGGATTTATCATTTTCTTATGAAAATATAAAAGGAGAACAAGTAGAAGCTTGGTATCAAGGCAAACGACCTCAAACAGAATTGAAAAAGAAAAATGGCTCTACGATGGGGCATTCTAGAAATCAATTATTGGTTGCATTGCATTTGCCATATCGAGATTTTGGCAAAAAAGCGGGGATATCGTACAATGGTCAACCCTACAAAATGGATAAGTTGCTAGGATTGGTTCCTTTTCAAATGGCATTGACACAAACACAAGGAGGGGCGAGTTCTGGTGCTTTTGAAATGCGAGTGGAGGGAGAAGGGAGGTTGACGACAGTGCACCCTTCTACGGGCAAACCTGTTTTGCAATATTGGTCGATCCAAAAGGCAGCCAATAAAACAGTTGTCAAACAACAAAATGAATTCCGTTCATTGGTCTATGAATTTGAGGGCACAGAAACATTGGAGCTTAAATCTGCTTATGTGCAACAATGGAACAAAGAAAAAGCGGGAGCAACCATTACTTTTTCGCCTGCATTACCTGACCTGAGAAGACCCTTTGAAGGGGCTTACACCTCAAACTTTGTACTAGATATTGCGGGGCAAAATAACAATGCTACAGGAAGTGTTACGGTTCGTTGGAAAAATGGCAAGGCAGAATTAGAAGTGAATCCAACCCAACCTTGGTGGGTGATCGACCGCCCAATGTTGACCACGATTGGTTATGAAGAAGGAAAAGCTTTGATAGATATTAAAATGTTGCCAGATCCTACAAAGTAATTCAAATAAAAATTTAGATTATTGTGTCATCAATAAGCAGATATAATCATCTAACAACTCAGGACTTTCTACCGTTACATTCATCAATTGATAGTTGCCGTTGCCTTGTAGTGTATTCCAACGCCATTCAACTTGGCTAGCTGTTTGGTGCAGACCGTTGTCGTACCACCAAGCGGTATAAAGTATATCTTCTCCTTTTTTTAATTGGGCGGCTAGTACCGTTTTGTTTTTTATTGTTCTTAGTTGTTCTTTACTAAAACTATAGCCACTGCCTTTCCAACAGATATTGGGAGCATGGTCGGCACGATACGGAGCGCAAGAGGGTTTGATATAGATTAGTGCTACTTCGTTCCTTAGTTGTACCACACCATCTTTTGCAATACGTTTTTCAAAGCCTTTGAGTTGAATAGGAATTGTTGCTTTAGGAGGTGTTTTATCTTTTGTAAGTGCTTGATAACTGCCCAAGGTTAATAAAACAAGAGCAGTAGTTGATACCAAGAGGACTGATTTTACTGGAAGTTGCTTAGGACTTTGGATGATATAATTTTTTCCAAAATAGCAAATGCTAAAACGAATCAACCAAAAAGAAGGAAGGATGACATAAGCCAGCCAGCTAATCAAACCAATACCTTCGTGTAGGATGGTGTCAGGCATTGCTTGAAATAGGATGATGGTAATAATTCGAATAAGGTTAGCAAACAAAATTAGAAGTGTTCCTACACTCAAGAGCATTATTACAAAGGGTTTGGATAAGATGACTTGGTGTTTTTTTTCAAAATGGGCAATGAATACTAAAAAGACTAGATAGCTGTAACTGACCATTTTTAATCCCATGCAGGCTTCGTCTACAGAAAATTCTGCCCCATTTAAAACAATGATATTGCCTTGACAAGTTAAATTGGGTTGTACGAATTGCAGTAACCCACTCGCTATCCTAGACAATTCTAACCGAATAGGAAAACTAAAAACACCAAACAAAAAAATGGTTAAAGGAGATAAAATGAATATCCAATAAATAGATAGGGCATTCAATTTGCCATATTGCCACTCAATTATAAATAGGACAAAAAACAAAGCAGCACTCAGGTATAAAATATTAATTCCTAAAATTAAATGCCCCATTCCACACAAAATACTAGCCCACGCATAGCGAGTACTAGCCACTTCTTTTTGTTGAACATAAAGGATATAAGGACCCAATAAAAGCGTAAAATAAAAAAGGAAGTTTCCATGCAGGTAATCTTGCCAGACAGGAATACCAATAAGCAAGGTCAGTGCTAGGAAACTTCCAATTAATTTGTTTTTAGAGTTTAGCATTACAAAAGATATAAAAAGTAGGTTTAAGGGCGAATTCTTTTGACTTGAACGAATAGAATACCAAGCGTAATCAAGATGATAAAGCACCATTCATGTGGTTCAGGAACCGCACCAGAACTGTTGTTAGAAGCATTTTTAAGCCCCTTTTTGTTAGAAGCGTTGCCCAATCCTTCTTCGTTTGCTTCAATATCAAATCGCTCATAGTCTTCTTGAGTTTCTAAAACAATCATACTTGAAATAGGCGAAACAATATGTGCCGTACTAGCAATATTGACCAAATCTTGGTTTTCGTAGCCACTCAAAAAATAACCTTTGCCAATTTTTTTGAGAATTTGGTGGTAAGAAAATAAACGCATTAAATGATCTGGTGCTTTAGAAATAGTTGGATTGTCAGTGCTTTTTTGTTGTATCAGCATATTGGCTTGATGTAGAACAACTTGTTTTGAATTGGTAATTTGCAGAGGAAATTGATGTTGTTTTGCCAATTGTCTCAGTTCTTGAATCGAACCTTGCGCATAGTCAAATACATAAAACTCTTTTAGACTTTGCAAATAGGGAGATAAGGTAGAAGAGAGATTGTAAAAGGCAATAGGAGCTTCTTTTTGTTCTAAATAAGTCATCGTTGTATGCCCCAAATGGGTCTCTTTTAAATCGCTTAAATTGGGCGACTTTGAAGTAGATTTGCTCACCAATAGCGCTGTTTCAGGATGCTCAATCAATTCGATAGGAAACAAACTAAAATTGTTGTTTTGAGCATTTTTAAAAGCATCTAAACTATAGGCATCAACTTGTATTAACACACCATTATCAAACATAAAAATAGGCTTGCTGATAAAACTATTGCACACTTGTGTGAATTCTGATTCCGACCAACTTTTGTTGACATCTAAGTAGATGTGCTGAGGCTCAAAATGTCGTTGTTGGGTTTGATATTCCCGTACGTTAAAGTTTTGGTGATTGAAATAAAAAGGTTCTTTACTGAGTGGTATTTTATCGCAAGTGATAGAACCATTGAAGTGGGTTTGGTACGTTTTATTTCTTTGTATCGGAAAGTCCACTTGTTGCTCTTCTTCGGCAAATACGGCAGTAGGTCCCTCAAAAGTGATGGGAGCCAATACCAATTCAGAGTCGTCTACTACTAAAGGGCTAGTAATACCAATCTTAAAAATCCGATCTTCTTTGGAGGTACAAGGAAAAACAGTCACCGTCAACTGGTTGCCTTCTTGCCAATGCAACAGAGCAGGATCTCTTCTTTCAACACCAACAATATTGACATAAGCACTATCCGCTTTGCCTCTAGTGGTTAGCCGAGAGGGTTGTTCTATGCCATTGACCCATAACGAAAGAGAAGAGGCAACAGAGCCTTCGGGCAAAGTAAATGTATACAAGGCTTCTTCTTGACGCCAAGAACTGGAACTATTATTTTTGATGGTAAATGTTTGCTCTATGTAAGCTAAACGATAGGCTGGATAGAGCGAAATTTTTTTCTTTATTTGAGTAGTCGAAAGATGTTTTCCTGACCAGAGCTTGCGTTGCGTATCGTGTCTGTTTTTGCTATAAAATTTTAAAATTTGAATGCGATCGTTTCTAGAAAGATTAATTCTACCACTAAAATAACTGGCAATGGCAATCAGAGGATCATGCTCTTTGCGATCTTGAAACGAAGTGCCTGTATTTCGCCCGAAACTCCAACTGTCGCCATATAATGTGGTATATAGAATTTCTCCTTTAAGAATGCGTTGTGTAAAGAAACCATCCGATAGCTTTTGGCTGAGTGTCACCCAAGCAGGCAAGCCATAGGCGTTGGAATGTTCTTGTTTGGTATAAGTTGTCTCAATCAACTGATTGGTTTGGTGCCATTGCATGGTGAAAAGTACGGAAATTAAGATTGGCGCACCTAAGCCCAATGCATAAGCTGTTTTGTCAGCCTGATTTTTTTCTGTTCTTATAAATAATATGATGCTGTTGATGAGTACCAATAGAGGAACGACTAAGTGTAGCGTTACTCCAAAGAAAAAACAAAGTAGAATACCAAAAGGCATTAGGGGAAGCAAGTATAATGTAAAATAAGTAGCTAAAGCCGTTCCCATTCCTAAGGTGAAAAAGATAACTGTTCGTACTTGGCGGGGCATTTGGTCTCTGAAACAAAAGGCAAGCAGTCCGCCATACATTGCAATCATATAAAGATCGACCCAAAATGAAAATTTATCAAAAACATTAATTCCCAAGTTTAAAGTCAGGCAGCTAATCGTCGCTAGCGTTAAGAAACAGATGTATTGATAACGGTTGGTGTGTTGGAAGAATTTTCGATTTTGAACATAGTTTGAACTGGTCATGAAGGCGAAGTACAATAGAACACAGCTATAATTGAGAATAATGATGAAATTCACATGATAAGTATTATAGGGGCTTGCACTTACAAAAAGATAACTACTGAGACACAAGGCAATTAAGCCTAGTCCTAGAAAAAAGTGGGTATCTCTTTTTTCATAATAATGCTTGGTTGATTCGATGGTTGTTTCCATTGTTGTAGGGCTAGATGATGAATAAAAATGGTAAGCGTTTTCGTAATTAGAATTTGTTTAGAACACTGTTTATATAAGGGCAGGAATGGCCAAGCGTTTTGTCCACTGATAAGCCAATGTTAAAGGAATTAACTTGATGGACTGAAAGCTGGCATTCAATAAAACGGCACTAGAGTTGCTAGGTTCTATGAGTTGATAATTCGTAATAAAAATAACAAAAAAAGAGCTGGCAAGCGTGAATTTTAATGCCCATATATTTCTGAATGGGGCTTGGATAACCCCAAATAAAAGCACAATAAGCATTAAATGCAACGTGACCAAATGAAAGGCAAAGCTATCAATAAAACCAATGCCAATGATTAGGGAACTCAACCAAGTACTTAGATTGCTTGACGTAGTGAAGGTTTCGGAGATAGGAATGTCAAATAGGGTGGAATTGTCTAAGATGGTTAGCAAAATAAAAATTAAAAGAGCGCCTCTGATTTTAGCTGAAAGCTGGTTGTGCCATTTGATAATACTCATGGTTTGTTGTTTTTAAAAGTACTTTGAATTTCAAAGTTGTTGAGCAAAAAAATTATTTTTCTTTATTGATTAAAGCTTCAAGAGCAGCCAAGTGTTTGTTAAATAGGGTTTTACCTTCTTTGGTGGCATTGTAAGTAGTTCGTGGTTTTTTACCAACAAATTCTTTATTCACTACTAATAATTCTTTTTTTTCTAATGCAGAAAGGTGAGAAGCCAAATTCCCATCCGTTACTTTGAGTAAATCCTTCAAAGCTTTGAATTCTACCCACTCGTTGACCATTAGAATAGACATAATGCCTAATCTTACACGACTTTCAAATACTTTATTTAGATTTTCTATCATTGGATGCTTTTTGTGTTCAAGGTGATTTATATTTATTAGAACATAAATATAGATCTACGTTTAAGTCTCAAAGGTAGTAAAGTTCTATTAAATTTTGAAAAGCTATCTATTTGGGCAAGGCTAATTTTAGTACTAAAGCAATAGGAAGTACAAGTACAAGTGATATCTTTTATCGATACTTGTAGTGCATATAAATTCCATATATAATATGCAGCACACCGAAGCCAATTGTCCAAAATAAAATACCATTGCCAATAGCCATAAATTTAGCGTTTAGTAAGCCCAAGATGATTTGGCAAAATCCTAGATGCCGAATATCATTCAATGTATACTTACTGGCACTAACCAAAGCCAAGCCATAAAAAATCAGTGTTGCCGGGGCAACCATTCCCAACATACCGTGTTCCAATAACAATAAACAAAACAAACCTCCAGTTACCAATGGAATTAGCAAGTTAATGATGAGCTGTTGGCTACTTTTGTCCCAAATACTTTGTCCTTGTTCTTTGGCTTTTCTCAAAGTGAAAAAAGCACCAACGCTAAGAGCAACTATTAAAATTCCAGTAGCAATAAAAATTAGCTCCCAGAGCAATGCATTAGAATATTGATCATAACGAACATGGTTTATAAGAGAATTGGTGTGTTCTTCAATACGCCAATAAGCTATGGCACTCCCAATTAATGCTGTTACACCAGCTCCAACTCCTGATAATCCACTTAGTGAAATAAATCGACTTGAGCGTTCCATTAGGGAACGAATTTCTGATAATTGCTGAAGTTGTTCTTCTCTGCTAAAGTTATCCATGGTTGATAGATTGGTTGTTGGATTATATCTTGCAATAGTTCGTTGAAACCACGCAGTAACAGCGCAGCTAACTAAGCTTGCGACCTCATGAGCGTAGCGAACTAACTAAAAGCAAAGCGCTCACGAAGTAATCAACGAACTACTAATCTTATGTATGTAAATTTTAACGGATTACCAATGCTCTAATGAGTCAAGTTTTAATGACTTTAAAAGTGCTTTGAAATTCAAAGTAAGTCTATTTTTTTTACAATTGCAATCTTTTAACAATTTTTTAGATAAAATGGAGACTCTTTTTGAGATAATACTTGGGCAATATTGGGAGAAATGCTGTGTGTACTTTTGCCTTTTTTATAAAAAAGCAATTATTAAGTAGGAAGTTTGAATTAGTTTGAGTTATCTTTTGTTCTTAGTTGATGTAGCAATACAGTTAGCGATTGATATGAAAAAAAATCATTAAATAAATTAGAGGGAAAGGTAGTTTTAAACAACTTCTAAGAAACCTATTTTTGCCCTCTTACCAAAAATAGAATTATGAAAGATTTTAGAAAAAATTTAAAAGATGGTTTAACAAAGACGACCAATTTTGTGAAAAAATCATCTGAAGATGTTGTTGAAAAAATAAAAGAAGGAGTTGAAAAAATTGGTCAGGTAGGTCCTGCGGCTAAGGAAAAAATTGTAGATGTGGTTAATGATGTGGTTGCGGTACTGCCTTTGTTGGAACAAGCGGGCTATCGTACGAATGAGTTTAAAATAGGAATTGCTCTAGCTCCCGTTATTGAAGTGAGTTTTTCGAAAATGGCAGAAGTTCCAGAAGAGAAGTTGGAAGCTTTGAAGAAAGAATACGAAAACAAAAAAATGTTTAATATGATTTTGAGCATGCTTAATACAGCTAATTCTTTATCTCGAAAATTAGAAGCAGACGATTTTAGTTTTCACGAAACGGTGGTGGAAATTACTGTACCACCTAAAGTCAGCTTGCGTTACATCCATAGAAAGTTAGAGCCATTACAAATTAATCTGTTGGATGACGAAGTTTAACTTACGGAACAAGATCAGGAAAAAAGGTATTCCTCTTTTTAAGTGTTACTTGATTTAAGTATATGTTTTTCAATGATTATTTAATGAATGAAAATCAAATTACTTTCTTTTTTATAAAAAAGAGTCTATCTTTGAAAGCTTATCAAAAGGTTGTTTGATAATAACTCTAATCGAGTAACCTTATTTTAAAAACCAAAACAAATTCATACACAAGATGTTTAAACTCAATCTAATTTTAACCCTATTTTTGGTCGCGATTATTTTTAGTAATTGTACCGAAAAAACAGATGACACGGTAGTCGAAACAACTGTAGAAGAAGACAAAGAAAATATTGAAAACTTGTTTAATGATGTGATTTCAGAGGCACAAGCTTTAAAAGCAGGCTGTGCGGTTCAGGCTTTTGATAACTTTTTAAACCTAGATCAAGGAAGTGCCTTGAATTCAAACTGGGCGGAGTTGTTGTACAATACTTTAAAGACGCACTTAAATATTACTGCTTACCAAACCGATCGATTTAATTTTAACAATCATGTAGGGACGCATACTTGGAATATTGGCAATCAATCGTGGTCTAGAACTGCCACTCCAACGGATAAGATTGTTATAGAGTTTCCAGAACAAATGAACTCAACCAATAATACAGTAGTTGCTACAGCCGATTATTACAACGACCAAATGGTGACGTTTGATAGTTATCAATATTGGTTGCCAACGTCTTTTGCTGCCTCTGCAACTGTTGCTAATGAAGAATGTTATGCCGCTAAGTTGATTTCTGCGTCTTATGATAATACTTCTTTTCAAATTCCTGTAAGTTTTGAAATGGAGCTTAAATTGTCTCCTTATGTCTTCGAAATTAGTGCAACAAGAACAGCACCTGCTGAATTGAATGTTGTTTTAAAAGCAAAAAATAATGGCGTAGAAAAGTTCTCACTAGTAACCGATTTAGTGTTCAAAAATGCAGATTATAGAACCCTAAACTATATTGAGGACTGTGAAAGTGCTTCTGGTGAGTTTGTTTATGGTGACTTTAAATTGCCTTTTACGGCAGATTTTGAGACTACACGCTCTTTATTTAATCCTACCAATACACAAATCAATGCTTTGTTTGATGCAGATGTTTTCTACAAAGGCACTAAGATTGCGAATTTAGATTATGCTAAAGATCCTCAAGGATACGCAGACATTATTATCGAATACAAAGACGAAACAAGAGAAGATTTGGAAACCTACTATGATGACTTTGTAGATCGTTTAGAATTAGTACTCGTAGAATTTACAGGTCCTTGGCCTAGATAGGCAAGTATCAATCAAAGACCACGATATACGCTAACACATTGTAGCGGAATATATTCAAAAGCATTAATGCCTTGTATCAGTTTGAGGGTATTAGTGCTTTTGATTTAATATTAATACTCTTTTGCTATTACTCCGCTAAAAACATATAGTAGCACACAGAAACAGGGACTAAACAGTCTATTAAATTTATTCTTTAAAACCCAAAACAATTAAGCAATTGTGAAATTTATCCCTATAGTATTTTCTTTCTTTTTGATATTAATTGCGAATGCAGCATTAGGGCAAGCAAAAAACTATACGATTAGTGGTGTGGTTACCTCTTCTGAAAGTGGTGAAGTATTAATTGGTGCGAATATTTATGTAGTTAGTAAGACTTGGGGGACTATTACAAATGAGTATGGCTTTTATTCTTTGACCATTCCAAAACAACGAGATACCTTTTTTTTGGTCGTTTCTTATATTGGTTACCAAACCATAAAGGAGCCTATCTTTTTGAATGATAATACTACAAAAAATATAGAACTAACGGAGGCAGTCGCTCTAGGTGAAGTCGTAGTGGCAGAAGGATCTAATGTAGAGCGATTAAATGCTACGCAAATGGGCAAGGAGGAGATAAATGTGAAAGAGGGAAAAAAAATCACTGCCTTGTTTGGAGAAGTTGATGTTATTAAATTGTTGCAACTAAAACCTGGTGTACAATCAGGAGTTGAAGGCGCAGCTGGAATATATGTTAGAGGAGGAGGGGCAGATCAAAATCATTTTTTATTAGATGAGGCTTCGATTTATAACCCAAGCCATTTGCTAGGTTTGTTTAGTACATTTAATGCTGACATTACTAAGAATTTGACCTTATACAAAGCAGGATTCCCTGCACAATTTGGAGGAAAACTATCCTCAGTTATAAATGTAAAAACTAGAGAAGGCAATCGCAAGAAATGGCAAATTTCAGGAGGGTTAGGTGTAACATCGGCTCGATTGGCAGTAGAAGGTCCTTTAAAGAAAAATAAGGGGGCTTTTGTTGTGGCTGGACGGAGTTCTTATGTAAGCTTACTGACTTCTGCTTTAAACGAAGCAAATAGAGAAAATCCCGATTGGTTTGATATTCCTAATTATTCCTTTTACGATGTCAATGCAAAATGGAACTATGATATCACGACTCAAGATCGCATTTTCTTTAGCGCTTATATGGGGCGAGACGCTTTTTCTTTCAAAAGAGATCAAATTGATTTTAACTTAGGATGGGGAAATATTGCTAGTACACTGCGTTGGAATAGAATTGTTTCTTCCAAACTATTTGTAAACACCTCTTTCACTTTTTCAGATTATGTTTATGCTATAAACAGTAGGTTGGCAGAGGTTAATGTACGAATAGGTTCGGGAATTCGAGATTTTAATCTTAAAACGGATATGACATGGCTGCCGAGCAACCAACACGAAGTTCGATTAGGAGCCAATGCGATTTATCATAGATTTTCAGTAGGTCAATTTGATGCTAAAAATCAAGCGGGGTTAAATCTAAGAGCAGGGGCACTATTTCATGCAGGGGAATTTGCAGTATATGGGTCTGATGATTGGAAGATTAACAATCGTATAAGTGCCTTAATTGGTTTGCGTGTAAGTGGTTTTTATAATAACAAGGCATTCTACCCAAACATAGAACCTCGACTCGCTATTAACTATAAAATTCACCAACGAGTTGCCTTAAAAGCATCGTATGCTCGAATGAGCCAGTACTTGCATTTAGTATCTACTTCAGGAGCGACATTACCTACAAGCACTTGGTATCCTTCTAGTGCAAAGGTGAAACCACAGATTTCAGATTTGGTAGCAGCTAGTGTTTCAGTCGCATTGGGAAAGGATTTCTTTATTAACATAGAAGGGTATTACAAGTGGTTACATCATCAAATTGATTTTAGAGATGGGGCAAAGTTGTTTGTGAATAATAATTTAGAAAATGAATTTTTATTTGGAAGGGGATATAGCTATGGTGGAGAAATTTATTTGGAGAAGAAAAATGGAAACTTAAGAGGTTGGATTGGGTATACATTGTCTTGGACTTGGAGGGTGTTTGATCAAATTAATGGGGGGCAGCCTTACCATCCTCAACAAGATCGGAGACACGATTTGTCAGCTGTAATAACTTGGGATATTCCATGGACAAAACCTAAATTTCCATTAACATTAAGTGCATCTTGGGTTTATGGTACAGGTACTCCTGTTTCACTTCCTACCAAACGTTATATTCAAATGGATATAACGGCGACCAATTTATTCCAATTTATACCGATTTATGAAAAACGAGGTGGGTTCCAAATGCCAGCATATCACCGCTTGGATTTGGGGTTGGTATTAGAACTATTTCCCTTAAAAAGAAAGCGTTTTCAAAGTGATTTGACTTTGAGTATTTACAATGCATACGATCGAAGAAATGCTTTTTTTATGTATATAGATGCTGTTTATGAGGACGGTGGTTCAGGGGCAAACAATACACAGATTCCAGAAAAGTTTCAAGCTAAAATGGTTTCGTTATTTCCAATTATTCCAAGCATTACTTGGAATTTTAAATGGTAATTTAAGATGAAAAGAATAAGTTATATCTGTTGGGTGTTAATCGTTTTCTCTGCCTGCCAAAAATTGGAGAATACCATTGATATAGAGTTGGAAACATCTGATAACAGTCTAGTTGTGGAATGTTATTTAGAAGCAGGAAAACCTTATCAACTGATGTTAACAGAGACAAAAAGCTATTTTGATATTACCAATATTTGCCCTTTTGTACGACATGCACTGGTTGTTATTACGCAAAATGGGATTAAAGATACGTTGGTAGAGGCACCTTATAGTGGCAGTGGATGTAGCAGTATCATGCCCTATTGGAATACTGATTCTACTCGGTTTTTTAACTATGGTTCCAACACACGGTGTCCCTTTAGTGCTAATACAGAGTTTGTCCTAGAAGTTTGGGATACTTTGAATGATCGGTATGTTAAAGCCTCTGCAACAGCCTTACCTGCTGTGCCAATCAAAACTTTTAAAGCAGAGTTCAACAAAGATTCGGTTGCTTATTGTCTTTTGACTTGTGAGGACGATTTAAATACCTTCAATTATTATAGAATGACTTTACACAAGTTTTCTTTATCCAAAAAAGATCCCAATGCGTTGTTTAATCATGTTGCAACCAATCCCTATTTTGATCAAGTTTTGTATGATCAGGCGTTATTTGCTAATGGAGAGATTGGTCATGCTAGTAATTATGATTTTTATAGAACAGATACAGCTATAGGAACTATATACCACATATCTAAAGCTTATTATGATTATTTAGAAACAACAAGAGCAGCACAATCTGCAAACTTAAATCCTTTTGTAGAGCCATCTAAAATTGCTACTAATATACAGAATGGTTATGGAATTTTTACGTACTTGGCATATGATAGAGATACACTTTACATACCTTGGTAATGTTTTAAAAGCCTTGAGCATCATCATCTCCACGGATGTCTGCGACACCTTCTAGCTGCCCATTGGGCAATCGCAAAATAGCTTCCACTTGTCCGATGGGAGCCCTGCTTTGAGGCGTATGCCCCAACGCTTTTAATTCGTCCAACAATTGTTCTGAAAAGGCTCCTTCTTCATGGTAAAGTAAGTCAGGATACCACTGGAAATGAAAACGAGGCTGATGGACAGCGTCTTTCAAGGGCATTTGATAATCAATAACATTTGTGACAACTTGAAAGACAGTTGTAATAATTTTAGATCCCCCAGGACTGCCAACAGCCATGAAAAATTGCCCGTCTTTTTCTACAATCGTTGGGGTCATAGAGCTAAGCATTCGTTTGTGGGGGGCAATGGCATTCGCTTCATTTCCCAACAAACCAAACTGATTGGGTACACCTGGCTTGGCACTAAAGTCATCCATCTCATTGTTCATAAAAAAGCCTGCTCCTTCTACAATAACCTTGCTTCCAAAGTTAGAATTAATAGTTGTGGTAACAGAAATAGCATTGCCTTCGGCATCAACGACACAATAATGCGTTGTTTGCTCACTTTCGTTGGGGTAAGGGTTCCCATGTCTTATGCTATCGCTAGGAGTTGCCATAGTATCCACATAATCTTGCATGCGTTTATCGGCATAAGCCTGACTACTTAATACATCCACAGGAACAGGATAAAAATCTATGTCTCCAAGATGTTCGGTACGGTCTGCATAAGCTCGACGAGCGGCTTCTGTGAATAAGTGAATACTTTTAGCAGATTGAAATCCCCATTCAGACATCGGGAAGGGTTCTACCATGTTAAACAATTCTGCCAAGCAGACACCACCACTAGAAGGAGGAGGCATCGAAATGATATTATATCCTTGGTATTCAAACTGGATGGGTGTTCTCCATACTGCATTATAGTTTTTTAGATCTTCATGAGTAATAATCCCTTTATTTTTGCCCATTTCTTGAACCAATAAATCAGCTGTTTCCCCTTCATAGAAACCTGCTCGACCTTTTGTTTGGATGCGTTTTAGAACATTGGCTAAGTCTTTTTGAAGCAGCGTTTCTCCCTTTTTCCAATTGGCATCTTTAACAAAGGCATTCTGATGCAAATTAAACTTCTTAAACAATGCCATATGTTCGTTGAATGCATCCGCTTCTCTTTGACTGACAGGAATGCCATTGTCGGCTAAATCAATGGCAGGTTGTAGCAATGTGCTCCAAGGCAATTTGCCATATTTTTGATGAGCAGCGTACATCCCCTCAACAGAGCCAGGAACACCAGATGCTAAAGGTCCTGTTAAACTCAAGGAATCAATAATTTGACCAGTATTATCTAAGTACATATCTCTATGGGCAGAACTAGGCGCTTTTTCTCTAAAGTCTAATGTATTTGTATTGCCATTCTTATCTCTATAAATCATAAAACCACCACCACCAATATTACCTGCACGTGGATAGGTTACGGCCAAAGCAAAGTGAACAGCCACCATGGCATCAATCGCATTTCCTCCTTTTTTTAGTATTTCAATTCCTGCTGCTGTCGCCAAGGGATGAGCAGATACGACCATTGAAGAATCTTCGATTACTTGTTTGGTAATGTCGAAAACAGGTTGATTGCTTTGTGGTTTTGACTCTTGGCAAGCACTGAAAATAGCGCCAACAAAAAGCAAAATAACATAGTGAAAACAAGAAGTGGATGGCATGTTCTTATTAGTTAATAAACATTTTCTAATATTTGATAATGCTTAATGATAAGGAATGATTTTATAAGAGCAATAGTTCGTTGAAACCATGAAGTAGCACCGTAGCTAACTACTAAAGAGTAGATATTCTATTTTTAAGAATACCTACTTCTTGCAAAAAAGTGTGTTATTGAACGAACTAGTCCAGAAAAGAAGTCAAAGGACTGCTTGCATTGGCATGGTTGAATGGGCTTGCCAATCGAGCCTCATAAGCCATTCTACCAGCTTCAACGCCTAGTTTAAACGCTTTGGCCATTTCAATTGGATTATCAGAAACAGCAATAGCCGTATTCACCAAAACAGCATCTGCACCCAATTCCATAGCCTTCGCAGCATCTGAGGGACTTCCAATGCCTGCATCTACAATAACAGGGACATTGGCCTGTTCGATGATAATTTCTAAAAAGTCAATTGTTTTTAAACCTTTGTTGCTACCAATTGGAGAGCCTAAAGGCATGACGGCTTGTGTCCCAACTTCTTCTAGTCGTTTGCAAAGAACAGGGTCGGCGTGCACATAAGGCAATACTACAAACCCTAATTTAACCAATTCTTCTGCTGCAAGTAGTGTCTCAATCGGATCAGGCATTAAGTATTTAGGATCTGGGTGTATTTCTAACTTTAGCCAGTTTGTTTCCAAGGCCTCGCGCGCCAATTGAGCAGCAAAAACAGCTTCTTTGGCGGTTCGAGCTCCTGAAGTATTCGGCAACAGATGAATATGAGGATGATTTAGATGAGTTAAAATATCATCTTCTTCATTTTTAATGTCTACTCGCTTTAAGGCAACGGTGACCAATTCAGATTCAGATGCTAATAAAGCATCTCTCATCATTAAGCTAGAGGCAAACTTGCCAGTGCCTGTAAATAATCTAGACTGAAGCGTTTTGTCTGCGATTGTTAGTGCTTGCATAAGTTTGAATATGTTGACTCAACAACTTTTCTTGATCTAATTTGTATCCACTTAACATGAGTTGGTTAAGGAGTAATAATTCTTCAACCTAGAAAGAGTAGTTAAGGGATGACTATTTATAAATTACAAATATCATTACTCCATTGCTTTTTATGTTTTACCCCAAGAGTTTTTTGGTTCATAGAAAAACTAAAAAAGCAACGAAGTATTAAAATATAAGGTGGAACGGTTAATCAACCATTAAATAAGTCAAAAGTAACCATGTCAGAGTTTCTCTTATTCTTCTTTAGAAATTTCTTTGTAGAGGACAAAATTAATTTCTTGTGTTGCTGTATTTAAAGTTAATTGATTATCGGTTTTTTGGTACGTAATTCTTCCTTTTAATGCATTCATCAAAGCAATACCTTCCTTGCTGTCACAACATTTTCGGGTACATCCCATCCCATCAGGAAGTTCAAATGTAGAAATCTGTGGCAGGTAGTTGATATTGGTATTGCAAGTATTGACATCTAAGTTTAGCATCATTCGTTTTTTATCAAAACTCAAACGATAGGTTTTTTCAAATTTTGTGAGATTATCACTCTTAAAATTTTTATAACTCATAGCAGTCCAAGAAGTGCCTATGATACCATCTTTATTGTTGATCAATTTGATATCTCCTTTATCTGTTTTTATCGTCATAAGACTGCCCTCAATAGAATAGTGTAGGCTTCCTTTAAATTGGCTGGTCAAGAAATTAGCTTCTTTGCTATCGCAACAAGCTTCTGTGCAAGTCATACCTTCTTGAAAGGTGAGCATCCCATCTTTGACTTTGTAAGAGGTACCGCAAGTATTGACATCTAACGTCAACCCCATCGAATTATCAGCGTCAAAATGAACAACATAAGATTTTTGATTTGGAGTTTCTTGGGTGTTACTTGGAAAACTAATGACAGTCCAAGTACCAACTGGGCTAACGGTTTTTTCAGTTTTTGAGGAAGAAGTAGTTGCTTTGTCAACAGTTCCTTTTTTGTTGCAAGCATTTAGCAACAACGTGCATAGAAAGAAAAAGAAGATATGTTTTCTTAGTGTTATCATAATTTATAGTCGTTGATGGTTTAAATTTGTGTCTAATGCAAAAATACCGTTGTTGTTTGGGTATAACAAAAAAAGACCGCTTTATTTAAAGCAGTCTTTAATATATTGTTCTTATTAGTTCCGAAAAGCTTTCGAATTAGATAATCAACATAGCATCTCCGTAACTAAAGAAGCGATATTCTTCTTTAATAGCTTCTTCGTAAGCTTCCATAATTAAGTCATAACCACCAAAAGCACAAACCATAATAGCCAAGCTAGACTTTGGTAAATGGAAATTAGTAATCATAGAATCTGCAATACTAAAATTGTAAGGAGGGAAGATAAATTTATTTGTCCAACCTTCAGCAGGCTTCAGCATTTCGTGCGCAGAAACAGCCGACTCAATAGAACGCATAGATGTTGTTCCTACAGCGCAACGCTTACCACCATTTTTGATCGTATTGTTAACTAAATCACAAGTAGCTTGATCAATTTTGAAGTATTCTGCATCCATTTTGTGCTTTGACAAGTCTTCTACTTCAATGCTGCGAAAAGTACCTAAACCAACATGAAGCGTCAAAGTAGCAAAATTGATTCCTTTGATCTCTAAGCGTTTCATGACTTCTGGACTCATGTGCAAGCCAGCTGTAGGAGCAGCAACAGCACCTACTTCAGAGGCGTAAATAGTTTGGTAACGCTCTTTGTCCAAGTCCTCGGCAGGTCTATTGATGTATTTTGGCAATGGTGTATGACCTAGTTTGTCCAAATGTGCTTTGAATTCTTCGTCACTACCATCGTAAAGGAAACGAATAGTTCTACCTCTTGATGTTGTGTTGTCAACAACCTCTGCTACCAAAATTTCAGCACCATTTTCATCGTTGAAGTACAATTTATTACCCACACGGATTTTACGAGCAGGATCAACCAATACATCCCACAACTTCATTTCTTCGTTCAATTCACGAAGCAAGAAAACCTCAATTCTAGCACCTGTTTTTTCCTTTTGACCATACAAACGAGCAGGGAACACTTTGGTGTTATTTAAAATAAAGCAATCCCCATCATCAAAAAAGTCAAGAATGTCTCTAAAAATATGATGAGATATTGTTCCTTCAGCTCGATTAACGACCATTAATCTAGATTCGTCTCTACGCTCAGCAGGATATTCAGCAATAAGTTTACTCGGAAGGTTAAAGTTAAACTGCGATAGTTTCATGTTTGAATAGTATATTCTGTTTAATTCTAAAGTTAATATTTTGCCTTTTTAGACTTGAAATATTATAGTAGTATACGCTATTTTTAGAGGGGAGGGAAATTACCTTTTGAATAGCAATAGTCGCAAATATAAAAATTCTTTGAAGATTAATACAACCTTTGTTGTGAATTTTTGAAGTAGTACTCTAAATCAATCATTTGTTGGAAAACTTTACTTTGTTGCAATTTAGTAAGTTGCAGTTGTGTTGCCTTTTGTGCTAATTTTTTTGATTGCCAGGTTCGTATGGAGGTTCTTTTTTGTTTTTTTGTTAGCAAGGCTTGTCGAGTAGGCTTGTGTGAGCAGCGTAGGAGAACTATTTGTGAAGCACTATGGAGTAGTAGTACTACGAACTACTATAATATAACAAGAGGCAATTGATATTAAATTCAATGCCTCTTGAAGTTAACCCATAAATTAGAATTTTAAAGTAGTAGTGCTTGCCTTTGCTTAGAGTTATTCTATAACTAATTTCAAACTTTTAGTAGCACTTGGAGTTTGAATAGAAACAAAGTATACTCCTTTTTCTAGGATTGGCTTAAGGTTTACTTGATTGTTTCCTTCAGTCAAATGAAGCGCCTGTTTGCCAATCATTTTACCTGAAAGATCAGAAATAAGCAGTATAGCCGAACTTGTTTGATTGACACCGATTGTAATGGTAGATGTTGCGCCTGAAAGTTGAGGGTTTGGATTAAGTGTAAGTGACTGAATTAGGTCTGTTTTTTTTATGTTCTCTAAATGAGAAGGCTTAGGATTTGTTAGGCGTTTGGTATTGTTGTCGTCAATTGTGAAGAAATCGCTATAAGTGGCGGACGCAGAGTTGCCTATCTCGTAAATTTGGAGACGGTAAACAGAGGAACTATTTAAGGTATTAGGTACCGAATATGTAAAAGATCCTGTATTGGGTATAAAATTAGCTATTTGAGAAACTAAGTTGCCTCCTTCGTATAAATTAATTCTCATATTTGCATTAGCTGCAATATTGCTTGTCCATTGTATTGTCTGATTTTGCCCTTTTGTCCAGACTGTATTAGAAGTAGGGTTACTTATTGTAATTGTAGGACTAAGTGTGATGGTAAAGAAATTACTGATACCAAAAACATTTGAGTTAGATACATCTACAATTCGAATTCTATAGTTGTTGGCACTTGGCAAGTTAAAAGGAACAAAATAAATTGCGGAACCATCACTAGGGGTGCTATTAAATAAGGTTGCTTCTAAATTAGAACCACGAAATAAAAGTATTTTGACATTAGAAGGGATATTGTCTGCCCACTGTATTGCTTGAGTTGTCCCTTTTTCCCAAACAGTGCCAGTATTCGGATTCGTGACAGTAATATTGGGAGGATTAGAAATTGTAAAGAAGTCGCTATAATCAAAAACATTAGTGCCACTAATATTAAAGATTCTAATTCTATAATCATTGGCTGAAACAAAACTATTGGGAACAGTATAACTAAAAGATCCATCGCTAGGTGTGCCGTTAGAAATGTAAGTAATTGGTGTAGTCCCACGGTAGAGGAGAATTCTAACATCAGAAGAAATATTATCGTCCCATTCGATGTCTATCGTTTGCCCCTTTACCCAAACAGTACTGGCAGTTGGATTGGTTATATTAATAAATGGTCTTTGCCCAAATTGCGCCTCACCATTATTATTAATGCTAATTATAAAAAAGAATATGAATAAATAATTGCTGCAATTGAATTTTAATGTACTTTTCATTTTTTAATTAAAATGTTAATATGAATTAAATAAAAATTAAGGATGAATACTTATAATAAGGATGCTTCAAAAACAATTAAATTAGCTTTTGAAATCAATGTGCGCATCTTTTGATGGATTAAATTAGATTCGTGCTTGGTATAGAATATTTTTGAGATTAATTAATAAAGTTTAAGTGATTTTTAGAAGAAGTAATAGGTGCAAAGTTGCTAAGGAAGCCTATCAAGTAGCTAAATAGCATTTCTTAGGTATTACTATCAAATAAAATAGATGGGAGTCTTTTATTTGCGATTGCACACAGAATCAACAACCAAAATTTGATAAGGCAATGATACTATAATTAAAAAACTTATATTGTTTTTTGCGACGAATGACAGCTTTAGCGCTGTATTTAACCTAGAACATTCTGGATAGGCGCTGTTCATGGGGGAGTAGACTATTAAAAAATAGATTTAATGTTATTAAAAATAGATTTGTTAAAATACCAATCGAGGTTAGAAATCAAATACACAAATAACCAGAAATACATCTTAGGATTGATTCGTAAAAAATACCTAGTGTTAACTCCTGAAGAGATCGTGCGACAGCTAATCTTGCACTACTTGGTAGAGGAAAAAGGTTATCCTAAGAATAGAATTCGTTCAGAAATGGGACTAGAAGTTAATACCATGACCAAGCGTTGCGATATTTTGGTTTTTAATAAAGCGTTAGAGCCTGCGTTATTAGTAGAATGTAAATCTGCTAAAGTAAAAGTGGACAATAAGGTGTTTCACCAAATTGCACAGTATAATATGACGTTAAAGGTGCCTTATTTATTAGTAACTAATGGTCCTGTTAATTACTGTTCACTGATAAACCAAGAAGAAAAAACATTTGAATTTTTAGAAGAAGTCCCTCATTATGATTTGATAAAGTAGATTGTTGCCGTGTTCTTGGAATAAGAAAATAGACTAAAAAATAATTTTTAATTAGTTAGCAATAAGCCTCTTTTTAAGTAACAAATTCATTACATTTGCGCCAAAATTAAGTAATTTTCACCTAAGTAGGTTTATAGACCTATTTTAAAAAAATTCATCAAAATCATGAACAGTAGATTTAAAGCTTTAGATCTGTTATCCAACCGTAAAAAATTCACAACGGCTCCTTTATCTTCCAATGTTTCAGAAATGTTTGGTTGCAATGTTTTTAGTGATGTCACTATGAAGCAGTATCTCGCACCTAAACTGTACAAAAAATTTAGAGGAATTATAGATGCAGGCGATAACTTGGATAGAGATTTGGCAGACCATGTTGCAGAATCCATGAAAAAATGGGCACTAAGTAAAGGCGTTACCCATTATGCGCATTGGTTTCAGCCATTGACAGGGCGTACTGCTGAAAAGCATGATTCTTTTTTTACGCTAAACTCAGACGGGGAAGCAATTGAGGAGTTTACAGGAAATGAACTGGTACAACAAGAACCAGATGGTTCTAGTTTTCCAGGAGGAGGATTGAGAACAACTTTTGAAGCAAGAGGTTATACCGCTTGGGATCCAACTTCACCTGCATTTATCTTGGATGTTAACAATCAGAAAACACTTTGTATTCCAACTATTTTTGTAACCTATGGTGGGCAGTCTTTAGATTATAAATTGCCTCTATTAAAATCACAGGCATTTTTGGAGCGTTCTGCGGTTGATGTTTGTCAATTGTTTGATGCTAACATTACAAAAATTTCGGTAACACTAGGGTGGGAGCAAGAGTATTTCTTGTTGGATGAAGCATTGTTTAATGCGCGCCAAGATTTGGTCATGACAGGACGGACATTATTGGGACGTTTGGCTCCTAAAGGGCAACAGTTGGATGATCATTATTTTGGAACAATTCCAGAGCGTGTATATGCTTATATGACAGATTTGGAACAAGAATGTTACAAGTTGGGAATTCCACTACGCACGCGTCATAATGAGGTAGCTCCTTGTCAGTATGAGTTTGCACCAATTTATGAAGATGTCAACATTGCTGTAGATCATAATCAGTTGTTGATGGACATTATGGAACGTGTTGCTATTCGTCACAAAATGCGTGTCTTGTTCCATGAAAAACCTTATGCTGGGGTAAACGGATCTGGAAAACACAACAACTGGTCGGTAGCAACAAACACTGGAAAGAATTTACTTTCTCCAGGAAAAGAACCAGGCAAGAATTTACAGTTTTTGACATTCTTTGTCAATACTATTCAAGCCGTTTATAAGTATGCAGATATTTTGCGTGCAAGTGTTACTTCTGCTTCTAATGACCATCGTCTGGGAGCCAATGAGGCACCGCCTGCTATCATTTCGGTATTTATCGGAGATGCTTTAACAAAAGTATTGGACGAAATTGAAAAAGGAGTTGATGTAACAGATGATGGGGTAAAAACAGTGCTAAATTTATTGAGCAAAATTCCTAATTTGGAGTTAGATAATACGGATAGAAATCGTACATCGCCTTTTGCTTTTACTGGCAATAAATTTGAAATTCGTATGGCTGGTTCTACGGTCAACTGTGCTGCTCCAATGGCTGTTATGAATATGATTGTTGGTAAACAGTTAAAAGAGTTTTATCAAGATGTTCAAATCTTGATGGCTAATAATACGCCTAAAGATCAAGCTGTTTTGTTAGTTTTAAAGAACTACATTCACGAATCTAAGAGCATTCGATTCGAAGGAGATGGTTACAGCGACGAATGGAGAGATGAAGCTGCTCGTAGAGGGTTGGGCAACCATGGGGATACACCTAGAGCATTAGAAACATACTCGGCAGAAGCGACTAAAGCGTTATTTGTGGAATCAGGGGTATTGTCAGAAGAAGAATTACACGCACATTATGAAGTTCGCTTGGAGGAATACGTATTAAAGCTTCAAATTGAGTCGCGTACTATGGCTGAAATGTGTATGAATCAAATTTTGCCGGTAGCAGTACATTATCAAAATATACTGATGGAAAATATCCGTGCATTGAAAGATTTAGGCTTAGGAGAGGAGAGTTATGCTGCGCAATTGGGCTTAGTGAAAGACATTGCTACTTATGTGAACACAATTAGAGATTGTGCGTATAAGATGAAGGACGAACGTGAAAAAGCGAGTTTGTTGGATTCTAGAGAAAAAGCTTTTGCTTACTGTGATGAGGTAAAACCAATTATGGAAACGTTGCGTAATGCAGCAGACGATTTAGAGCAATTGGTAGACGATGAGCTTTGGCCATTGGTTAAATACCGTGAATTATTATTCTTAAGATAAAAATAAAACTTGTTAAGAGGAACAACATACAGAAAGTTATGGAGTATGGCTACACTAGTAGTCATACTCTTTTCTGGTTGCTTTCGAGAGGTTCCCGTAGTAGAACCATTATTGAGTGATGACGAACTTATTCCTATTCTCAAAGATATTCATGTAGCAGAAGCTTTGTTGACAGAAATTGTGGATAGACGAGAGAAGGATAGTTTAGCTCGATTATATTATGGTGAAATATTTAGAATACATAAGGTAGATACAGCAGTATTCAATCAAAGTATGCATGCTTATTTTACCAACCCTCCAGCCTTAGATTCTCTATATCAAGCTGTAATGGATACGCTAGCGAAAGAAAAGGCAATTTTGGGAAAAAAGCATTCTTCTGCTTCTAAAAAATAAATAAAGGCGTCAATTTACAGTGGTTTGTTGTGTTTGACTTAACGAACGATTGAATCCATACAATTGGGGCAAATCCCAGAAAGTGTGAAATTAACTTCTTGAACGGTATAATTAGGAGGTAGGTTATAACTTGGTTGTACATTTTCCAAACAGGTTACAGAATTACATTTTGTACAGCTGAAGTGAACATGATCATGGTTGTGGTTGTGATGGGATTCGCATTGATGGCAAGCTGCATATTTGATAACGCCATCAGTATTGATGATTTTATGAATTTCTCCTTCTTCTACAAGACGATCTAAAATTCTATAAATAGTCACCCGATTGCATAATTTACCAATTGCATTCTGAATGTCCTTATGAGATAAAGCAGTATCAGATTGTTGTAATAAGGATTGAATAGCTGATTTCGCAGCAGTATTTCTAGTTGATTTCATATAATTTGAAGGCTTTTGAAACACTAAAAGTTAATCTGTTTACTGCAAATTTAATGCAATTCAGTTGCATTTCCTAACAAATAGAGTGCTTATACTTTTCTATAAGGCGCATGGGTGTAATATTTGGGGCGTTGATCCAAACGAGCATGTAGCCAATAAACACCTAAGCCAGACGTGCTTAACCAAAGTGGCTGTTGATTAATATTTTGTTGTAATTCTTTGCTTACAGTCTGCCAAAAAGTATCAATTTGTTGGTAAGGAGCATTTCGGATAAAGGTTCCCAAATGGGTATATACTTCTTTAGAAGAATTGGGGCAAGGCACAACTAATCGAGCATTATTACCCAAATTAGAAAAACAAACAACAGATTCTTCTTTAGAAGAAAAGTAGGTGTTAAAAGGTGTCGAATTTGCTTGCTTGCCATCAAAAGCATTGGTTCCAACAATCACGAACTCATAGGTTTGTTGCAAATTTGTTTTATGAATACCTTTATGCTCCCAAAAGAAAGCAGCAAACGGAACTTCTCTTAAGATTTGAGTATAAAACAATCGAAAGGTTCTAGAACATTCCCATAATTCTAACACTTGTTCAAATGTCATCAAAACATCGTCTTGTGTTATTTGAAACTGAAATGTGTTTTTGGCTAAAACCTTTTCGATATATTGAAACATAGTGTCTTGTATCTTCTTTTCTAAAGAATTGTTTTGTGTTTAAGACCCAAACTATCCAATTCGTTGGTAAACAAACTATCAGCGTTAATTCGGCGATTGGCAGAATCTAATTGCAAAATAATTTTATTAGCTGCATCAAGCAAATTAACCGAAAACTGTTGCTCTCCCTTGTATTTATCACAAATTCTATCCAATTGATCGATCAACTGAGGTGTGAGTTGTTGAATGGGCAAATTGATTGCAATCCCTTTAATTTTACTACTTCCTACCTCATCTAAGAGTTGGATTTCGTTGATACGCAATTCGTATTGATTGGGGTCTCGCCAGCTTTTTTGGTATTTTCCTTTGATATAGATAACGGTATCTGTTTCTAATAAATGACGGTGTTTGAGGTAAGAATCACCAAACAAGCCAAATTCAAAAACGCTTCCTTCATAATCTTCAATACCAACAAAACCAAATAAGCTTCCTTTTTGGCTAACACGATGGTTGACAGAAGTGATAATACCTGCGATAGCTACTTCTTGGTCTTTGAATTCGTCTAAACGATTGATGGTTTTAGTAAACTTAGAAATTTCTAGACGATAATCATCCAAAGGATGCCCACTGAGGTAAATTCCTGTTACCTCTTTTTCCTTTTTTAGCTTTTCCATCAAATTCCACTCTGTGACTGTCTCAGGAAGTTTCGGCTCGGGCATTGTTTGATCGACAGCATCGGCACCAAAGAGGGAGAAGGCTAATTCAGATTTTTGTTTTTGGTAGGCATTCCCATATCGCAATACCAATTCCAAGAATGTATGTTTGCCGTCTATTTTTGTAAAATAAACTGCTCTATCCAAACCAAAAGCATCAAAGGCACCACCATAAGCTAGACTTTCAAAGCATTTTTTATTGGCTACTTTTAGATTGATGCGTCGAACAATATCAAAAATATCTTTGTAAGGCTCTCCAGATTCTTTTTTAGTTTTTAAAATTTCTTCAACAGGTCCTTCACCAACGCCTTTTAATGCTGACAAGCCAAAGCGTATTTTTCCTTCTTGGTTAACCGAGAAGTTCATATAACTCTCGTTAATATCTGGACCCAGTACCTCAACATTTTGATTTTTACATTCTTGCAAAAAGAAATTAACCTTGCTAATATCACTTTTGTTGTGCGTGAGGACCGAAGCCATAAATTCAGCAGGGTAATGTGCTTTTAAGTAGGCTGTTTGGAAAGCAACAAAAGCATAACAAGTAGAATGGGATTTATTAAAAGCATAAGAAGCAAAGGCCTCCCAGTCTTTCCATATTTTTTTGACAACATCTCCTGTATGACCATTCTTAGCACAACCTTCTTCGAACTTAGGAAACATTTGGTCAATCAATTTCTTTTTCTTCTTTCCCATTGCTTTTCGTAGCATATCGGCTTCCCCTTTTGTGAAACCAGCCAACTTTTGGGAAAGAAGCATCACTTGCTCTTGATAGACTGTAATACCATAGGTTTCATCAAGGTACTCTCGCATATCTTCCAAGTCAAATTCAATCGGCTCTCTACCATGCTTTCTATCAATAAAAAGTGGGATATAAGCAATTGGACCAGGACGATACAAAGCGTTCATTGCAATTAAATCAGAGAACTCAGAAGGCACCAATTCCCTCATGTATTTTTGCATGCCAGGACTCTCATACTGGAACACCCCAATCGTTTCACCACGTTGAAAGAGTTCGTATGTTTTTTGATCATCTAGAGGAATTTCATCCGGTTCTATTTCTACGCCATGTTTTGCTTTGATGATTTTACAAGCATCTTTGATAATGGTTAGGGTTTTGAGTCCCAAGAAATCCATTTTTAGAAGCCCAGCATCTTCTGCAACAGAGTTATCAAACTGAGAAACCAATAAATCAGAATCTTTGGCTACAGTTACGGGAACGAAATTTGTAATATCGTCAGGCGTAATAACTACCCCACAGGCATGAATCCCTGTATTTCGAATGGAACCTTCTAATTTTTTAGCATTTTGAATCATCGTTCCGATATGCCCCTGATCTTCTGCCAATTTTCTGAATTGATAGGCTAATTCTACCTCTTCAGAATTTAGTTTGCCTTTTAATTTAGGATCAATATCGCCATCTGCTAAAACTTTTTTTAGTGTGACAGACAAGTTTTCAGGCAATACTTTTTTGGCGGCAATCACTTCTTGTAAGGGAATGTTCATTACTCGTCCCACATCTTGGAGCGAAGAACGGGCGGCCATCGAACCATAGGTGATAATTTGAGCTACTTGGTTACGACCATATTTTTCAATCACATAATCCATTACTTTAGAACGTCCCACATCATCAAAATCAATATCAATATCGGGCATCGAAATCCGTTCAGGATTTAAGAAACGCTCAAAAAGTAAGTCGTATTTAATCGGGTCAATATTGGTAATTCCCAAACAATAAGCCACTGCCGAACCAGCTGCCGAACCACGTCCTGGACCAACCGAGACGCCCATTTTTCGAGCTTCTGTTGTAAAATCTTGTACAATTAAGAAGTATCCAGGATAACCTGAATTTTTGATAACTCCTAGTTCAAAATCCAATCGTTCCGAAATTTCGGCTGTTATCATGCCATACCTTCTTTTGGCTCCTTCATAGGTCAAACCTCTAAGGTATTCATCTTGAGTATTGTATTGAGGAGGCAGAGGGTAGGCTGGCAATAAGATGTCTCGTGCCAAAGTAAGTTTGTCTACCTTGTCATAAATTTCCATCGTATTGGCGATCGACTCAGGAACGTCGGTGAAAATAGCATTCATTTCTGCTTGAGTCTTAAAGTAGAAATCAGAACTAGAGAATTTAAAACGATTCGTGTCCTCTACCAAAGAACCCGTATTGATACACAGTAACATATCATGAGCTTCCCAGTCTTCTTCTTCCACATAATGGGCATCGTTCGTTGCAATAACTTTGATGTTGTATTTTTTGGCAAAACCTAATAGAACTTGGTTGACATCTTCCTGACTAACGCCACTCATGACACGCTTTCCATTCTTGAAAATGTCCAAGTCTTCTAAGCCACGATGTCGTTGAATTTCGATATAATAATCTTCGCCAAAAATGTTCAACCACCATTTAAGCAGTTCTTCAGCTTTTTCGATGTCACCTTCTATAATAGCTTGGGGAATTTCTGCCCCTACACAACAACTGGTAACAATCAAACCTTCGTGATACTTTTCAATTAACTCTTTGTCAATACGTGGGAATTTGCTGTAAAGCCCTTCCATAAAGCCATAAGAACAAAGCTTACACAGGTTTTGATAACCAACTTGATTCTTGGCCAACATCAATTGATGGTAACGTTTGTCTCGTTCTCCTTTTGCTTTGGCAAAAGATTGTTTGTGTCGATCTTCTACCAAATAAAATTCACAACCCACGATTGGCTTAATGCCTTGTTTTTCGGCAGCAGCCACAAATTTGAACGCCCCAAACATATTTCCATGATCGGTCAAAGCGACGGCTTTCATATTATCAGCAGCGGCTTTTTCCATCAAAATATCAATGTTAGAAGCTCCATCTAGAAGTGAAAATTGAGTATGAGAGTGTAAGTGTACGAATTCTGGCATGACTGTTTTTTTGCGAACAAAGGTTTGAGAAGGTATGTTATTATCAACTTAAAAATACCTACTTTAATTCAAACTACTAAGATACGTTTTTTTAGCGAAAAATGCTCGCTGACTGAATTTGTTTTGAAATAATTTGTTTCTATTTTTTGATGTTCAAATACACTTAATTGAGTTTGAAGTAGTTTTTAAATGAAACAGCAAATGTTGTTGATTTAGTGCTGTGGAAATAGTATTATTGGAACAATTTCATTATCAAAAAAAATAATTTCTTACTTTTGAAAACGGAATAGCGATAATCGTTAATAAACATTTTTCATTTTGTGAGGCATAAAAAAGGCTTCATAGCGGATCGTGCAAAATTATGAAGGAACTAAAATTTTGGTTAGGCAAACTGGTAGGACCAATAGTAGGGGCAAGTGTAGGTGGTTTTTGGGGCGGATTAATTGGTTTGATTTTGGGGGCTATTTTGGATAAACTGCACCGAGATGGGGGACAGCTTTGGCTGAATAAAAATGCGCCAGCTTCGATTGAAGATACCGATCCTAATGATTTTATTGTTGGCTCTATATTATTGGCTGGTGCCGTTGTAAAAGCTGATGGTGAGGTTGATGATTTAGAACTAAGTTATGTGCGTTCTTTTTTAGTAGAGCAGTTTGGTACCCTTCAGATGGATGATTATTGGCATATTTTAATGGAAGCGATAAACAATGACTTTGATTTAAAAAAAACAACTCAACAAATTCGCAGAACAACTAGCTATGAAACTCGTTTGCAATTGATTCATTTTTTGTTTGGGATAGCCAATGCCGATTATTCAATAGATGAGGCAGAAATCGCGGCCATAAAAGTTATTAGCATTCACCTTGGCGTAGAGGCGGGAGAATTTGACTCTATCAAAGCCATGTTTTATCAAGCGATGGATGCCTATTATAAAATATTAGAAATTTCACCTTCTGCCCGAGATGAAGACGTTAAAGATGCCTATCATTTTATGCTCAAAAAATATCATCCTGATAAGTTAGAGCACTTGGGAGAAGGTGTTAAAAAAGCCGCTACTGCTAAGTTCTTAAAAGTACAAGAAGCCTATGAGAATATAAAGCAAGAGCGTGGATTTCGTTAACTTTTGCTAGTTGTTGCCAATGCCAAGAAGCAACTTTAGTTCTTCTTCTTGCTCTTGAATTGCTTCGTCGATGTCCTTTTGTTTTTGAATGGCTCTGTAATCCTCTCTTTCTTGATATTTCTTTTTATCGAATTGAAGTTTTGCAATTTTTAATTTTATGTTTGTATAAGGCTCCTTTTTGTGTTCAGGCATCTTTTCTAAATCAGAATGAAGCGCCTCAATGGCATTGACTAATGCTTCCTTTCGTGCAATTTTTTCGTTCAAGTCAGTAATTTCACGTTGTATTCTGCCTTTTAAGGCACTGTTGGTTTGTTTTGCTTCTAGTTGACTTCGTTTGTATTTTAATTCCACAATGTTGCGTTTGATATTGGTGTATTTTTCTAAGCTTTTGGGAGCAAGGTAAGGCAGGTCTTTAGAAGCCTTGTCTTTAATCTGAGCTTGAATGTAATCTTCTTCTTGAGCAGTGCTTTCTTTTGTATTTGGGGTTGGTGCAGGTCGGTTTTTTCTGTTGATCATTCGGATGGCAAAGAAAGTAAATAGAACAATACCCGCAATAAGAATAGCACTAAACAGGATTCCTATAAAACCAAAAAATAAGATTCCTATGGGAGCCAAACACCCCCAAGACGCACTCAAGGCGCCAGAAGCTAATAAGGGGAAAAAGTATATAGACCAAGCAATCAGTGCTAGTAATAAGATTCCAGCCATGATTAGAAAAAAGGTAGGAATTCCCTTTTTGCTATTAGTAGTTTGCAACTTTGTTGTCTTCTTGAATTTACGTTGAAACTTCTTTTTTCGTTTTTTCTTTTTAATTTTTTTTTTGAATGGGAGTGCGTTCTTGTAAATATTCTACGCTAGCGATGGAAGTATTGGAAGTTGTATTTTGAGAAAATGGTTGCAGAGGAAATGCTAAGAGACTTAACAATAAAAACCAATAGAGTGGGAGTTTCATCTTGTTTATTATTAAATAATACTCTGTTGATTACCTGCGGTGCTACTTCGTGGTAGCTCCCTGCGGTCGTGAGAGCGCAAGCTTAGTTTTTAATCTGATTATCAGCCTTTTAGTATCAAGATTAAAAGAGGTGCATTTTGCTGATAATCAAATTAATACAATTTTTAACAGAGTAACGATTAAATTAACTGAATATTTGTTTAATAAAAGTAATCTAATAAATTTATAAATCCAAATTTTGAATTGGCAATTGCTGGCTAATTGTTACTAAAAGCAGAGCGGTTCTAGAATAAAAACAGGCACCAATATATGTGAATTTTCACACAAGTGGTGCCCAAAGAAACTGCCTGTAAGCTGTGAATTAAGTTATTTTTTTTGTCCAAAAGGGATGCTTATTTTCCCATTAGAACTAGAATAAGTTATATGACAACCATCTTTAATTCGGTTCTTTGCTCTTGGAAAATAGATAATTCCTGAATAACTTTGACCGACATCTAATGTTGCAGGAGTTAAATAAAACTGATTTAATTGTTCTTTTAATTGGTAAAGTTTGATGATCTCTTCAGAATTGCTATTTTCTTGAACAACATAACTGTTGTATTCCTGCTCACGATCTAAGTCTTTTTGCAATTTAGCCTCTTTATTTAAGTCTTTATCACTATCAGTAATTGTTGTAACCAAATCCTCAAGGGCATGAGCTAATTGTAGGTAACCAATTACTTCGTTTGTATTATGCCCGTGTGCAATGTTTTTATCAATATCTTGAATAAGGTGATGATATTCAACAGCTCTAAATTTGGTAGAACTATTGGATGTTGTATAGTAAAAATCAGTTGGAAGAATGTCTAGGGGCGCATTAGAAAGGTTATCAATAGATACGTGATAGATAAGATGGTTTCTAGTTTTTCTTTCAAAATTGATCTTTAACTGTAGGTTTTGATTGCTTTCAATTGCTGTTAATCGACTGTGAATATATTCTGTATTGTCAGACAAAGGAACTAAAGAAGTTTGCCGAGAACAAGAACTTAGAATAAGAAATAGAAAGGAATAAGTTAGGAATTGTTGCATACTTGTCTTTTATTATTTAGAGTGATGAATACAAGTTTGAGGAGTCTTTTTAAGTATCAATAGTTTGTTGAAAAACTTTATTAGTTTGATAATTAGCAAGTTGCGCTTTTGTTGCGTTTTGTGTTAAAATTTTAATTATCAACTGCGCAGCACTCATGCAATACCACGAAGTAGCAGCGCAGCTAAACTAATATAAATGTGCTTTTTTATCTTTTTGGTAACTAAGCTTGCGATCTCACGAGCGTAGCGAGCTAAAAAAGTAAAAAACTAAGCTTGCGCCCTCATGAGCGTAGCGAACTAATCAACGAACTACTAAAGTATTGTATTGGGTGTTTTTTAGCAGAATATACAATTGTAAGGAGGTGATACAAGAATAGCTCCAAAAAGAAAAAATGGATGAGATATAAATGTTAAAAGGAATAATAAGATAAAACTTTAACAAGAAGTTGTTGCGGAATACTTGATTCTCAATGAAAAAAACTTTTTAGCTGAATTGTTGACTGTTGCTTGAAGCAAGAAAATTGTATAATTTGGATTCCGAATGAACAGAGAAAGTACTTGCTTTGTTTAGATGTCGCATCTACTATGGTATACGATTAAAAGATAAAATTATGAAAAAATCAAGACGAAGTTTCTTAGGAAAATTAGGTGTTGGATTAGCAACAACTTTAGGACTAGCCTATAAAGGGTTGGCAGATGAATCTCTCAAAGAAACTCCTATAAACAACGATATTATGAAACACAAAGATTCGCCTCAAGAACATCCTATTATAAAAATTAAACCATTGGGCTTTCAGTGGGAAACAGCCGATCCATTTTTGTTTTGTGTGCATCATGACGATAAGTTCCCAAAGGGAAACGATCAGATGGGACCAGACCCTGCTTTGTTAAAAGGGCGTGCAATTGGACAAGATTTTATCTTGAAAGATGGTTGGCGAATGTATCATGGAGAAACGGTGCCTGGCTTTCCTGGGCATCCTCATCGTGGATTCGAGACCATTACGGTAGTCCGAAAGGGGATGGTAGATCATGCCGATTCGTTGGGCGGCTCTGGGCGTTATGGAGATGGAGATATTCAGTGGATGACAGCAGGAAAAGGAATTCAGCATTCTGAAATGTTTCCACTAATACACAAGGACAAAGAAAATCATATGGAGTTGTTCCAAATTTGGCTTAATTTGCCTCAAAAAAATAAAATGGTAGATGCACATTATAAGATGTTGTGGGGCGACACCATTCCAAATTATGAGCATCAGGATACCAATGGGAAGCAAACACAGGTAGAAGTAATGGCTGGAACATTGGGCGAGTACAAGGCACCTGCGCCGCCTCCAAATTCTTGGGCAGCTGATGCTGCTAATGAGGTAGCTATTTGGAATATTAGAATTGAAGCGAATGGAACTTGGACAATACCTAAAGCAGGAAAGGGGATTAACCGTACCTTGTATTTTTATGAGGGGAATGATTTAGAGCTTCAAGGAACAACGATAGCACCATACCATGCTATAGAAGTGCATTCTGATCAGGATTTGGAATTAAAAGTGGGGGCTACAGAGGCAAAAATATTGTTGCTTCAAGGCAAGCCTATCAATGAACCAGTTGTACAGCATGGACCATTTGTGATGAATACACGACAGGAAATTCAACAAGCTTTTGCTGATTATCAGCAAACTCGTTTTGGAGGATGGCCTTGGCCAAAGTACGATCAAGTACATGATAGAAACTTAGGACGTTTTGCCAAGCATGCCGACGGTAGAGAAGAGATTATGAAAGGATAAATAGAATCAAGCATAATTAGTCTATAATTGTTCTAGGGACTACTCTGTTGAAACCATGTAGTAACAGCACCGCAAACTAAGCCAAGCGATCTCACGAAGTAAATCGTATTTGTGTTGTTTTGATCAATTTATTGTTTTCTTTTGAAAGCAAGGTAGACTTTTGGCATTGCATTTGAATTACTAGAATTATTCCTACTTAATATTTACAGCATTTAATTTTTTACAGATACAATAAATTTTTTTTGTAGGAGTTTATATTTTATAAAAAAACACATACTACTGATAGTCCTTTCATAGGCACAATGAAGTAGGCTATTATTAAATATACGTTATGAAATTACTCAAAAATATCACCTTAATTAGTTGTTTACTTTTTACTTTTATTAATACTTATGCACAGCCAGGGCAGGCGTTCAAAGAGAAATCTGATCCAGAAGCAACCAAAATTCTTAAAAACCTAAAAAAGGTATATGGAAAATACGATGGATTGGAGATTGATTATGAGCTAAAGTTGGAGTATGGAGAGGAGGAAGAAATTCAAAAAGGAAGCATCTATCAAAAAGGAGAGAAGTATAAAATAAATAACAATGGGAATATTATTATTAATGATGGGGAAAAGGTCTTGATGTATATTAAGAAGCAAAATGAATTGCAAGTAAATGATATTATTCCTGAAGAAGAACAACCTTTTACACCTGCTAAGATTTTGAACATAGATGAAAACGATAAAGATTTCGTTTATGCCATCACAGGAGAAGATAGTAGGGGGTATAAAATTGAATTCAAACCTTTGGATAGAGATTCCGAAATTATGAAAATTCGTATTCGTGTTAACAAAGCGCAAACAGAAATTAGTTCTGTAAAAATATTTTCGGACGATGGTAGTCGCATGACGTTTATCGTAAAAGATATTAAAAATATAAAAGAAACAAGTAATAGTTTCAAATTTGACAAATCGCAGTATCCTGGAGTGACAGAGATTGATTTACGAGATTAATTGGATATAGAGTACAGCATTGTTGTTATTTTCAAAAAAAACTGCTTCAAAATTTATTTGAAGCAGTTTTTTTTGAAAATAACAACAAATGGAGGGGCAAATAACAAAAAAAAAGTGTTTGTCAATTAAGACAAACACTTTGCAATTTAATTTATGATGGGGTGCCTGATGGGGTTCGAACCCACGACCCTCGGTACCACAAACCGATGCTCTAACCAGCTGAGCTACAGGCACCATATCTTCTAAAGCGATGCAAAGATACGAAGTAAGTTTAAAAGTCCAAATTATTTTGCTTGTTTTTGTAGTTTTTTTTGAATGTTTTTTGGAGGAATTTAACTCTAAAAATATTGTTTATTGATAATCAAGTGTATAAAAGATTTGTTGTCTGGCAATTTTTTTACCTTCAATTAAAATAATGATTTGAAATTTATTTTTCGAAGACAAAATTTTGAGCTGAGATTTGCTCTTTACAATCTTTAAAAGAAATCACTTGTTTAGTTGTATTTTTAATAACTTCAATAAAAAAAGCGTTTACCAATTAAGATAAACGCTTTGCAGCTTAATTTATGATGGGGTGCCTGATGGGGTTCGAACCCACGACCCTCGGTACCACAAACCGATGCTCTAACCAACTGAGCTACAGGCACCATCTTTTCTAAAGCGATGTAAAGATATAAACTTCAATTGGAATAAAAAAGTTCAATCTGAATTTTTTTTCTTTTTATTTAAGCATGGATTTGTATCTAGTTAAGAATCAAAAATATAGAGGGGATAAAAAAAATATTTTTTTTTCAAGGCAGTAAAACCACCTCAAATAAGGAGTTTGACTGGTATTATTATTATTAAAATATTTTTAACTTTGGAACCATACGATAGTTTCATGCACTTTTGAATGAACTATTATTAACGAATGAAGTCTTAGAATTTAGTACTTCGTGGCTTTTTTAGCTTTTTTGCAAAAAACTAAAAAAGCATCTTTGCATCAGTTTGATTATCAATTCTTAATAAGGAATTAAGTGGTGAAAGTTTACTCTTTTGATAATCAATGTAATATGATTTTTTCGAAGTAATAAGAATGTATAATCACCAAAAATAAGAGCATGACAGCGCCAATAATTGTTATCACAGGAGCTAATTCAGGAATAGGAAAGGCAACAGCCTTAGCACTGGCTAAGCAAGGCAATCAAGTTGTAATGATTTGTCGTAGCAAAGAAAGAGGACTCGCCGCACAACAAGAGATTATAAAAGAAAGTGGTAATAACAATGTCACGTTAGAGTTATGCGATTTGGCTTCTCATGAGTCCATTAAGTCCTGTAGCCTTGTCATGCACCAAAAATACAGAGCGATAGATGTATTGATTAATAATGCTGGAGGAATATTCGGCAAACATCAATTGACCAAAGATGGTTTGGAGATGACTTTTGGGCTAAATCATATGGGGTATTTTTTGTTTACACATTATATGCTAGATTTAGTAAAAGCAGGAACAGGAAAGCGAATTGTAAGCGTGGCTTCTCTGGCGCACAAAATTCCATCGAGCATTCCATGGGGAGATTTGCAACTGAGAAATGTATCTTACCGTCAATTCAAAGCTTATGGATTGTCTAAACTTTATAATATTTATTTTACGAAAGTGTTGGCAAAAAAGCTCCTTGATGAGGGCACTGGAATTACTGTAAATTGTTTGCACCCAGGATCAATCTATACAGGGTTTGGTGCTTCAGGGAGTAAGGCTTTTGCAAAATTAGTGCAGTTAGGAGGGCGTTTTTTGCCCAAAGCAGATACTGGGGCTAAGACTTCTGTTTATTTAGCAACAGCGGAAGAAGTAGCTTCTGTAACAGGAACCTATTATGCACACGGCAAGAAGGCACGCATTAGCCGATTGGCAAAGGACAAAAAAGCTGCCCAAAGAATTTGGGATAAGAGCATGGAGTTGGCAAACATCAAATCTTATGGAGTGACGGAGCAAGAGTATGCCTAATTTTTAGGTATACTCCAACCGAATTGATTTATTTTCTTTTTTTGAGAATCCAAGCCCAAAGCATTTCTACTTGAACTACTTCCGTACCTACTGAATCAGTGATTGTAACAGGAATTAATAAATCCCCTTTGTCCTCTACTTTTAGCCGTTCGATCATTTCTGGAGTAATCGTAGCAATAGCTTTTTGAGCACCTTGACTGCGTTTGGTGTAATCTATAGACATATTTTTTAAAAGAGGAATCTTGTCGTCAGGCAGGTTCATGCCTACCACCATGCCTGTGGCCGTTTCTGCTAACAAAGCAGTGGCGACAGCATGAACTTGACCAATATGGTTTTGTACCTTCGCTTTGTTTTCTAGCGACAAAATTACTTCATGCTGACTCATTTTTTCAAATCGAAGCCCTGCCGTTCCTACAAATTTTACAACATTACCAATAGAATAGGAGAGTGCTGTTTTTTGCATAAAAGCAGGTAACTTGTAAATCTTATGTACAATCTTGCTTAGTTTATTCATGATAAATATATTTTGCTTCGATGCTGTAATCGTCTTTGTCAAATAAAGTAACGTCTTGGCTTTTTTTAATAGTATACCCTTTACGAGGTATATACGTTAAATGTTGTTGCGACTCGTAGACTTGATTGGATATTTTTTTGACAATCAAAATAGAGTGCACCTTGTTTTCTTTTAGCTCAACATCTAAGACTTGTATGCTTAATTTGTCATCAATAGCTTTGTAATGTAATAATGTTAAGCCATTGCCTCGGTTGGTAGAGTCCAACAAATATTTGTCTTTCCACGAAGGTTTGTTGATGTCACTTCCCGCAAACATAGAAAGTTCTTTATTCCAATCTTTGGGAGTAATAGTTTGTGTTTCCTTTGTTTGATTGTGTTGAATTGTTTTTAGAATTTGAACATCTTGAGCTTTTAAATAAGCGGCTTCTTTTTCGAAAAAAGCCTTTATGTCAAAAAAATTAGTTTGAAGACGTTTGCTTTCTTTAGCAGCAGGTACGTCACAAGAAAATAGATAGATAATTAAGCAAAAACAGAATAGATATTTACTTAAATATTGCATATTAGATGATTTTATAATAAAAAATAGAACTTGCTCTATAGCATTACTTCATGGAAAACGTGCAATAGCAGCAGAGCTAACTAAAAGTAAAAAGTAACAAATTTAGAAGTATTTTTATAGCTTTTGCAAACATACAAAAGATTAAATAGAAGCAATTCAACTTTTGTTCAAATGAATGTATTAAATTGCATTTTTTTAGATAGCAATGCTCCATAAGAGTACGCTATTATGACTAGATTGAAGCAGACTAATTATAAGGAGCAATACAGTCCAATGTTGTGAATTGTTAAAAAATCTCCTTGGCTATTATAACTAAAATTATGAGTTTAAAAATAATACAAAATTCCATTGATACGATACCGCATATTGTGCGCTTCATTTTGCTAGGAATGTTGGCTTTATTTATTAGTTTATTTTTTCCTACGAACTTGAATTTTGATTATGATTTTGAGCAAGGCAAACGTTGGAAACACAATGACTTAAAAGCTCCTTTTGATTTTCCAATAAAGAAAACCCCCCAAGAAATAGAATGGGAACGAGCGCGAATTGCCAAGCAAATAGATCCTTATTATCGATGGGATAAGGAAGTTATTACAACGCAAAAGCAAGCTTTTGAAAAGGCATTTCATACAGCTTGGGCGCTTTATGAACCCAATGACTCCAGTCAATTGTTAGATTCTTTGGAGTATGTTCGTTTTGGATTAGAGGTATTGGATAAAATCTATACCAAGCGTTTGATTGAGTTAGAACCTAAGCACAGAGAACAAAAAGAAAATTTTGTATTTGATTTGTTGGATGGTAATGTAGATTTGGGAGAGTTTTCGGTGCAAGATGTATATACTAACAAAGCTGCTATTCAGTTTTTGGTCGATACGCTGTATAGTGTGGAAGATGAATTGACAGAATCCAAATTTTTGTCAGATTTGTTGGAGCAAATTTTAGTTGTTCCTAATATCACATTCGATAGTATAGTGACACAAAAATCTTTAGAAGACGCTTTTAATAGTGTTTCTCCTTATCGGGGTATGGTCAAGGCAGGTGACCCTATTGTTACTAGAGATCGATTGATTGATTCTATTACTTATTCAAAATTAATTTCATACCAAACAAAGTATAACCAAGAGATTAATCAGCATAAAAATAGTTGGTTGATTTACTTGGGGTATCTTGCTTTAACAATTGCATTAATTGCCATATTTGCCTTGTTTGTACAGTTTTATACACCAGAGGTTTTTTACAATTTTAGGCACTTGTCCTTGATTTTATTAATTATTGCTGGCTATGCTTATTTGGCTTACATTGTGCATGATATTTATATATTAGATTTATATGTTATTCCGTTTTGTATCATTCCAATTATTATTATTAACTTCTTCAATGCCCAACTAGCTTTATTTACACATGTTATTATTATACTACTAATAAGCATGTTGTTGTCGTTGGATTATCATTTTATTTTGATTCAGATCTTGGTAGGAATGGTAGCTGTTGTTAATAAATTAAAAACAAGACATTTATCTGATTTTTTTGTTTCCTTGTTGTATATAGGAATCGCTTATGCGGCTGGATTCATTAGCTTAGAGCTAATTCATACAGGAACCATATTCCCAATTGTTTCGGATAATGGAACAGTTATAGAAGAAGGAGTACGTTGGCACATGTTGGGTTGGGTGTTGTTTAATGTGTTTTTGACGCTGTTATCTTACCCTTTGATTCCTCTTTTTGAAAAACTATTTGGGTTAACTTCGGATATTACATTGGTGGAATTGGCAGACATGGACAATTATTTGCTAAAAGAACTTTCGATTAGAGCACCTGGGACGTTACAACATTCTTTGCAAGTAGCAAATTTATCGGAAGCAGCTGCAAAGGTAATTGGAGCCAACTCTTTGTTGGTAAAAGTAGCGGCTTTGTATCACGACATTGGTAAAATGTCGAACCCTCAATATTATATAGAAAATCAAAATGATAGTAGTCCGCACAGTAAATTGACAAATTTAGAAAGTGCTCAAATGATTATTAAGCACGTGACAGAAGGGGTCAAACTGGCTAAGAAAAATCGATTGCCAACAGTGCTGATTGATTTCATCTTGACTCATCATGGTACAACTAGAGTCGAGTATTTCTATAGAATGGAGCAAAAAGAACAACCTGACAAAGAGATAGACCCCACTAATTTTACTTATCCTGGTCCCAAGCCACAAACCAAAGAACAAGCTATTATGATGATGGCAGATTCTTTGGAAGCTGCTTCAAAAAGCTTGAAATCACCAACAGAAGAGGATATTAATAATTTGGTAGAGAATATTATTAAAGGAAAAATAACAATGGGGCAACTTGAAAATACAAACCTGTCTTTTCAAGAATTAGAGGAGGTCAAAAAGGTGTTCAAAAAGTTATTAAAAAGTATGAACCACGTTCGTATTGCTTATCCTGACGAAGAAAAAAAATAATACTCAAAATAGGCTTTATTTTGTTCTAAGTAATATGAAATGGAGGGAATAAAATAAATGAAAAAGCATAAACTGAAATTTGGTGGCTAAACATTTTTTTTAGAAAATAGCCTTTGTGATGAAATAGTTTTTGTAAGAAATTTTATTTGATTGGTGTTTTAATGGTTTGATTATTATTGTTTTATGGTTTTTGGGATGTATTAATTAAAAAAGTTTGTTGCAAAACTGTTTTTTGCTCTTGTTGGTAGATGCTGGATATTTGTAGGGTAAATAATAATTACCTAAACACAAATTAATACAATCATTTATGACAATCAATGCAATTAAGTCTTTGTTGGTTTTAGTAACTATATCTTCCTTATGTTTTGTGAGCTGTAAAGAAACAGAAATTGAACAGCCTGTTGGAAATGATGTGCTTTTGCCTTATAATAAAGTTAGTGATCTTTTTGATACTCAAGAACCTAAAAAGCAGAAGTTTACCATTACACCCACATCAGCGCAAACGATTACAGGAGAGGACGGAACAAAAATTACGTTTTCTGCCAATAGTTTTGTCGATGCACAGGGCAATCTTGTTACAGGGCAAATTGATTTCGAGCTCCAAGAAATTTATTCAAAAGGAGATATGATTTGGTCAGAGCGTATGACGGTAGCTTCTAACGGTCAGTTGCTAGAATCTGGAGGAGAATTTTTTATGAGTGCAACATCTGGAGGGCAGGAAGTTTTTTTGAATCAAGATTACTTCATGGAGGTTCCAATTAGCAGTGCTACCTCTAATCCTTCAGCTATGGATTTGTTTACGTCTACAGAATCAGACTCTACTTGGACACCTGTTGATTCATCTTGGGTAGGAATAGATTCTTTGAACAGCAACTATCAATTTTATTTTGACAGTTTAACTTGGATCAACTGCGATTATTTTGTAGGAGGAGCAAATATGACCAATGCATTTAGTGTTGAACCTCGACTTTCAGCAGGTGTAAATTTGACAGATGTAACAGCGTATGTAGTTTTTAACAACCTAAACTCAGTAGCTTCCTTGTATTATAATCCTACAACAGGAACATTTGGTACTTCTTTCCAATTACCAATAGGCGAGTCTGTAACTATCGTAATTGTTGGAATGGATGCTTCTCAAATTTACTTGGGAACTTTAAATACAACAATATCTGCTGTTACTAGCCCAATACAAGTTCCTATGTCACCTGTAACCCAAACTCAATTACAAACAACAATCAACAACCTATAGGCTTAGGTTGTATTGTAAAAATAAATAGGGTGTTTTTATAGTTAAATTAGTAGTGAGAGGTTATCGGAAAACTTTTTCTGATAGCCTCTTTAACAAAAAACTATGACTTCTTGTCTTATTGGGACAAAAAATCACCTCTATCTATACGCTTTAGATTCTTTTCTTTCTATTAGAAATGAAAGAGTTATCCTAAAATGAAAACTAATAGGATTAATTCCTCGCTTCGATTAATGAGGCACTTTGCTTAGTTATTTGTTGTCTTTAAAAAACCATTATTATCCAATTTGACATTCAATGGATGCATCTTATTAAGATAGGGTGGAAGCTTAGTTTTTCTATGAAAAATAGAAAGGCAATCTTTTATTTTTTTTGATAGTCAGCTTGGTATGTTTTTTAAAGAAGTGATGGGAGATAGCAAAATTATAAAATTTAGTTCCCCAAAATACAATTCTTGTTGCTAAAATAGGCAACTAAGAAAGGGCAATCCTATGGATATTCTAAATAAGTGATGGCGTTGCAAAAATAAAAAATGTAGGAAAATACCTATTGGATATGTCAAAGAAAAACAGGAAACAGAAAAAGTCTAAGAACAAGTCTCCGAAAGAATCGGAAGCTATTAGTGGAAATATTCAAATATCTCAAGACAAAGGTAAGGAAACTACTTTTGTAAGTGTGTTTTTTCGCTCCTCTATTGTAGCTGCTTTTTTTGCATTGGGTTTTTGGTATGTATTGGTTGTTGACTTTTACGATTTGAATGAAGTGCAACGTATTGTTGCCAAAATTAACGCTCAAGATACTAGTGTTACGTCTGATGAACGAACGATGGCAATAAATTCACAGACTTATTTTGCTTCAAAAAACTATGAGTGGTTTCATAGCTATAAGTGGTTATACAATACGCATCTACTTCAAAATTATAAAAACATAATCGAATTAGACACTTTGTGCCAAGAAGATATTCAAGCGAGTAAAAGTGGTACAAGTTATCAATACTTGCGCTATTGTATCATAGATAAAACGCCTGAAGATGCAATTATATTAATGCCAGATAAGGAAGATTTAGTGTTGCCAGAGGGAGCACCTGATAATGCGTTGGAGTTTCCAGACTTGAAGAGAAAGGCATGGTGTTATTATTTTGTTTATCCTAGACAGTTGGTATATGATGAATATGAAGGGCTAGATTCACTAGAAGGGCATAAGAATTATTATCAAAATTGTGATTATGAGGAATTGCGTAAAAAAGTTACTCATGTGGCTATTGTTAATGGGAGAGGATACGAACATTTGAATTATATCCCTCGGCGTAGAGAAGCCCATGTTGTACTTCCAATTAACGATTCCAATGCACAGCAAAAACCTGTTATCCCTTCAAATACTAGGTAATTGCCTAGGAAATCACCCGTCTACTAGTGGTGGCTGGACATACTAAAAACAAGAATTTTTGTCGGCAAAACTTCTGTATCCATTTATTGTTAAAAGTTAATTTATGTTATTTATAAGTTTGTTAATCACGTTTTTAGTTGGCTTTTTTATACTAACAACAATAGCATCTAATTTTTCATATTTAGAGCGTTTAGGTGGTGCAAGTTTGGTGGGGTTGGGAGTGCAAGTGATGCTCATGATTTTTCTCGATTTTGTAGGAATTTCTGTCTCACTAACCAACATCTATATTGGTAGTAGTATAGCAGTTATTGGATCTGTTGCTTGTCTGGCAATCCAAAAAACACCCATCCAAAAAATACTCTTACCAAGCAATTTGAGCAGTTATAAAAAAGGAATATCAATAAATGTTGTTTGGTGTTTTTTAGCAAGTTTAGCGATTTATCTATGGTGGATGGTCACTCAGAAATGTTTATTTTATCCCCCTTTTGAATTTGATACCGTAGCAGGATATGATTTAATGGCGAAGGTACTCGCTGCCGAAGGCACTTTTGACAATAGTTTGTTTAATTCAGACGGACGTTCTATTTTTAATACGGCTCACCGTTTGGTTTATCCTCCTTTTGTTGCAGGTACTTTTGGCTATGCTTACATGACAGGAGCCATTACATCGAAAATCATAACAAGTGTTATTTTTACCTCATTTTTAGTCATGATGTATGGCTTATTGCGGCAGTTAGAATTGACACATCTTAATAGCATATTTATAGTAATTTTGATTTTACTAATCCCTGAGTTTGTTGCTCATTCTTCATTGTCACAAACTAATATGCCGCAAGGGGTGTATACTTCTTTGGGGTTTATTTCATTTTTTATTTGGTTTAGGGACAAAAAAAACAAACAGCCTTATTTCATATTGACTCTGTTATTTCTGGCAATTAACTCTTTGATCCGATTGGAAAACGTCTTGTTTAGTTTTTTGATAGGATTGCTTTTGCTAGCGCATACTATTCAACAGTTAAATAAAGAAAATGTGGCTCAATTAATTGGCTACGGAGTAATTGTTTTATTTCCCATACTATTCTGGTTGTTGTATACTCAAGTCAATAATCTATTGCCTCATACGCCCAAAACAGGCTTGGACTTTAGCTTTAACTACGACAAGTTACTTCAATGGTGGGGATATTTATGGGGAGGAGATGCCATAAAAAATGGTGTCTTGTTTAACAAAACTTTCTTTGGATTAACGCCCTATTTATACTTTGCTTTTTTAGTAATTAGCTCGTTGTATTTGTTTTTTAGATATACAATTAAGCAAGAAAAAAATAAACTAAAGTCTGTAGTATTAGATCATTGGATTATGGTTTACATGACATTATTGACGCTAATAGTATATTCTATCTTTTTCTACTTTATTGATTATAATTGGGATAGCTTCTACAATGTAATGGTCTATTCTTACAAAAGAGGGTTGTTTGCTGTCATGATTTTATTTTCATTCTTTTTAGGGAATAATGTTTTGGTTAGAGGATTTTTTGATAGGGTCAATACTTTTATCTATCAAGGACGTTAGGTGCGTTTTAGACGTTTCATTTTATTATTTTAATCTTTTTATGTAACAATAGTTTGTTGAAACTATGTTGTCAAACTAACGACAACCAACGAACTACTAATTGAACATAATGAATAAGTATACATTAGAGAATAAAGACAATTTGAATATTGCCGTTCTTATTCCCTGTTTGAACGAAGAAAAAACAATAGGAAATGTTATAGAGCAGTTTCAAAAGGAGCTACCTGCGGCAACGGTTTATGTTTATGATAACAACTCTAGTGATAAAACGTCTGAAGTCGCAATGAGATTTAATGCTATTGTGCGCAAAGAGTACAATAAAGGGAAAGGCAATGTTGTTGTTCGGATGTTTGGCGAAATTGAGGCTGATATATATATACTGATAGACGGAGATGATACTTACCCTATTGATAAGGTAAATTTAATGATAGATGAATTATTGGTTTACAATGTTGATATGGTTGTAGGAGATCGGCTATCCAATCAATCTTATCAGAAAGAAAACAAAAGAAAATTTCATGTTTTTGGGAATTACTTAATCAAAAAGCTAATTAATGTGTTTTTTAATACAGATTTGAAAGACATTTTGAGCGGTTATAGGATTTTCTCATATTCATTTGTTAAAAACTATTCGTCATTGGCACAAGGTTTTGAGCTTGAAACAGACTTATCTATTTTTGCCCTACACTATGGCGTAGGGATTAGAGAAGTGCCCATTGATTATAGAGACAGACCTGAAGATAGCCATTCTAAGTTGAATACATTTCAGGATGGAATAAAGATCATCATGACATTTTTTAATTTATATCGCTTCTATAAACCATTATCTTTTTTTTCTATTCTAGCGTTAATTTTATCTTTGATTGGAGTAGGAATAGGGATGTTTCCTATTTATGAATATATCAAATTTAGTTATGTCTATAAAGTTCCCACAGCGATATTGGCATTAGGGTTGATTATTATTGCTTTATTGTTACTATGTTGTGGATTAATTCTCGATTCGATTGTACGCATTGAGAAAAAAAATACTATGCTGAAAATTAGACAAAAAAATGAAGGGATTTCTACAAAATCTAGCAGGTAGGTGTTTAACCTTCCTTGGTCTTTATTCTCCCCCAATAATTACGTCATTTTTTTTCGTTTAAGAAAGAAACCAAATCCACTCAAAAGAAGCAATGCTAAAACTCCATGGATCCAATAATCCTTTAATAAGCTGTGTTTTTTGACATAAATTGGGCTATTATCACCCAATGTAATAAAACTAGCCCAAAAGAACGGATGTGCCGTTTTATCACCTGCATGATCAATCCAAGCTAATTTGGCTTGGCGCAACGCTTGATCTTTTGGTAATCCTTCGGCTAAACCTTGGTATAATTTTTCTATCAAAAAAGGACCAGAACCATCGCTCAAGGGCCACAATGTCATTACAATGCTAGGTACTCCTGCATACATAAAACCACGCCCAATACTCATAACTCCTTCGCCTCGTTCATATTTGCCATATCCTGTTTCACAGGCACTAAGCACCACTAAATTGGCTTGCAAGTCGAGTAAATTAATCTCATAGGCATACAGTAAATCGTCTACTAAGCTATCCTTAGAGCCTTTTGTCAAAGCCATGCAAGAGTATTCTGGATTTCGTTTGTCTACAATCCCGTGCATAGCCATATGAATAATTGAAAATTCGTTGCTTTGAGCCAAGTGTTTAAAATTGGTTTCGTTAGCATCTTGGTCAACCAAGAATTTTCCGTGAAAGTGTTCTTCAAGCGCTTTGACTTCTTTTTTAGTTCCAGGAATAGGGTCCAAGCTACTTCTTAAATCGCCAGCACGAGTATCCCGAGCTTTTATGGTTGCTAGTTCTTGAGACGTCAAATCATAAGAAGCCGCCATCGCCAAAACTTTCCCATTGTTGGACAATTCAGGGTGGTAATACAACATCAAAGAAGTAGAGTATTGGTAATTGATTGTATAATCATTGATTAAATAATCTAGGGATTTAAAACTTGTTGTTTCTTGCTGATTGGGAAGTGTCTGTAGAAAAACTTCAAAGGGTAAATTAGCAAACTTGCCACTTGGGACAACGATAAGCTGTTGTTTGTTGGGAATCAAGACGGGAGCCAAATATTGTTGGTAAATAGAATGCGAATGACGACTAAATTTTTCTACTAAGCCATCATAATCGCTACTAATTTTGCCAATGTTTTTTAGCGAACGATAAAGAGCATTGGTTGTACGATTAAAGTTAGCTTCTTTAGGGATGCGTTTGATAAGAAAAGCTTCTTTTTGAATAGAAAATAGATAAATGCTACTATCACCAACAAAGTATTCAACTAACAAAGTACTATCGTTAATATAATCTTGAACCTGTTGAACGGTTGCAATTTGTGGCGCATATTTGAGTGCATAATACTTGGGATATTTTTGTTCAAACAAACGCTGAAGTGCTTCTATTTCTTGTCGAATTTGCAATATTTTAGGTCTAGAATGATTAATAATGGACGTATCTTTAGAGCTTTCGGCCTCAAAAAGCTGCTTTTCATAGGCTACTAAATTCTGAGCTAAAGTTGTTTCTTTTTCAATTAGGCTATCGGGAAGGTTGCCAAATTTTTTGGCCGTATTATTTTTTAGCGCACTCAAAAGTAAGACGCTTTTGCTTTGTTCAGAATAAAGAAAAGCTGTTGGATTATCCTTGGATTGAATGGCTAATTCAATGGCTAGTTCATAAGTAGGAATGGTTACTTGTGTGATAAATAACTTAGAATCTTCGCCATTAAAACTATTTTGCAGCTGATTAATAATAACAATAGCATGTTGAACAGTTTGATAGGCCCAATCTATTTTTCCTATTTGTTTGAATACGTTAGATTTTAATAAAACCAACTCCCACAATTCTCGCAAAAATGGTGTCTTCTCAGGATTGGGCAAGGCGTCAATCGCATCAATAGGGTAGTCGGAAATTAGATGTTGAATGGCTATTTGGCAGGCTTCTAGGCTCTTAGCCCAATACGCCTGAGCATAATAATGATCCGCGATGGCATGGTGAATTTTATATAAGTCATAGGGAATATCGGAGGGAACTTGATGCGCTTGCTCTAAGGCTTTATCAAATGCAAGTTTTGCCTTTTCAAATGCTCCTTTTTGAGTATAAATTCTTCCCAACCAAAGATTGGTCGTATAGTTATGATAAGGTGCACCATTGGGATGCGCAGGAAATGGATGGTTGTGCAAATGCTGATTGAACTCTAAATAGTACATAGCAGAATCTGGACGATTTAATTTGTAGTTGACTCTAGCAATGGCATGATTAGTATGTATCAGACTTTGAATTTTATTGCCAGTATCATCTCCTCTTTTTTGAAAACTTTTTAATGTTTTTTTATGTGATTTTTGATAGAACTGCAAGGCTAATCGCAAATAGTTTTTTTGCTCTTCAATCCAACCTAAATCATGAGGTAAACGCCCTTCTAAAACATCATTTTTGGTCGTTTGAGTGAGTATTTCTAAGTTCTTAAAATAAAGAGCAGCATTTTCAAAATCATTTTTTTGCAAATAAAGCATTCCCATACCTTGGTACAAAGCTAACTCCACCTGAGGAGTGAGGGGAGCAGATTCTGTTTTTTTATAAAATTTGGCAGCTTGTTCCAAATCACCTACCTGTCGATAATATGTTGCTAAAAGGTAATACGTTTGGCTGACTAAATAGGCTTTGTCGTCTGGAAGTTGATATTGTTCTAGAACGTTTAAAGCTTGTTGCAGTTGTTGTTGCATCGCCTTGTAGTCTTGAATGGAGTAATACCCTTGGCTAAGCATAATGCTACTATAAATGTAATCTGCCCAACGTTTTTCTTGCTTTAGCAATTCTTTTTCTGCTTCAACATAAGCCCTAGCAGCATTCGATTTGTTAACAATTTCATCGAGTATGTACGAATGTATTTCTCTACGAGTAGGATGTTCTATAGGCAACCTACGAGCATCTATGGCCGTTTTTATAAGAGCATTAAAGGTGGCTTCCCAGCCCTTCTTTCTATTCTTAAAGGTGTATTTGAGCTCTCTGGCAATAATAAAATCCGCAGCAAGAATGTCTTCAGGTTTGTTGTGAAATTGTAGGATTTCTTTTCCTTTTTGAACCAACTCTATCGCTTTTTTATGATCCCTTTTTTTTCCTTTTGCTCTTTTATAATAAAGACCATTGGCAATATATAAGCGTCCAATCCAATAACTAGTATCTGGTAACAAAGGAGTGAGTTGGTTTAAAGAAGCTTCTATAACAGGACCATTAAACTTGCTGGCTACGCCACAATTACACTGCTTGGTTGCGTAGTAAATGGTCTTTGCAATTTTATTCCAGTTTTTATCTTTTTCATAAAGCGCCAATGCCTTTTGAAACATAGGAGTAGCTTCCTGAAATTTATCTTCTTTTTGAAACGTTAATCCAGTTTTTAGAAAATCATCTGCGGATTGTGGCGGAGCATCTGGAGAAAGCAGTTGGTTGCTGTCTTGTTGGGCATAGTGGGGAAACGTAAGCCCAATAACTAGAATACTTATACTAAAGCATAGCAATGCCATAGATTTTGAAACGGATTTTAAAATCTGCATGATAAGAACGGTTGGTTTATAAAAAAAGGGGAGAGGATAAACCTTCTAGTTTTGTTGCCTTTTAAAGATAGAAAAATTACTTGATTCTCTTGGATTTAGAAGATTAAAATACACATTTAATTGTTTGTTATAATTGCTCCAAGATTTTACACAGCGATTAGGGGGAACTAGGCATAAAAAAAACGCTGACTCCGAAGAATCAGCGTAAGTATATTATTAAGTTAGCTTATTAGCCTTTACAAATGAATGACTTCATCATAAGCAGCAGCAGCAGCTTCCATAACTGCTTCACTCATTGTTGGATGAGGATGTACCGATTTGATGATCTCCATTCCTGTCGTTTCTAGCTTGCGAGCAACAACAATTTCTGCCACCATTTCGGTAACATTAGCACCAACCATATGACAACCTAAAAACTCGCCATACTTTTTGTCAAAAATTACTTTTACAAAACCGTGGTTAGAGCCTGCTGCACTAGCTTTTCCTGATGCAGAGAAAGGAAACTTACCTACTCGTAGTTCGTAACCAGCTTCTTTAGCTTGTGCTTCGGTCATACCAACAGAAGCAATTTCAGGACTACAATAAGTACAACCAGGAATGTTGTTGTAGTCTATTTTTTCAGGATGGTGTCCAGCAATTTTTTCAACACAAGTGATGGCCTCTGCACTAGCAACGTGAGCTAGAGCTTGTGTTGCCAAAACGTCACCAATAGCATAAATCCCATCTACATTGGTTTTGTAAAAATCATCTACTTCAATGAAACCATGTTTGTTGGTTTTGACGCCCACTGTTTCCAAGCCAATGTTTTCTGTGTTAGGAACAACACCAACAGCAGAAAGAACCACATCACAATCTAAGACTTCTTCTTTTCCTGTTTTGTTGTGTTTAACAGTAACTTTACAACCTTTTCCTTTGGTATCAACATTAGTTACAGCAGAGCTAGTTTTTAATTGCATACCAGCTTTCTTGAAGATTTTTTTCATCTCCTTTGAGACATCGGCATCTTCTCTAGGCAAAATATTGTCCATGTATTCAACAATAGTAACTTCTGTTCCTAGCGTGTTGTAAAAGTAAGCGAATTCTACACCAATCGCACCAGATCCCATAACAACCATTTTCTTAGGAAGTTCTTCTAAGACCATTGCCTCACGGTAACCAATAACTTTCTTTTTGTCAATGTCAATACCAGGTAATTGGCGAGCACGACCACCTGTAGCAACAATAATATGCTTGGCGCCATATTGTTTTGTGTTACCTTTATCATCAGTTACGGCTACCTTTTTGCCAGCCACTAATTTACCAGTACCCATCAAAACATCAATTTTGTTTTTACCCATCAAAAACTTGATCCCTTTACTCATTTTGTCCGCTACGCCACGAGAACGTTTTACAATAGCGCCAAAATCTGCTTTAGGATCAGCAGTTTCAATACCATAATCAGATGCATGATTGATGTATTCAAATACTTGCGCACTTTTAAGAAGTGCCTTGGTTGGAATACATCCCCAGTTTAAACAAATACCTCCCAACGACTCACGTTCAACAACAGCTGTTTTTAGTCCTAGTTGAGCTGCGCGAATAGCCGCAACATAACCACCTGGTCCAGATCCGATTACAATTACATCGTAGTTCATAATTTGAGTAAGTTTTATGTGTGAATAGTAGCGTAGTTTTAATTATTACAAAACCTGACGATAACTAAAACTACTGTCTCCATTTTTTTTGATTACTTTTATAGTATATTACTTTGTGAAAATCATATAGTAACAGCGTAGCTAACTTGCATCAATTTATTGTATGAATGCTGCGTAGCTGATTGAAAATGTTTAAAGAGCTGGCAGCGAGTTTAATACAAAGGTGTTTTTTTGATTTTTTTTATAAAAAACAAAGGAAAGCTACACCATATTAATATTAGTACATCGCTAATATAATGTCAATAAGTCTCTATCTTGCCACAAAGGTACATTTTCTATTAATTAGTCGATTATTTGTAGCCTTATTTTTTTTAGAATCTCTTTTTTTTGTGCTAAAACGTAGATAAAAGGTTTGCTTAAATAATCGTTCAGAAAAAATATTAGATAAATACTTTGCAGGGCACTTAGCTACTTTAAGCCTTAAAACATCTGTTTAGTGAAAGTTTGGAATGCAACTAACCATGTTATTTTAATACTGAATGCAACTCCTTTTGCACAAGGAGGAGAAGGGTGTTTGTACAAAGTCCTTCAGCCTCAAGAATACGTTCACTTAGTCGCCAAGATTTATCATTCTAATAAGAGAACCAAGCAACGGCAACATAAGTTGCGATACTTGATAGAAAACCCACCTATTTTTGATAATAATACCCAAGGGCAATTAATTAGTTGGCCCGTTGCCATATTGGAAATGCAGCAACGTTTTGTTGGGTTTTTGATGCCAAAAGTCGAAGGCGAGTTGTTAGAGATTTTAGTAACACCCAAATTGCCAAGGCATCTCCCTACAAAATGGCAACGTTTTGAATTAGGAACAGAAGGAGCTTTAGCTTTGAGACAAAAAGTATGTTTTAACATTGCTGTTGCCTTGTATCATATTCATCAAACGGGAAAGTATGTAATGGTTGATTTGAAGCCTGATAATATTTTGATCCAATCCAATGGGCTGGTTGCTTTGGTAGATATGGATTCTATTGAAGTTATAAGAGGGGAGCAAATACTTTTTCCAGCAGCGATGGCAACCCCAGAATTTGCACCGCCAGAGTTCCATGCTTTGCAGCGTAGTTCTAAAGCATTGCCTATTAGTTGGGATGCCTTTAGTATGGCGGTTGTTTTTTATAAAATTTTATTGGGTATCCATCCATTTGCTGCTACGACCAAGGGACAATTTAAAGACGCTAATGGCTTGGGAGAAAAACTAAAACATGGTCTGTATGTACATAATCCCAATCAACAGACCTATTTTTCGGCAATACCTTCATTGCACAGAGCATTTGATCATTTTCCAATTGCTTTGCAATATTTATTTAATCTTTGTTTTATACAAGGGGTTAAAAATGAGCGTATGCGTCCTAGTGCTGAAGATTGGTGCTTGGTTTTTGGAAATGAACAAGGACAAGATGAAGAGTTAATGACTCCGTTAGGAGACGATGTTTTAAAAATATATGCCCCTATATTAAAAATTGAAAACATAGATTGGCTTACGAATTCTTTTGAATGCTTGTTTCATCCGTTGATTCAAGCTGCATTGCCTACGCTGTTGGATAAATTCAAGAAAGAACGGTATAACTGGTGGAAATCTATTAAACGATTTTGGAAACTAAGGTCAAATAAAGATTTCTTGAAAGTTGACAAGGACTTGGAATTTTTGACCAACTTATTTACTGAGACAGCTATTCCTGATCAGTGGAAAGTATTGCTTTTTCAAAAGATTCAAAAGGTTTTTGACGTATATCAATGCGAGCAACAGCGTTACAAAGTATTCAACGAATCTTACAAAAAAGAGTTTACTAGCCATCAAGAAGCTTGGAAAGCTTGCCAAATGCTTTATCAAAAACAGTATCATCAATTGTCTAAAGCGTATCGAAAAAAGTGCGTAGAAATTCGGCAAAATCAAAATACACAACCTTTGTGGAAGGCTTTTATAGGAAAAACGGCAAGTCGTAAACAACGCTTTCTAGAGAATAAATATTTACCCACACAGCAACAAGATTTAGAAGAAGGGTATTTGCAACAAATTGCAACAATAGATGCTCGTTATCAGCCTAGATGGGAAGCACTAGAGAATACACACTATGAGATATTAAATCGAATAGACAATCTAATAAAACCGACTCGAAAAGTAGAAGAAAAGGCAAAAGAAGAAATTCGCTTTATAAGGGAACGCCAAGTCATTATTGATGCTATTAAAAATCAGAAAAACGTAGCAAAGAATACTTACGAACATCAAAAAAAAATACTTCATACCTCTGTCAAGCATTATATTGAGCAGCTGTATGAAATTGAAAATAGTGCTAATAATCAGATAAAGGTGCTACGGCAAAGTATTCGTCTTCGATTGTCAAAATTGGAAGATGACTTGTTAGCAAAGAAGGAAAGATACAATAAAACTTTATTAAATTTAGAAATGTCTTTTGTTAAAAATTGCTCTAGATCTATTGATTTGATCAAAAAGGAGGCAAAAAAACAGGATATTTTATAACTTCTAATGTAAATCGTTGAAAATGGCAACATTACTAAAAGAATTGAACCAAGAGCTCATAGAATTTATTAAAAAACAAAAACTATTTTTTGTAGGAACAGCAAGAAAAGAAGGACATGTCAATGTATCCCCAAAAGGGATGGATACGTTTCGAGTAATTGATGGGAAGCGTATTGTGTGGCTGAACTTGACGGGAAGTGGCAATGAAACGGCTGCGCATTTATTAGAAAATAGCCGAATGACTATTATGTTTTGTGCTTTTGAAGGCAAACCTCTTATCTTACGCTTGTATGGTCAAGCAAAGGCTTATCATGAACGAGACGAAGTTTTTCATCAGTACATTGATTGTTTTCCTGCCGATGTAGGAACGCGTCAAATTATTGTGCTGGACCTAGATTTGGTGCAAACATCCTGTGGGTATGCGGTACCTTTGATGGATTTCAAAGAAGAAAGGAGCATTTTAAGAAATTGGGCAGAAAAAAAGGGAAGGGCAAAAATTAAAAGTTATTGGAAAGAAAAAAATACAACGAGTTTGGATGGTTTTGAGACAGGTATATTTGAAGAAGAATAATGGTCATTATTTGGTAGATCGTTGTTACGATTTGAAGTTTGTTTCCTGCAAGCAAAAAAGCATTTTAGTAGTACTCTACTAAAATGCCGATTCTATTTAATACTGACTCGTTGAAACTACACTACAATGCAGCCAATTACAATAATAAAATAAATGGTTGATAAACTAGAAGGATTAGTTAGTCACTAATCCCATAGCCTTTTTTTCGATGATGTCTTTTGAAAGTTGAAGTGCAAATTCCAATTGTTCGGTAGGAGTGAGCAAGCTATTGTCAATCTCGATGGCATCTTCTGCTTGACAAAGAGGGCTATCTGCTCTAGTAGAGTCAATGTGATCACGTGTGCGTAGGTTTTTTTCTACTTCTTCAGGAGAAATATCTGTTATTCCCTTACTTTGCCATTCTGCTAACCTTCTGCGTGTCCGTTCTTCGATGGAAGCTGTTAGAAAGAGTTTTAGTTCGGCATCCTTAAAAACAACCGTTCCGATATCACGACCATCCATTGCGATCCCACCTTTGGCACCCATAGCTTGTTGAAGCTTAACCATAGCTTTGCGTACCGCAGAGATCGTGGCAACGGGGCTTACAAAGTTAGAAACGCGCATGGTTCTAATGGCATCTTCTACGTCTTCGCCATTTAAAAAAGTATGATTTTTACCTTCAATGTTTTCAAAGTGAATGTTAATGTTTTGCAACGCTTCTTCTACCGAAGCTGGATTTTCAATGTCTATATTGTGATCTAAAAAATAAAGCGTAACAGCACGATACATAGCGCCAGAATCGACGTAAACATATCCTAATTTTTTGGCAAGTGCTTTAGCTAGTGTACTTTTGCCGCAGGCTGCGAAGCCATCAACAGCAATCGTAATTTTAGAAGTTTCCATGAAAAGAGCTTTGTGATTTTTTGAGAAATGAAGCATTTCCTTAAACGATTATTCTTAATATCGTACACAAAAATAGCAATATTAGTTCGTTTTGTAGTGTAAGAGTTCGTTTTTTTTAAGATTTACTTTAGCAACGCCAACTGTTTTTCCAACCATTGAATACCTTTTTCTTTGCTTGTAAATAGTTTGGTAGGAACTTGTCTGGTGTTGAAACGAGATACAATGCTTAAGAAAATATTCCCAATCAATTTAGAAGGGTAAGAGTTGACCAAGAGAACTGTAGCAACGATAAATTCTACATCAGCATAATGTCGCAAGACTTCTTTTTTGATATAAGTATTTGAAACATGAATTAGAGTAGCTACAGTGTTGCCGTTGGCTGCTTTGTGGAGTGTATTTAAGTTATTCTCTACTTCCTCCAATGTCAAAACTCCCTGAACTTCTTTATTTATGGATATTTCCAAGATGGCATTAGGGTACGAGATAATAGTTATTTCTTTAGTTTTGTACCGCATATTGCTTTATTTTTTGGCTAACGAAAGTTGTTTTTCCAACCATTTAATAGCTTCTGAACGCTCTGCAAAAATCTTGGTAGGACGTTGGCTAGCATCCATCCGTTTTCTAAGTGTCAGAAATAAATTTCCTACCAACCTAGAGGCAAATGAATCTGCTATCAGAGCTGTAGCAACAATAGGAAGCCCTGTGTCGGTATATCGTTTTAGGACATCTTTTTTGACGTACATACCCGAAGAGTAAATTAAAGTAGCGCCAGGTTGATTGTTCAATGCTTTTTTCAACGCAGCTATATTATTATCAACTTCTTCCATAGTCAAGGTTCCATTATAACCTGGAGCAGGACGTAACTCTAGAATTCCGTTTGAATGCACTGCAACATGCATCTCTTTGGTGTTGTATTCCATCATATTTATATTTATTTGCCAACTTAGCAAAAGTTTACAAAAAGGGATATTCGTCTAGTAATAGTTTGTTGAAACCGCGTAATAGTATTATAATCAATTACATTGGCGATCTCAAGAGGTAAACTTTTTATTGTTTATCAATCATGCCACACTTATAAAGTTAAATAGTATAAATGTGCTTTGGGGGGTGAAAACAAAAGTAAGGAGTTAAATAATTGTTTTAAATACTTGCTACAAAAATTGCGCTGCTAATTGTTGAGTTCTTTTGTCAACCATTCTATAGCTTCTTGCTTTTTGCTAAAAATTTTAGAAGGTATATTTTCTTTTATGAAACGTTGTATTAGAGTTAGGTAAAGATTGCCAATCAATTTGGATGCAAAGGATTGAGTTAAAAAGGCTCGTGCTACAACATGTTTAGGAGGTTCTGTATATTGTTTTAGAACTTCTTTTTTGACATATTTTTCAGGAAAATGCAATATAATTCCTTTGGGTTTGCCTCCAATAACCTCATCTAAAATACGCAAATTTTCCTCCACTTCCTCTAAAACTAAATTGCCTTCAAAATCTTTTCGCATGGAAATTTCTATAATGTCATCGGGTCGGAGCTTGTATGTAAATTCTTTTGTATGATAATCCATCTATTTGTGAGGATTTCGAGTAGTTAATAATATTCTTTACACAAAATAAAAGGATGACTAAAAGATAAAATACGATTTTAAGAACGATATTTTATAAATTTAGCAGTCTTTTTATGATTTGTGCTGTATTAAAATTTGTTTTCTAAAACGAAGATAGACAAACTCTAAGGAAAATTTTAATGCTATTAGGCTTTAATTGAATAAACCGTTGTCTTTATGCAAAGAAAAAGAAATCATCTTTAATTTTTAGGTGCTGCTCTTTTAATATTGTTCGAATAGAGAATTGTGCATCAGGTTGAGCAATAGCGATGATCACTTGGGGTTGCTTTAAGTTGGAGAGCTCCTGCACGGGATACAGCCGTTGGCCATAAATATCTTTGCCTATTTTATTACTGTTATTACAAATCCAAGTAAAAGAAACACGTTGGTCGATAAGCTTGTGGGCAATGGATTTTCCTTTTTTGCCAGCACCCCAGACTATCAATGGGCGGGTGCGATCATAGTCTAATGCTAAGAAATAGTCTAGCTTGATATCCAAAAAATTATTATCAGCATAATTAGGGTCATGTCTAGATGTGCGACCTTCTGAATCGCGCCAATAGTGCAATATATGATTAGAAGCCAAACAGGTTAAGCCTTGTTGATAAAATCGAAAACATAAATCGTAATCTTCGGGATATCGATCTGGCGCAAATGCTCCAGCAGCATCTAAATCTGTTTTGAATACCATCCAACAAGGAGAAGGAATGACACATTCTTTATAAATTTCTTGAAAATTACTTCCTTCCCGAGTAAGTTTGTTTAACCATTCGGCATAGCGTAAATAGCCATTTCCTAAAGCTTGTTCACTAAAATACTCTACTAAGCCAGTTGCCAAATGCCCAGGTCCTGCTTGATGGAGTTGAGCCTGTAATATTTCTATTTTTTTAGGAGGCATTTTGTCATCAGAGTCCATTCGAGTAACAAAAAAACCTTTGGAATATTGGTAAGCCATTCTCAGGGCAGCAATGATACCCTTGCCTTTATTTTGATAAACTTTTATTCGATGGTCTAATGATGCATACTTTTGTAAAATATACCAACTCTTGTCTATAGAATGGTCTTCAATGGCAATTAATTCCCAGTTTTTATACGTTTGCTCTCGAATAGAATCCAAACATTCTTCCAAAAAAGGAGCTGTGTTGCGAACGGGCATTAAAATACTAACAAGGGATTCGTTCATGTCTATTGGTCGAATTTTAACAAACGAAGGTATTTAGAAGTTCGCCACAAGCCATCAACTGGATGGATATACAGGTAAAGCTTAAAAGGAGTTGCTTCTGCACTATATTCCAAAGCGCCATCTTTTAAGGGACCGTGTTTTTTGAACGTTCGCTGTGTAAAATGACCAATTAGTAAGTCATGAGCAATCTTATCACAAGCAGCAGTTGTTAAACGCTGTGGAGTTTGATAAATATTGTAAATATATTGAAAATTAACAAACCATAAAACCAACCACTGGGTATTTAAAAAAGGCTTTATTTCTTGTAGCTTTCCGTTGATCTCTTTTAGAACCTCTGTCTTTCGTTTTAAAAAACTCTCTTGGATATAAGATTCTAGTATAGATTGAATTCGTTCCTGTTTGGGGCAATCCTTTTTCCCTGCTAGTTCAACTAATGTCGGAATATATGTTGGATTATAGAAAGAAGAAGCTTCATCTTGATTCTTAAAATGTAGATTTTCATCATAAGCCCATTGATGTATGTTTTCAATTGTCACTTCCATAAATTCTTAACTATTTTCGTAATTGGTAATATCTAAAATCATCTCCCACAAATGTGTATAAGGGATAATTTCCAATTCATTGGGGGAGTTTCTATATTTGATGGAAGACTCTTTTAGACGATCTACGTATTTTTGGTGGACTCCAATTTTCTTGTAATCAAAATGTGCCTTTGCTAATTGTTGCAACAAACGGACAAACTGAGTAATTCTATAGTGCTCCTCTTGCTTTAATAAACGCGTAGAATACCCTTTTAGGCGCTCCACTCGTTCAAAAGCTTCTCCCAAGCGTTCTTCTTGTAGGAGAAATAGCACTTGAGCAATGACTAAAATTACAGTGAAAATACGTTGGTTTTTAGGGAAAATAATAGGCTCTTCCAAGAACCGTTTCACTTTAAATTGTTTGTAACGTTTGGGTTTCTCATTTTTGCTATCTGTTTGTATCCACAACAAGACACAAAGATAGACCTCAAATGCATTCCATTTATCTTGGTCTTCATTCGATATTTTTTTGAAACGTTTATCTTCATAAGCTCGCTCAAAAACATCGTGTGCGACAGAATATTCTTGACAGTGTATGGCTAGCAAGAGATAGTACTCGTAAAGCTGTAGCCAAATTTCGTTTTTTTCAAAAATTTTTAAATACGCTTCAGCTTGAATTTGTCCCTTTTCAAAATCTTTTAGATGAACTAAAGCCAATAACTTTTTCAACGCGATTTTAGCTAACTTGTCTTCTCGGTATAAATGGGGATGCTCCAAAACATATTGTTCTGCCGTCTCACAAGTTGAGTAAACATTGTGATAATCTTCTTGAACTTCATGAAAAGTAGCAAAGATCATGAATTGATTGTACAGAATAACAGGTGAAGGGTGGCTTTGCGACAATTCTAAAGATCGATCACAATAAGATTGTAATAATTCAATTTTATTAGGTGCTTTAGAGTTTGACTTTTTGCTATTGAGAATGGTTCGTTCGTATAACTCATCTGATTCTATTTCAGCTTGTAATATAGCTTGGTACTTTTGGCACAACGCATTGTATTCGTTGTATGATTTTTCGTCTTCTTGCTGCATTGCATGTGTACGAAGAATTCTAGATGCACTAACGATAATGTCTGAAAATTCAAATTTTAATGCCGTACCAACGATACTTTTAGCCAGCTGAGCAGCAGTGTCTTGTGCTTTGTTGGATAGCAATATCTTGACTAACGTCCAATCTTTATGACAACTATAATAAGCTCTGTTGTAGTTTGAACTAGATGCCTGATTAACATCTAAAAAAAACAATGTATTTAATAGACGTTTTTTGAATCTAGATTTTAATTGACGGTATTTGTCGTCAGTCGGCATGCTCTTATAAAGGGCATGAGCGGCCTCTTGGTCACTTTTTAAATCCCCTTTCATTAAGAGTTCATAGAACTCATTAAACTTTGAATTTTTCTGTTTTAAAGAGTGGTCGTCAAATATTTCAATTTTTTTGACCTTTTTCTTTGTTACAATTTTTGAAATTTCGATTAGATGCTTCATCTGTTATTTTATTATCCCCAATAATAATAGTTCGCTAAAAGAATGCAGCAATAATGAATGCAGTTTTGTCCTTTCCCAAAGTGAAAAATGAATTTTTGATTCCCTTTTTAAACTGTTCAAATGAGCTGTAGCGAATGAAAAATTAGTAAACTATTACAATAAATATGCAGAAGAGTATTCCTTGATAAAACGTTGAGGGTGATGCAACCTTTGATTGTTTTTAGGATGCAATTCTACAACAGGTGATAGTAATATTGTATTATCATATTATCAATAAACGTAACTTTTCTTCTTGCTGTATGTCACATTTTGGCATAAATGTACTAATTAAAAAGATAAAAAAAAACATACGTGCATAAAAAAGCCCAATACCATTGATAGTATTGGGCAATATTAAATCTAAATTATTTCTTACAGAGAACCATCAGGAGTTTCTTCAACCTCTGGCATTTCAAATACATCTGTACCTGGAAATTCGTAGCCAATCATCAATTCAGTAGAGCCTAAGCTATGCTGCTGAAATGTGTTTAGAGCAACATCGAATCCCAACAAGACTGGAACACGTTTGTCGAATAAGACTTTGCACTGGAAGGATAAGAATGCGGGGTAGCGGTAGTATAGTCCTAAGGCTACTTGTTCGTTTAAAACATGCACCGTAACGCCTCCTTCAAATTGAGGAACGGCACCTTGAATGTATCTAAGCATAATAGAAGGCTCAATAATGATTTTTTTCTCAGGAAGCCTAATTTTGTATGCAGCAGATAGGTAGTAGTGGCGATAATACCTTCCAATTGGTTCACTATTGTTGGGGCGGAAGCTAAAATTGAGCACTCGTTGTCCTAGATTAGGGGCAGCAAAACCAACGGTTAAATTTTTTGTATATAAATACAAACCTACCTCTAAATCAATGCTCCAATTTCCTGGATCAGCATTCGCAACCGCTTGGTCATTGGGATCAATGAGTTGGATCATATCGGTACGGATAATATTGTGCGCTAAACGCCCCGAAAAACCAAGCGACAAAAATGTTTTTTTGCCTAATTTACGATGCACTGCCCCTGAAATTTTTCCTCCCCAACGAGAGCTAGGACCTGTAACATCCCCAAATAGCAGCCCCCCTAAACCGACCAACCAATCTCCATTCTTTTTGTCTCTCCATATGGTTCCTTGATAGGTCAACCCAAATGTTTGAGGCGCTCCAGGGAAGCGAACCCATTGCCAACGGTGAAATAAGTTTAGAGAATGGTTGCCTTTCGATCCCGCAACAGCAGGGTTGATTAAAAAAGGATTGCTATTGTATTGAGCAAACAGAGGGTCTTGTTGTGCATGAAGTGTATCAGTCGTACAAAGCAACAATACACCAAGACATATTATGATGAAATTTTTCATAATTGATATAGTTAAATAGTTGCTAATACCTTCATGGAAGGCATTAGCAACTTAAAATTATCGAATAATAGTGACTGTTCCTTTGTAAATTTTAGGCTCACTTAATTGTGGCTCATCTACAGAGATAACATAATAGTATGTCCCGTCAGGTACGTCTTGTCCTAGGTTTCTACCATTCCAAGTGCCATCGTAATTAACCGTTTCAAAGACAGGAAGTCCCCATCTATTGAATACTTGAACACGGTTGGTAAATAAATTCAAACAAGGAATTTCCCAGAAGTCATTAACTCCATCGCCATTAGGGGTAAATCCTGCATGGTGTGGAATACAACGCCCTACTTCGACAAGTACAGAATCCAAACTTGTACAGCCCAACGTATCTGCTACCGTCAGTACATAAGTTGTTGTACTCAATGGTTGAATCGTAGTAGTAGCTGCCGAAGGATCGTTTACATTGGCGGTTGGTGCCCAATTATACGTGTTGATATTTCCTGTACTGGCTGTTCCGTCTAAGGTTGCAAATTGTCCGAGTAACATACCTGGAGGAGTAATGGCATTGGCAACAGCATTAACAGAAGTAAATGTAGCTGACAGCATAGCCGTATCACATTGTAAGGCATCAAACACCATGACCGACCAAGCATCGCCATTCGTCAAGTTAAGCGTCAAGGTTCCAAAATTGCCATTCGAGTTGACCAAATAAGCGTTGGTTACTCCATTGATGGTAACATTGGCAATATAATCATCATTACCAGCTGTTAGAGCAGGCATACCACCTGTAATTTGAAGATTTAGAGTAGCATTGCCAATCGAATCACAAGAATAGTTGTATAAACCAGAACCATTATTAATACTTACCCCAACATAATTAGGATCGTTACAAATATCACCACAGTTCGTTGCATTCCAAAGGAAGTGGCCACTAATACTATCTACTCCACATTGACTGTTGTCAGTGACGACCACTAACCAATTATCTCCATCTTGAACATTGAAGGTATAATCAGTCGTGTCTCCAATTGTTCCTAGTACAGGAATTTGGTAACCAGAAGCACCAAGCGTAGAAGCACCAATAATAGTTACTAAGTAATTAGAACCATTGGCAGCAGGTTCACCACCACTTAAACGAATGGTTACATCCGCAGTTTTATCTGTAAAACAAACATAAGGCTCTACGTTAACAGCCAAATCAAGAGGATTGTAGTTAAAGGAACCTGTTGCTGTGTCTGCACAACCATTCTCATCCGAAACGACAACCGACCAAGTATCTCCATCGGCTATGTTAAAGCGATAAATTCCAACATTTTCTTGAGTTGTTCCATTCTGTCCTGCAATACTAGAACCTGTTGTGGTGACGGTAAATTGACCGCCATTGAAAGAAGGTGCTCCTCCCGTAATAAACAAAGTAACAACAGCATCACCGTTTGAACTACAGGTATAAACGCTGCTGTCAACAGGGTCTGGTAAAATTTGAACAGGCATCATGGTACAAATTGGACAATTAGACGTATCAAAGGTATAAATGTCTGTTAAGGTATCTGCACACATATTAATGTCAAAGACATCAAACGTCCAAGTATCACTATCATTTACTAAAAATGAGAAGTTTGCTGCTCCTCCAATGACACCATTTAATTGGGCATTTTGGAAGTTTTGCCCAAAGACAGTAGAGCCTGAAATATTGACCGTATAATTAGAGCCATCAATGGTAGGTTGACCACCGTTAACTGTAATTTGTACCAAAGCAGTACCATCCATATTACAATTATAACTAAAGGTACTAGTAATTGGATTTAAGGCACAGTAATCAGGACAGTTCATTAAGTTGTAATCAAATGTTCCTGATGTCGTATCTGGACAACCATTACTATCCAAAACAATGACCATCCAAGTGTCACCATCCATTACACTAAAGCTGAAAGGAGTAGCTGAAGGTGCTCCTGTGCCAGTTGTGGTATAGACACCATTTCCATTAGGAGTAGTTGATCCGCTTACCGTAGCCGTATAAGCCTCGCCAACGGTTGTACTTGGGGCGCCGCCATTTAAGAATATGGTTACCAAAGCCGAATCGCCACCAGGGTAACAAGTGTAAACGGAGCTGTCAATCGGGTCAGGTGTTACAAAAACAGGATTGTTGACACAAGGATCTAAACAAGGAGTAGCATCAACAATAGCTGTTTGGTTGCATCCCATTCCATCGGTAATAACTATGGTAAAGGTATCGGCAACTGGAATAGCGTATTGGTTGGTTAGCCCAACTGCGGTTTGTCCCATAAGCACGGTATCGCCTGCTGTATTGGTAATCCAATAATCAAATAAACTTCCGTTATAACTAGGGAAACCACCTGTTGCACTAAAATCAATAATACAATTATTGGAATTATAATTCGTGGTTAAAATAATTTCGCTTAGGAAAACAAATGGAGCACCATTCTCAGAACTTGCACTAGGACAAGTTAAAGAACCCCAGGTTGCTGTTTCATCAGCCATAGGACCAACATAATGAACTGCATTTTGAGAAAATGGATGCGTACCATCATTCACCCAATAGTGTGGGCGAGCATAAACAGAGTCAATAAAAGTAAAGTTACCATTAATGATTGAATCAGGAATATTGACGCTATCTTGAACGATGTATCCAATATCCAAACAGTTGGCAATGTTTGTTGTTGAAACACCATTTCCATCTACCATGACACTAGGGAAAAGTGTATCACCAAAGCAGACAAAACCTGTATCGCTTGCCATAAAGTTAACGGTATCGCCCAAGACACTATATTGAGCATCCCCTGCATATACCTCAATTTCATTGATGTATTCAATAATGTATTGTCCTTCATCGCCAGGGTGTCCACCATCTAATTGAATGGCATATACTGTTCCTGGAGTCAAGCAACAAAGCCCTATTATATCTCCATTAAAGCCTGTGGTACCACTAAATTCAGCTGTAATTTGTGGTGTTGCTTGTGTCCCATCAGTGGTATAGGTGGCTGGTTGCAAACCTCCATAACACAAACTATCTTGGAACAAAGGATAAATAGCATAATTTAGACTATCCAAACCGACATAAGCACGCAACTTAATTTCTACCACTCCTGATGGTGGTACGGTGAAATAGTGCCAAACGGTTTGATCAGCACGTGCTGCTGGATTGGGATTAGAAAAAGGTTCTCCTGCCAAGGTTTCAATACAAGCGTTGGTATTATCACCCGCTACTGCCGAAAATGGAATGGTTTGATTGGCTGGCTTAACAGGAACCTCAAATAGGGTATCTAGCATACTCAAGCATAAAATGTCGTTTGGTGGAGGGTTGTTGGCAGGGTCGGAAGTACTAGGATCGTGTAACCATACATCTATATCTTGAGAATTGATAAGAGTTAAGTTATTGGCAGGGTCAACCATCCCATAATAGGTGTAACCAGGTTCTAAGCACTGTTCCATAATGATTGCACTTTCTGCAGCACCTCCTAAAAGTCCATTTAGACCTCCATCTGCTGCTGAAACATTCGTCAAGTTTGCACAAGAGTAATCAGAAGGAACACCTGGAGCGAATCGAGCATCATTAGCAAAAAATGCAGAGCCTTCACTGTAGATACCACTTTGATAATCTGTTTCGAAAACAATTCGTCCACTGTTTGGAGCTGTAAATTTAAACCAAACCGACTCATTCATTGTGTTGTTATTAACAGCTGGATGGTCGTAATCATAAGCATGATAATTGTCAGGATTATTATTGGTATGAGCTGCTCCTGTTTCACCATTGTCGTTGCCTCCGTCCAAGGCGCATCCAAAATTGAGGTTAATTGTAGCAGGGCTACCTGCCGAAGAGCTAATGGGAGTCGTTCCAAAAGAAGTAGTAGGAGCCGTACAAGGAATATCCTCTATATCAGGAGGAGAACTTCCACCTAAATCAGAAACAGAAACCTCAATATAACCTCTTTCATTAGCATCATCTGTGGTCAATTGTACATAATACGCCTCGCCAGGATGCAGTTTTTGATTACTAAAACCGCTCACAGGATCACAGGCTGTAAATGTGATATCCGCTTCACCTTGGATATTAGCAAATCCACCTAAGTCTGCATTGTTGATGTGGGATAAATACTCAAATTTATCTTTAATCAAAGTTCCGCTTACAGGTTGAAGTCCAGAAGTACATCCAACACCATCAGCAGCGTGATATATTTCAATATAGGTTCCAAAGTCTGTGTTACCATTATCCGTGCTAATATCAACTTCACCACTAGGAGGTGCAATAAAATAAAACCAACGTGAACGGTTATTGGATACATCTCCTTGGTGTGGTTCATTAGGTTCTAATGTACAGTTTGGACACCACGCACGTGTATCACTTGTACCTACAACAATTTGAGAGGCATTGCAAATATTATCTTCCCAATTGTTGATGACTAAATTTGTTCTAGTAACTTCTACTGTTATAGTATAAGTTTGGCTACAGTTACCATTAGAAGCAGATGTTGTAAATGTTTGAGGAGCACTGACTCCAGATGCAGGAACACTCAAAGTTTGATTGATAATTCCTGTATTCGCATCTTTGCTAAGAACAGTAATTCCAGAACCAAATATAGGTTCATCGGCTTCGTAAGCGGCCCATTCAAAATTAAGGGAAGTTGGCACGTCAGTAGGGCAGACATAATCCCAGTCAAAAAATATACCATTACCTGGCTCAAAAATGGAATTATTAGGAGTAGTTCTTACATAAGGACCATTATTTCCACTGACTAAAGCATAGTTAGCTTGAGCTGAGAATAGGCTACTAATTTCTCCACCAGAAATTAAGTTGGCATTATTATTTGTCCTTCCAATTGTATTATCAGTGACTTTATATTCCCACATAAAATCACTGTCACCTGTTATGTTAAACAAAACATTATCGCAGTCTTGATTATTTAAAACTTCGATAGAAGTTACTCGAACCTGTATATTAGCCTGCCCCCAACTCGTATAGCCAATCGAGCAAAAGAACAGACAACAGAGTAAGAGTTGCAGTTTTTTGTAAGTAGTTTTTATCATACTTAAAATAAGTTTGTATTAAAAAAGGTTATTTTTTTAAGGATTGTATGCAATTTTAAGTTTTGTTCATCGAACCTCTAAAATTAGGAAATTTTTAACGCTTTGAAAATATTTAATAATAATTCTTTTCTCTACTGCTAGGTTAAAATAAGTTTTAAAAGCACTAAATGTTTGGTTCTGTGTGGTCAAAAACCTAAAAAGCCCTTAAACAGGTAAGTGCTTAAGGGCTCCATTTTTTGAAAAAGAAATTTTATTTCATTAAAACAATTCGTTTGGTAATCAATTCTTGATTAATCATCATTTCGACAAAATAGACACCAGCTTGTTGGCTGCTCAAGTTGATGTCAAAACTATTTTGAGAAGTTTGGGTATTAATTTCTTGTACTTTTCTACCCGTTACATCATAGATAGTAATGTACTCTATTTGATTGTTTGCTAGGTCGCTCTTGATTTCTAAGGTTACCTTTCCTGTGGTTGGATTGGGGTGTAACTTAGTTGACAAATTATTGGTTGTATTTGTCGTCTCATCAGTTGATAAGATAGACATCGTATTTGGGCTTTGTACAATGCCATTATCGCCATTGGCTTGTCTCGCATATATTCCACCCGTTCCTTGGTCTTGGATACGGACAATGTAACCCATTGAGTTTGTCAAAGTGGGACCATAGGTGCCTCCATTTAGTGTAATATCACCATTAACTAGTATACAGTTATAAATATCCCCATTAGGCGTAATATCGATATCAAAGGGTGGAGCGGCAAGGTGAGAACCACCCACTTGCGTAGGAACAATACTTGTGTTTGCTAAAATCCATTCAAAATTTAAAGAAGGATTAAACTTTTGAATAACCCAGCCTGTCATTTCACCTGATGTGATTGTTATGTTTTGACCATTGGGTAAATTAGAATGAAAGTCTATACTTTGGTTATCAGGTGATTTTAAGAGAAAGTTTGAACTTACTATTGGGTTACCATTATTATCAATGCTTAAGTTAGAGTGCAGAATTGTTCCATTTCCATTAGTTAGAGAGTTGAAGCCTGAAATAGTTCCCGTGATAGTGTTAATTTTTACTAAATGAGTTTCAATAGATCCGTAGTGTTGGCTATATGGTGCAATCAAATAAAGCATATTGTTATTATATTTTAGATCAATTCCTATACGTGAACTTTCACCACTACCAAAACCACCATAAACATCGTCTCCATAAAATACACCCCAGTTTTTAGTTCCTGATAGATTATAACTAAGAGTAAAAATATCAAAATCAAGACTTGGATTAGTGCCATAAAAGGAATTAGGATAACTAACACTATTATTGCTTTTGTTAGGAAATGAAAAATCCTCGTAGGCAATTCCTGAAAAATAAATATTACCAGATGGATCTATAGTTATTTTAGATGGAATTGTTGGGGCAAAATCATTTGGTGGAATAGGGGCGAATATATTAGTTGCTCCACCAATATATTGTGCCCACTGTCCTATGCTATTAGTAAAACCATCTAAATAAGAAGCGATAAAACTAACTCCATAGTTATATCCATAACTACTAGAGTTAATTTCATTAAAATATGGGATAAGTGTAGAGGCAATTGTTGAATTATTGGGATTTGCAGTTCCACTTGTGCCTATTCCTCTAGTATACCCTGCAATGATAATATGTGTTTGATTACCTGTTTCATGTAATTCTAAATCAACAACTAAATCGTCTTCAATACCTCCATCTGTTTTTATCCATTGCAAGATGCCTGTGTTATTAAATTTTGCAATAGCAATATCAATGGCTCCATTGCTGGTATAGGTCGAGAAAGAATTGTTAAAAACGAAGGAGACAAATACATTACCATAACTATCAACTTCAATATCTGGAGATATTTGGAAGTTTAGGAAGTTTATATTTATAGGAATTTCCTCTGCCCAAGCAAAGTCACAACCATCATATTTAACAACAAAGACACTTAGTCCACCTGTTCCAGTATAAGATAAGGTATTTGTATTGGTTCCTTCAACGAAATTAAGATTTTGATTAAACAAACCTGTAGCATAAATACTCCCATCACTTCCTGTGGTCATATTTGTTGGAACAGCATTCATTTGTATTGGGAAACTAGTCGTACTAGCCCCAATAACAGTTAACAAAGGACTACAGGCGGACGGTAAATTGCAAGTATTATCAGCAGAAATTATCTCAGCACAAACCTGCGCATCTCCACAAGGACCAGAGACACTAATAGGAATGGCACTAATGGTATATTGTCCTCCTGCTGGAATGCTAGGAATTGTAGTGGTAGTTAGAACATAATTAAGACCTAAAGAGTAAGGTCCCATTGGCAATTCGACAACGACATTTTGAGCAGCATTGTTGCCTGTATTAGAAACAACTATGTCAGCTGTGAAATTATTCCCAATACTTACGTTTCCTGATACAGAAGGCACAACAGCAAGAGCTAATGTTGTATTTCCTGTAATGTTGATGTCCATAGTTAGATTGGAAGAAGCGCTAATACAAGCCGTCCCTCCTGTAGCATCCAAAACAATACGTTGCGTGCTAGGTGTGCTAGCTCCAACAGGAATTTCGACTTCTAATTGAACTAAAGTGCAAAGTGGATTTCCTCCAGTGCCTAAGTCTAAACCTGTAATTTGACCGTTGTTGAAATCTAAAGTATTGGTGTACAATAATCCACTCCCCAATGGCAACGGAGCGTTTAAGTTAAGATTAGACACAGGGGCATCGGAACATATATCGTATTCTATGATTACTTTATTACCTGGACAAGGGGTGCCTATGATAGAGGAGTTGATGGTTAGTTGAGGTTGAGGATCAATTTTTTCAATGACCATTTCGTCCAAGAGTATGTAGGACGAAGCACAAGTTGTTGAACCACCCTGTGGGACGGGACTTGTACCTAGAACAGGATGAAATACGGCATGTTGAACATTGGGTGTATTTACATGAAAATCTAAACTGTATTGTTTCCAAGTGTATACTCCAGGAGGATTATTAGAAGGGTTGTTTAGAATGATGCCTTTATTTAAAGCAGCAGTATAGGCTGAGCAGTTGGGAGACTGTGCAAAGACATAATAAAAAGAGGGACAAATAGGAGTTGGGGAATATGGTGCATGAACAGGGTCATAGAAATTATTCACTCCGTTAATACACGGTGGGGCATCACTTAATATCATTCTTAGATGCACATCTACACAGGAAGTAAATGCCCAAAAAGTAAGTCGATAGTTATCTGTTCCTGCGGTAGAAACATCTAGTGGTGTTGCTAAAGGTAAGTAAATTTGGTCATAGATTGGATAAGCCGAAGCTGTAGTATTCATGCCAATATAACTGGTCTTATTGGGGTAGTTAACAGGAAGTGGAGCTTGCAAAGGTCCAGGGGCAGAAGGCGTAGCACCAATACATTGGTATATTTTGGGGTCCAAATTAATTCCCCCGATAGGTGCATTGGTGTTTGTATTAAAACGAATGAGTTCCGTTGTAATTGGAAAAGGAGTAACACTACCAAATAAAGGCGTTCCAGAATCGTTATATGTACTCAAAAAATCATCCCAAATACCAACAGTAGTACCACTTTGTGCCCCAACAATATTTTCAAAATCACCAAAACAAAGTAAATTACAACTGTTAGCAGGTAAATCACAAGTGGGGAATGGTGGTGCTGTAACTTGAATAAATATTAAAGCATTAGAACCATTGTTTCCATTAGCGCAAGTTGGGTGATATTGAATAATAGCTGTACCCCAAAAGTTAGGATCAGCTGTAAAGTCGAAACTAGAAGTGGTTACATTGGTAAATGTTCCAAAACTACTTAATAAGGTTGTCAAATTATAAGAACCACCTATGTTGTTATCATTGGCTAAAAAGTCATTTGCATTGATGGTAACTGTTCTTCCTGGAGCTACAGAAATCGTAGTAGTTAAATCATCATTAATGCCTGCAACAGCACAAGGGAAGCTGCAACTAACATAAGTTTGGTAGGGAATGTTATTATTGGGAGTTCCTACACTTGAATTTCCATATACCCCACTTAACTGATACCCAATATCACAGAGCGTACTATATTCTGCTTGACTAGGAGCACGTTGCATTTCTCCTGCTGGTATACAAGCATTCATAATATATCCATTATTGGAAGCACAAGCTAGATAATTACTTGCATTACAATTGAAATGACTTAATATCGAGAAATTCCAAGGAGAAGGTAAATATACTTGTTGATTGGTATTTACATTACCATTAAATTTCACATCAGCAGTACAGCTTGTACTCCCAATAAAATTACTTGTTGGATTTAATATACCTGTAGATGGGTCAATATAAGGATTGCCAGCAGCATCTTCTAAGTAAGTATCATATCTATTGTATACTTGTGTACCATTAATTATACTTAAATTATTTGTAGCATCTATTAAAGAATAGAAACCTAAAAGATGTAAGGATTCGTGTAACAAAGTAGAATATAAATCAGTTTGATTGTTAGGAGCTATACTAGTCCAGTTATTGTTGTTAAGAAAAAAGTTTGGTAACTCAAAATCAACACGCATTGAACCATGAAAAGAGTTGGTATTCCAGCCTGGTGTATTGGCAAGAGCATTAGTTCCAGAAGTAATGGTTTTATAAACTAAACCATCGATTGTCCCTACGTTATAAGTCGTAACTAAATAAGGACCTGCTACAGCAAGAATACCCGAGTCTAGTTCATCAATAGGAGCCCTTTCTAAAGGAGCTTTACCTTCGGATTTTTTTACTTGAATTTTAACTAAATTGTTTGTTAATGTTCCTGATGGATTTACTAAAACAGATAAGTCTTCAAAAACTCGACAAGCAACAGCTCGTCTATCTGCCCCTAAAGTTGGATCGTCAAAGCCATAGTCTCTGTTATAAAATACATCTTCAAAGTAAAGTTCAAAAATTCCACAACCACAAGAGGAATTAGTGCTTCCTGTAGATCTTAGTTGGCTAGGAATTGTAACGTCATTGGGGAGATATCGATTTCCAAAACGATCATACATTTTTATGGTTGGAAATGGACTAGGAATCAATTCCGAATTTTCCCAGTCTTCTAGTGCTTGAATTTGCGGAGATGTAAATTTTTCTTCTCCACAATAAGAAAAATTATTATCTGTTACTTCGATGACTGTACTATAATAAGCAGAACAACCACTTTTATTCGTAGCTTTTAAACCAACAATATAAACGCCGATAGCAAAGGAATATTGTAAATCTTGATTAGAAGTAATTACTTGGTTATCTATGCTCCATTCGTATGAAATAGCATTGGTTGATGTATTAGTGAAGTTTACCCATTGAGCTGCAAGAGGATTAGAATTAGAGACATTAAAATCGGCTTTTGTTCCACAACAAGATTCCAAACACTCATTAGAACTCCAAAGAGGATCTTGATTATCACTCCTAAAACCGTTCCCTAAATAAGCATGATGTTTAATACTAGCGACATCATGAAAAAACTGCCCTGCGTTTTCCTCGATATTCCACAAAGCTAGCAAATCACTACTTGAGGAAGGAATACATTTATGATTCCAGTCAAAAATTTCTTCATCTATTCGAGCATTTTTCCAAAAGCGAATTTCTTCAATGTAACCATTAAAAGGTTGGTGTGTACTAGAACCATCATCACCAATAATTAGGTTTTCAGTTGTATTGATATCACTAGTGTTTTTTCCTAGTGGATACGCTTTGTCATCTATAAACAAAGTGATGTTATTTTCTAAACGCCGTAGACCAACTGAATGACATCCTTTATCTTCAAAAACTGAGGTGTTAACCTCGTATTTGTTTTTGCCAATTTCTGCAATTACTTTCATGCCGTCATGTGTGTTAATCATTAAGGCAAAGCCATTAGTGGCTAAATTTCTTTTGGAAATAATAGTTAACATCGGTTTTTCTAAAGCAACATCTCTAACTATCGCTTCTATCGTGAAATCGTGGGTTGAAAGGTTAAAATCACTGTGGTGATAAACAGTTGCTTTGTCATCTACACCATCAAAATTAGCTGCTGCTTGAGCAACAACTAAGTGGGAAGATAATAGTAACAGCAGTAAAGTCAAAATTAAAGCTTTAAACATAATTGGCTTTTTAATGAATAGGTAAAATATATTAAAGGACAAATATACGGCTTTAAAAGCATGAAAAAATTAATAATTGTAAAAGGAACAAATTACCTAATGAAGGGTACAAGTTATCTAATGAAAGGTATATATCACTTAACGAAGGGACAATCTAAAAAACAAAAAAGCCCTTAAACAGGTAAGTGCTTAAGGGCTCCATTTTTTGAAAAAGAAATTTTATTTCATTAAAACAATTCGTTTGGTAATCAATTCTTGATTAATCATCATTTCGACAAAATAGACACCAGCTTGTTGGCTGCTCAAGTTGATGTCAAAACTATTTTGAGAAGTTTGGGTATTAATTTCTTGTACTTTTCTACCCGTTACATCATAAATAGTAATGTACTCTATTTGATTGTTTGCTAGGTCACTCTTGATTTCTAAAGTTACCTTTCCTGTGGTTGGATTAGGGTATAATCTAGTTGATAAATTTGAGTTAGTAATAGTTTCAGTTGTTGTCAAAGCTTGATGATTACCTATGGTAGTGACATCATTCAAACTATTTGTGTTGGGTGAATTAACATTAGGGCGAAGATAATTCCCCAAGTTGCCATCTATTTTGCTAATAAATCCATCTACAACATCTTGATTGCCATTGACACCACCCGTTAAGTTGTCAGAGCCTAAAGTTGTTGTGCCCCTAAGGAAGAACGGGCTGTAAATATCTCCCGAATTGTCTACTTCCACGCCTAAAATAGCAAGAGACGCATGCATGTCTATGGCAGGGCTAAGAGGAACAATGGTGCTATTTTCATTGACCCATTGTATTGCTCCAGTATTATTAAAGCTTAGGGTGAAGGTTCCTTGATACCTATCATAAGCAGGGTGAGCACTCATTGATGTATAACTAAGTGTCGTGCCATGAAAATCAATACTGGCAAATCCACTAGGAGATACTCCATTAGGATCACTCAAGAAAAAGCTACCATTTACAATGTAATTAGTGCCATCAATAGCTAAGTTAGAACGATAAGTTGTGTTTCCAGTTAAAGTAGTATTGGGGGTGGTTGATGGTAAAGCTAGAGGCTGTACCCAATCTAGACTACCATTATTGGCATTTAGTCGAAGTAAATGAGTTCCATAATTCTGCATATATGGTTGACTACCTGAAGCTATAGTAGCTGCACTAGGAAGTAATATGCCCAAATGGGTTGAGCCCTCACATTCGATATCAAATTCCAACCCCATTCCTTCTAGGTATCCAAAATCAAATTTATTACTACCATAGACTTCTGCCCATAGTTCGTTTCCTAAGTTATTGTATTTTAAAACAAACAAATCAATGTCGTTGTTGGCAAAAGATGGAGCACCCTCATTGACGGCTGTTGTTGTTGCGCCTACAGTCAAACCATTAAATGTAAAACCAGAGTTTGTTGTTCCAATTGCATAGATATTGCCTGTTGGATCAATATCTAGTTTTCCAGAAAAAGTAGCTGTATTGCTTAAAGAATTCACCCAGTTGACTGTATTCGTAGTGCCATTGTCTGTGTAGGATGCTACATAAGTAATACCTCCAGGGAGAGAACAGCCAGAGCAAAAATTACCTAGGTTATTATAGTTAACACTTAGGGTATTAGAGAAGGTTGCAACATTGGGAGAGCTTCCGATCAGCGTTCCAATAATAGCTACTTGCTCATTGGTGCCGTTGTTATAGGTTTCAAGATCGGTCACTAAATCATCGCCATTTCCACCCGCAGTTTGTACCCATATAGGATTTCCTGTCGCATCATATTTTATGATTGCAATGTCAGAACCGCCTTGACTGGTATAAGTCGTGCCATTAATTGTAAAAGAGCCTATAAATGAAAAAGAAACATAAGCATCACCGTTTTGTCCAAGTTCAACGTCTGGACCTACTTTCAAGTCAACCAAGTTACAAACAGGTATTTCAACTGCCCATTCAAAACCACAAGCTCCGTATTTTACTAGAAATGGACTGAAGCCACTAGCACAGCTATGATTTTTGGTTAAAGTATTTGTATTGCTGCCATCTGTAAAATCAATATCATTACTAAAAATTCCTACACTATAAACATCATTATTGTTGCTAATTGCTGTTGCTGTAAAAAGAGTTGGATCTGTATGAGCTGTATTTTCTGCTTCTATTGGAAAATCAATGCTATTTCCACCTGATCCAATAGAAACAGGAGGAGCACAGCCTGAGACAGGTAGATTACAAGCAAAACTTGCAGCGTGAATTTCTGCACAAAGAACAGGACACCCAGAAGTAATAGAGAACGTACTATTTAATGTAAATGTTTGTGTTGCTCCAGGCAAAAGATCGAATAAAGGAGGATTAAATGTAAAGGTTAAGCCATTTACCGTTGGAACCTCTAGATCAATATTGTAGATACCGTCGGGACCATTGTTGGTAACACTAATTTCATATTGTGCACTAGTTGGAGTACTGTTCAATATGCTGGTATTGATGGCTAATTGGCTAGCAGTATTGGTGACAATAATATTGGTAGACTGATTAGAAAATGCTGAAACACAAGCTCCTGCAATGGTGGGCTCAATAAGAACTTGGTTAGAAGAACCAACTAGAGCATTGGCGCTGATATTAAGTGGTAAATCTAAGGTGACAATATCACCTTGTGCCAAGGATGGAATTGTGTGTTGTCCATTAACAAAGTCGCCACCTGTTGCCCAACTTAAGTTGGCAGGTATTCCTGTTGGTAGGGTAATGTCTAATTGAACATTGGTTAAAGGAGCATTGACTGGTATGCTAGCATCTCCTTCAATGGTGTAACGGATCATAGGGGTAGCTCCTGGGCAAGTGCCTCCAATAATAGTAGAAGAAATATTAATTTTAGGAGTTGTCAGCGATTCTATTGTAAAGTTATCAAAAAGAACATACAGATTATTGGCTACATTGGCTTGATCCAAATGAACAATAAATTCTTGTAAGTTAGGGACAGTAGTATGAAAATCTTGTGTGACATAAAACCAATTGCCATTTCCTGCTGTCGTTGGATTGGAAACAGGAATTTGTAAGTTGAATTTGTCATTGGGATTTGTAAAACTAGCACAAACGGTTCCTGTATACAATGGATTTAACCAAGGTGGTTGGTAGCCAGAAGCGTCCTGTAAGTCAGTATATTGAGAAGCACATGGACTTGCAGGGAGGAAAGCTACTCTTACGTCAAAATCTTGTGGTTGGCAAGTCCAAACCCAAAAGCCAATTCTATAGTTATCGGTTGTCGATGGTGTTAGAGTTGTTCCTGGTTGTAATTTTAAATTAAATGACTCGGATGTGTTCGTATTTAGCACAATACCAATGTAATTGTTTTTTTGTGGAAAATCAACAGGAAGTGGTATCTGTCCGCATAAAAAAGGGTGTGTCCCTGGAAGGTTGTTGATGTCGTAACCATGCAAATCACATGATCGATTTAAAGCTCGGATATTGCCATAAGAAAACCAATAATTTTCTAACTGAGAATGGATGCCTTGGAATATGCTAGGAGCAAAAGCTTCAAAGTCGTAATTACAAACTAAATTACAAGCATTGGTAGGAATATCGCAAGCAGGATAAGGTGCTGCAGGTACCCAAATATAAACGTAAACAATTTCACCCAATTCGCCACTTGGGCATCTAGGAACATAACTAAGAGATGCCCATGAAAGACCATACCCTAAATCTGGACTGTAGGTAAAGGAAGTATTTCCATTAGAACTAGTAGCTGATAGTGTACCACCGCCCTGCAAAATTTGAAGGTTTTCGATTGTAGTTCCAGCAGGGACAAAATCATTGGCTAATAAGTCTGAAAAGTCAATGGTAATTTGGTTGTTCGTGCCATTCCTATTGACTGTAAATGGATTGCCCAAGTTATTGGGATCTTGAACATCTGTAAATCCTATGGGAATACAATTAGAAGGTGTACAGGCATTGTAAGTAGCCAATGTATTGCTTTGATTGGACGCAGTTAAGTTTTGCCCAAATGTTCCGGAAATAGTATAACCCAATTTGCACAAAGTTTCTACTTCCAATGGATTAGGAGTAATGCTAGCAATACCGCTAAAATTCATGACATACCCAGATACCCCTGCTGTACAGTTAAAATGACTAAAAGAACTCCCTTCTTGATATGTCCCATTATAATAAACAGGATGATTCCCCGCAGCAGAAATGCCATCTAAAGCAAGTCCGTTGGTGGCATTAGGCGAACCACAACTATTGACGGTATTGGTCGTAAAACTCAAAGAAAGATTGTTGTTGGTAATGGTGCTATTGATAACAGGAGTTTGATTACTTTCTATAAATTGATCCCAGTAGGCATATATATTAGGAGCATTACTACTAGCAAATCGACTAGGACCATTGGTTCCTCCAATCAAAGATCGGAAACCTAGTGCATGGATAACTTCATGTAGACCAACTACATATATATGGTTTCCTGTGATGGATGCTAAGTCTGAATTAAACGATGCGTTTGCAAAATTAAATTGAACAATTCCATGAGGATCGTTAGCAACAACGGGATTATACAACAACCAATCCTGATACGAGTCCCTACCTCCGATAATTGTTCTTCCAACTTCCCCCAATGCAAATTTATGAATATTAGGAGAAGTTAGTTCAAAAAAGTAAGAGCTTGCTGCTGCTACAGCATTGTTAGGTAGAGCAAGTGCACCTGTTCCGTCAGAAGCGCCAACCGTAATTCTGAGATCTTCTACGCCCAAGTTACTAGCAGTAGGATTGGCGCCAATAAGTAGGGTTAAGTCTTCGAAAACTCGGCAAAGTGAGGCTCTTCTTTCTTCTCCCAAGGTTGTGAAACCTGTGCCTTGTGGGGCAGCAGGATCATCAAATCCAACATCTGTATTGTTGATAACATCTTGATAATACAAGGTAAAAATGCCACATTCGCAAACCTGTCCAGGAGGGTAACCAGGAACATTACTTCTAGTTACCATAGGAGTCGGTAATGCTAGTTCTTCTGGACTATAGCAATTGCCAAAACCATCCAAGATACGCATCTGCGGCTTTTCGTGTAGTAGTGGGTCAGGAGGGCAAGGAGAGATGTTGGTAGGAGCACCACAGTTGTCTAAGAAATCAGTTACTTCAACGACCCAAGATTGCATGCTTTGGCAAGATCTGTCTTTAGCTAATAACCGAACGATATGTGTACCAATCGGAAAACCAAATTTAAAGTCAGTTGTTGTTGCTTCTACGGTGCCATTAACCATCCATACATAGCTGGTTGCATTAATACTAGTATTCGTAAAATTGACATACTGATATGCTTTGGGAGTAGTCAATGAAACATTAAAATCGGCTTTTGTTCCGCAACAAGATTCCAAACACTCATTAGAAGCCCAAAGAGGATCTTGATTGTCGCTGCTAAAACCACTGCCTAAATAAGCATGGTGTTGAATGCTGGCAACATCGTGAAAAAATTGCCCTGTATTTTCCTCAATATTCCACAAAGCCAGTAAATCACTGCTGGAGGAAGGAATACATTTTTGGTTCCAGTCAAAAATTTCTCCATCCGTTCGAGCATCTTTCCAAAAGCGAACTTCTTCAATGTACCCCTCAAAAGGTTGGTGTGTATTGGAACCATCGTCACCAATAATTAGATTTTCAGTGGTGTTGATGTTCGTCGTGTTTTTGCCTAGAGGATAGGCTTTATCATCTATAAATAAAGTTATTTCATCCCTAGAACGTCGTAGCCCAACGGAATGACATCGCCGATCTTCAAAAACAGAAGTATTGACCTCATATCTGTTTTTGCCAATTTCAGCAATTAGTTGCATGCCATCCTGTGTATTAATCATTAAGGCAAAGCCATTGCTAGCTAAATTTCTTTTAGAGATGATGGTAAGCATGGGGCTTTCTAAGGCAACATCTCGAACCATAGCTTCTATGGTGAAATCGTGGGTAGATAGGTTAAAATCACTGTGGTGATAAACCGTTGCTTTATCATCAGTGCCATCAAAATTAGCTGCTGCTTGTGCAGAAACTAAGTGAATGGATAACACCAATAATAGTAAAGTTAAAATTGAAGTTTTAAACATAATTTGTGTTTGTAAGGGTAATTATAAATTATATTAAAACACAAATATACAACGATAACGGTATAGAAAAAAGAGCTATTTATGAATGGTAGATGTAACTTTACGAATGGTGCAAATTGTTTGACAAACAGAGAAAATGGGTTAACGAATGGTGTATATGAATAAACGAACAGCGACCGTAGGGAATAGCTGATTGACTACTGTATTTTAAGCAAGGAATTAAAACCATTTTTTTAGTTCATTTTTAGTTACTTTCCCCAAAACATTTCTAGGCAAAGCAGATTGGATAATAAACTGACGGGGGATTTTATAGGCAGGAAGCGTTTCTTTGAGCCATTCTTTCAGTGCTTTTATGTCAATAGTAGTTTGATTGCCATCTTTGAGGACAAGGCAAGCAACGATCAATTCTCCCCATTCAGGATTGGGAATACCAACAACCGCAGAATCGCTAATTAAAGGATGTTTTCTAAGAATATCTTCAATTTCTAAAGCAGAGATTTTATAACCACCTGATTTTATAATGTCAACAGAATCTCTTCCTAAAATCTTGTAATAATTGTTGTTTAACAGAGCAATATCCCCACTCAAAAACCAACCATCTTCACTAAATGCCTTTTGAGTAGCTTCTGGTTTTCTCCAATACTCTTTAAAAACATTTGGTCCTTTGATTTGAATTTCGCCTGAAATATTTTCTGTGTTAATGACGCCTTGTTCATTGACCAAACGAATTTGTACGCCAGGCAATGCTTGTCCAATATGACCTGCTCTTCTTTCTCCATTATAAGGGTTTGAAATGCCCATACCTATCTCTGTCATTCCATAGCGCTCAAGCAAGATATGCCCACTGATTGTTTGCCACTTCTCTAAGACAGGAACAGGTAACGCAGCAGATCCAGAAACCATCAAACGAAAGGCTTCAACTGCTTTTGACCATCTTTGTTGTGTGTCTTCCGTTGTTTGTTCCCAACAGTTAATCAGTTTGAAATATATGGTTGGAACAGCCATAAAAATATTGATCTTTCCTTGACTAAATAATTCCCAAACTTTAGCCGCATTAAATTTAGGTAGAAATTGGCAACATCCTCCAACCCAAAGTGCACAACTCATCACATTGATAATACCATGCACATGATGTAGAGGCAAAACATTTAGAATGTGATCCTCTTGTTGCCATTTCCAAGCGTCTACTAAAGTACTAATTTGAAAATTTAAGTTGGCGTGTGTCGTTACGACCCCTTTAGGTAGGCTGGTGGTGCCACTAGTATACAAAATCATAGCTCTGCGACTATCTTCGATGATAGGTAGTGTGGCTTTAACCCTAGATTGTAAAACAGTTTCGATTGTTAGCAAGCGAATATCTTCTTCTGCTGCAAGTGGTGCTAATAAATCATAGTAGGTTGGGTCAACAACTAATATCTTGGCACCAGTGTCTCGAAGTACATATTCCAAAGATGGTAATGGGTGCAGTACACAGAGCGGAACAGCAATACCACCCGCTCTCCAAATGCCCCATTGTAGGGCTGTATATTCAAAACTTGGACTTACTAAAAAAGCTACTCGTGCTTCTTTTAAATCCTCTGAACCATTTAGTAAATAGCTGGCAACATGAGTGGATTGGTTTAGTAATTCTTGATAACTATATTTTTTATGATTAGAAATAATCGCAGTACGATTTAGCCAATTTTGGGCACGTTCTATTAGCTGTAAGCCAAGTGTCATAGTTAGTAATTTGGAGTAGTAAATGTCAATGTTTTGTCAAGTTAGCAAAATACAGATAAAAATAAAGGATCTTAACTGAGATTTGACAACCTTTTTGGAGCAGAGGCAGTTTTTTCTAGCAGTTTGATAGATCTGTCCGTTGTGAAATTTTAGCAGACCATCTATCCTTGAATATTGATACATAAAATCATAAAAAATTAAACTAGTTGCTAAATTATGAAACATCTATTTCTATGTCTGTGTTTTGCTTTTTTGTATAATAATATTGTAGAGGCACAAGTCCCTCGAAAGATATTTGTAGAACATTTTACAAACACACTTTGTTCGCATTGTGCCAATCGAAATCCTGGTTTTTATACCAATTTGAATAATCAAAATGAGGCAATACATATTTCAATACATTCAGGAGTTCCTTACACACAATGTTTGTTGTATCAACAAAATGCTTCGCCCAGTGATGCTAGGCGTTTTTATTATGGAATACTTGGAACCCCTGCTTTGATTATCAATGGTTTTTCAATTCCTTTGAACAGTGATTATAGTCAAGCGTCTATTTTTGCCCCTTTTCAATCTCAGACTAGTCCTATTCGGATTCGAATGGAACAGCAAAAATATGGTGATGATTCTATGCGAGTACGTGTAATTGTTAAAACGGAAGCCAGTCACAATTTGGGAACCGAACAATTGTGGGTTGGTTTAGCCGAAGATAGTGTATTTTATATGGGACCAAATGGGGAAGCAGAACACTATGATGTATATAGAGCTAGTTTAGGTTTTTTACCGATCAATATTCCTTCAACAGTTGGAGATTCTTTGGTTTATGATTATACCGCTTTTGGGAATGTTAATTGGGACTTTTCTCGCATCTTTGCTTTTGCAATGATCCAAAATACCAATAATAAATCGGTGACACAGTCGGAGTCTACTCAGCCTAATACTAATAATTTAACAACTGGAATACGAACGATCAAGCCTCAAAATGAGCTTCGTAATGTCTTATTATACCCTAATCCAACTCAAAATAAATTGAATATTGTGGTAGAGGAGCAAGAGGAAACAACAGTTGTTTTATACAACAATTTGGGGCAAGCGATGGTGCAGGAACGTTTTAGAGAAAATGTTACTTTACCTTTAGGTGAATTGCCCAAAGGCATTTATTGGCTTTATCTAAATAATCCTAAAGGAGTTAAGAGTGAGAAAATTGTACTAGAGTAAAAAAGAAGTTATATAATGTTAGTAGTTCGTTGATTTTTTACTTTTTTACCAAAAAGATAAAAAAGCACATTTATATTAGTTTGATAATTAAAGTTTTAACACAAAACACAATAAATCTGCAACTTATTGATTATCAAACTAATAAAGTTTCTCAACGAACTATTGATAATGTAGTAGTTAGCTACGCTGCTACTTCGTGGTAGTTCGCTATCGCTTAGTTGTTTACTTTTTTAGCTCGGTTTGTTACTCCCTACGGTCGTGAGCTCGCTATGCTCGGTTCGCTCGTGAGCTCGCAAGCTTAGTTACCAAAAAGATAAAAAAGGATTTATATTATATTATATTGATAATGGGGAGGTCAATCAATGTCAAAACTTTTAAGCGTATTACGATCAAATGTCCATTCAGGAGTTACAAGCTGCGCGCCAAAATCTTCGGAATACCAAGGGGACAGATCAGAATCGTTGAAGTTATGCAAAACGTGTATACTTTGAGCAGGCATATAGCTTTGAGCGAGTAAAAAAATCTTTTTACCCGTTGTTTCATGTTGCGCCACGTCTAACACAATAACGGCATGCCCTGGAAATCCTCCCCAAATAAAAACGTCACCAGGCGAAACGTTACTTATTGTTTTTTCTTTTAATTCTTTTGCTAAGGATGCGGTTCCTGCGTAGCAATAAATATTAGTCAGATACTTTTTAAAATTTTTATAAGAAGTATTGTGGCTATTATTTGCAGCACTAAAACTAACCTTACTGCCTTTGATAATCGGTTTTTTGCCTTTAACCCAATCTGAAAAACGAATGGTGTGTCCACTTGTATAATTGAAATGGATAGCATCGTAATCTTTTTTGCTGTAATGATATTCTGCTACCAAGCGCATTACAGCATCTGCACATTGTTGCAAGTCACGTTGTCCGATATCAATATCTAAAACACGAAAAGCACCCTCTTGATAGGGCTTTTCTGTGCCATTATAAAGCATGACTTTGGATGTCTTTGGAAGCAAAGGCAATCCTCTTAACCATGTCCCAAAGCTAGTGGGAGAGGATGGTGTTCTGGTGTATTGAGGTGGTGTGGGAATCTGCTTTTGAAGTGCTGATTGGGGATGATAGGTATCCAGCCAACTATACTGAGTATAATTGGCTAGAGTAGCGGATGCATTATTATTTGTTGTTTGAATAACCTCAGCAGGAATATTTTTGCTACCATTTGTATTGTTTGTTGTCGAGGTAGAAGAATTCGAAAGAGTAGTAGAGCCAATTGCGTTTTCTATAGGTGTCGTAGTAATTGCTGTTTTATTAGAACGAGCGTGTTTTTCTCCACAACTAGTACAATTGAGCAGACTTGCTACAATCAAAAAGAGTAGTAATTTCATAAGGTTAGACTAACTAAAAAAGATTATTTCCACGCATTTAATGTCCAGTCATATTCATAAAAACCCAATGAATAATCGTGAGGGATTTTGGTGCTGCGATGTGCATTGATAAATTCGGGAATTGAAGGGAAAAAATCATCTTTATACCATTTAAAAATAGGAGATAATTTTACCATATTGTTTTCTTTTTCTAAGTACAAAAAAGAAGGGTCGTCTAATGCCAATTGGCATTGGCGATTGATTTGATTGTTGACATCTCCAGGAGTATATGCAAATGATGGGATAGGAGGGCAACCTTTGGCAGCACAAACCAAAACAAAATGAAGCCTAGGGTCTTTATATTCCTTAAAGATGATTTTATACTCTAAATGATCCAATGTCATCATCTCTTTGCCTACTTTATGTTTATCTTTTTTAAAGAATTTGTTCGTGTCCGCAACTTTTTCTATCGGATAAGTTTCCAACACAGCATTTATAACCAATAGATTGTAGCAATTAATTAAGTAAGCTTTGCGTCTATAAACGTCAACAGAGTTGACGGGAGTCTCGCCAATAAAATCAACGAGAAGTGCTAAGTCGGAGCGATCTTGTTTTAGATCGGCATATTTGATATTGCCTTCTATGGCATATGCCTTAAAAAAGTCATCCGCTTTGATAAAAAATTCAGCAGCATCTTTGATGGGAGTAGCTGCAAAAAGGTGCGTATAGATTGCCGTTAATAAGACAGATAATAGGAGCTTTTTCATGATACAATAATTTTTTTAGTTTAGGTCCATAATTTATATCGGGGGCTTTTTTATCTAATGCTATTGATTCAATTTGCATTGATATTAATTGAATGTTACAAATGGTTCAAAAATCTTACCTCTTTTGGTTAAAGTTAAAAAAAAGGTAAATATTTGGAAATTAAATCTTTAATTTTGTTTTTCAGATGTTTTTATGATGAAATTTTGACTGACAGGAGCCGCAATTTGTTTCCCAGAAGCATCTAACAATTCTAACTTAACTTCATAAGTTCCTATGTCAAGTCCCTCCAAAAGGTATGCTTGCCAATTGTTGACATAGAATGACTTATGGTTGTTGATCGTTATTTTTACTTGATTACCTCCTTCCTCAATAGTTGTGCCGACCAAAACAAAATCCAATAAAATTTTATCTCCTTTTTGGTAAGTACCCATTGGTGCATTATAAACAATATTTGCATTCAAAAGGTTTTTACTAAGGTAAAGTTCCCCTTTTCTTATGCCTATCTCCTTCGCCATGATTGCTTTAGGTGTTTTAATAGATTCGTAAAACGATCGAGCGATAAAAGCAGTTAATCTATACTTGCCATCGGGGAGAGGAAAGTCAAATATATTATTGTTGGTAATGTGATGTTGTTGATTGTCAATACAAATATGTAAATGATTTCCTTTGTTAGTCTTAGGATATGATTTGGGGCGACTTATTGTTAGGGGAGTCATCCCTCCCAAACGAAGGTTTACAGGACGGAACATCATCTGATTTTGAGTGTAGGTATAATTTTGCAATACGACATCATCATACAAAATAGATGAATCTAGGGGAGGGCAAGGCACTAATTGGATTGATTGAAGATCGGTAAGGGGATCTTCTGTTTGTGTATTGGAGGTGCAAGAACTAAAAATGCTACTTCCGAAAAGGATAACGCTAAAAAAGTATAAAAATTGCCTAGAATTAGTGTTGAACATATTGGTAAATATTGAAAAATATGAGAAGTTTTGTTGTTTTGTGACTAGGATTTTTTATTTTTATTAACAATACTAGAAAAAAACTTTAACATTTGTAAAACAATTATCGTGTATGCAAATGTATAAGCTACAATCCTTTATTCCAAGAAGAATAAAGTATATAACAGGGTAAAGGGAATTAATTGCAATGAAATAGGGAAAATATTTTGAAAAAGCATACATTAGCGCTTAATAAAATGTTAAGGTTCTTTTAACAAAGGAAATCTATAGGAAGTACTTTTTGATGTGACAAAATGTAGTTTTGGAAAGCAGAAATACGAGAAATAAAGGTTTTTTTGTTAAAAGTTCTAAACTAAAATGTAAGTTTACTTACTTTCTGTAAATAAAAACTGTATATTTACCCAAAGTTATTTATAGCGGTATAAATCTTATTATTGAATTAATTTACGGTATTCGTACTTAAAAACTCCTCTTAGACGATGAAAATTTTAACGAGTGTATGCCTGCTTTTTATAGTAGGTTTTTGTACATCCAGTAGCCAAGCTCAAGACGTTCGTTTTACGATGTTTGACATGGCTCCACTAGAGCTAAATCCTGCACATACAGGATATTATGCAGGTACTTTTAGAATAGGTGGTATATATAGAACTCAATGGGCAGGATTGTCTATTTCTCAAGCTCCATCTATTGATAATACTTCCTCAAGCTTTTCAGGATTCCAAACGCCATCTGCTTATATTGACGTTCCTTTTGCTATTCGTAATAAAAAAGGCAAGCCACTTAGAAATTGGGCAGGTGTTGGTATTTCTTTTTATTATGATGCCGTAGGAAACCTTTCTAACTTAGCTGCTAGTTTGTCTTTGTCTTATCACTTGGGCTTGGGCAAAAAAGGAAATACAATCTTATCTTTTGCTGCCAAAGGTGGTATCTTACAACGTAGACTTTCTGGAGATTTTACATTTGAAGATCAGTTGGTTAATGGTGGTAATGCTACGACTGACCCATTGGGCATGTCTTTAGGAAATGCTACTAAAACATTGCCTGATTTTTCTGGTGGTTTGATGTTGAGCCATAGAGGTAGACGTTTTGGTTTTGAGGCAGGAGTGTCTTTGAATCATTTTACGAATCCTAATTATAGCTTTATGACACCTCAAACAAATGAGGATGGTGAAGCAAGATTACCAATGACTACTATTTCTAATTTGATTTTTAGAATTGCATTAACTAAAAAAGGTAACTTGTTCTTGAAACCTTTGTTCTTCTTCCAAAATACAATCAATACAACTGGTCAAGGAGAAGGTTTGAGCGCATTTGAATTCAACGGGCAGTTATTGTTAGGGATTCACTTCAACGATATGCAAGATATTACATTATATTTGGGAGGTGGTTACCGTGCTAGTGGTGATGCTGTTGCTCGTATAGGCTTAGATATTAAAGGACTAAAATTTGGTTTTGCATATGATATCAATACAGCTGCACAAGGTTTGAACTATCAAGCATTTAGTAATAATAACAGAGGTATGGCATTTGAAGTAGCATTGTCTTATGTTGCTAAAATTTACAAAGTACCTGTTATTGATGATATCTTATTCTGTCCTCGTTTTTAATAATAACTCCAATAAGAGATTAGAAATCTACTCTTGAAGATTTCTAATCTTGTTTTATTATAAAATAGTATAGTAATCCACAACTTAATCTAAACTTATTTCGAATAATGAAACTTAATAATATATTAGTAATTATTGCTTTACTATTTGTTGGTCAAGCTGCATTTGCTCAACCAACAAATAATAACTTAACCTCCGAAATGAAGGAAAATATCGGAGATGAAGAACGCAATAAAAAGAATACCTACACTGCTTTAGAATGGTATATACGTGCTTATGAAGCAGATAACAATGATGGTGCTGCTATTTACAAAATAGCTTCCACCAATGAAATGTTGAGAGACTACAAAGCTGCTGCTGAATGGTACCAAAAATTAGTTGCTCTAAATAAAAAAGATGAATTTCCATTGAGTCGTTATGAGCATGCTGTTGTTATGAAAATGACAGGAGATTATGACAACTGTATTCCAGAGTTTGAAGCCTTTATCAAAGAGTATCCATCAGATGCGCCAAAGGCAGATTACTACAAAAAAATGGCTCAAATCCACATCGATGGTGCTAAATGGGCTAAAAATAACATGGAACCAACAGAGGAATTAATTATTGAAAATGCTGGTCCTAACGTTAACTCTTTGTCTACAGAAGGTGGGGCTTTCCCATTGGGACGTGATGAAATTATCTATGCTTCTTTGCGTGCAGATACAATTATTGTAAAAGAAGAAGGTGAGGATTATGAGCATGCTAAAATTTATATCGCTAAATCAGAAGGCGATGGCAAATGGGGAGAAGCAAAAGAATTTAATGCTGATGTTCTTCAAAAAGAAGGATTGCATGTTGTTGAACCAGCTTTTAACGATGATCAAACGAAGTTTTATTTTGTACGTGCTGAGTTGATTGGTAATCAATTGGAAAACAGTCGTATCTATGTAGCTGATTATGCAGATGGTACTGTTAGCAACCCTAAATTGCTAGATTTTAACTCTAGTTCTTACTCTTGTCAAGATCCTGCTTTTGCAACATGGGATGGAAAAGATTACTTGTTGTTTACTTCTAACATGGAAGGTGGTAAAGGTGGTATGGATATCTGGTATGCTGAGATCAATGAAGATGGTACGACTAAAGAGCCATTAAACTTGGAAGCAGTTAATACAATTGGAGATGATTTAACACCGTTCTTTGACGAAAGAAACAATACATTGTACTTTAGTTCAGATGGACACCCTGGTTTTGGTGGATGGGATATTTTCCGTACAGAGCGTGCTGCTGATGGTTCTATGGGAAAAGTTGTTAACATGGGTGCTGGTTTTAATACTTATGTAGATGACTTTAGTTTTACAGTGAACAAAGTAGGAAAAGATGATTGTTATGCTTATATCTTGTCTAACCGTCCTGGTACTATGTCCATGAAAAGCGAAACTTGTTGTGATGATATTTTCTCTGTAATTATGCCAGAGCGTTGTGATATTATTATGGATGTTGCGGTAATGGATGAAGCAACAGGAGAGCCAATGATTGGTGCAACTGTTCAGTTGATTGATAAAGAAACTGGTAAAGTTGTAGATGAGCAAAGTAATACAGAAGGAAACGATTATACGTTTAGCCTTGATATGGGGAAAAAGTATGATATCGTTGCTAAAAAAGATGGTGTAGAGGGTAGCAAAGAAAGTGTTGATGCGACTAAAGAAGCATTGACTGCTGCAGGTCTAGATATTACTAAACCAATGGAGATTACTAAAGAAGTTAAAATCAAAGAACTTGGTTTGATGGTTCAAGCATTTGACAAGAAAACCAATGCTGCTTTAGATGGCGTTACCGTAATTATTTACGAAGCTTCTTCTGGTAAAGAAGTAAAACAATTGACAAAAGGAACAGGAAATGAATTTGCTTTCGTTGTGCCAAGAGATAAAGATTACAAAATTTTTGCAAATCGTGAAGGTTATATTGCTGACACAAGAGTTGTAGCGCAAAAAGATTTGGGAATGGTACAAAAAATGTATTTGACGCCTCCTCCTGTATTCTACAATGTTTATTTCTCTTTCAATAAATCAAATATCCGTCAAGGTGCTGCTGATACTTTGGATATGGTATTGGCTACTTTAAAAGACAATCCTGAAATGATCGTTGAAGTAAGAGGTCATACCGATGCTTTGGGATCTGATCAATACAATATCAGCTTGTCTGACAGACGTTCTAATGCGACAATTGCTTACTTGGTTAAAAAAGGAATTGACAAAAACCGTTTGCAACCAAAAGCTTTAGGTGAACAACAACCTGCTGCTGATAATACTAAAACAGATGGTTCTGATAATCCTGAAGGACGTGCACTTAACCGTCGTGTAGAATTCAAAATTGTGAATGGAACATTGGGCATCAACGGAGCCCCTGAAAAAAAAAACTAACGGCTAATACAACCGTAGTTAGTACAACGACTTCTCCTTCTAATAATCCTGGAGATAAGCCAAGAACTACTTTGGCTTTTGACGAACCAGTTATGAAGATCGGACCTGTGAAATTTGGTGATGTAGAAGAATACACTGTTGAATTTACGAATACTGGAAAAAATGATTTTAAAGTATTTCACTTAGAAGGTGGTTGTATTTGTACAGAGCCAATTGATTGGTCAAGAGGAGCAATCAAACCAGGAGAAAAAGGGTTTGTGAAATTCAAATTTGATTCTTCACAAGCTAAAGTTGATCCAGCATACTCGTCAAGTTTGAATATCTATGGAAATGTTCCTGATGATATGATTATTTACGATATTGAAGCAAACGTTACCAAATAACGTTGATATACTCTTTAAAAAACCATCTTAAATTTATTTAAGATGGTTTTTTTTTTGTTTACATTTATAGCTTCCTTTTTGTGTTGCTCTATATAGAAAATGATTGATTCGGACTAAGAATAAGACTATTTTATCTATCTTGCCTCAACTTGTTAGTTCATTGTATTTAGTTTGTTTTGATCGCTGATTTAGTGGACTATTAATTCAAGTTATTTGCTAAAAAAATTGGAATATTATAATTAGAATGGACGAAAACGAGAATTATTTAAAAGCAGGGGTTTATACCAATAGTGATCATCCTACTGTTGTTGCATATGCACAAGAGAAAGTAAGTGGAATAACGAATGCAAAAGATCAAGTCATTGCATTGTATTATGCTATTAGAGATGGATTTAAATATTCGCCTTATCACATTGTTTTAAAGCCCTATGCCCTAAAGGCTAGTCATTTGTTAACCAAAGATTATGGTCATTGCATTGAAAAGTCAAATTTATTTGTGGCGTGTGTGCGTTCGTTAGGAATTCCTAGCCGATTGGCTTATGGCGATGTAAGAAATCATTTAGGAACCGCTAATTTAGAGGAGCGTCTAAAAACAGATGTTTTGGTGTTTCATGGATACGCAGAAGTGTTTTTGAATAATAGATGGATCAAAGCTACGCCTGTATTTAATACAGAATTATGTGACAAATTAGGGGTGGAACCATTAGATTTTGATGGTGAGCAAGATGCTGTTTTTCAAGAGTCAGATAAAGAAGGCAATCCTTTTATGGAGTATGTTGCAGATCATGGAGTGTTTGCAGACGTTCCTTTGGAGAAAATTTATTTAAGAATGAAAGCGCATTATCCCCATCTATTTAAAGAAGAAATTCGCAACTCTAAATTTATATTTGAATTTGATGAGGCTTAAATATCTTATATTTTGTGGCTGTTTTAATCTAATGTTAGTGAGCCTGCGGAGGGAAAGAATATTGGATGTTTATTGTTGACAATAGTAAGCCTACTATTTTATTAATCTACTGTCTGAATTAAGTCTCTGAGAATATGCCTAAAGAAATCAATCAACCAACTTTTTCTCTTTTTGAACTGAATGAGCATCTTAAACGTGTGGTTGCTTTTAATATGCGTGAAACGATCTGGATTAATTGTGAAATTGCAGATGTCGGAACAAGCAAAGGGAATGTATATATATCTTTAGTAGAACGGGATGATTTTAAAATATCTGCTAGAGCCGAAGGAGTTATATGGGGGCGTTCTTTGGAGAAAATTACTAGAAAAATTGGAGATTCTTTATGGTCAATTTTGCAAGTAGGTCGACAAGTACTGCTTTGTGTGCAGGTTGAGTTTCATGAGTATTTCGGAATGAAACTATCCATTAAAGATATTGACCCAACAGTAACCATTGGGCAATTGGAACTTAAACGTCTACAAACACAAAAAAAATTAGAGGCAGAACAGTTTACAGAACTCAATATGCAAGTTCCTACTAACTTGGTTTGGCAGCGAATTGCTATCATTTCTTCTAGTACTGCTGCGGGACTACAGGATTTTTTACAGCAAATCAAAACAAATCCTCATCAATATAAATTCCAATATGAATTGTTTGAGGCTGTTGTGCAGGGGGTGAATGTACCCCAAGAGGTCATGTTACAAATTGATAAAATAGAAGCTCGGAAAGATGAATTTGATTGTGTTGTTATTGTTCGAGGTGGTGGTGCTCGTCTAGATTTAATGGGATTTGATGATTACGATTTGTGTGTGGCTTTGGCGACTTGCGAGTTGCCCATTATAACAGGAATAGGGCATGATATTGATGAAACCTTAGCGGATTTGGTCGCTTATCAAACCTTGAAAACACCAACAGCTGTTGCGGATTATTTGATTCATCGAATGCTAAATTTTGAGTCTACTATTGTACAGTCTGCTTTGGATATTAAGCATTTAGCAATACAAAAAATTCAACAAGCCTCTAATAGAGTAGATTTATTAGAAGCGAAATTAAAACAGGTTGCCGCACAACAGTTAAAAGCCGCACATCAGGAACTAGATGCTATAGAAGAAAAACTTCGTTTGTTAAACCCTCAGACGATTTTAGAGAGAGGTTTTTCTATGATAACAGACGAAGAGGGGAGATTAATAAAAAGTATCAATAAACTTGAAAAAGAAAAGATTTATTATTTGCATTTGAAAGATGGAAAAGTGCCAATTAAGTTAGATTTGCTAACAACCCTGTAAACATAATATTTTAGCGAACTATTGAGAGATTAAAGAATGGATATAAAATTATTTGGAATAAGACATCACGGTCCTGGTTCTTCTAAAAGTTTGATAAAGGCATTGAGTGTCTATCAGCCAGATATAATTTTAATAGAAGGAGCAGAAGAATTGAGTAACCTCCTTCCTTATGTGCAAGACGAAACATTGGTGCCTCCTGTTGCTGCTTTGATTTATAATCCTAAGAATTTACAACAAGCTGTTTATTACCCATTTACTGTTTTTTCTCCCGAATGGCAAACGTTTTTATTTGCTCAAAAATATGGTATCCCTGTAGTTCAAATGGATTTGCCTCAATCGCTGCGGTTAGGATTGGACGAAGTGCCTGAAAAAATAGCTGAATTGAAGAAACTGGAAGGGCAAGAAGATGTAAAGGATATAGCAAAGGATCCGTTGGGCTATATGGCATCTTTAGCAGGATACACAGATAGTGAACGTTGGTGGGAGGCTATGTTTGAACAAGGAGATGGCAACGAGGATATTTTCGGAGTGATTCTGGACTTGATGAAAACTTTAAGGACAGAGATAGGCAATCAAGGACAAGCCTATAACTTGATTCGAGAAGCATATATGCGTAAGAAATTGCGTAAAGCAATTAAAGACAAATACGAGCGCATTGCTGTTGTCTGTGGAGCTTGGCATACACCCGCCTTGGATGATTTGAATGCTTATAAAGTAAAAGATGATAATGCATTGTTAAAAGGGATTCCCAAAGTAAAAACAAAAGCTACTTGGATCCCTTGGACATATGACCGAATCGCTACTTCCAGTGGGTATGGGGCAGGAGTTGTATCACCTGCTTGGTATGAATTGCTGTTTTTTAATAGAGACAATGCCACAATTAACTGGATGGCAAAAGTTTCTCAGTTATTCAAAAAGGAAGACTTAGAAACGAGTTCAGCTCATGCGATCGAAGGCGTACGTTTGGCAGAAACTTTGGCTGCTCTTAGAGGTCTAGAAGTACCTGGAATAGGAGAACTGACGGAATCTGTAATGACTATTTTTTCAGGAGGATATCAAAGTCAACTGGACTTAATTCGACACAAGTTGGTGATTGGGGATAAAATGGGGGATGTTCCAGAAACAATTCCAATTATTCCTTTACAGCAAGATTTAGAACTGAACATTAAAGCATTAAAACTAAAAAAGTATAAAAAAGCAGACGTGGTGTGGTTAAAAGCTACTGCCAACAAACCCAAGGGAGGGTTAGATTTGAGACAAGAACATGATTTAAAGCAAAGCCAATTTTTGCATCGTTTAAATTTGCTATCCATACAATGGGGAATACCCGATGTTGCAACAGGTAGGGAGTTGAGTACGAAGAATGAATATTGGAAAATGGAATGGCGTCCTGAATTTGCTCTGCAAATTATTGAGGCGGGAATGTGGGGAAATACCATCCAGCAAGCGACAATCAATTTTGTGATCAACCAAGCAACTCATGCTCAAACATTGGTAGAGTTGACCCAATTATTAGAAAAAGTAATTCATGCTAATTTGCCTGAAGCAATCAATGAATTGGTGCAGGAATTAAAAAATTTGGCTGCTATAACAAAGGATATTAATCATTTGATGACAGCTTTGCCTCCGTTGGTTCGAATTTATAGATATGGCGATGTTCGAAATACTGAAATTGGTATGGTCGATGCGTTGCTCCAAAAAATAGTGCCTCGAATTTGCATTTCTTTACCCAATGCATGTACTTCTTTGGATGAATCAGCTAGCGAGGAAATGTTTGACCAAGTATTGTCTGTTAATCGCTCTTTGTTATTATTAAATGAGGAAATGTATTTAACGGTTTGGGAAGAAACGTTAGAACGATTATTAGATAATCAACATATTGATGGAAAAATAAGAGGAGCTGCTACCCGAATTTTGTTGGATAATGAGGTGTTAAATGTCGAAACGGCAGCAGGGATATTAAGTTATGCTTTGTCTAAAAGTGTCGATGTTGTTGTCGCAAGTAGTTGGTTGAATGGTTTCTTATATGGAAGTGGTTTGCTCTTAATTCACAACCCTATTTTATGGGAAATTGTAGACGAATGGGTTAGTGGATTAAAGGACGAGCAATTTCAACAAATGTTGCCTGCTTTACGCCGTACTTTCGCAGCTTTTGCGCCCGCAGAACGTCAAAAAATGCTACAACTGGTGCGAGATGGTAAATTAATCGAACGCCCTACTTTTGATACAAATTTAGACCCTGAACGGGTAAAAATTGTCTTACCAATGCTACAACTGTTTTTTGGTGAATAAATAATTGTAAAATGAAAAACATATTGCTTTCTCTGTTGATACTATTTGTATTAAATGCTTGCAAAAAAGAAGCAAAAAGTACTCTTGTTTCTACTAAATCAAAGCCTGATTATACTCAATTTGTCGACCCTTTGGTAGGAACAAGCAAGATGGGGCATGTTTTTCCTGGAGCAACGGCACCTTTTGGAATGGTACAGTTGAGCCCCCAAACTAACTTTGAGGTGATGTTTAATGAGGACGGTAGTTACAACACAGAAACGTATGAGTATTGTGCTGGTTATCAGTACCGAGATTCAACTATTCTAGGGTTTACCCATACGAACTTTAGTGGAACAGGGCATTCTGATTTGGGGGATTTTTTAGTAATGCCCACGACTGGAGAATTGGTACTTGAACCTATGGTGAGGCAAGAAGGCAAAAAGGGGTTTTACTCTACGTTTTCGCATAGTGAAGAAAAAGTATCTCCTGGGTATTACAAAGTTAATTTAGAGAGTTATGGAATTTTAGCAGAATTAACAGCTAGCGAACGGGTTGGTTTTCATCAATACACCTTTCCAGAGTCAGAAGAAGCGCATGTTATCTTAGATATGGTGTACAATGTATATCATCATGATAATAAGAATGTTTGGACTTTTATTCGAGTTGAGAATGATTCTTTAGTAACGGGGTACCGACAAACTAAGGGATGGGCTAGAGATAAAAAGGTGTTTTTTGCCATGCAATTCTCTAAGCCTTTCAAAAGCTATGGGCACAAAAAATATGACGCTGTTAAATACGATGGCTTTTATCGACGTTTTGACCAAGAATATAATTTTCCTGAAATGGCGGGCAAGGACATTAGAGCATTTTTCAATTTTGATACAAAGAACGCTGAAAAAATTAAAGTTAAGTTTGCTTTGTCTTCTGTCAGTACTTCGGGAGCTTTGAAAAACTTAGAAGCTGAAATACCGCATTGGGATTTTGAAAAAACAAAAGAAGAGACAAAAAAGAAGTGGAACGAAGAACTTTCTAAAATAGAAGTGACTAGTTTGACGGAAGAAGATAAAGTGAATTTTTACACAGCAATTTATCATACTAATCTTTCACCTATTCTCTATGAAGATGTGGATGGTCAGTATAGAGGTTTAGATCAAAACATACATACTTCCAAAGGATTTACAAATTATACTATTTTTTCATTGTGGGATACTTATCGAGCTTTGCACCCATTGTTTAACATCACCCAACCAAGCCGCAATAATGATATGATAAAATCTATGTTGGCGCATTATGAGCAAAGTGTACATGGTATGTTACCTATATGGAGTCATTATGCTAATGAAAATTGGTGTATGATAGGCTATCATGCGACTTCAGTTCTTGCAGATGCAATGGTTAAGAAGGTAGGAAATTTTAATCAAAAGCAAGCTTTGGCTGCGTCAGTAAGCACAGCTAAGGTTAGATATTTTGATGAGCTTGGTGCTTATATAGATTATAAATATGTTCCAGATGATAAAGGGCATTCGTCTGTATCTAAAACATTGGAATATGCTTATAATGATTGGTGTATTATGAAGATGGCAGAGGAATTGGGAAATACTGCTGTTGCAAGAGAATTTGAAGATCGGTCTAAATCTTATGAAAATGTTTACGACCCTTCTATTGGTTTTATGAGACCCAAACTGTCGGATGGAACTTTTAGAGAATCCTTTGATCCAATGGACACACATGGTCAAGGGTTTATAGAAGGAAATGCGTGGAACTACGGATTGTATGTTCCTCAGGATATTGATAAAATGGTTGAGATGATGGGTGGAAAAGATCATTTCAGTAAACATTTAGATTCTTTATTTACAGTCGATATTGATGAAAAGTATATTGCTAAACATGAAGATATTACTCGTGATGGAATCATTGGAAATTATGTGCATGGAAATGAACCAGGGCATCACATCCCTTATTTGTATAACTGGACGGGGCATCCTGAAAAAACACAAGCACGTGTTCGTATGATTTTGGATACGATGTACGCTCCTAATGTTGATGGTTTGTGTGGAAATGACGATGCAGGGCAAATGAGTGCATGGTACGTTTTTAGCGCACTAGGGTTTTATCCTGTAACTCCTGGTTCTTCGGATTATGCATTAGGAAGTCCTTTAGTAAGAGATGCTGTAATTCATTTGGAAAATGGAAAAACGCTAAGAATTGAGGCTAAAAATCAGCATAAAGATAATGTGTATGTAAAAGAAGTTTACTTGAATGGAAAAAAACTTGATGGGACAATGTTATCTCATCATGACCTAGTCAAAGGGGGACATCTTTTATTTGAGATGTCGAATAAACCTGCAATAGAATCGAAATAATCTAATAGCTATATATAATTTGTGCAATGACAGTCCGCTAATTTATGGCGGACTATTCTTTTTTAAAGTTGATCGATGGAATCTTTAGAATTGTTAACAGGAGTAGAATCCGAATTATCAACGGCTATGCTTGGTTCATTGGAGACATTTTGTTGTTCGTCAAATTCTCTTTGAAAACGGCGGCAAAATACGATAGCAATAAATACACCTAGACTAATAGCACTATCGGCAATATTAAAGATGGGTTGAAAAAACATGAAATACTTACCTCCAACAAAGGGCATCCACTTGGGCCAAAAACCTTCAAACATTGGAAAGTAGAGCATGTCTACTACTTTGCCATACAAAACCCCAGCATATCCTCCTTCAGAAGGCATAAAAGTAGCCAAACGTGGATTGTGAAAGGTACCGCTGTCAGAAAAACAAACGCCATAAAAAATAGAGTCAAGAATATTGCCCAAAGCACCTGCAAAAATTAGAGAAATACAAGCTAATAGTAAAAAGCTAGCTTTTTTTCGGACTAGCTTATTTAAAAAATAGGCAATAAATCCAACAACTACAATTCTAAAAAGGCTTAAAAATAACTTGCCATAATCTCCACCAAACTCAATCCCAAATGCCATTCCTTTGTTTTCTGTAAAATGAATCCGAAACCAATCCAAGCCCAAAACTTTAAAAGAATCGCCCAAAGGCATGTTTAGTTTTACCCAAATTTTGAGTACTTGATCAATTATTAGAATGAAAAAAATTAGACCTAAGACGAAATGTGAGCGTTTCAAGTTATAAGTGCTTTTGTATATTAAATACACTGTAAGGGAAATTGTTAAGCAAGCTTTGTGCTCTTTTACAGTGTATTAAAATGAAATTAGATATTGGTAGTTACGATCGCTTACTTAGATGGTACGTGGTAAAAATCTAGGAATCACTAACAGAAAGATTTTCTTCATTAATCGAAGACTCCTTGTTGTTATTGATGGTAACGTTTTCTTCTTCCTCTTTGTTAAAGAAATGTTTGTAAAAAACAAATATAATAGCTGTTCCTATAAAAACAGAGGCATCGGCAATGTTGAAAATAAATTCAAAAAATTGCAGGGGTTTGCCTCCCCAAATAGGAAACCATTCTGGAAAATGGGAATCAATTAATGGAAAATAAAACATATCAACCACCTTGCCATGTAAAAAATCTGTATATCCTCCTTCTGGAGGCATAAATGTTGCCACATCAATGGCAGTACTTTCTGAAAATACAAGACCATAGAAAACAGAGTCTAAAATATTACCAACAGCTCCAGCAAAAATTAAGGTAATACTAGTAAGGACAATAAAAGAGGCATTTTGCTTGACCAGTTTGTACAGCATATATCCTATAAAAGAAATAGCAACAATGCGGAACAAACTTAGTGCTAATTTACCATATTCGCCACCCCATTCAATTCCAAATGCCATTCCAGGGTTCTCTATAAAGTGGATGTGAAACCAGTTTAATCCTAAGACTTCAAAATAATCGCCCAAGGGCATGTTTAATTTTACCCAAATTTTTAGAGTTTGGTCCAAAATCAAGACCAATAAAGCGAGTGCTATCGTATAATGTGATTTCTTCAAAGTTTTTTATTTCAAAAGTTTGCAAAAACAATATAGGTTACTTATTTCCACGAAGTAATGTTAGAATTTGCTTAAGTAATAAGCAAATATGAAATTACTTTTTACCCTACTAGGATCAAAAGTTGTATTCCTATTTAAAAAAAGATACAATTTTAAACAACTTCTTAATAAATAGTAGTTCGTTGATTTTTACTTTTTTAGCTCATTGCGCTCGTGAGATCACAAGCTTAGTTACCAAAAAGATAAAAAAGCACATTTATATTATAGTGTGGAAAACTATTTATCCAAAGTATCAAAAATAAGAAAGAATTATGATTATGGCGAAAAGTAAATCTAAAATTAAGTTTTACTTATGAATTTGCGTATCTCATTGTCATTTCACTAAAGATGGTTTGATGCTAGCGAATTGCAAGAAGTGCTCAATAATAACTTTATCATCAATAAATTTTTCAGCAGCATTAAAGAAAAACTCTGGATGCCACTGTACACCCATTACTTTTCCTTTAGGTGCATTATTATAATAAAAAGCTTCTATCAAGCCGTCGTCTGCATGAGCAATTGGGACTAAATCTTTGGCTAGTCTTTTGATTCCTTGGTGATGAATAGAATTTACCAAATGAGCGCTTTTATTTACGCCCAATTCATCTAACAATTCATTTTTTACTAGGTTTATAGGATGCGTATGTAAGTCATATTTTTTTGAGCAGTGATGCTTGACTTGTTTAGAATACTGGCTTGGCAAATCTTGATACAAACTACCTCCAAAATAAACATTTAAAAGCTGGAATCCTCGACAAATACCAAACACTGGATATTCTTTTTGCACAAACCAGTCCAAAATAGAAAGCTCATAGTCGTCTCTCAAAGAATCTCCGTGCCATTCTCCTATGGGTTGCTCTCCATATTGCAATGGACTAATGTCTGTACCTCCTAATAATGCTAAGGCATCTAACTGCTCTAAGAAAGATGGCAATAATTGGGGAGATAGATTGGGGATCAAAATAGGCATTACCCCAAAGGATGCCCAATAGTTTGCAAACTCCTTTTCTAAATAGCAGAGTTGCTTTTTTTGAAAGATAGTTCGTTGTTCGTTGGGTGGAAATAATCCACCTGTAATGCCTAGTTTTATCATATTAAATTATTTTTTCTATTAAAACCAAAACAAAAAGTGCCGAAGATGATATTAAAAAGTTTTTTTTTATTAAATTGATATAATTCCCGCCCAAAAAATAGGACTAAATGTAAATGTACTTCTTAATCAAAGGTTTAGATTTTTACTGTAAAGTATCTAAAATCAGAGAATGTTTATTTTTGGAAAAGGAATTCAATAAAATGTTTGTCCTTTATTAATAGTTATAAAAAATAGTACTTATTATTACGAATGTAAACGGTAAGAACCCTCTTGAATTATCGATACTACCGTATATTAAGTATAAAGATAAAAATGTAAATGAAAATAGAAGAAGACGAACAAATTTTAGGTGAAAATCAAGTTCAGGAGGGACTTGATGAAGGAGGAAAAAGAGTCACAGAGTTTAAAAGCAATCGTTTGTTTTTTATTTTAGGAGGATTCTTTTTAGCCAATGCTTTTATTGCAGAATTTATTGGAGTAAAGATTTTTTCTCTAGAAGGTACCTTGGGTATGTCTCCTTGGGGCTTAGATCCTATGGGGGGAGAAGGTCCATTGAATTTTACGGCAGGAGTATTGTTATGGCCAATTGTATTTATTATGACAGATGTTATTAATGAATATTTTGGAGTTAGTGGGGTGCGGTTTTTGTCGTATTTGGCGGCTAGTCTTATTGCCTATGCTTTTATTATGGTATTTGCGTCAATCAGTTTGTCGCCTGCCGACTGGTGGGTAGAAGGGTATACCGCTAAAGGAATCCCCAACATGCAAGCTGCCTTTGCTGGTGTTTTTGGGCAAGGATTATGGATTATAACAGGGTCTTTGATCGCTTTTTTGGTTGGTCAAATCGTTGATGCACTTGTATTTCGAAGAGTAAAAGTATGGACGGGCAAGAATAGAATATGGTTAAGAGCAACACTTTCTACAATGGTTTCTCAATTGATTGACAGTTATTTAGTGTTGTATATTGCATTTGTGCTGGGAGCCGATTGGTCTATGGATATGCTATTTTCAATAGGAACGACCAATTATGTTTATAAAGTAACGATTGCGATCTGTTTTATTCCGTTGTTGTATCTAATACACAAACTTATCGACAAATATCTAGGCAAAGAGGTTGCCGATGAATTAAAGGAACTTGCTTTGAAAAAGAACTAATATTGCCCTCTGAAAAAATCTAGTTAATCCATACAATAATATCAATCTGTTGGATTGTTACCATAAAATTTAATCGTGAGCCGTATGTTAAGAATAAAAACATACGACTTGCGATTTTAAGTTTATAGCGAGGGCAGTTCCTTAGGTCTGCTTATGCTTTTCTTCAAATCTGTTGCCTTTGATTAAGCTTCCCAATTATGCTCACAGTCAAAAAGACGCAATTTTAAACAACTTCATCATAAAATTTATAGAAACAATGAGTAAACTAGTGTTTGCTACTGCTAATCAAAACAAAGTTAATGAAATCCAAAAAATAATGGGAGCGCAATATGATTTCCTGTCTTTAGAAGACATTGGTTGTACGGAAGACATTCCCGAAACACAACCCACTATTGTTGGGAATGCACTCCAAAAAGCACGTTATGTCTACGAAAAATATGGAATGAATTGTTTTGCAGAAGATACTGGCTTGCAAATTCATGCTTTAGATGGCGCACCAGGGGTATATTCTGCTCGTTATGCAGGTCCTGCGAGAGATGCCAATAATAATATGGATAAAGTCCTAACAGAATTAGGGGATACAGATAATCGAGCGGCCCAATTTAAAACTGTCATTGCACTAATTTTGGATGGCAAAGAGTACACCTTCGAAGGAATTGTGGAAGGGTATATTCTAAAAGAACGTCAAGGAACAGGAGGATTTGGTTACGATCCTATTTTTAGACCAAGAGAAAGTGATCGAACTTTTGCGGAAATGTCTTCTGATGAAAAAGGTAAAATTAGTCACAGGGGGCGTGCTACCGAAAAATTGAGAAAGTTCTTATTGTCTTTGTAATATAGGATAGTAGGGCTATTTTCATTTTGGTATGAAATTTTCAATAAGACTGTTGTATATAATCATCGTAGTTCGTTGATTCGCTTAGCTACTACTGCGTGGTTTTAACGAACTATTGTAATTCATAACTAAGAACATCTTATGAAATATTTAGCCCTATTCGTTGTCCTTTTGTGTATCAATCAAACCGTCTCTGCGCAAGCCTACATTGCCCAAGTAGATTCTACCATAAAGGGAAAAGAATCTTGTCGCATGATAGATTTAAATTTGCCTTTTATTGGAATTGTAAGAATTGAGCCTGTTTCTTCTGCTTTTGCACAAGCTACCATTCCTTTTCAGATTCCTGTTTCCAAAAAGGAAATAGATAGCTTGCCATTGACAACAGCAGACACTTGTCTTTCGTCTGATTGTTTAGAATTAAAGAAAAATATCTGGATAGGTGTGGACTCTTTAGAGGCAGATGGGTAGTGAAATACTAAGGAAGTTTGGGATAATCGGTATATCCTTTGGCACCTCCGCCACCAAAAAGCGTGTGGGTATCCGTAATTTGATTCATCTTTGCACCAACTTTGACTCGTTCAGGAAAATCGGGATTGCTTATAAACGCTCTGCCAAAACCAATCAAATCAACTAAGTTTTGTTGAATTAAATCGTTGCCAGTTTGAGGCGTTTTATTTCCTGTTGCTATAATGGTGTGTTTGAACCGTTGTCTTAACGCTTCTCTAAAACCGATCGGTATATTGGGCGCATCGTCCCAATCTGCTTCACACAGATGCAAATAGGCTACATCAATATCGTTTAAAGCGCTTGCTGCAAGCATAATGGTATCCATAATTTCAGGATCATCCATGTCTTTAAATTTTATAAATGGAGAAAGGCGAATACCTGTTTTTTCTGCTCCGATTGCTTTAACAACAGCTTGAGTAACTTCTATCAAAAAACGGAGGCGGTTTTCTTTAGAACCTCCATATTGATCGTTTCTATGATTGGTATTGCTTCTCAGAAATTGATCAATTAAGTAGCCATTGGCACCATGAATTTCAACCCCATCAAATCCTGCTTCAATAGCATTTTTTGCTCCATTCTTAAACTCTTGAATAACTTGTTGAATGTCATCGGTTGTCATTTCTTTAGGCTGCTCAACAGGAATAAAGGTAGCATCGCCATTGGGTGCTCCATCAAAAATATAAACATTGGTATCTTTTGCAATGATAGGAGAAGGAGCGATGGGTTGCAAGCCATTGACTTGAGCACTAGATACTCTGCCAACATGCCAAAGTTGCAAGAAAATTTTACTCCCTTGAGCATGAACTTTCTGAGTAATCTTTCTCCAACCTTCTATTTGCGCTTTGGTAAAAATACCAGGAGTTCGAGCATAGCCCATGCCTTGTTTGGATATTTGGGTTGCTTCTGTAATGATAAGCCCAGCAGATGCTCTTTGTTCGTAATAAGCAGCCATAAGGTTATTGGGAACAGCCCCTTTTTCGTTTGCTCTAGAACGTGTCATAGGAGCCATCACAAATCTATTGGTTAGAGGAATAGTTCCCATTGCAAATGGTTCAAAAAGTGCTGTAGATTTTCGTATTGACTTCATTATCTATTATATTTTAGTTCAGAATCATCTAATAATGTTTTAGGGTCTTCTTTTACCATGCGGGCGATTTCATCTTTGCGCATGAATACGACACCACTATGAGTTTTGGCATATTCAATAAATTCATCCACAACATTGACAATGGAGGGAGCTCCTCCAATTCTATCGTGTAGGCTTATGCTCATCATTCGTCGCTGATGTTTGCCTTCTTCATACAATTGGTTGAATTCTGCTTTTAGTTGTGCCAAAAATTGCTCTGGACTCCAATTTTTACCCGATATATTGACAATATCATTATTCCTTAGGGTATAAGGCATAACCACAAATTTTTCTCCACGTACATTGGTAATAAATGGTTCGTCTCTGCTTAAATCATCTATATGGTATAGAAAACCAAGTTCTTGTAAGACCTTTAAGGTATTAGGGCTTCTTCTAAGCCAGTTGCAGTTATAACCAATTCCCCTTTGTCCTGTGATGCTCTCTACGGTATCAATTCCTTTTTTTATAAATTCCAGTTCTTCTTCATAACTCAAATTCCATTGATCATCCCAAGCAATGCCATGGGCTGCAATTTCATGCCCACCATTAGCAATAGCTTTTGCTACATCAGGATATTTTATAGCTGCCTCCCCAACTACGTGAGAAGTAACCTTGATATCGTGTTTTTTCCAAAGTTTTAACATCCGATAGATGCCCTCTTTAGCTCCATATCTAAACCAACTTTCGGCAGGTAGGTCTACGGTGTTTGGAGGGAGAGGATTTCCCGAAAATGGGCTTTCGGCTCCCATAGGTTGTCCTCCTGTTTCAAATTGCATCGAAAAAGAAACAACTAATTGTGCTTGATTGGGCCAGTATTGAGTTGTCGTGTTTGTTGGTGTCGTGTTTGTTTTTTCTTTTGAACAACTGCTATTTATAATTATCAATAGAATTAGAATAAAAGAGTGTTTCCAATGGTACTGCATAAGAGTAATTTTAGTTGATTTAAGTATTAATAGCTCAAATTTCAGCGAAAATATTATTTTTTATTTTGTAAAAAACCATGCTATTTTTGTAAAAAACTATCTTTGAGTATGGCAAAGCGATTTTACACTAGGTATGCACTAAATATATTTACTCTTGAGTTAGACGCATGGAAATTTCCCATGCACACACATAATTTTTATGAGTTAATCTTTATCAAAAAAGGTAAAGGAAAACAATCTATGAATGGTGTGCTATTTCCTTACAAAGAGGGAGATATATTTTTCTTATCTCCAAAGGATGAGCATTTGTTTGAAATTGTAGAAAAAACTACGTTTGAATTTATTCAATTTACAGAACAGTTATTCTTAGAGCAAGTGAACAAAGAGGAAAAAGGAATATGGGAAAAAACGATTGAGCAAGTTTTATATAGTCCGAATGTAATTCCGCAAGATATTATATGTATTGAGAACGATCGAGTAAAGCTATTTCAACTGCTTGCTTTACTAAAGGAAGAGTATGCTACCAAAAGAATGTATACCTATCAAATTTTGAGAGGAATTTTTCAGTCTATGATGTTAATCATTGTACGCAATTTACATGTAAAAAATCCATCATCAGAACAAGCTGTTTTTAAAGAGGAGGAAAAAATAAATAAGATATTGTCGCATATAAGACAGCATATTATGGAAAAAGAAAAAATAAGCCTTAAAGCGATTGCCGACAAGTTTTTTATATCAGAAAACTATATTAGTATTTTTATAAAAAAACATACCCAATTTTCGATCAAACAGCTAATCATAGAGACCCGACTCAAGACGGCAGAAAGCTTATTACAACAGAGCAGCTATACAATATCTGAAATTGCAGAGAAGCTAGGATTTACAGATGCCGCACATTTTAGTAATACATTTAAGAAACACAAAGGTTGTAGACCCTCCGCGTTTAGAAAGAAAAATTAGGGTTCTAGAAATAGGGATGCACCTTAAAAATACTTAGAATATAGTTGGTTGCCCAATTGTATGATTTCATCTTTTTTAGCTAGAGCATGAAGCCAATTATTAGGAAAACCATCTGTTAAGTGAAGCCCTGCTAAACCGCCTGCTATGGCTGCTGTTGTATCGGAATCATCTCCTAAGTTAACCGCTTTTAATACAATATCTGAATAGGAATCCTCTTTTAGCCAACACCAAATGGCTGCTTCCAAAGAATGAACTACATAGCCACTACTATAAATTTCGTTTTCGGGAATATCTTCGATTAAATAATCTAAAACTCTTTTTAGATGAAGACTTTCTTTTTCTAACTCATAGCTATTTTTACAAAATTCATTGACATTATAAACCGCTTCATAATAGGCTTCTCGCTTATTTTCGGTTGTTAAGAGCTGAAGGCATATTTCAATATAAAGAAAAGAACATAAGGTGGAACGTAGATGCGCATGAGTGATTCCTGTTACCTCTTTTACAATGTTGAATCGATATTTAATATCATAATCTTTAAGATAAAACGCAAGAGGGACGATGCGCATTAAGCCACCATTTCCATTATCATTCTCTTGAGTACTACCTGCATTTAAAGGAGATACCCCTTGGATTAGTTTTTCAATCGCTTTTGATGTAGCATGACCGACATCAAAGACTTGGTTGTTAGGTGTCCAGTGTGCATTTTGAAGCCATTTAATAAAGGATTGGGCTATGTTTTGTAAGTCATAACCATTGCAAAGGCTTTCTGCTAAGCAAAAGGTTAAAGAACTATCGTCAGACCATGTACCTTTAGGTTGTTTGTGAGTGCCAAAACCAGTCATGTCTAGAACGGGATGCTTCTTTAAAAAATTTCTAGAAACCAATTCAACAGGAACACCTAGAGCATCTCCAATCGCTACTCCCAAAAGGCTGTTTGTTACAAAATTATATTGAGTCATGAGTTTTATGAGTTTAGCAAGTACTACAGTTTATAGCAACAAACTATGTTATTGATTTTAACCAAAAGTATCTTTTTCTAAGACTCCAATTCCAAACAATGCAAAGTCATACTTTACAGGATCGTCCTTATCAAAAACTCTTAGGTTATCAGTAAGTTCCAAGGTTGTTTTCCAATCGGTTTGCTTGCGTTGGATAAGATTGTAGCGACGACCAATTCGATCAACATGTACATCTAAAGGCATTAATAATTGACTGGGAGAAATTTCTTTCCAAAGCCCAAAGTCAACCCCTTTGTCATCTTGTCGAACCATCCATCTCAAAAACATGCACAAACGCTTACAAGTAGATTTTCGTTTAGGAGTTGCGATGTGTTTTCTAGTACGTTGGGGAGCATCTGGCAACGAAAAAAATAGATCGTGAAAACCAATTAAGGCTTTTTCTATGGTGGTATCTTCTTCGGTAAGATGTTGACTAAAAGCCGTTTCTAAAGAAGTGTTTTTTTGATAAAACTGTTGTAAGAATTCCAAAAAATAAAGCGTATCTAAAGGTTGAAAGGTACGGTGTTTAAAATTCAAAAACTTTTCTCGATCTTTCTCCTCGTGATTGACTATAAAGTCATAAGGAGCACCATCCATTAGGTCGATTAATTTTCGACCACTGTTGATAATCATAGTCCGTTTTCCCCAAGCCAACATAGCTACCCAAAAACCAATGATTTCTATGTCTTGCAACTGACTAAATTGGTGAGGAAGGCTGATGGGATCGTCTTCAATAAATTTAGGACAATTAAAAAGAGCCACTTTTTCGTCCAAAAGTTCTTTGAGCATTGTTTTATTATGAAGTTTTGTTAAAATTACTGCTTATTCAGACCACATAACAGGAGCGTAGAGGACTGCTATTGATTGACATTAATAAAAATAGAGTAAGGCAAATAAGCAAATAGCGACAAAGTATAGTGCCTTGTCGCTATTGGTCAATATTAAAAGATATTGAAAAAGTCTTAAGCCATTCCGTGGAAAACTTTTTGTACGTCCTCATCATCTTCAAAACGTTCAATCAGACTTTCGATGTCTTGTTTTTCTTCTTCGCTTAACTCTTTTGTAACCTGAGGAAAACGTTGTAAAGAAGCTTCTTCTACTTCAATTCCTAAGTTTTCTAGCGTCATTTGCATGGTTCCAAAGTCCTCATAAGCGGTGTAAACGTAAGCTTTTCCATCTGAAATATCAATTTCATCAGCACCCCCGTCAATTAGTTCTAGCTCTAATTCGTCCATGTCACGATCTCCTAAGTCAAAGATGAATTCACCTTTGCGATCAAACATAAAACTTACAGAACCACTTGTTCCCAAAGAGCCTTTTTCTTTGGAGAAATAAAAGCGGACATTAGCGACTGTACGAGTGGTGTTGTTGGTCAAACACTCGACGATAAATGGAATACCGTGAGGACCATAGCCTTCATAGACCACTTCTTCTAAGTTCTCTGCGTCTTTAGAAGATGCCCTTTGAATCGCAGCATCTACATTTTTTTTAGGCATATTGGCTACTTTGGCATTTTGAATAGCCAAACGTAGTTTTGGGTTACTGTCTGGATCTGGACCACTTTCTTTTACTGCTAAGGCAATTTCGCGACCAATTTTAGTGAATACTTTTGCCATTTGTCCCCAACGCTTCATTTTGCGTGCTTTGCGATATTCAAACGCTCTTCCCATATGTTCTTACTTTATTTTTGTCCTAGAGAATACTCATGGATATTATGTGATGTCATTTGTATAATAGTCGTTTCAAGGACTATTCATATTATTTCGGTCTCAAATATACTTAATTGAATTCATAAAACCAATTTGTAATAATATCTTCTAATCGCTATAAAATAATACTTTATTGATTAGCTGCGCTGCTACTGCGTGGTATTTCGTGAGATCGCTTTGCTTCATTAGCTTTGTTACGTAGGCTTGCACAACTCGGTTTGTTGTTACTATGCAATTTCAAGGGAATGATAAAAAGCAATTGTCTAAATTTTGTCCTATTGAGCGTTATTGTTCTCGTTTTATACGCCAAATAAAGAATAAAGCAAATAAGACCCCGATGGTTCCTAATAACCACCATGGAAATCGTTTTGCCTGTAATGGAATGGGACTAGCATCTCCAAGCTGAATAAATGGAGCCCAAAAAGCAGGATGTCTTGTTACTCCTTGCGCTTGGTGAATATAGTCCAATTTAGCTTTTTGAAGTGCTGCTGCTTTGTCCATACCTTCTGCTAAATTTTTATAAAACGCACTCATAATGATAGAGGTGCTACCATCATTGACTTGCCAAAGAGAGACCACCATTGAAGGCACACCAGCATACATAAAAGAACGGGCTAAAGATAGAATACCTTCTCCCTGTTTGAATTTTCCATAGCCTGTTTCACAAGCAGATAGGACAACTAGTGCTGCATTTAGTTTCATTTGAGAAATTTCAAAAGCTTGTAAAAAATTATCTTCATCGGGATCTGCATCTTCAGTAAAGGCTAAGGAAGATAAAATCGGGTGCTTTTCATTTAAGATACCATGCATTGCCAAGTGTAAGATGGCATAGTTGCTTGCTTCTGCTTTAAATGTTTTTTCGTTGGCAGCTTCACCATAGTAATAACGTCCTTGTACAATAGGTTTTAGTGCTTCTAGCTCGTGACTAATAGCTTCCAACGGAGCCAAATTTTTTCTGAGCTTGCTCAACTCTACACTTCGATTCAAGTTATTTTTAGGAGGAAGGGCTGTATAGGTTGCACCCATCGCTAATATTTGAGAATTATGAAAAACCTTGGAAACATTTTTGGATAGTAAATTTGACGAATAAGCGTAGCTAATTTTATGACTTTGAAGCAAGAAAGTTAATTGATCAAGTGGCGAAGTTTGGTTGGGAACGACAGTTAAAAAAGCTTCAAAAGGCAAGTGCCCCAGTAACCCATCAGGTATAATAATCAAATGTTCTTTCTTACCAGAGGGGTCTATTGCTGGTGCCACCAATTGACTATAAAACCAATAGGCTAAGGTTTTGTATTCTTGCAAAGCAGCGTCTTTATTTTTTAGAATATATTGATAATTAGACAATACTTTTCTGAATTTTTTTACTTGATTTTTGATCATCTGTTGAGTAATAGGCAAGGTGTTATAATAAACATTCTTATGATCTATAGAATAAATATAAACGTGTTCTTTGCCAATGAAATACTCAATAAGCAGTTCTGAGGAGTCCAGCTGTTTTTGTAGGTCTGAGATAGAAAATTTTTTAGAAACATACTTGTACTCATAGTAAGCAGGGTATTGCTCTTGTAGTTTAATTTTAAATTGATCAATTTTTGTTAAAATGCGATTGTAATCCTCTATTGCTTTTTGCTTTGAACGGGCAGTTGTCGCATTTATCTTTTTTGTTTTAGCAATTAACAGCCCTTGTTCAAGAGCTTCTTCTTTTTGAATCAAAGAATCTGGTAAATTCCCAAATACTTTTGCTTCTTTGTTTTGCAATGCCTCTTGCAATAAAACGTATTTATTATTTTCCAGAAAATCAAAAGCACTATTTTGGTAAACAAGATCCCCTGTTTTTTCATACAAGGCTTGCGAGATTAGAATTCCTAGTTCGGATATTTCTTGTATAGTAGACAGTAATTCTAATTTATCCCATTCTGTTGAAAATGAATTTTTGAGTCGATGTAGAATGAGTCGAGTAGCCAACTGCAAATTATAAGCATGATGTAACAAATCAATATCTTTTTCTATTGAATAGCGTTCCCAATAACTCTTGCTAGCAATTTTTAATGATTTTAGAGCATAAGGCATCGTTGCAAAGGTTTGTTCTTGAGCCAGTTTTTGGATGTTCTCCAAAATATTGGGCGTAGCAATACTATCCATGCAATTGCTTCTAAAGCAGTCCAAAGCAATTGCTTGAACTTGTTGCCAATCTTTGATGCTTTCAAAAAATAAGTAAGCTTGCTCCATGTTATAAAATAAGTAAAGATTTTGGGGCAAAAAGTATTCTTTAGCCAAGTCAATGGCACGTAAGTGAAATGTTCGGGCTTTTTCATAATGCCCCTGAAAAGCATATAAATCTCCCATTCTTGAAATGGTAACGGGGTAGTTGGAGTAAGAGTCTTCGATAGTTGTCCGTTCTATTTCTTCAACTTGTAAATAGATATTCTCTGCTTCTTTATAACGTCCCAAATGAGCATAGCAATCTGCTAAGTTAGCGAGTAAACTTGTGTTGAAATCTATGGGAATTTTTTTGCTGTCTATTAATTGTTTGAGGTATTCGAAATGAGGCAATGCTTTTTTGTATCGACGAGTAAAAAAATAGAGCATACCAAAATCATTAACTAAAATATATCGATTAGGGTCACTTTCTTGGAGTGTATCTTTGGCTAGTTGGATGGCTTCTTTATATAGAGATTCTGCTTGGTCGTAACGGTGCTGAATTTCTAGTACACGAGCCAAACTACGCAAAATCATAATATGGATGGTAGCATTTTCTTCTCCTGATTTGGGAACAAATTGCAGAGCATCTTTGTAAGAGCGAATGGCATACGTCATGGCACCAATCAATTCATAATAAGCCCCCAAACTATAACCAAGGTAAACATACTCTAAATAGTGCTGATTGGCTTTAGCTGTAGTTAATGCTTCTTGATACCAAGTAACAACTTTTTCTTGTTGTCCTGATTGATACAGCATCATGGTATAATCCTCCAAGTTCCATATGTAAAGCATAGAGGCTTTTCCATGTATCGTCTCTATGAGAGCTAATAATGCCAAATAACTATGGTTAGCTGTTTCAAAGTCTCCTAGTGCTTGCGCGTGTTGAGCTTGATAATAGAGCACATCCATTAGGACACTATCTGGAGGGTTGAGATGCTGTAATTGTAGAGAAAGTTCTACAACTAATGAATGATTATCTTGTGAACTTGCATCCTCTATTTTTACCAATAAGTTGTCGATGGGCGATTGTGCTAAGGAGTGACAATTTAGGACAAGAAATGCTAAGAGTATAAGTTGTCGCATAGTCGTTGTTTGGGACGATTGTAAAAATGAATAACGTATCTTGGATAGTCAGGAGTATTTTGAAAATACAAAAAAACTATTGAAAAGATGGATTTTGTGGATTTTAAGTTGTGGATAGTAATTTATTGGAATTGAGACTAGTAATATTGCTAACTTTGTTTGTTTGGCTACGGTGTTACTTCTGCGTGTTTTCAACAGAGTAATGGAGGGATAAAAGCAAAATAAGAAGCCTCTTTGTTAATTTTGTAAATCAACTTGAACTAAATTCGATTAGGATTGTATAAAAAATACAAACTAGATGAGCGTAAAAATATTAGAAAACTATATAGAAATGAAAGAAATAGAAATTGGAGATAATTTGCCTGATTTTTCATTGAAAAACCAAGATGAAGTATTGGTGCATAGTCGAGATTGGATTGGGCAGCCTGTTGTTATCTATTTTTATCCAGATGATTTTACACGAATTTGTACCGCCCAAGCTTGTGCTTTTCGAAATCGGTTCGATGATTTTGAAGGGTATCATGTAAAGGTGATTGGGATTAGTCACAACGATACGGCATCGCATAAAAAGTTTGCAACAGCCTATCAATTGCCTTTTGATATATTAAGTGATTCGAATAATGCAGTGCGAAATTTATTTGCAGTACCCAAAGGCGTTTTGGGATTGGTGTCGGGGCGTGTTACGTATGTTTTTGATGCCAAAGGAAAACTAGTTTTTAGATACCATGCTGATATAAAGGCTAAAGAACATGTAAAAAAAGCCTTGGAAGCAATTAAAATATATACCTGATTGCTCCAATGACTATTTTCTTAGATTACATTATGATGTAATCTAAGAAAATAGGAGAACTAATTTTTGTTTTGTATTGTTGGGAAGTTAAAGGTATGCTATTATTAGTTACTGCGCATCAATATTCTATTAAAGAGTGTTAATCCTTGTTGATAAATCCTTACTTTTGCGTTTCTTTGTTACCTATACTTAGAGTTCAAGGGATAAAAACTTGTTTTATAACAATCAAAATGACGTAAATATTTATGTTTGGGATCAATTTCTTGCAATGGGTGGTTTGTAAAAAGCGTAATTATTGGAGGCATAGTCTTTGGGTATTACTTTTATTTATTAGTCAAAACAATCTTACTTATGCACAACAAGATTCAATCGTTCAAGAAATCAATACCACTGATAATTCCGAGTTTTTACGAGAAAGTCGGGCAAGACAAAGGCAATATAAAAAAGAAGCTCGCCGAGAAAAATTCCTTAGTACGCTCCCTAAAAATCATAACCCGAAAACAGCGACCCTATTAGCATTAATACCAGGGGCAGGGCAAATTTACAATCGCCGATATTGGAAATTGCCAATTGTGTATGGTGGGCTAGGGGCATTAGGATACTTTACTGTAGCCAACTATTCTGAATATGCTTGTTTTCGAAAAGCTTATTTGCATACTGTTGATCAAAACGATCAAACCAATGACAAGTGTTATCGGGCACCAGATGCAGATTCTTTGAGTTTGAAAATTTATAGAGACAATGCTCAAGAGAGTGCAGAATTGTTTTTAATAGGTTTGACATTATTTTATGGCTTGACAATTATTGATGCTTTTGTAGATGCTCACTTAATGCGATTTGATATTAGTGATGATTTAAGCATGCGAATAGAGCCTAGAGTAGAATATAATTTTGTTACACAGAACTATGTTCCTAGTGTAGGGTTGGCAGTAATGCCTAGAGTTGCAACCAAACAAGCTTATCCCGTACATTTTTAGATAAAAATGAAGAAGGAGTATCTTTGATTGGATTGAGATTAGACGATGACAACCAAGAGAACGGTCTAATTGTTAAAATATTTTTGCATAACGCTTTTTAGGCTTGCTTCATCAATAGGTTTGTTAATAAAGCCAATTGGATTTGTCTTTTTGGCTCTAGCCAAGGTAGGTTTATCGGAGTTGCCTGTCAAAAAAATAATAGGTATTTGATATTTTTCATTGATAATTTCAGCGGTTTCTATGCCATCCTTATTACCAGCTAATCCTATATCCATTAAAATAAAATCTGGGCGTTGAGACTCTAAAAATGCGAGTGTTTCATCACCTGTTCGTGCCTCTCCAATAATATCCAAGCCTAAATTTCCTAAGATTCGCTCAATGAACATTTGAATAATCATGTCATCTTCAACAATAAAAATTTTCTTTCCTTCCATTCTTGTTTGAGTTGTTTGTCTTGTATTTTAATAAAGGTAAGTGAGTTTATGGAAATTGTAATTTTTATTTTGACTAGGGAGGGGGTAGTTCAAAATCAAATTTTAACTAACTAAAGGTAACTCCAAAAATAATTAATAATAATCACTATCAATAATTAATACTTTATTTTTTTATTATTATATCTGTTTATAATAAAAGTATATTTTTTGTTTGAATGCATTACTAGAATCAATAAACGTGAATTTCTAGTATTATATAGCTAATAGCACGGGTTATAAATTCTACAAATGGGATTATTTGCGACATTCATAAATAACAAACTTCTCATTTTCATTGACAACAGTTACTTTAAACAGCAATCGCTGAAGATGCGTCTTGTAGTTTAAGTGTTTGTTGGCAACTATTATAAAACGACCATTAGGCTTCAAACAATTATAAACCTCTTTGAAAAGTTGTACGCTAGTCTCTATACTTACTTCATATTCAAAATGAAATGGAGGGTTAGAGAGGACACAATCAAAATAATTCTCCTCAAAAATAGATAAGTCATTATTGCAATGAAAAAAAGTATTATCAGAGCTTAGGTTTAATTTAGAAGAGGCAATTGCTAAATGAGAATCGTCTAGTAAATGCAATGTACAGTTGGCATTATTTTGTCGAACCGTAGCGGCAAGTATCCCATTGCCAGAAGCTAAATCTAAGACGACTTTTTCATTTAAATCAACATCCAAGTTGGCAATTAAGAATTGGCTAGCATAATCAATGTGCTTGGCTGAAAAAACACCAAAATACTGTTGATAAGTTCGACCTTGAAAAGGAATTTGATGCAAAATAGTTCTATCCTCAAACTTTCTTGGAGATTTTAAAATAAGAACCCTTGATTTTTTCCAAGCTCGACTTTGCTGTACATCCTCAAAAAATGTTGTAGCTATGGTTAAAATCTGTGGGCTAAAGTGTCGGGTCATAAAACCACAAAATAGGACGGCATTTTGTTTCCATTTAGAGGATAATACTTGTAGATATAGACGAAAAAGCTCTAATGATTTTGGAATTTTTAAAAGCCCAACATCGAATGATTGAATTGGTATGTTAAATACCGTATAAGAAGAAACATTGGCATCTTTTATTTGGTTGTAAAGTAAATTCTGGCGCAGTGCTTTTTCGTGCGAGTGGTTGGTTTGTATTGTTGAGGGAGCATAAGCATGAGTCAAACAACTAAGAAAACCAAAACGATCATTTAGGATGGCCAATTCTTTTTGTTCCAAGGTAATGTTTTCCAAGTGTTGTAGCAAGTGCTCGTCAGCAGCATTCCAAGCTTGTAAATTTCCTTTCTTTGTTAAAGGATAACGCTCGACGGTGTAATGTTTTTGTTGATATTGGAAGTCCACAAGAGAAAGATATGTTTAACTATTTTTTTGTGAATGTACTATTTTGAAGCGGAAGATTTAACCTTTTTTTAAAAGTTTCTATAAAAAAAACGATTACTTTTGCCCATCTAATAGATGCCTTAATTTTTAAAAATCAAATTTATTTTATAACGGTGAATAGCTGCACGAATTCTAATGACAATATACTTACGTATATTACGTATTGGTGCAACAAAATACCAATTATTATCCAATTTTTTAATTAAATTATAGTCATGAAAACCATATTCAATTTATCCATTTTTGCCTTATTAATAGTTGCATTTTCATCGTGTGACAAAACTAGCCCTACGATCACTAATGGTTACAGTTTGTCGACAATAAACAAGGTCTCAATACAGTGCGCTTGTGATGCAAATATTTATTCTGGAGCTACCCAAAAAGTTGAATTGACAGGAAGTGAACATCTTTTGGATAGAGCAGAGGTTTATGTTGATGGTACAACTTTGATTGTTAAGATGAAACCAGGCATTTATAATAATATGGACATTGTTGCTAATATTACAATTCCTACTGTAGAGTTTGTAGAGGTAAAAGGGAGTGGAAATATTTGGGTGAATGATTTTTCTGGTTTAGGAGACTTGTCTTTAAATGTGTCTGGCAGTGGAAATATTAGTACAGGAAATCTAGATTTGGGGCAAAACAAATTGATTACAGATATTTCGGGATCTGGAGACGTAAGTGTTAGTGGTGTAGCAGCTTCTTCTTATATTAAAATATCTGGTTCTGGTAATTATGCAGGCTTTGGAATGCCAGTAGATGTTAGTGATGTAAAAGTTTCAGGCTCTGGCAATATTGATGTTACGGTTAATAATAGTTTGAGCGTAGATATTTCTGGAAGTGGTAATGTGAGCTATAAAGGGCAACCTACAGTCAATACAGAAATAACAGGAAGTGGGAGCGTGATCAACGCCAATTAAGCTTACCTTTAAAAGTAAAAACTTTACTTCGTGGCTTTTAGAAACCCTTAAAAGCCACGAAGTATTAATAAAACAAAAAAGATATTTCATTATTTGCTTTGGTTTTACCACAATTTACCATAATTAGTAATCTTTTACCAAAGCTAAGAAACGGCTCTTTTTGAGGTAGAAAGCAAGTCTTATATTAATGGTATAATAAGCATCATTGTCTTTGGGGTCGCCTCTTTGGGCATTGGGTGCAGTAATATAACCATAGATATTATTGGGATCGTGTTCTACTGAACGTCGTGCTAATGAAGTTGCTAGTTGCGCTGTTTCAGCATTAAAATTTTTCTCAAAAACAGCAGGGTCTACATAATCCGTCGAAACATCATCTATATAATCGGTAAAGGTAAACCGATGATTGATTTCTAAAGAAAGTATCCAATCGTGATTGTGTTCCCATTGCACACCAAATCCCACAGGAATAATAAACTGAACCAAGCTGTAGGTAGGACGCCCTTCAACCAAGCCTTGTCCTTCTGTAGATAAAGGGCGCAAATCAACCCAGTCTCCATTGTATTCAGCTTGAGGATTAAAGACCAAAAAGCCTGCTCCAAGGACAATATAGGGAGAAAGTGTATTTTGCTTGGTTTTGGTATATCGACTACCCGTTAGTTTGAAATTGTAGGGAATGAATTGGCAACTATTCGTCAATTCAAATACGTGTGTTTGAAAATGCAGATTTCGATAAAATCTAAACCAACCGTCTTTATCGCTGTGTGTCGTTGCTGAAAATCCTTTGCCAGCAAATTTATCGTTTCCACTTAAATTAAGATAAGACATTTCCAGTCGAAATGAAAAATGTCCTCCCATATTATAACGCCCAAAAAAGCCAACAGCAGGACGAATACTAGGCAAATCAGTATCAATGATAAAAGATTGCCCAATGGCTTCTGTCCCTCCCAAATCTCCAAGGAATTGACTTGTACCAATGTGAAAACCAAGCTCGATGGGGTATCGAGGAATGTAGTGCATCCGTTTCTTTTTCCTCTCTTTGTACTCGTAATCTTGAGAATAGCTAGAGATACAGCCCAACAAAAAAAGAAAACAGATAAAGAACTTGAGTCTCATTGAATATGTGAATTTTTATAGATTGAATAAACGAGTCTTAATCTGTCTATCTCAAATTCTATAAGGGGAATAAATAGGTAAGGTAGGGTAACGCAGTTTTGAAATAACTTTTAAGAAAAGAATTTTTTCTGTAAATTATTCGTGAATAACACTACCTATTTGTATTATTAGTTATAGTTTAATGTTAATATATAAAATATAGGAGATGATAGCTTTGTAATGATAAAGCTGAATGTTAATAGAGGCAAAAATAATGAACAAAATGGACTTAAGCAAACAAAAGTCTTTTTATAAATATAGAGGATAAAAAAAACACCTTTTGTCTTTTTGCAAAAGGTGTTCTTTAGTATAAAGCAAGTGATTTAAAAAATATATAATAAAAAATGTATTTTATCGACTATTTTGAGAATGCAATTACTTATTGTAGTTAAATTTAAAATTCGACGTCTAGACGTACTGTAATATTGGCTGGTGCATCTACCAATGCAGGGCGAATCATGTATTCTTGATTGAGTAGATTTTTGCCTACCAAAGAAAGTTTGACGGCTGCAACCTCTTTATCATCCTTGTTTTTGAACGCATAGCGGTACCCTATTCGAGCACCTAAATTCAAAAACTCTCCACTGTTAAAATTCTCTCTATAATAAGCAATTCCAAAAATATCGTCATTGCCAGGGACATTATAAATAATATCTTCAAATGCCTTGTCAATATTTTCCATTCTACTGTTGTAGTTCATTGTAAAACCAACGGATAAAGCTTTGTCTTTTAAGAAAAAGGCTTCAATATCAAATTTTACATTGTGGACATTGCGATATTTTAGAACGTTGTAATTAGAAGTAGAAAGAGTTTGGATTACTGTATCCGTATCCCAGTTTTGGAATTCAGGGGCAATAAAGGTATATCCCGCCAATACATTAAAGCTAACAGGACCAACATTACCTGTTCCCATCAGACTGAGCTCAAAACCTCTAATTCTTGTATCGTCCACATTGATGGATTGAAAGAAAATATTAGGAGGAGTGATGCTTGTAGCAGATGGATCGCCACCACCAAAAGTAAATTCCATCATGTCTTGATACTCTGTCCAGAACCCTGATAAATCGACAAAACCTTTCCAATTGCCAATTTTAAACCCTTGTTTAATTCCAATTTCAGCAGACCAACCTGATTCAGGGCGCAATTGGGGGTTGGCAAGAATTACAAGAGCATTTGAACCAGCTCCAACTTGGGTCGTAATGTATCGCTCTGCAATTGTTGGGTAACGATAACCTTCGCCCCAAGATGCTCTAAGAAAAGTAAAGGGAGTTAACTCATAATTTAAACCTATGCGAAAACGAGGTCTAGGAACGCCAGTGCTATCAATAGAATTTGGCTCTGGATTTTTAACCAGCTGATCATTTCTAGCATCTACTTGAATAGAGTCAGGGCTTTCGATATTGAATACTTCCCAACGTACTCCAAATGTGATATTCAGTTTGGTATTATCTGAATTCTCACCTTTAATCAAGCCTTGCTCTCCTTGAATGTAAGCGCCTGCATTATAAATATTGTAATCAGCATTCCCAAATAGTTGGGAACGAGAGAAAGTATAAGTACCAACAGCCCCAGCTACCAATTTAAAATCCCCAAAGAAAGAAGATTCTACTTTAAATTTTCGTTGATATTGATACTCCCCATAAGCCAAATGCGATAAGTTAGATTGATCTTGACCATTTTGGTTGTTGACATAGTAATAACGAGTTTGCAATCTATGGCGACCGTCTTTGTTGTCATAAGCCGTCAAAAATGGATCAACGTTAAATCGCAGAATAGTAGATTCCGTAATACTTCCTGCCAAAGGCTCGTAAATATGCCCCGCGTCATTAGAACCTGCAAAACCTGCTAAGTATTTTCCAGTATTATTCCATAAGAAAAAGCTAGAAGATTGACCATAGTTAAAATTCAAGTTGATCCCCGCATTAACTTTAGTGCTAAAACGATATCTGTTATTGGCATTGATACGAAACTTTCGTTCGTAAGATCCTGCACGATAAGAATCTTGATAAAAATAATTCCCACCTAAAGTTAAGTCATACTTTCCAAATTTGCGTCTATGAGCAAATTGCACACCCAATTCAATTGGCTTTCTATAACCATTGCGACCAGATAAAAGTTGAGGACTAATGGTGTCAGGATCGTTTGGATCATTGCTGCCAGCATCCCAAACTTCTATGGAATCTCTGTTCCACCAAGCCGTTTCAGCACGAGCAGGATCTAAAAAAGACGTTTGAAATACCGAAACTTTGGTAAATGGTTTGTTTTTGGCGTAGGCAGTACGGATATTAATAATTCCATTCAAAGCAGAGGAACCATACAAGGCAGAGGCAGCTCCTTTAACAACTTCAATCTGAGAAATGTTTTCAACTGGAATATCACGCCAGTTGGGTTGTCCGGCATCTCCTGTTAGCAAGGGAAGGTCATCAACTAACAACAAAACACGACTTCCTGCACCATAAGAAAAACCAGATCCACCTCGAATATTGGCTTGCCCATCTACAACAGACACTCCAGGGACTTTGTCTACAACTTCATCTACTTTTGTGGCGTTTGTATTATCTACCAAATCAGGTTTTACGACATCAATAGAAATCGATGATTTACCAACAGAGGTTTCAAATCTAGAGGCAGTTTTGGTGACGACTTTCAATACATTGACCTCTTCGGTCATATTGATGTTTAGTTCCAATGTCTGACCATCTTTGATGGTGATTTCTTTTTGATACGTAGCATATCCCATATAGCTACAGGTCAAATCGTAAGTACCTGCAGGAACAGATATTTGATAAGCTCCTTCTATAACATCAGAAGAACCTCCAGTTACAAAATTGCCCTCTTTATCATTGATGCGAATTTCAGCTCCTAGCATAGGTTCATTTTCGACCGAATCTATCAAAATTCCCTTGATGGTTCCTTGTCCTAAAACAGCGGAACTCATCATTATTAGGACTATGCTCAGCAGCCAGTATAGTTGTCTTTTCATAAGTCTTTTTTATAATTGAATTAATTAAAAAATAGTACGTTTCGTAGTCAATACAATATTGGTTTTTTCGGGGCGAAACGTGAATTTTTTGACTTTAAAATCAAGTAAAAATAGTACAATATTTGTTTTTCGCAAGCTAAAAATTAAATATCCTACTTAAAAGAAAGCCCAAAATGAAGAAACAAAGGCTACAAAAAGAGGGGCAGTTTACTCAATAAGAAATAAAAAAAATGATATACTGTGTTTTGAAAGCGAGTTGTTTAGAGTTTGTTTTTTTTGTTATTTTTTGAAGTTAATGGAACCTTTATAGAGTACAAAAAAGATTTTTAAGTTTAATTCGAATATTTTTCCATATTGGTGAAAATAACGATTTCTCTAAGCTCAACGTTGGCGGATTGCTTTTAAACAAAAGGTTAAAAAAAAGTGTTAAAGAATGCTTAAACTCTCAAATAAACCACTATTTTTGTTGGGATTGAGGACAGAATCTCTAAAATCGAACCTATTTATTAAAAAAAAATTAAAGTTTTCTTTATGAAAAAATTAGCTACATTATTCGCAGCTTGTTTGATGACAGTTTCTGCTGTTAATGCCCAAACTTGCTGTACCCCATCAACTACTGCTCCTGAAATTACAACTGGTTTTTACACGACTAGCCAAATTGGTGGTAATGTAAATACTCCAGACCCCACTTCTTTAATGGCTGTAAGCGCTTCTTCAGACTTACCTACTGTAGAATACATCATTACCAAAAGAAACACACCAGCTTTGGACGATACAGGTGCCCCAGATACTACTGGAGGAGGTGGTGATGTGATTATTGGAGCAGATACTGACGGTATTTTTATGCCAGATAATATGGGACGTTATGGAGTTACGTTGCATCCTGGAGATACCTTTGATTTGACAGCTGTTGGATACGATTTGCCAAGAATCAAAGAGTTGGCAGATTCTTTATTAAACGGTTACTCTCCTGGGTCAGGTCCTTGTTGTGGTTTGTTTGGTGTAATGGCTATTGTTTTGAACGAACCAGCAATTGCAGGTTTCTGTGACAGTGTTAATAACGCAGGTATTTACAATTCAACTCAAATTCACGGGATGAATGAAGTATTAGTTATTTTTGATGTATTTGCTAAAGGACAAACTTCTATAGGTACTTTAGTATCTACATTAGGCTTAATTAATAGCAATGGTACTCAAATTTCTCAAGATTGTGGAGGGACAGGAGCGAACAACTTCTTGTCTTATGGTATCAATAGAAATGCTAAATATGGTTATGACAGAGAAGGAACGATTGCCGTTCAAGAGTTGAGTGATGTTTCTTTGTTTATGTTATATCCAAACCCAGCTAACAAAGATGCTGTAAATATTTACTTCACAACTAAGAAAGAAGTTGATTTAACAATCAACCTATTTGATGCTTTAGGGCAACGCGTACACAGCCAAGTATTGGGGAATGTTTCTGGAGATTTTAATACAACAATTCCAGTTCAAAACCTAGCAGCAGGAATGTACTATGTTGAATTAACAGATGGTCATAGCAATCAATTACTTAAAGTTGTTGTAGAGTAAAAAACTTATTACAGCTTTAAAGGCACTAGATATAAAAATTTAACATTAAAAACTCGCTATTTAAGTAGCTTGTTATTATGTTCGTTTATTATATAACAATAGTTCGTTGAAAAACTTTATTAGTTTGATAATCAATAAGTTTTGAATTTACTACATTTTGTGCTAAGATTTTGATTATCAAACTAATATAAATGTGATTTTTTATCTTTTTGATAAAAAAGTAAAAAATCAACGAACTACTAATATAAATTATAAAACTACAAATCATGCTTTCATGGTTTGTAGTTTTTTTATCTTAAAACAAAAAAATATGAAAACGATTAACCTTTTGCAGACCTTCGTACTTTTCCTAAACCTGAGTACTTTTGCAATCGCACAAAACAAGTGTTGCTCCATCTCAACGGTAGCACCTGAAATTAATACAACAACATCAGGTACTTCCATCGATTTGAACCAAATGACAGTTACGCCAACATTGACTGTTAATGCTTCGCCAGATTTACCAAATGTAGAATATATTATTACGAAGAAAGGAGTAGCAGCTTTAGACAGTCAAGGGCAGCCAAGTTCCATTGGCGGTGGTGGTG
>NZ_JHBV01000040.1 GCF_000724545.1 Aureispira sp. CCB-QB1 | reverse complement strand
TGGCGGCACAGGTGGAGGCACTGGTGGAGGTGGTACTGTTGGTACATTAGCGTATGTTGGTGCATATGATTTAGATAGTACTCAAATCAATAGTATGACTTGTTTGAATGACCCAGGAAGCTTTCTTTATGATGTTTTGTATTTTGATATAGTACAAGATACAGACCCAGCCAATGCAGGAAATAACTATGTGGATATTGTTTATACAGATTTTGTTTTAGACCAAACGTATAAAATTGAGGATATTGCAATTGCAACCAATGGCTCTATTTCATTTAGTCAACAAGGTATTTCTTTGACAGGAACATTTTCAGAAACTAACAATATAAAGTATTTCCAAGGAACGATTTCAATGAATGGTTCAAGTTGTAATATTTGGTATAGAACATACTAATACGGATATTCAATTCCGTATAAATATACATAAAGAAACTCTTTCAGAATCTTGCTCTGAAAGAGTTTTTATTGTTATTGTTTGATCTTTTAATAGTTCGTTGCTTGCAATTGATGTTATTCATCAGGGGCAGGTATAGCTTCAGGACCCTCATCGAACCATCGATCAGAAGTTCTACTTTTTTCTAAATACGTTTCTAAATCATCAGGAAGTTTAGGAAAAAAATCAATTTGAGTCAACGCTTCAATATCGTCAATAGAGACCATATAGTCCTCATAAAAACCTTTGCAGAGCTTATTGGGCATCAAAAATGCGATGGCATGTGGATGTTTAGGATTTAGGTCAACTACAATTTTGTAAAATTGTTTGGGAATACTGATACGATTATCTTTTCCAATTTTTCGGAGATGTTTTTTTAGAATAGGTCCCGAAACGACATACAATTTTTTCTTTTGGCTTGCCCATTCTCTAACCTTATTTTCAAGCCCTTTCCACATACCTCTATTAAATGAAGGAGCTTGGGGACTCATATTACTCATATAAAAAGACTCATCAACTGCGTTGGCAGAATATTTAAAATCAGCAGCAGGTGCCAAATGCCCTCTGTCGTAACCAGAGCGCGTATAATCCGTTGGTTTGGCTGTTTGAGTGGGAACATCAGGATCCGATCTAAAGTGATCATTTCGCCCATGTTTGCCTTTTAAGTGTTTGTCTAAAAGAGTATAAGCTACCCATTCCGCTTGTTCATGCTTTTCATTATAACGCAAGGTGTACGCTTGGTGTTTGATGACCATTTTATCATTATTTTGAAATGCGGGCAAGCCTACAGTTTCATCTAGTTCTGTCTCTTGTTGATTAGGGAGAGGGATGTCGTTGTTGGTGACCTTGTTATCTTCTAGATTTCTAGTAACGTCTTCTTCAATAGTGGCAACTGTACCCCACATCTGAGTTAGAAAACCTCCTGTAGCATTGTCAATAACACCAAATAGGGGAGTAAAAAAAGTAAGCACACCTGCTCCAAAAATAGCCGTAAAAAAGGCAGTAATTTTCCTTTGCCAAGAACTTTTATGAGGTGTATTGTTAGAAGTATTTTGGGTAGTAGTAGTTGTGCGAGACGTTTTTTTTGTCTTTTTTGCCATGAAATTAAATGCTGTATTGTGAAGTTGACAAAAATCGAATCATTTAGAACTCGGCTAAAGCAGCTTATTATTTAACTCAATTGTTGTTGTGCACATAGCCTAAGTCGTACTTGTTACTAACTTGTATGGGAGTTTGAACTAAATCAACGATATTTTGTAACTTCGGTGTGTGATTATGATTATCAGTAAGCTTTTTAGATTGTTGTTGCCTAGTTAGGGGAATAAGTTATATTATTTCTTTAAATAAGATAATATAGTGGGTGCCAGAACCTGCATCAGATTTTTCAATCGTGCCACTCAGTTGGCGAACCAATTGACGAATTAACTTCAATCCAAGTGATTTAGTTGTCTTATAGTTGATCTCGTCTGAGAAGCCTTTTCCATTGTCTCCAATTAACAATTTAAAGGTAGGATATTTTTGAGGAATAATTGATATATATACAGTTCCTTTTTGGTGTTGGTTCAAGCCATATTTGAGGGCATTGGTAATAATTTCATTAATTAATAAGCCCAAGGGAATAGCCGTATCAATATTTAATTTCAAGGTTTGAGGAACATCAATAGAAACTTCTAATTGGTGATTAGAGCCTAGAATGGATTGAATTAAGTAATCAACCAATTTTTGAAGATATTCTCCATAGCTGATGGTGGACAAATTTTCAGATTGATACAACTCCTCATGTAAAATAGCCATCGTATTGATTCGATATTGACTAACGCTAAAAATCTCTTTTATTTTGGGATTGTCAATATTACTAGATTGCAAACTGAGCAAGCTGGTAATTACTTGCAAGTTGTTTTTTACTCGATGATGAATTTCCTTGAGCAAAACAGCTTGTTCCTTATTGGCTTCATTCAATTTGTACGTTCTGCTAGCCACCTTTTTTGCTAAATGAAGTTCTCCGTTAGCATTCATATAAACCATTACAATTAGTAAGAAAGTAATCAGAAAGCCTAAAAATAAACAAGCATATGAGATGGGTAAATGAGGGTATCTTGTCATTGCTATATTAGGATTGCAATACAGTTTCCAAACTCGGCCACATAAGGTTACATCGAGACTATCATAAGGAGTATCCGTGTTTAATTTAGTATGACTGTTATTAAACATAGGGGTTATATTCCATAAACTATCGTAAATGGAAATATCTAATACTTGCAATTCAGATTTCAAAATTGTGTGAATGAAATCTTCCATATAGTAAACACCTAACAAGATACCTTGGATATTTTGAGGGGTTGTCACAGATTTTGCTACAAGAAAGGAGTAGGTATTCGCTTTGTTTTGCACCAATTGCAACGGAGGGGAGACAGAAATAGCATTTGATTCAAGGCTGTTTTTGATAATAGCATATCGTTTGGGATCTGAACTCAAATCATAACCAATGACCAATTTATTCAACGTTTTGGGCGCAATATATTGTACGGGATAATAAAAGGCTTTTTGGGGACTAACATCCAATGATTTTTTTTCAAAATTTGCTGCCAAAATATCGTGTTCCTCAAAACCTTCATTTTTCAATTTTTGGTTGTATTGTTCTCTATCAGCATCAAGGATTCGAGGCGCCCATTCTAGTGCTTTGATGCCAGGCAAATTTTTTAGAAATGGAAGTGTGAAGGCATCAAAAACAGGACGAGTAACACTATCTGCGGTTTCAAATAGCAACTGTAAAGAGGTAATAGCTAAACTAACTTTTTGGAGTTCTTTATTGATTTTTGTTTTTGTTTCTTGAACAGCTTGTTCAACTAATTGCTGATTACTAGTTAGTTTGGTAACATTAATATAGTGAAAATTTGCAATAGATAGACTAATACCAATAAGTAGGATAACTAAAATTCGTAGATTTCTATTTCGCCTAGTGCGATGCATATTATTATATAAAAGTGCTTGATGTTTGGTGTATGATCTCTCTAAGATACGATTAGACTTTGATATCTTTATGGTGCTGGGGTAAAATTTTTGCTTATTATTATAAAATAATAAGTATGATAGCTAGCTAAAAAACTAACTAAAAAAGCGTTCTGATTATTACAAAATCAGAACGCTTTCTGCAAAGTAAGAAGACAATGATTAGTTGTTCACTACATCGCTGATATTAACACGAACACCATTTTTGAACGCAACAATAAACGGTGATTCGACTCCTTTTTCTTTTGCTTTTGAACGAGCAACGCGTGCTTCATCCAATGTTTTGAAACTAGCAATATAAACATAAGTCAAGCCATTTGATCTTTTTTGTTTTTCAATCAATCCGAGGTGACTAACATTGCTAAAAGAAATATCAGAAGCATCTTTGAACGCTCCTAACTGAACCTTAAAGGCAACAGTTGGTTCTGCAGGCAAGGACACGCCTCTAGCCGTAACGCCTTCTGGTAATTTGTCATTGGTCCATGTGTCCAATTCTTTTTCTCGTATAGTAGGTTGTTCTACAACAGTAGGGGTACGCTCTTCAAAATTATTATTAACAGGAACATCATCCAAAACAGGTAATGGCTTGCGTTCTGGTAAAGGATAAATAACTTGAGAGCTCAAAGCAATGCGCCCGCCCAAGTGGTTGTTGTCTAACTCAACAGGTACTTTAAAGGCATCTCTATACGTCTTGCGAATTTCAGCCAAAGATTTGTTTAAATGCGCTTCATCGGCAAATATACCAACTCTAAAGGCTTTTTTATTCCCTCTTGGTTCTGTGATAATGTTTCCATATTGCTCTAATTCCAAACGTTCTTCAGCTGTTAAATCTGTTGCAACCAAAGCTTGAATTAAATATCCCTTACTAGGCATAGGAGCACCATTCGATTCATAAGAGAATGTTTTCCCTGTTGATCTAATTGGATTGATTAGTTCTTCGTCTGTTGGACGCCCCACGTTAGTTAGAGGTGCTTCAGCATCAATTACATTACCGTATTTGTCTCTATCTAACATTGGAGATGCCATCATAGCACGAGTTCCTAACAATGTCTTTTTGCCACCATTGCCTGTATTGACATCAAAAACAAGATTTTTGAAACCTGCCTTAGAAATTGCGATAGTATAGTCGTGTAATGGATCTAAAATAACCGAATATTCACCATAATGATTGGTTGGGTCTTTGATCTTATTTTCTTCTCCCGTACGAAGGTTTTTAATATAAACTGTTGCGTCCTTGATCGGACGTTTGGTCTCTTTATCAATAACAGCTCCAATATAAAAATTCATACTACAAGGTATCGTATTGCCATTTCCTGTTGGGCTAACAGTTGGTTTATTACCAACAGTAGGCGTGGTCACTACAGTAGTTGGTGGAACTGTATTTGTATTGGTTGTTCCTTTATTATACCCATCAATAGGTGGGTCTGTTTTACCAGAAGTAGGTTTGTAGCCTCCTGTAGGAGTTTTGGTAATTGTACCAGAAGTGCCTGAAACAGTAGAGTTATTCGGTACTTTAGTTCCTCCTATATTACCATTTGTATTCGTATTATTATTGTTGTTCGGTTGATTGGTATTGTTGTTATTCGCTACAACAGGATCTTTAACAGGAATAGCTTTTTCTTTCTCATTGATGAGTGGCATCAAGTCCTGGCTAGCATTCATCAAGCCATTATAAATATCATAATAACCATCTCTGTTAGAAGCAAAATAGCCTGTTCGAGTAGCTGCATCGTAGACAAAGTACATATCATCATGTGAAGAATTAACTTGATTGCCTAAGTTGCGGACGTTTTTCCAAACACCAACTTCTTTTTTTGCACGAAATACGTCAAATCCTCCAAAACCTTTGTGGTAATCTGAGGAGAAAAATAGATAACCATCGGCACTAATGCTAGGACTCACTTCATCTCCAGCAGAGTTTACATTAGGTCCTAAGTTTTGAGGTTGAGTCCACCCCGAACCTTGTTGATGAATGACCCAAATGTCAAAACCTCCATATCCGCCAGGCAAATTGTAGGCTGCAAAATAAATCGTTCTACCATTATTGGTAATATGAGGGAAAGAAGCAGCGTGCTCTTCTCCAACATGAGGAAACGGCTTGCCCATAGGAATATAAGTAAGGCTTTTCATACCATCGGCAGGCAGCGAAAGCTCCATTCCAACATTGATAAATGCAGATTCGTATAAGTGACGTACGCCATTAGCAAATTGACTATAAGACGTTACAGCCATTGTCTCTGTGGCATTGACAGCCAAAGGAGCAATATTGTTCTGAGGTGCAATTTCAATAGGATTTTTTACAATTTTTAATCCAGATAATTGTCCTCCTACACTTCTTGTTGCTTCATATAAATAGCTATCCGTGCTAGAAGAAGTACCACTATTGATTTTGATTTTTCTAGCAGAAGTAAAGTACAATTTACCTTTGTGTAAAAATGGAGCATAGTCGTCATAGGAAACATGGCTAACTCCTTTTTCCTTCTTTACGAGAAACGCAGATGAAAGCGTTTTTTGTTTTTTTGCAAAAACACAAGCTGCTTGTGCTTTTTCTGCACGAGCCTTATTCTCTTTGGCATATTTTCCAAAAGCAAGAATTGCTTCATCATACTTTTTGTTCGCTTGCAAAACTGTTCCATAATGGTAATAGTTAATAGGAGCAGTATTGGGATTCTGGCAGACTAGCTTGTATCTTTGCTCCGCTTCGTTCATTTTATTCAAGAAACGGTAACAGTTTGCTAATTTCATTTGCAAGTCTGTATTGCCTGGATTATCCATTACAGCACGACTGTAATGCAAGGTTGCCTCACTAAAGTTTCGAGCACCATAGGCTGTATTTCCTTTGTCCAATGGTGTTTGTGCATATACACTAACTGCAAATACCAAGAAAAGCACTACTAATAGGCTAGGCTTCTTCATAGTTTGTTGGTTTTTTATTTATAATCTGTTACAATTGATAGATTTTTTGAAAAAATAACAAATTATATTAATAATAATTAGTACTTCGTGGATTTTTTAGTTTTTTACAAAAAACTAAAAAATCATCTTTGCATCAGTTGGACTATTAATTATTTAAGGAATTAAGTAGTTAATAGTACTCTTTTGATAATCAAACTGATATGATTCTTTAGAAGTAATGAATAATAATAATAACCGTTTATAAATTCAATACTTATAGGAAAAATTAGACCATTTATAAGTAGTAAAATATATAGACGATTTACAATAAAATTAGTAGTTCACTATTTTGTTCAATAGTTAGTCACACTGCTCCTTCGTGATCGTTGAAACGATGTGGTAACAACGTAGTTGACTAAACAACAGTTGAGCAGGCTTGTGCAAGTGGCACAAAAAACACCGATCTTAGGGGAGCAAGCTCACGATGGAAGGGTGTTAATCAACATTATTATAAAAAAGTAAATTAATACAATTTTTAGCGAACCATTGATTTAAAAGAAACAAAAAACAATGTCTAGCATACAGACACAGGTCTTTCTAAGTTAAAGTATACAATTTTACAAAAAAATACGCAAATTGCCTATAACTGTACTACAAAATAAACTATCCAATGATATGGGCACTATAAAAACAGTGTTTGTTAGCGAATAAACCTTGTGTATTAACGACAAAAAAGTAGGCATTATTTTATACTCAAATAACTGATGTATATCAAGAGTACAAGAATGGTGCTAGATTGTGTGCCGTAAAGATTGGTTGAGTATTTGGTCAAATGCGAGGAATGTTTGGTTGCAATGAACGCTTATCTATAAAAAAAAATCACTATTCATCCTTGAATAGTGATTTAAAAATCAAATGTGGGTAACATTTTATGAATTTTTGATGTATTTTCTAACCATTTCTACAACAGCGACTAATACGACTGAACTAATTACTTTTCCTATAAATTTCATTGTTTTTGTGTTTTAAATTGAAGAATGTTTTTAGTTAAGATCACCAGAATATAATGTTCTGATCAAATCTGATAATAAACGACAAGGTTTATTATTTATTGGACTCATATGCATTCTTATAACAATCTAAAACAGCAATAAGTTTTCATAAAAGGCTAGTTTTTGCCCTTTTAGAGGTAGAGATAGCAATAAATAGTTCGTTGTGCTGCGATTACGCGGTTACTGTGAAATCATACTGCTGTCGTTCTATTCAAGACCACCTTTATATTTGAAAATAGCCTCCTCTTTTTGTTTTACATACAATCCATTGGCAAATACACGATTGCCAAAACCACAAGAGAACGGACTACCTTTTTCTTGTTTTAACTCAATTGTGTGATCATTATTAAACGTAAATGTAATGGCACAAGGATCTTTTTCTGAGTATTCGCTGGTCTTAAATACGGCTGTATTGTTTTCTAACTTTAAAATTCCCGTTGCAGTACCTGAATTGTAATTAGGCGCACCAATATTGATATCTAATTCAAATTTTAGAGAATCATTGTCCTGCTCTTCAATTACTAGATAACCACCACCTTCGGCACTTTCTTGGTCGCCAAAGATATAGGTTCCTGTAATGTTTTCTGGAGGAACATTATTATTGCTAACAGCTTTTAAACTTGCAGAACTATCTACTTGCATTGTTGTTGTGCTATCTATACTATTGGTAGAGGAATTCGTTTCGGTAGAATTTCCGCCACAAGCAACTAACAATAGAGAAATTAAAACTAAAGAAAAGTTGGTTAGTAGTTTCATAGATGGATGTTTTGTGACTAGAATAAAAAAAAGACTTGCTTCCAAATTACGAAATTTAGGAACAAGTCTTTAGCATTTTTTGTTTAAATGTGTCTATCGCTTTTAATTACACAATTTCTTTCAGTTGAGCGATGGTGTAATCAACTTCTTCTTTTGTATTTAAGTGAGAGAAAGAAAAACGAACCGAATGATAACCATCAGGGACGCCTAATGTTGCTAACACTCTTGATTCCTTGACAGCACCAGAATTGCAAGCAGAACCGCCAGAAGCACTAATTCCTTTTAGGTCTAATTTGAACAATAGCATATTTACTGGAGTGCCCGTTTTAAAAGAAACATTTAGCACCGTAAATAAGTATTGACCAGCATAATCGCCATTGATAATAACATCGGGAAAATTAGCCTTTAGTTCTTGAATAAAGTAATCTCGAACGGCTTCAATCTCAACCCTTCTTTCTTCCAAATGTTCAATAGCTTGTTCTAAGGCTTTTCCTAATCCAATAATGCTAGCCACATTTTCTGTTCCTGAACGCACTTTTCGTTCTTGTCCTCCACCATCGATATAAGCATCAATAACATTTGCTTTATTAACATACAAAAAGCCAACGCCCTTAGGACCATGTAATTTGTGACCAGATCCCGAAAGAAAGCTAACATTAAGTTGGGAAACATCAATCGAAATATGTCCAATAGATTGAACGGTATCGGTATGAAAATAAGCGTCGTACTGTTGGCAAAGCTCCCCGATTTTGTCAATTGGATTAAGAGTTCCAATTTCATTATTGGCGTGCATCAACGAAACTAAGGTTTTTTTAGAGCGATCTTTTAGCAAGGTCTCTAAATGATCCAAATTGGCTCGACCTGTTTTATCTAGTTGTACCAACTCAATCTCAATATCTTCTTCCCGCATACGATTCACGGTGTTGAAAACACAAGAATGCTCGATTGGGCTAGAAATAATACGCTGAACACCCAAATCACGAACAGCACATTTGATAGCCGTATTATTAGCTTCTGTACCTCCAGAAGTAAAGAAAATTTCAGAGGTAGATGCTTTTATAGCTTGGGCTACAATTTTTCGAGCACGTTCTACACCTGCACGAGCCGTTCGCCCTTCTTGATGGGTAGAGGAGGGGTTGCCATAATTATTTTTGAGATAAGGAAGCATTGCTTCTAACACGGCATCACACAAAGGTGTGGTAGCGGCATTGTCTAAATAGATACGCATAATATGATAATTATGAAGGACATCTATATACATTTAGTGTCCAATAAAACTAAATAGTTATAATGTAAAAAGTCTTTTGGTAAAATTATATTTGCTAATTATACTGTAAAGAAGCTATTCCTATGCTTAAAATAAGAAGCTAAATCAATGCCTTTTGAACATTTCTAATGATACTTTTTTGTAAAAAATAAGTAACAAAGGTCTTCTAAATATCTCCTTTTAGAATAGCACTCATATCCATTTTGATTTTGTTAGCTAGCGTTTCTGCTGTAGTAACCGATTGACTTTCTGTGTAAATACGGATGATGGGTTCTGTATTTGAACGACGCAAATGCACCCAATTTTCGTTTAGGTAAATTTTAAGTCCGTCTACGGTGTTTTGTGGATATTGGTGGTACTTTTCTTGGAGTTTGTCCAACAACTCTATGATATTAATTTCTGGAGTAAGTTGTATTTTATCTTTAATAATGGTATAAAAAGGGTATCTACTTCTCAATTGTGATACAGATTTGCCAGTTTCAGCCATGAAGGATAGGAATAGAGCAACTCCTACCAAAGCATCTCTACCATAGTGCAATTCTGGGTAAATAATACCACCATTGCCTTCGCCACCAATAATAGCATTGGTTTCTTTCATAGTTGTGACAACGTTGACTTCTCCTACCGCAGAAGCTGTGTAAGTGCCACCGTGTTTTTTAGTAATTTCATTCAAGGCTTGTGTCGACGATAAATTGGAAACGGTATTTCCTTTTTGGTGCTGTAGAACATAGTCTGCAACAGCCACCAAAGTATATTCTTCCCCAAACATTTCTCCTGTTTCGGTAACAAAGGCCAAGCGATCTACATCAGGATCAACAGCAATTCCTAAATCAGCTTTATGAAAAACGACTTCTCTAGCCAAAGCCACCAAATTAGAGGGCAAAGGTTCTGGGTTGTGAGCAAAACGTCCGTGCATTTCATCATTAATTGCAATTACTTCACATCCCATTTGTTCCAAGAGAGGAACAACAGACAAAATACCTGTAGAATTAATACAATCTACAACTACTTTGTATTGTTTTTCAACTACTTGTTCTCGTCGTACAAGGTCTAAATCAAAAATAATATCAATGTGCTTTTGAATATAGCCAACTGCTTTTTCGTAACGTCCTAAAGCATCAATAGAGGCATATTCGACCTTGCCAGAGCTAATTAAATCCAAAATATCTTGCCCATCGTTGGCAGAGATAAACTCTCCAGAACTATTCAAAAATTTTAAAGCATTCCATTGTTTTGGATTATGGCTAGCTGTAATAATAATTCCTCCTCCAGCTCCCTCAAGAGAAACGGCAATTTCGACAGTAGGAGTAGTAGACAGACCGATATCCATTACATTGATACCCATCATGCGCAAGGTGCCGCAAACTAGTTGGTTAACAATATCTCCTGAAATTCGTGCATCTCGACCAACAATGACCAATGGATTTTGAGTTGTTGTTAAAACCCATTGTGCGTAGGCTGCTGTACTTTCTACAATGTCTTGTGCTGTTAGATTCTCTCCAGTGTTTCCACCAATAGTACCTCTAGTTCCCGATATTGATTTTATTAAAGCCAATCTTCTATGTATTAAGTGTAGTAATAAAGTTTTTTTGGATACTTTGCTAGTCAAATCAATGGATAGAAAAGTATTAAAGTATGTGATTTTAAGTGTGCGAGAATTGCTTTGAATGCTTGACGATTTATTATCGCTATGCACTAAAAATATTGTAAAATGAATAATGTGATGCAATTACGGTCTTAAATTCGCACAAAAATACGCTTTTTTCTGGTATCAATAGCCTATTTTCTAAAAAGAAAATTATCAAATGCCTCAAACAGCTTCAATTGATTATAATTTAGCCAATTAAGGTCTAAGAAAAGTACTCTAAACATTTTTTTGTAAAGAAAAGAGCATTTTTTCACTATTTGACCTCTATTTATTGCTTTAGTTTCGTTAATTTTAGAGAAGAAGGCTTCTTGGAGCATTTCTTAACGTACTATAAATTTATACCAAGGACAGCAGTAATGGTTTGGAAAAGATGTTGCGTTAAAATATCAATTTTTCTTGTCTTTTTTTCTGTCACTTACTTAAGCTAAATTATTAGTAATAAACGGTATATTTGTTCCTATTAAATGAACTCAATTGATTTAAAATGCAACAGTCTAATTTTTTAAATTATAAGATTACTTTCTTTCTCTTATTATCTATCTTATTTTTTGCTTGTGAACGCATTGTCGAGACCTTGGCACCAATAGATTTTGAATATTATCCTATAGAAGTAGGGAAATACAAAACTTATCAGATAGATTCTATTGTATACGACGAATATAATTGTACAGTTCAAACGACTACTTATCAAATAAAAGAAGTTACAGAAACAGAAACGGTAGACGGAGAAGGTGACCCTGCTTTTGTGGTTAAACGTTATTTTAGAAAAACAAGTAATGATGCTTGGGTCTTGTATAACATTTGGACAGAAAAGATAGAGGGTGACCAAGTACAACGGGTAGAAGACAATCAGCGGATGATAAAGATGGTGGCTCCAATGCAGCAAGATCGTCGTTGGGATGGGATTGTATACATTCGAAGAGATACTTTGGTGCCTATTCGGGGAGGTTCTATTGATATGTTTAAAGATTGGGATGACTTTGTATGCGAAGATATTGGTGATAGCTTTGTAGATACCTTGTCCAATACAATTTACCCAGATGTTGCCAAAATTGTTCAAGTAGACAAAACGAATAACATCGAACGTCGATTTTCGACCGAAGTTTATGCCAAAGGGATTGGTATGGTGTACAAAGAAATGCGCATTTTAGATACACAATGTCGCCCTCCAGGAACTTGTACTGGAAATAGTGACATTGGCTCTTGTATTGGAACACCTTGGCATATCAAAGCAGAGAAGGGGTTTATCTTAAAGCAATCCTTGATTGAGCACAATTACTAATATTTAGGAGGTATGGATACAAACAGCTCTCAACATCATTTTACATTTATCAAGTCGAATAAAAAATACATAAAAATCAATTTAGACGAAATTACGTATATCAAAGGTCTGGGGAATTATGTCGAAATTTATATGCAATTGGGCAAGCGGTATATTTACTACAAGGCTTTGAAAGATTTGATAGAAGTCTTGCCGCCGCATTTTATGAGAATACATAATTCCTATATTGTTAACCTAATGGCAATTGACGCACTTGAAGATAATCACATTTATATTAATAATGATAAAATATCCGTAGCTAAAAGTTATCGAGATTGCCTAAAAAAATCAATCGAAGGATTGTTGCTTTAGTAGATGTTTTTTTAGAAGTTATATCCAATAAGATCATTTGTGGAAAATCAAAAACATAAAGAATAAGGCAAAGTAAATAAATACAGGGTTCAACTAAATAGTAGCTTTGCAGAACAGTGTAAGATCATCTAATTTGTGCCTATTCAAACTTGGATAGAAGCAAAAAATGCTTTGATAACAAGTGTTTTAAGATCATTTTAAATAATTAGATTATGTTAACGGACAATCGCACAACAAATGTTTATCCATTAAAAGATGATGTGGCAACTATTTCAGGACTAATTCAGGCTTCTTATGAAGTTGTCTCTGGTTTCAAAGGGGAGCAGAGAGAATGGGCACGTGACTTATCTCTACACCATCCCAAAGCTATTTATTCGTATAAAAATTCGGAGAATAAACAGGTTACTATTCCTATAAGTGAGTTCCATGAAGATACAGATTCTATGATTATGGAAACGGATTTTTTTGAGTACGAAGTCCATAGAGAGGTCAAGGTTTTTGGAAACATTGCACAAGTTTGGAGTACGTATGAAACAACCTTGATGAAAGATGGACCTGTGAGAAGAAGAGGTATTAATAGTATTCAACTAGTTTATGAAAAAGACAGATGGTGGATTATATCTTGGGTCTTTGATAAAGAAACGGATGAAAATAGAATTCCAAAAACATTTGATAAACATTAGAGTAGGTTCGCAATTTATGTTCTTCGAAACCAAGTATCTATAACTCGAAGATGGAGTTTAAATAGGTTCTGAACCGAATTTGATTTTTTCAAAGTGATAAAAAATATCTGGAGCACAAGATACAAACAATCGTAATAGCCGACGCTATTACGATTGTTGTTTATGAACTTGACTGTTTTAGAAAATATAGATAGACCTAAAAAATATACCTTACTTTCGTACAACTTTTAGGGTATTAGAAGTTCCTCTATCTGTTGTTAGGCTTAAAATATAAATACCAGTTTCCAAATTTAGATGATGCAACTGAATGGCAGATGTACTAGGATTGAGTTGTCGTGTTAGTATCGGAACACCGTCTATAGAACTTAAGTGTAAAACAGGTTGATTGCCTTTGATGATATAATTGACATAAAGGCTGTGTTCAAAGGGATTGGGATAGGTTTTGAGTAGTTGAGAAGGCTGTGGATCAGATGTATCTTCTGTTTGGCGTTTTTTGAATAAAAAAACTAAGCTACTTGCTAGTAAGATAACAGCGATTCCCATGCCAGCATAGGTGTACAAGCGTTGGGCAGCTTCTTGTTCTTTTTTTTCTAAATGTTGGACAACTTTTGAGGGGAGTTGTAAAGAAATGTCATTGTTGGTCAAATAAATGGAGTCAATGTCAAATGTCAAACGAAAATCTCTTTGAGCGTTGGAGGCAAGATTTTCAGAAGCGTAACCTAACTCATAAATCGAGCGTATTTTTTTAGAAATATTATCATAAATATTGGATAAAGCATTGGAGGACTCGGTGTAATAAAAACTACCTCCTGTTGCTTCGCTCATTTGAGATAAAGCTTCCTTGTTGGCATTGCCCAAGGCAACGGTATAAATAGGAACCTCCATGGATTGAGCTAGTTGAGTGACTTCTTCTAAGGTAGCACTAGAACTATTGTCTCCTCCATCTGATAAAGCAATGATTACTTTTATGCCTGATTCTTTGGCTATGTTTTCTAAAGAGACTTTGACTGCATCATAAAAAGCGGTCAATGAGGTGGGTTTCATGGCCGAAATTTGCTTATTGATAAGAACTTGGTCGCTAGAAAAATCAAGTACTTTGTCTACTTTTTCAGAAAAACCAACCACTTGAATAGAGTCTTTGAGGTTATCCATAGATTGAACAAAACCTTTAACAGCTTTTTTTGCATTATCAATAGGAGCAATATAACCTTTGGGAGGAATAATTTGACCGTATCGACTATACGTACCTAGAAATTTACCATTCTTATCAAAAAGCTGATTATAATCTTCTGCCATAGATCCTGAATGATCAACGACCAATCCTATTTTTATAGATTCATTTTCAGATATTCTTTTTAAACAATGAATGGGGCAGGGTGTTGTGCCTTCGAAGATTTGAACTTGTTGCCTAGATAAGTTCCAGATAGGATTGCCAGAATGAGTTGCCGCATTAAAAATTACTGTAATTTTGGGAAAATCATCAGGGTAGACCCGTATGATATTAAGAGAAGCGGTATCTCTACTTTCAAGATTCAAATCAATATTATCTTGCGCTTGCTGCGTCCAACTCCAAAATAGTATTATTACAGAAAAAAAATATTTCATTTCCATGCTTGAAGGGTTATGTATTTGCTAAATGTAATAATACAACTCATTTTTATGAAAAATAATTCTATTAGCTCTGTATTTTAATTATAGAATCGTTAGATGTGCTCTATGAAAGACCAATTCAAAAAAATTCTAAAAAGTATTGGTGTCGCTAGTTGATTGAGGGAATGGGTAGAAGCTTCAATGCGATTCTAATTAAAAAATCTCCTCTTCTTCCTCTTGCCAATAAGGTTCTACAATGCATAAAAAAACTAAATCTTTTTGACCAATGTTTTTAATATACTGTGAGGCATTGGGAGGAACTAAAAAGACATCATCTTTGTTCACTTCAAAGCTCTTGTTGTCAATGTGCATTTCTCCTTTTCCATCCAAAATATAATAGGTTTCAGAGCCTTTGAGTTGATGGGGAAGAGAGGCTTGACCGACTTCCACCCGTGCATGAGCTAGGCTGTATCCTATAGAAACATTGTCATGCAAAGGGTGCATAATTTCTTTTAACTTGGTATGATCTCCTGCTACAAATTCGGTAGCATCATTTAGTTTTTTATAAAACATAGTTTATATTAATTGTTAATACTTGTTACAAAATAGTTTTTTGTAAAAACGTTACTTTGTGTATCTTTTGCCCGAAAGTCGAGAAAAATCTAAAAACTAGCGCGTAGCATTACTTCAATAAATAAGAAAAATATTGCATGAAACCTAAAAAGCTTCAACAAAAACTTCCCATTAGTTATTTGATGTTGACCTATATTGGTCGTATCAACCGAATAACGTATTGGCATGCAGTAATTTTTATTTGGTTAGCATTTTATGTGTGTTACAATTTAATAGAGTATGTTTTTGGTACTCCAGCAACAATGATTTTGTATCCCTTTTTGTTTTGGAGTTTGTTGGCTACTGCGATCAAGCGGTTACACGATGTCGGAAAGTCTGGATATGCTTTATTGATTTTAATCATCCCAATTCTAGGACCACTATGGTTAATTTATCAATTAGGTTTTAAAAAAGGAGTAGCTGCTGCGAATGATTATGGGGGAAATCCCTCTAGTGCAGACGACTATTTGCAAGTGCCTGATGGCAAAAAAATCTACCATCTAAAAACTAAGGAGCGTATTGTTAATGATGTGACGCAATTGAACCCTGTTATTGTGGCGGAAATTAAGTGCCCTACTAGCATTGAAGAAATACAAGACATCGTTAAACAAACAGAAGGCAGTATTTCTATTGGTGGGGGACGTTTTAGTATGGGAGGGCAAACCACTAGTACTCAAAGTACGCATTTGGATATGCGTCAATTCAATCAAATCGTAACTTTCTCCAAAGAAGAAAAACGCATTAAGGTTCAAGCAGGAGCAAGGTGGTGCGATATACAGGCACATATTGACCCTCATAATTTGAGTGTGATGATCATGCAAACCTATGCCAATTTTACAGTTGGTGGTTCGGTTAGTGTCAATGTTCACGGTCGTTACATGGGCTTGGGTGCTGTGATTTTGTCTGTTTTGTCTGTAGATGTAGTTTTGGCAGATGGAAGCTTGAAGCACGCTAGTCGAACAGAAAATACAGAGCTGTTCTTTGGAGTAGTGGGAGGATATGGAGGATTAGGAATATTGGTTCAAGTCGAATTGGCATTGACGGATAATATTCCTGTAAAACGAGTTCGCCAAAAAATGAATAGGAAAGATTACTGGGCATTTTTTGATGAAAATGTTCGGTTTGATGACAAAATTGTTTTTCATAATGCGGATTTGTATTTGCCTTCTATTCAGAAAATTAATGCGGTATCTTGGGTGAAAACAGACGAAAAACCTAATGTAAAGCATCGTTTAATGCCCTTGAAAGCTTCTTATCCTTTGGAGCGTTATTTTTTCTGGGTGACCTCTGAATCTCCTTTTGGAAAATGGCGAAGAGAACACATTATTGAACCTCTGTTTTATTTGGGTAAGCGTGTGCATTGGCGAAATTATGAGGCTGGATACGACGTAGCAGAATTGGAACCTAAATCTCGCAAACGGAAAACGTATGTTTTGTTAGAATATTTTGTGCCTATTTTGAAGTTTGATGCATTCTCAGACAAAATGAATGAAATATTTTTACGTCATAAAGTAAATGTTATCAATATTTCTATTCGACACGCTGTCCCTGACGAAGGGGCTTATCTCGCATGGGCACGCGAAGAAGTATTTGCGTTTGTCGTATATTATAAACAAGAAACAAGTGCAGCAGCAAAAGAAGCTGTTGCCGTTTGGAACAGAGAATTGGTAGATGCTGTTCTGGAAATAGGAGGAACATACTATCTGCCTTATCAAGCTCATGCGACTAGAGCACAATTTTTAAAAGCTTATCCTAGAGCAACAGAATTATTCCAACTAAAAGCGCAATTGGATCCTGAGTTTCGTTTTAGAAATGTGATTTGGGATCATTATTATCAGCCTAAAAAACAACTCAATATGACTAATGCTGGAGAATTTCAACAAGTCTTTTCTGATGTAAAGCAACGCGATGCTTTTTTTCGATTTTTGCAAGTAGTGTATAATTTGTACCCAGAGGAAAAATTTCACCATCTTATTGTAAAAGCTTGTGAAGAAAAACAAGCTGATCAAGCTATTTATGAGTTGGTTCAAAGCCAGCTATCAACCATTAAACCTTTCTTGGCAGATTTAAGATATGGGTTGCCTGCGCTAAAAAAACAAAAGCAAGAAATGACTCGTCAAACTTTGGAGTTGTTGGAAGGAAAGAAACAGATAGACGGGTATATGGAGATAGGGGCACCAGCACGTTACATATCCGATTTGCGAAAAAAGGTGAACGTAACTGGAAATATTTACATCATGCATGATTATGCGCCTGATTATTCTATTGCGGCTATGTTGGAGCGTGGGCAAATCCGAAAATTAGGGCAATACATTCCGCTAGATTATCAACCTATTGATCCCAATATCGTTCCTGATGCTAGTATTGATGTGGTTTCTTGTATGATTGGTTTGCATCATTGCCCTGTTCAAGATTTAGAGCCTTTTATTCGTTCGATACATCGAGTTTTGCGTAAAGGGGGGCGTTTTATTTTGCGTGATCACGATGCAGGAACAGCTTCAATGGCAACCTTTTGCTCTTTGGTACACACCGTATTTAATTTAGGATTAAATGAATCTTGGGATTTTAATCAAAATGAGTTTAGAAACTTTAAGTCGATAGAAGAGTGGTGTCAGATAGTTTGTAAGTTGGGATTCGAGGATAAAGGCTTCCGAATTTTGCAACACAAAGATCCTTCAGACAACACCTTAGTATCACTCGTAAAGTTGTAAATGATGAATCGACTACGAATTTTAATTGTTTTATTGGCTTTTATTGCAGGTTGTATTCATTATGCAAAATACCAACGAATGCAACGAACCTTTCCAGAAGGAGCGGGGCTTGTTATTGATAAACAGTGGTTGAAAACAAATGAAAACCCTATAACCCCTCCCAACCATCGACGTGCAGCAGACAATACTTTTTGGGTATATCCAGAATGGTATTTGGTGCATAGCCCTGCTGAACAAGCTGCTTATTTCAAAGAACATACCGCTACTACCTTGTCTTATGTGACACATCACGAGCAATTTTGGGATAGTTACCGAGTTTTATCCGAACAAATGGAGGGTAATTTTGAATTTAATTCTGAGTATCATACTATGGTTATGGTTATAGGGGCAAGTACTTCCACGGAGTATTTAATGAAGGCTTGGTATGAGAAAGTAGTCGGTCGAGTAACCGATACTAAAATTCCTGTTACCGAAGAAGATCAATGGAATGCTGCTTACCTGCAATCATATGTTGATTTTATACGAAAGGAACCATGGTTTAATTTTGATTATTGGCAGCAACTACAAGAATTGTGGACTCAAACTTCTTGGTTTGGACCTCATTTGTTGAGAAAATGGGAACGCAAATATGTCTTGACATCAGAATTGTTATTTAAAGCATTTTATGGACAGTTGATGAAAATGGGGTCGGAATCTATGTATGGAGAAAGCCTTTTGAATACGGTTGTTTTAGTTGATCATTTGCCCAAAAACATTGGAACGTCAGCAACAGTTATGACTGTATTGCCAGATAGTTCTGCTTTGCTTAGTTTGCCTCGCTATGCTGCGTTTATTCCTGCTATTCGATATCTAGCCCATCAAGGAGTTAATGTTAAGGAAGTAGCGGGGAATAATTCCGCCATATTGATTAGTTTATTAACTCCAAAAGATACCCAATTGGATATTCCCAATTGTCAACCCCTTTTTACGCAAACGATTACTTCTAAAGTAGATGAGCAAAGAATCGTATTGGTTACGCCCGTTCCAAATTTGTGCGAAACATTAAGAATTTTGAATCGGCAGAAAATACGAATCGAACATATCTATGATTTCTAAATAACAATAGTTAGCTGCGCTGCTACTAAAATCAACAACTCAATCGCTTATTGATACAAGTACTTTGTGCTTCAAAAGGGAATTCTTATATGAGAAATTGATTGTAGTAGTAGAAAAATAAAAAATCCATAGCATACAAAGGCAAATTCTTAGAATCAATTACTTATTTGTGGGGATATATTGGTATTTTTAGGCATTTATTTCAGCCTTTCCTTAGTATTCTATCAAGTAATTACTAGATAGTTATTTGATAAAGTACTAATCTACCCAATAGACAATATACTCATTTGTATTAAAACACAATTCTAACTATTCCCATTAATCAGAAGTAATCTATGAAGCAATTATTTTTTTACTGTTTCCTACTTGTAAATTGGCAAATTACTTATGCTCAAGATACACTTTCTACTGAATTATTAGATTTAGATCATGAAGTGTTGGATTCGCTGTCTGAAGCAGCTTATCTCAAAGGAAATTATGCGGATGCTATTAAATATGCTGAAGCTAATTTGAAAAAAGCAGCGCAAACGGTGGGCGTCAAAGATAGTACGTATGGTGCTTATATTAATTACTTGGGTTTTTTGAATGTGTATTCAGGAAATTATACGGTTGCTGAACAACTTTTTTTACAAGGACAGATTATTTTTACCAATCTATTTGGACATGAGCATAAAGATGTTGCTGATGCATTAAGTGGATTGGCAAAAGTTTATAGAAGAACTGGTGCCTTCAAAAAGACAGAAGAAGTATTGCTAGAAGTTAAAACTATTAATGCTAAATTGTCAGGAACAGAGAGTCAAGCTTATGCGGTTACTTTGAATGATTTGGCTGTGTTGTATTATTATATGGGGCGTTATGAGGAAGCTGAGCTATTGTATCTTGAAAATAAAAAAATTAATGCCAAAATATCGGGGGGCATGAATGTCGAATATAGCAATACATTAGCGAATTTGGCAGCTTTGTATTATGTTAATGAGCAACTTGAGGAGGCAGAGCCGTTGTACTTAGAAGCTGTTGGCATTGCTAAAAAAGTGTATGGGGAAGAGCACCCACGTTATGCCAATACATTAAGTAATTTGGCAGCTTTGTATCTAAAAATGGGACGCAACAAAGAAGGAGAAAAGTTGTGTTTGGAGGTACAAGCAATTCGAGAGAAGGTACTAGGAACAAAACATCCTCTTTACGCCAATAATTTAAATTTATTGGCTACTTCTTACAAACAACAAGGGCGATATGATGAAGCTATCAAATTGTCTATAAGAGTACGAGAAATATTAAGAACGACGATAGGAGTGAACCATCCCAAGTATGCTATCTTCTTGTCTAATTTTGCCAGTGCTTATTTCAAGATGGAGCATTATGAAGATGCAGAAAAGCTACGCCTTGAATCTTTAGAAATTATGGAGCGCAAAGTTGGTACTCAGCACGAGGGATATGTAAACTGTGTTAATGATTTAGTAGATGTGTATATCCGTCTTGACAATTTACCTAAAGCCAAACGCTATTTGCATAAATGCTTGCAAGCTGCATCTAACTCAACTATAAGTTTAGTACCTACACAAGAATGGAGAGATAGTCTAATGCAAGCAGATTATTTATCAATCAATCATCTAAACCAAATGTTACGAGGGTTAGAACGCTTGTATTTGTTATTAGAAAAGGAACAAGCACCCGACAAAGAAGCCAAACAATTGCTTGTAACAAGCCTTGCTCATGATTTATTTACAAAAATTCGAAAGTTATATACCAATAGTACGAGCAAGTTGCGAGTACTGGAACGTAGCGAACGTTGGAATGCTAGAGGTTTGTATTTATTGGAACAAGCAAATTTGGTAGAGCAGGCTTTTGATTTGGCAGAAGCAAATAAATCGGTCTTGTTGTTAGAGGCAACGAAGGCGGAAAAGGCATATCGATTGGGCAATTTGCCAGATTCATTGATGGACCGAGAAAATGAATTGTTTAAAGAAAGGGATGAATTACAAGCTAATATAATTACCAAACGCCCCCAAGTAGAACAAGATAGCTTGCGCAAGTTATTGAATGATGTCAATCAAGATATTCGTTTCTTTGTTCAGCAGCTAGAAAAGGATTACCCGAATTATGTTCAATTAAAATACAAAAGTGATAATGCCACTCTACGTGAAATTCAAGCTCTGTTGTCCCCTAAAACAGCTTTATTAGAATATGTTGTGACTGATTCGGTTTTGTACTTATTTTATATTGATAAAAAGGAATATAAATTGGTGCGTCAGTCTTTGAAAAGAGAGCACTTGACAACAAAAATTAGAGATTTGTACCGAGCGTTGAGCAATTACGATTTGTTGGCAAAAAATCAAGAAAAAGCCTATGAAGCTTATACACGCCCTGCGCATTGGTTTTATAAAAAAATGATAGCACCTATTCTAAGAGAAACTTCGGATATAGAACATTTAATTATTGTTCCTGATGGCGAATTAGCTTACTTGCCATTTGAAGTTTTTTTGATGAACCCAGCACCACAAGGAGAGGTGAATTATCCAGATTTGGACTACTTAATTAAGCATTTTAAAGTGAGTTACAATTATTCTGCAACATTGTGGAAAGAGAACAAGCAAAGTACCAAGTCGGTTAATAATGGACAAATATTAGCTATGGCGGCAAACTACGATATATCTTTAGATACCCTAAAAAAAGATCTTAGATTACCCAACTATTATAGAGGTCGAAAGGGCTTGAAACCGCTCTATGCAGCTCGACGAGAGGTGAATGTTTTGTCCAAAGAATTTCAAGGCTACTTTGGTTTTGACAAAGATGCTTCGGAGCGTTTGTTCAAAGAAAAAGTAGCAGATTATGCGGTTATTCACTTAGCTATGCATGGCGTTTTGGATTATAAACAGCCTATTTTGTCTAGTCTGATTTTTACAGAAGATGGGGACAGTATAGAAAATAGTTTTTTGCAAGCCTATGAAATCGCAAATCTAAAATTAAATGCAGATTTGGTCGTGCTTTCTGCTTGTGAAACAGGCTTTGGTACTTTTGAGAAAGGCAATGGAATTGCTTCTTTAGCACGTTCTTTTATGTATGCAGGGGCTTCTTCCATGGTGATGACTTTGTGGCAAGTCAACGACTTTGCAACTGCTGAGATGATGAAAATATTTTATTCAAATTTAAGTAATGGTATGACAAAGTCGGAGGCTCTGCGAGAAGCTAAATTGAATTTTATGCAAAATGCTTCAGGAATTGGTCCTCATCCTGCTTTTTGGTCTCCATTTTTGCTGGTTGGAAATGATGAACCTATTCAAATTATGCGTAAATCTACATGGATGTACTGGGGGCTAGGGCTTGTTGCTTTGGGGCTTGTGATTGTTGTTGCTTGGAGGTGGTGGGGTAGATAGATAGCTTAACTTTTATTATAGCTTGTATTTTTGCGATAAAAGAGGTATTTTTAATGCGATTATTTTTATTAATTAAAAATCAAATATGAAGACTGAACTAAAATCCTTGATGGTTGATTGTCAAAAATGGTTAAAAGAATTTAAACAATTAAAAAATAAATCTGCTCATAAAGCCAGATACCTTCAATATGTAGAAATTGTAAGGACTTGTAAAGCTTACTTAGCTGTAGAAACACTAGAACAAAAAACTCTTGTAACACTCAAAAAAGAAGAAGGGATACCTTATTCTGATAAGGTGCATTTTAGATGTATAGAATTGGTTAAGAAATTTACGGTTGAAGTGAAAGGAGATAAAGGCTTTGAATTTCGAAAAGACGGTCGAAATGTAAGTAATCTTATAAATAAAGATAATGTTACTTATACATACACCATGAAGGGATACGACAAAGCAGAGTATGATGAACAGGATTCTGTTTCTATTTGTAGACAATATAGTGTACTAGAAATGCAGAATTCAGCTAGAGAACTAGAAATAACTATTACTTTTGAGACCGCCAATCAAGTTTATGTTGATGTTAAAAAAGTATCAATCCCACCTTTTTCTTCTAGCTATGAAATTAATGTTAATGCTAAATGGTTACCCAAGCTAAAGATAGATGTTAATGATCCTGATTCTATTCGCTATTTAATAGACAACTATGGAAATTTAATAGACAGAGTTGGTATAAATCTTATAGAAATACTTCAACATCATTTAACAGAAACCAAAACAAGTCTCATACAATTAACAACAGCTTATACCGTAGCTTATGATCGTTTTACTAAAACTCTACAAGCTGCCAAAGATGCCGAAGATTTGAAAGCTGCATGGATTGCAAATGTATTTAGTATTGCAGGATGTGGGATGCTATCTGCATTTTCTTCAACTAAATTTCTTTTAAATACTTTAGATGATTTGCTTGCTATTGATAAAGAAAATATTGAGAGCACTATTAATATTTTAGAAGACTTGGCTCAAGTTTCGTTAGATAAAGCGTTTACTACGGATTTTAATCTTTCATCAGCAAAGGAACTAGAACTGGATAGCCCTTTAAGCTTTCAAAATGATTTAGAAAAAAAAGGAGCAAAGTTATTGGGAGAGGTAATGAATTTAACAAAAAATTACATGGAGGCTATTCTAAAGAAAAAAGAAACATTAACTACTAAGAAGCAAGCTAAAATATTTTCTTTAGAGGAAGAGTGGGAGTCTTTTTGTAAAATCTATGCAGGTTACTTAAATCTAGAGAGTGTTTTATCAAAGCTTTTTGATAAAAAGTGGAATATTCCCTCTTCGTTGGCAGATGATTTGGAATTATTTTTATGGGCAGAGTGGATAAGAACCCAGCAAACGCATAAGGCGAAACATAATCCTTCACAAGAGATTGAATTTGACTCTGTAAGTCTTCCTTTGGAAAGACCTATTATCAGTGCTTTGTCAAGATTAAAATTAACCTCTAAGTTAGGACTAGATTTTGGTACATTTGAGTCTTGGTATGACGAATCTGAGATATTGAGAAAATGGGCAAAGGAGTTTCAGCCTCGACCTCTTTTTTAGATTTTATGTAACAGAAAAAACATTTTAAACGAGTCTCAATGAAAGTAGCCTATTATTTGATTATTGTTGGAGTTTTACTACTGATTTTTGCTTGTGAAAATCCGCAAGAAATCGTAGAAGAACCTGAAGATATAAAGCCTGCCGAGCCAATATCTATTATTGATTTTGATACATATACTCTAAAAAAAACGATTTGGTATGGAACTGGAGCTTCTGATGGGCATTTAATTTACATGAGGCTAGATACTAATAGGTTTTATCTTCTAGAAGTAGATACCGCACAATTAGAATATATAGAAACTGTTTCAACGCTTCAATTTAAATTGACTTCCAGTGATTGTTTGATTGCAAACTACTTTTTTGATTTAGGACCTGACACAGGAGGGGGCTTTCCCTTGCAACATTTTTTAAACAATTACAAAGAAGATTTTATATTACATCATATAACACTTTCCAAACTTTCAGAATACGAAGCGGTCAAAAGGAGGTATTTTCCGTTACATTTTAGAAATTTCATAGTAGGAGAACTTAACTTATCCACCTTGCAAGAAATTGTATTTAAGGATACTTTAGGGCAAGTTGTGTTAAATGTTCAGAGAGACACCTCTTTTACCAAACAAGAGCTTAAAATACCTTCTAATTATAAAAGAAAATATATAGAATACGAGCATTCATTTAAAACAGATAGTTCTCAGATTACTTATTATATCACAGGGTCAACAAATGGGAAACATCGTTCAAGCTTTTTTAGAGAAAGACTAAAAGGTGAAAAAGAAGACAAGTGGCGTGGCAAGGTAATCGCCACTTATAAGCGAGATTTTCTTATTATAGAATATAAGTTGGTAGATGATGAAGAACAAATGCGTCCCAGTTTTATCAAAATCATGAAAATGGATTCAGCATTATATCAATACCCGATAGAAGGGCGTTACTAAAAACGATCAAAATGTTTGGATTTGCTTTGGTGAATTAACTTGATGACATTATTTTCCAGTTTAAAATACTGCGAGCCAACTTTAAAGGCACTACCATCTTTTTTGTCTGCCAAATCGGTAATATCTTCGTTAATAGTATGCAAAGAACCACCAGTATAACGTGCCAAATAGATATAGTCTAAGTTGATGACATCCCCTTTGGCAATGCCACAAACGACAACCCGAACGGGTTTTCCTAACTTCATTAACCTAGGAATCAAGCGAAAATCTCGAACTCTAGAAAAATTGTCTGCAATTAATACAACTCCTTTACATTTGGGAAATTTTTTAATGCCATAAAGAATGGCTTCGACATCATTTTCAGGAGCTTTACCCCCTTTTCCATTGCGCATTGCTTCAAAAGCCATTTCCTCAATTTCTTGCACATTATCAGCACTAGTGTAATAACAACCACCAGAGTAGCCCAAAGGACCATCGGGTTTGCTATCGCCATCGTTAAAAAAAACAAACTTTTCGGTGGTGTTTTTTTTGATATGGCTGCGCAAAAAGAGTAGTGTTTGGGTTAAGTATGGGTGCATACTTCCCGTTACATCTTGCACCACTACATGGTCATCCCATCGTCCTAAGGTTCGATTAAGGACAGAATAAACGACAGAATCCTCCGTCATTTCAGCAATAACTTTTTCGGGTTCGGGAGCAGCATCCAAGTCAGGAACCTCTCGTTCCGTTATTTTCATTTCTTTGATTTCTTTGAAGCGATATTCCTTTGGACGTTTGGGACCTTCTTTGGTAAATCGTTTTCCTTTTTTTCGACCAGCTTTGGTTTTGGACAAGTATTTTCCTGTCCAAAAGCGTTTCCGAATTTTAGTATAAGTGGTATCTTGAATGATTTTGGTTGCCGTAGACTTGTTGAGCAAGGTTTTGATTTGAGCTACTTCTTCGTTGGTTTCCAATACTTTTGTTTCTGGCTCATCAACTCTAAGGTCCATAGCGGTACTAATCGTAATCCCATTTTTGGTCGTTACTCGATGGGGTTTGAGGTAAATGACAAAACCATGAAAATAAGTTTGTGCTTCTTCATAGTCCATGGTTCCATTTTGAGCCATCAAATTCCAATCAATCAAGTTATTATTAAATGCTTGCGGAAAAAATTGTTGGAACATCTCATAACGTTCCTTGTTCAACTTGATTTGGTCAAATGTTTTACTTCTTCTAAATACCGTATAAACCAAGTCGATGCGCTCTATCATCGTATCTTTGAGTGTATGAAACAATGCTTTATCGTCTTCTGTAAATAAGAATTTTGAGTAATTCATGGGTAAGTAAATGATATACTTACTTTTTCTAGAGACATCGTACCTTGCCAATTCGAATTCTTTGGCTTTAGACAACATTTCAGGAGATACCACAACGCTATCCATTACTTGGCTGTAAGTGAGCGAATGGAGGAATAACAATAAGAACGCAATCAAATAAATCTTCATAACAGTTTTAATTTTGGAACAGTAAGTTACGGAGATTTTAAAAAATACAAGGAATTAAATCATCAATAGTCTGTTAAAACTATATTAGTAGCTCTAAAATAGAGGAATAAGAAACGATCAATAGTCCCAATATATTGCTAATAATAAAACCTACTCATAAACATTAAAATAGATATATTTCCAAACTTCTTTTTCAGGATTAGGAAGACCTTTCTTGTCAAAGTACATTTGGATGCGGCGGCGGTACAACTTTCCTTTTTTCTCCAATATTTGAATGGTACCCTTGGCGATGAATTTATCACCAGCAGAGTGGGTATAAATATGGTAATTGTTGGCATCATCTATTTTAGGGTTAATTAAAATAGAATCGGTATAGTTGTGTATAAGAATGGTTCCTTCGGTGTAATTGGGGACCCTGACTTGTCCTAAAGAGTCACAAAAAAATAGCTTCTTATTATAAACAACAGGGTGAAACAACCTAGGAAAGGAATCTAAAATATAAGAACACGTAATTTGAATCGTATTTGGTGCAAGGGCTGTTTGGGATTTGGTAATAATAGGAGATGCCAAGCTATCGTATTCAAAAACAAGCTCCTTTTTATTAACAGTATATGTCCCAACGCCAATTGTCTCGCCCGAACCATCAATGTATTGATAACTAAATCTTTGATTGGGAAGTAATTTATAACAAGAAAAATACAAAGTGGTATTCTTTTCACAAATCGTTGTTTGAGAATAACTGGTTTGCCAAAAAGACAAGAGTATAAACAGCAGGCTTATCAATCGATTCATAAGATTACTTTTTGGTAGATATTAAGGCTTCAAAATCACTTGCTGATAAGCTATTGACACACATTTCTTTATTTAATAAGCCCTTTCTAGCTGCCAAAACTCCAAAATGAACATCGTGCACTCCTTCCAAACTATGGGCATCTGGATTGATTGCAATTTTTACCCCTTGCTCTAAAGCATAAGGAATCCAAGTATGATCCAAATCTAAGCGAAGCGGATTGGCATTGATTTCAATAATAACACGATGCGCAGCGCAAGCATCAATAACAGCTTTATGGTCGATAGGGTAGCCTTCTCTGGATAGTAAAATTCTTCCTGTTGGATGTCCCAAGATGGTGGTATAAGGATTTTTAATGGCTGTAATTAAGCGTTGTGTTGCTCTGTCCTTATCCATGCGCAAGGTAGAATGGATAGAAGCAATAACAAAGTCAAATTTTTCTAGAATTGTATGATCATAATCTAAGCTGCCATCGTATAAAATATCAGATTCTATTCCTTTAAAAATTTTAAACGGAGCTAGTTTTTCATTTAAAGCATCAATTTCTTCCATTTGAGCTAAGACTCGTTCTACTTGCAAGCCATTGGCATAAAAAGCAGATTTGGAATGGTCGGTAATTCCTAGATAGGTGTAACCTTGTTCTTGAACATAAGTAGCCATTTGTTCTAAGGTATTGGCACCATCACTCCACGTGCTGTGTGCATGCAGAATGCCTTTGATATCTTGTTCTTGAATCAGCTCAGGAACAAAACCTCCTTTTATTTTAAAAATAATTTTGGAAACATCTCGTATTTCTGGGGCGATAAATGGCAAACCTGCGGCTGCAAAAATAGCTTGTTCATCCATGCCTTTTAATTCTTGGGGGTTGTTGTGTCGCCAATCTATTGGGGTGTCAAAAGCAGTCTCAAACAAGTCTTTGTTAAACGACTCTGTGCCCGTTGTTCGGAGCAAATTATAGCCAAAAAAGTCTGCATCAGAGGTACACAAAATAACAGGAATACCTTGATCGGGCGTTTTGCAATGATAAACTGGCGTTGTTCCATCGTGTTTGTCTAAAACTAAGATGTTTTCATCAAAAATGGCTTGAATATCGTGTTGACCAATAAGGATAGCAATGGCTTCTAAGATAGGTTCTAAGCGTCTAATTTTGCCTGTTAAACTAACCAATTCTGTGTCCAATGTTTCCTGTATATCTAAAACCAAATTTTCCGCTTCTTCCTCTAGTTTGGCAAAGTGAAATTTATCAATAGATTGAAAGAAATATTCCAACTGTTTTTTTATTGTTGCTTGTGTTTTTATTCCAAAACCTTTTAGAGAAACCAAACGATTTTCATTACAAGCATAAAGTAACTCTCCTGGTGATTGAATTTCTAATTCTTCCCACAGTAACTTTATCTTTTTTATACCAAGTCCTTTTATGCCAAGCAGTTGTACGATGCCTGTAGGTGTGGTGGCTTTATAGTCTTCTAGCAACTTCATTTTGCCATCTTTTTGCAACTCCATGACTTTTTGACCAATAGCATCTCCAATCCCCTTTACTTGCTTGACTTCTGCAAGACTCATATCATCCAAGGCTTCTGTCACTCCACGAAGAATTCGATAAGCATTGCTATACGATTTAATGCGATAACTATTCTCTCCGTTTAATTCCATCAATTTAGCTAGGGTTTGAAACTGATTGGCGTATTCTTTATTTGTCATGTTATAATATTCTCTTTTGGTGTGTTTAATCAATAGTTAGCTGCGCTGCTACTATTTAATAGCGGATAGCCTTTAGAAGGCTAAAAAGCCCCATAAAGGTAATAAAAATAGTAGAAATAAAGAGCATCAGTATTTGACTTGGCATTTAGGAAGCAAGGTCTTGATGCGGGTAATTTCGTCCTCTGTCAAGGCACAATCCCACAACCAAAGTAGCTTCAATTTCTTGAGTTGTGCAATACTATCAGGGAGCTGAATTCCGACATTACCAGTAAGTTTTAGTGATTTTAGTTGGCTTAAACGTCCAATACTTTCGGGAAGCGTTTTTAGTTGGCTGTCAAAAACGTATAGTTCTTTCAAGTTAGATAATTGCCCAATGGATTGGGGGAGTGCTTGTATTTTTGTTTTCCCAAGGTGCAGTTTTTCTAGGTTGGTCAAATAGCCAATAGATTCAGATATTGATGTAATCGGATTATCACTAAAATAGAACGTTTCTACATGCTTAAAATCTTTAATGTAATCTGGAATTTCAGTAAGCTGATTATGGGATAAATTTAATTCTTTGATGGCTGTCAATTGACTCAATACCTTGGGAATACTGGTGAGTTTGTTGCTGTGTATGTATAACGTATGTAAACGGGTTAAATTACGAAAGGAATCAGGCAAGGATTCCAACTGGTTGTAGTTTAGTCGGAGACGTTGCAAGCGATGAAGATTGTCAATAGATTTTGGGATAAAACTAAGCTGATTGTGAGAAATAGTAAGGTCTTCCAGATGGCTCATCCTTAAGATACAAGCAGGAAAAATACTAAAAGCATTAGAACTAACATTCAGCTCCTCCAAATCTTTTAAATAGGCTAATGTGTCAGGAAGGGTTTTTAGTTGATTGTTTCCTAAATACAAACGTTGTAAATTAAATAAACGCCCAATTAAATCAGGCAACTCGTTTAAATCTAGTTGATTGAGATAGGCATGTGTTTTTCTTGTGATCTCATCCAAATAGTCTTCTAAGATACGTTTTTTGAAGCGATATTTTTTGACATCAGAAAGCCATTTTAGCACTAGCTCATATTCTTCCAGTACGATAGCATTGGCTTTAGATAACTCAATGGCTAAATTAATATTCTCTACTTTGGAAGTCTGTATAAGTTGGTATAGTTTCTCCTTATCTGTCATGATTGCCCAACAATAATTTTACAGGTCGGTAATAGTGTTTGTACTTTTAGTAAGGCATTTTTAGGGATAGGGTTGTTACTTAAATCAAGAATTTCAAGTTGTTGCAATTCTTTGATGAACGTGGGAATCATCGTAATTTGATTGCCTTGCAAATGAAGTGTTTTTAAATTGGAAAGCCATGCAATATCTGTAGGAATTTCTAACAGCTGATTATTGGCAATGGACAAATGCTGTAGATGCAACAATTGAGCCAAGGAATCTGGCAATATACTTAACTGGTTATTAGACAAGTCTAAATGCTTTAGGGTGGGCAATAAGCCAATAGATTCAGGAAGTGCTAGTAGTTGATTACCTTGCAGTTCTAGTTGCTCAATTTTGGGCAGCATACCCAAAGACATAGGAATCATATGAAGCTTGTTATAACTCAAATCCAATTGTTTTAAATTACTAAGCACACCAAAGTTACTAGGAATTTGTTCTAGATTATGTTCAGCCAAACAAATGCTTTCTAAAGAAAATAGCTCTAACAATAAAGGTTCTAGAGCGTTGATCGTAGGGGCAATAAGTTGTTGCTCTTGTAACCAATCGGCTAGTTGCAGATAAGGCTTCCAGTCAAAATTAGCATTCGAAAAACTTTGCAAGTGCAGCGCTTTAGCAATGTTTGTTACTATACCTGTTCGTAATAATTGTTGTATCTGTAAATTTGAACCCATTGTAAGCTAATTAAATAGAGACTGTAGAAATGCCTGAACTTTATTTGAGCCAACTAATATACTAATTTTATGCTGCTCTCCAATAGCAGTACCTGTCAAATGAATTTCTGTTAAGTATTTTAAATTTAAAACTTCGGGAGGAAAAGAGCTCAAATTTCGACACCCGCTTAAATCAAGTACGGTTAGGCTGTGCAAATGACCGACAGACTTGGGCAAATTAACAATGGTTGTAGAAATGATTTTTAATTGCTCTAAATCTCGTAAATATGGAATTGGAAAAGCATCTAAAATATTGTGGTTTAGTTTTAACCACCTCACTTTTAGCATATATTGTAATGATTCTTCCATGTCATCACTATTCATACTATTTAAGTTAGCTAGTAGGCGTAATCCAACTAAGCTCTTGTAATCTTTTGCTTGTAAAAGTGCTTTAAATTGTTCTTGAACATATTGTTCTAGTCTAGAATCATTTTGCCAAATGAGCATCGCAAGACGAATATTTTTTTCGTCCCAAGAGTTAATTAATTCTAGTAAGTTTTTTTGTTCTTTCTCAATATCTTTCACGATGAATAAAAATAAGAGTGCTCTAAAAAATTGTCTTTGGTTGTCATGGCTAGTCTAACTATGTTGCAATTGCAGAAACCAAAGCGTCCAAAAATTTATTAACGAATGTTTTGTTTATAACAGTCTGTGCGACTCTTCAAGATATTTTTTGTTATCTAAAATGCCACATCCATGCTTTGTTTGGATACGAATAAAAGCTATTGGAGAGCTTAGAAGAGTCTAATATATTATTAAAATAAAATTATAACCTCAGGGTATAAGCAGGTGAAAAATTCTAAAGTAATGAATCTGTTTTACCTTGTAAGAGTAGCTAGTTGTATTGCTACGACATGGTTTTAAGGAACGATTGTTAGGTGTCAGTTTTGTTTATGAATGCTTTTCATGATTTTTTGAAATTCATTTTTGATTGATAATCAGTTTTTTTGAAAATGATAATTTTTAAGAATTATAAAATGATAATCATAGACCCTACAAAAGTGTTAAGTTTCTTACTACATAGATCGTACAAAAGATATTCACCCAATCAATTGATTGCCAAAGGTTTTTTATTATTGAATGTAAGATAGACATAATAAACGCTATGATTAATATGAACCAATGGCAGTTTGGGCAGAGACTATATGGCAAAACTAAATGATTGCTAAGTAATAAGCATACAAAGCCAGCTCCCAAAGCATAGGTTTGGATAGATAAATCAGCGTTTGAAACACTTTGTGTATCAGATGACGACTACAAATGAGTTGATAGGATTCAATGACTTATCAAAAGTAGAGAATCACAAATAAATTTTGTGCGCGTATGTTATTTAGATAGTTTGTTGCGTTCATAAGAACGTTATCGCTTCGTTAGTTCTCTACAATCAATAGCTTTTGGAGCTTATGCTAACTCGGCAAGTTTGGCTAATAAAAATAAAACTAATACGGTATCCTTTTTTCAATTCCATATAGTTCGCTCAAGAAAAATAGTTAAAACTAATTTCTAATTCATTCAAAAACTACTCATTTGTGATAACCATCTATTGTATGATTAACCCGTCAATGATTAAAAATAGGGTTGTGTTGTTAAATGTATGATGGAAGTTCATTGAAATAAAAGACAAAAATTTTAAACAAATGCCATTGATACTTAAGTT
>NZ_JHBV01000039.1 GCF_000724545.1 Aureispira sp. CCB-QB1 | reverse complement strand
GCCTGTACCTCCGCCAGTACCGCCACCAGTTCCACCTCCTGTACCTCCGCCAGTTCCACCTCCTGTTCCACCTCCTGTGCCGCCACCACTACCAGCGGGTACTGTACAAAGCGGTCCAGTCCATCCTGTAGGACAACTACAATGACAAGAGTCTGCATAAACAAATCCTGTACTTCTTACTGCAACAGCCACAACACCTCCATTTTGACAATCTAAGTGATTACAATAACACTCTGGATTATCAGGAGTATTCGCTTGAAAATCACATGGGTCTTCTTCTGCGCACGAAAATAGGAACACAGATAAGTATAGCATAAAAAATAGTTTTTTCATCTTTTTATTTATTTTTTTAATACATTTTTAAAGATAGCATCAACGATTTACTGGCACACAAGTACATAACATTGAGTAAAAGCCAAAAGGGGTTGACTCGCACTGATATACTATCTTATTTTGATAGATTTTTTGATTTTAAAAGGAGGATATAAGGCCTTTATTGATCCTTTCACAAAGAAAAACCAAAAAATATTCCTTTGGAGAAAAAACTACTAAGAAAAGAGAATCATATTAGACATCATTTGTGTTACTTTATAGTTTTTTCAAATAATTAAAAAAACAAAAAACACTAACTATCAAACACTTACCTATCAACCTTATCTAACTCACTTTATTTTATTTTTTGCAATATTTACTTTCTTATAATTGATATTATCTTTGCGCAACAGAAAAACAAGAGTTTTTTGAGGGATCAAGAGTTTTTAACTTTAAAATATCTAATTTACAAGGTTAAAAAATGTAAGCCTGCAAAGGCTTTGGAATGATATTTTCTGCATTCTTTTTACGTATCAATGATACTTTTAAGTAATCGTTCAAAAAAAATAACAAGTACCACGCAGTAGCAGCGTAGCTAAAACAGCCTTCTTTTTGCGCTACTCTTCATCAGAAAAACTTGTCTTAGCTCGCTAAGCCTTCCTTTTTCTTCTTGGATTAGCAAAAAAATAATCCCATTTTTGTTCTTCTTTTTTCTGACTACTTACTTAAAGCATACCAACCAATATTTAATCTACTCACTTTTATTTCTATTCAAATGCAAGCAATTTCCGCACTTTTTATAATTATTGGTCTATTTTATTCCTCTTTTGCATCTGGGCAGTATACTGCTGATGAGCTTTTTCAACAAGGGCAAGAAAGCTTTGATCAAGGCGATTTTGATGCAGCTGTTGCTTATTACAGCGATGCATTAGAAAAAAATGCCCAAATGATAGAAGCGATCATCAATAGAGGTGTTGCTTATGAACGATTGGAACAGTATGAAAAGGCATTGGAAGATTACGAAATTAGTATCGCCATAAACCCTAACTATCCCGTTGTTTATAACAACATGGGATGGATTCATTTTTTATATGGCAATTACAGTAAAGCTATTCATAACTATAATAAAGCCATTGCTTTGGATCCTCAATTTGCTTTAGCTTATAACAATAGAGGGTTAGCTAATAGAGCTTCTGAAAACTTAAAAGAAGCATTAGATGATTATAGGAAAGCCCTTCTTTTGGATCCTTATTATGCCGATGCTTATGATAATATGGGCGATATTCGTTTTGATTTAGAGCAATATTCAGATGCACTAATTCTATATTCTCAAGCTATCGAAGTAGATTCCTTTTTTATATCAGCATATAACAACAGAGGACTTACTTCTATGGAAATTCAACGCTACTGGGATGCTATAGAAGACTTTGACAGAGCCATAGAACTAGATCCATCTATCCCACTGTTATACATCAACAAAGGAAATGCACACAAAGAAAACAAACAATTTTTAAAAGCAATTGTTGCCTATTCTAAAGCTATAGAATTGGATCCTAACAATACTTCTGCATATCTTAATCGAGCTTATTCTAAATTGCAAGCAGAACAGTTGCTAAGTGCCTATGAAGATGTTCATAAAGTCCATCAATTAGATACCAACAATGCATTGGCTTATTATTACTTAGGACTACTAGAGGCTGCCTCTAATCGCCATCAAGAGGCATTGAACAACTACGGAAAAGCACTGAATTTAGATCCTTACTTAAAAGGAGTTGCCGAAGCGCAAGAAAAAGCAAAAAAAGCATTGGGACAAAATTCTCCAACAACCGACTAATTTCTTTATGAAATATGAACAACACTATAAGAGATTATTAGCCTCTAATAATGCAGCCAATAACCTTTTGGTTTTAAATTTACTTCAAGGACAAGAAAACTGGTCAAAATCTAAAGCGTTGACTTGGATTCTTAATTTATTTATTACCGACCTCCAGGAACTACAACAAGAACGTTTCTTGTATTTTGGATCAACTGGTTTATCCTTTATTTTTCATCACACAATTCTAACAGATTTCCCTCCCCTTGCCGCCTCTAACGACACGACACCTTCTTTGTACAAAGCTATTTTGATCTGCCGCATGCACAGCCAAAAGCAAAGCAAAATTTTGTACAAAATAGATTACATTGAGGATATTTCTAATTTATTAGACAAGTATAAACAACATCTTTTGGAACATTTAGAGCTAATTATTCGTAATTTTGTAACAGAGTTGAAGTAATCCTTAAACCTCTATACTTTCTTAATTCTTATTCTTTGAGTCGTTTTAGTAACAGCATTAAAAATATTTTTTATTTCTTTTGGGTACGCCACCTAAAAAAAACGCTTGTTGCCCTATTGGCAATCAGTCTAATTTATTGGTTTTGCCTACCTAAGAAAATCTTTGATACACCAACTAGTATTGTTTTGGTAGATCGAAATGACTATTTGTTAGGGGCACAAATTGCATCTGATGGTCAATGGCGTTTTCCGCATAATGATTCCGTTCCTCAAAAATTCATTACTGCCATTACAGAATATGAGGATCGACGTTTTTTTGATCATATTGGCATTGACTTAACAGGAATTGGACGAGCCGTTCGAGACAATTATCAACAAGGCAAAATTGCAAGTGGAGCGAGTACCATTACCATGCAAGTCATTCGAATGTCTACGCAGCGCAAAGGGCGTTCTATCTATAGAAAAATGCAAGAAATGATGATGGCTACTCGATTAGAATTGCGCTATAACAAGTCTCAAATTTTAGCCATGTATGCTTCCAATGCTCCTTTTGGTGGCAATGTTGTAGGCTTGGATGCTGCTGCTTGGCGGTACTATGGTAAATCTCCTCAACTCCTATCTTGGGGCGAGGCGGCGACTTTAGCCGTACTGCCCAATAGCCCAGGTCTAGTACATCCAGGAAAAAACAGGCAACGTTTGTTAGAAAAACGCAATTTATTACTATCCAAACTTTTAGAACGAGGTCTAGTGGACTCTATGACAATAACATTAGCCAAGGAAGAAGCGATTCCTCAAGCCCCCTTGCCACTCCCTCGCCTAGCTCCTCATTTGGTCAGTCGTATTGCACAAGACCAAAAAACAACCGACAGCAAAAAAAAGTACGCTTATTTTAAAACAACAATAGAATCCGATTTGCAAATTCGCATCCAACAGCTGATGCTTCAACAATACCAACGTTTGCAAAATAATGGTGTTCACAATATTGCCGTTTTGGTAAGCGACACTAAATCGGGAGAGGTACTTTCCTATTGGGGAAATGTTATTCCACCTAATACAACTGAAAACCAAGGACAAAATGTTGATATCATCACCGCACCACGAAGCACAGGTTCTATTCTAAAACCTTTTTTGTATGCATCTATGTTACACAATGGGAATTTATTACCACATAGTTTGGTTCCTGATGTTCCTATGTATCTTGGAGGGTATCGTCCCAAAAACTTTTACGAAAATTATGATGGTGTTGTTCCCGCTAGTCGAGCTTTAGTTCGCTCACTCAATATACCGATGGTTAGAATGCTTCAACAATATGGAACTGCAAACTTTTGTACTCAACTCCGCAAGATGGGGTTAACAACAATCACACAATCTCCCAAACACTATGGCCTTTCTTTAATTTTAGGAGGTGCAGAAGCTACTCTATGGGATTTGTGCGGTGCTTATGCCAGTATGGGCAGAACGCTTCTAAATTATCAAGAACGCATCCAAGATCAAACCGAAGCATATAGCCCTTCTGATTTTAGACCCTTGCATTATTTACTAAAAGACAGTACTCCCACTCCCAAATCGTTTTTAAGTGAAGCTCCTATCCTCAACGCCACTAGTATTTACAATACGTTTGAAGTAATGCGCCAATTGGAACGGCCTAATTCTGAAGGTGGCTGGCGATACTTTCAATCTTCTAGAGATATAGCTTGGAAAACAGGAACCAGTTTTGGTTTTCGGGATGCTTGGGCAATTGGGGTTACTCCTGAATATACCATTGGAGTATGGGTTGGCAATGCAACAGGAGAAGGCAAACAAGGATTAATTGGTGTAAAAGCTGCTGCCCCAATTCTATTTGATGTGTTTAATCAACTACCTCAAACTTCTTGGTTTACTCCTCCTCAACATGCGTTAAAAAAGCTACCTGTTTGTAAGAAAAGTGGTTATAGGCTTTCCAAATATTGTACAGATATTGATACGGTCGAAGTAGGTTCTAATGCTTATCAAGTCAAAGCCTGTCCTTTTCATCAACAATTACACCTAGATAGCAGCCAACTGTATCAGGTAACAAGTGCTTGTGAGTCGGTCAACAATATGGTTTCAACATCTTGGTTTGTTCTGCCTCCTTTGGAGGAATATTATTTTAAAAGCAAGAATCCAAGCTACAGAAAACCTCCAGAATTTAGGCAAGATTGTCGTTTTGGAGCTGAACAGCAATCCATGCAGTTTATTTATCCCAAAAATCCAACTACTATTTTTATTCCTGTAGATTTCGATGGCGAAATAAATGGAACCGTCTTTAAGATTGCTCATCAACTCCCCCAAAAAACAGTTTACTGGCATTTGGATAATGAATATTTGGGTATGACAAAGGATTTTCACGAAATGGAACTAAAACCTCTACCTGGTCAACACAAAGTCGTGTTGGTTGATGAAGATGGCGTACGTCTTGAACAACGCTTTGAAATTGTACTCAAAAAACGGTAGACGTTGTTCTTTTAATCCTCTTTACCTTCTGATCATCAGGGGATAAAAGCCTCAATTTTACTTCGTATAACTGCTTTTTCTTTGTATCTTTGGAAAGAGTTACAACATACTCGTAATTAGTATCCCTATTAATTTCTTGATTACTACTCTAAAACCTTGTTGTATTACAATTTATACTTTGTGAATTGGATTACCTACAGTATTTATTTCACGAAGGAATGACAATTTAATATTAAACAATTATAAAGATGGGTAATAATCATACAAACTATTGGAATGAACGGTGGGCAATAGTTCGTCCTGACATAGAAACGCTCGGAAAAACCTATTACTTTTCGGATTATGGCAGAATGAAAAGTATTGATAAAATTACAGGCAAGGAAAAATTTCTAAAAGGTTGCCAATTGACACAAGGTTTTATTCTTTTTAATATTTTCCTTAAAAACCGTCAACAAAAACGCTTTTATTTACACAAATTAATTGCAGAACAATGGGTTCCCAAAGAACACGAAGGTCAAACCTTTGCAATCCATTTGGATCGAAACGTCAGCAATAATTTCTATCAGAATTTAAAATGGATGTCTCAAGAAGAAATGACACAATTTCTTGCCGAGCACGGTGTTTTTGATCCTCAAAAAAGAAAACGTAACCCACACTATAAGCTTAACCCTGCTCGAGTTCAATTGATCAGAAAGCGATTAAAAGAGAGCAAAAATCGTAGAAAAATGATCGCTAAAGAATTTAATATCTCGGTAGAACATTTAAAAAAGATTGAAAAAAAGGAAATGTGGGGTTGGGTAGAAGAATTGAAGTAGCGTTTAACGAGTTATTAAGAAAATGATTCGCCTCGAATCTGTATCAAAGTCATACTTAAAGTTTATCTTTGTTCAATTAATAAATACTTCGTGGATGATTCCATGAGATTGTTAAAACAAAGGATGATTACTTACTTTAAGTTATTTTTATAAAGCCCCCGATGCATGAAGTTAATTAGTCTATTACTTTTTATAGGTTTGATCAGTTTGTCTAATATTTCTATCAAACTCCCTACAACAGACATAGAGCTAGGAAAAGAACTTTTTTTTGATACATTATTGTCGAAGGACAGTACTATTAGTTGCGCATCCTGCCACCAACCAGCCTTTGCATTTGCTGATACCGTTGCTTTTAGTATTGGCGTTAGGAATCAGAAAGGTACTCGCAATACCCCTTCTTCCATGAATATGCTATCAAGACCTTATTTTTTCTATGATGGCCGAGCTGGCTCTATCGAAGAACAAGTATTAATGCCTATTCACAATCCAATTGAAATGGATTTATCCATCTCTGAACTGCTGAGTCGCCTCAACAATCATAGTCATTATCAAGCAGCATTTCAAGCAATTTATGGTACCAATCCTGATTCTGCTACATTAGGAGCAGCTTTAGGCGCCTTTGTTTTTTCGTTGGAATCGCCAGGTGATTCTCCTTTCGATGAGTGGATTAATGGCAATACAACTGCTATGACTCCAGAACAAATAAAAGGAAGGGATATTTTTAATGAAAAAGCCAAATGTTTTGATTGCCACTTTGGACCAGATTTTACAGGAGATGAATTTAGAAATATTGGTTTGTTTAACGGTAGCGATACCTTGGGAGATGTTGGTCGCTTTGAGCACACCCAAGATTCTAGTGATTTAGGCAAACTAAAAGTCCCAGGTCTACGAAATATAGCTATTACAGCTCCTTATATGCACAATGGCATGTTTGCTACACTAGAAGAAGTTGTTGATTATTATGACAATCCAACACAATTCGTTCATGGAGCTATTAATACAGATACCTTGTTGCAAGAACCTCTAAATTTAACCCAAGAGGAAAAAGATTGCTTGGTTCAATTTTTACATGCGTTGACCGACAAAGCATTTATCAATACGAACGACTAGTTTATAAAAAAAATTCTCGATTCCCAACATAGAGTTACATTAAGAATCAAGAATTAAGTAAATACGGATAGCTAAAAAGCTATCACAAACACTTTCTATTTAACCAAACTTATTTATTTTATAAAACTGTAATCTGTTGTTGCTTTCTCATGACAAAGGTTACAAGCGCCATTCATCAAGTTAGCACCACGCTGTTTTGCACCTGAAGCATCTGTTGCAATGGTACCATCTGCATTCAATATAAACCATTCCCAGTCGTTGTGAGATGAATTGAAACTATTGCCTCTTTTAACCATACCTACGTATGCTTCTACCGAACCAGAAGTGTTGTACACGTGTTTAGCAATCGCTGTTCCTACTGGGTACGTTCCATTAACTGGACCTTGAGCATCTTTGTAATAAATTTTACGAGTAACAGTACTGTCATTACCTTCATGTGCAGCTCCTAAGGTAGGATCTGGACCTGATTTTGTAGCAGCCAATTGCCAGCTTGCGAAGCCAGAAAAAGTAGCATCATCTGCAATAAATTCAGAAGGTTCAGTTGTTTTTTCTTGACAAGATTGAGTAGTGTATGCAATAAAAAGTAAAGCCGTTGCTGCAAAAAATAATTTAGTAATTTTCATTTTTCTTAATAATTGTGATGGATAAAAATGGTAGTACTTACAGAGTAGTAATACTACATGAACTGTCTTTTATTTATATAGTCGTAAAAATGACAGAATCCTTACATATCCATTTGCTTTTTTTTCATTTTTTTTATCATTTCTTTTTTAAAATCCTCTGAAAGCCCCATTTGTTCTACATTTGAGGCTTTTTTATTTTTTATCCAAAATGATAATAATTGGCTTTGTTTTTTGTAAGCGGCGCAAGCTTTGCACATCATTAAGTGCATTTTTAGTCGTATTTTGGTCAAAATAGAAAGGTTTTCCGTTGCTTCCTTTTCTATTAATTGAGTGGCTTTTTTACAAGTATACATAATGAAGTTAGTATCGATTAAAAAGGGAATTTGCCCCCTTAAATTCTAGATTTTTATAGAACATCTGCGTATAGCTAAGCTTGAAACCAATACTTGTTGATACAAGCACGCAATCGAAGCTTTGTTCGGTGAATTATTTGCCAGAGATTGGTATTGCTGATTCCCAAATCTTGACAGATAAGATCTGTATTTTCGCTTTCCATAATCTTTAGGCGTACAACTGTTCGATAGTGTTCTGGCAATTTCGTCAAGCAAGCATCCAAGACAGCATTAAATTCTTGGTCTGTGATTAAATTTTCTGTATTGGTCCAAGAAATATCTCTTGCTTCTTTGCGCCACATTCCCATTCCTATAAAATGAGCATTCTCATCCATCTCCTCCTCACTATATCCATGCGTAGCTTGTTTGCTTTCTCGTTCTAGTTTTCGATAATGATCAACAATTTTGTTTCTAAGAATAGAGAACAACCACGATTTTTGGTTTTGAATTTCTCCAGCTTGCTTTGTGCTCTGCAAAGCACCTAAAAAAGCCTCTTGTACTAAATCTTCTGCAACATGCCGATCCCCTGTTTTGGAGTAAGCATACCGATAAAGGGCATCACTATGCGTATTGACCCAATGAGCCACATCAATTTTCTGAGAAATAGATTCTTTCATTTTATTTTTTTTACATGAAAGCTACTAGGGGGCATTGTAGCTGCTTATTGTCTTGGTTTAGGTATTTGAGTAAGTGTCCTATTTCCCTCTAAGTTAATGTAAACTAAGAATTAATAAAACTTACGAACCATAAAAAATAGTTCACGACCACACAGTAGCAACACAATCAAGTACTAATTCAAGATAGCGCACACTATTTATAATTCAATTAAGTAAGAGGTCAGAAAAAGAAGAACAAAAACGATTACTTAACCTTCAAAAGGTAAACCTTTTAGAGCAATACCTAGAAATAGGTGCAAATTCTGTCGTTAACAAAACCTATATCTCATAAATGCTCTATTAAGAAAGATTAGAAGCCACAGGGTTAGAATTTTGTTCTTCTTTCGAGCGAGCCGTTATTTCTTGAATAACAAAAAAACCATCGCTCCCTTGTTGTTGGTACAACGGCATCAAAATCAGACCATCATAAGGAGAACATACAGGTCCATTTTTATCGTATGCCAAAATTTCTCCCTTTTCAATAGGGTCAAAGTTGCTATAAACCTTGCTGTCAATCATTTTAAAGTTATCATCTGGTTTTATTTGATGCACATACATCAACTTAGCTTCTAATGGAAGCCCCTTGGACCGTTCTTCTAACAGTTGATCGTGTTTATTTTCTATATCTTTTGCATAAAAACCTCCTATCGATTTAAAACACTGGATAATTGCAGAGACAGCATGCTTATAAGAATCTTCACTTTGATGCTGCCCTGCCTCAAAGCAAACAGCATTCATATCTACTTCAAAATTTTCTTGTGAAAAATAATGTAAGGTAGTACCTTTTAAGCCATCCAAAAATCCGTGCAATACGGGCGCATGCATATTTAAACCAATTCTTCTCGCTTCTGGATTTTGTGAAGGAATTGTAAAGATTCCTCCATGTGCAGTCGTTGTATGCAAATCTAAAACAACAACTCTAGGAGGTTGGCACAAATCAATATAAGCATCAATTAATTCTAAATTCTCTTTGATCTCTTGATCTTCAGCATCTAAATCTGCTATATTTTCTATTTGACGAATGCGATTAATCTCTTGTGGCAACCAACTCCTATTCAAATCCTTCTCTATATATCGTACATTTGCTGCCGCTGCTTTCATATTTCCCAACAAAGCAACGATTCTACCACAAAACTCAAACTTAGGATTTTTAATATATTCTGCATCAATTGCTTTAAACAACTCCTGAACCGCCTTATATCCAGCAGGTTCATTTCCATGAATTTGAGCAAAAACAATCATTAAAGGTCCTGGCTTACCGCCGATGCGTTCCCCTATTATTCTATTCTTATTAACAACTTTATTCATAAAATTTCGTATTTTTAGGCTACGTCCTATTGAAGTAAAGCTTTTGTGTTTGTCTTCACCAACACCGCCATAACAAACTAATAATCAACAACACTACCACAATCCACCCTAAACTATTGATTATTAACCAAGCTGATCGAAATAGCAACACAACTAACTACTAAAACATCAACTATAAAAGCTTATTCATACTCCAACCCACTCTTTGATAATTCATTAAGTACACATATACAAACAAAAGTTAAAGAAATTCGCAACTAGTATTGTTACAAATCGTTACAAATTTACGTTATTGTATGTGTAATGTCGCTAAGTCTAGAATGTACTAAATTTATTATAATGGTCGTAAAAGCAAAGATACGATTAGAACTTGAATTTTCCTAGAAGCTGTTCTTAATTTAAACCAAACAGAAACAGAGTAGAAACCTTTTATACCTACTAAAAATTTGGGAAAGGTATTTTTATATAGTAGTTAGCTATGCTGCTACTTCGTGGTCGTTGAAACCACGCAGTAGCAGCGCAGCTAACTATTGTTTATAAGAATTGCTTCAAAATAATATTTCCCATAAAAGTCCTAATTCAACAGTTGACCTTTTTCGTAGCTATTCCATTAAAGTTAGTAATAACCACAGCCAATAATTGAATCATCATAAAGCCTTGTATTTTTCTCTAACAAATTGTTACATTATGTAGTATATAAAAATTTGCAACAATGGTTCTCAGGGATTTTGTCTAATATCAATTAATAATGCCCAAGAGACTTCCAAGTGATTTTATTTATGAAAATAATAACAACACTATTTTTTCTATTTTTATATCCACTATTCATAGCGGCACAATCGGCTACTCCTAACTGCAAGGAGTTATTAGAAAACGCCAACTACTACCTGTTGCAAGGAGAATACAAACAAGCACTAGCACATTATCAAGCTGTACAAGTCTGCGACCCTACATTTTCTGGCAGTATTCACAAAAAGATCCATGCTTTATTTGAATTGTTGTATGAACATCGACAAAAAGGCAATTACCCCTTAGGCAATTCTAACTTGGTATTAGATTATCAAAATGGAAAATATGGCTATCTAAATGCACAAGGAAAGGTTGTATTTCCCTATGAATACAACACAGCACTCCCCTTTTCACCGTCAACGGCACACGCTGTTGTACAAAAAGGCAAGCATCAGTATTGGCTAGATAGTTTAGGACAACTTTTTCTTTTGGCAAAATCCGTCCAAGATCTCACCCTTAAAACAGAAGTTTTAGACTTGAGTCATCAAGGTTTAGAAACATTTCCAAGTTCTATCCTTCGTTTTCCAAAACTTAAATTTCTACTATTGTCTAAAAATAATCTATCCGAAATACCAGAATCAATTGATCGACTTCATCAATTACAGTTTTTGGATTTGGAGGGAAACAAACTTAGAGCACTTCCCAATTCTATTGGCAATTTGGAACAGTTGAGTTACCTCAATTTATCAAGAAATAAAATTATGGAACTGCCCTATTCTTTTGGCAATTTGAACCAACTTCGTGTTTTGGAGCTTTCTTCAAATAACTTAATTCAATTACCTGAATTTTTTGGCAATTTATCCCATCTAGAGCGGTTGTCATTCCAATGGAATAAGCTTCAGATGCTCCCCTCCTCTTTTGGTGAATTATCTAGTTTGGAATATCTAGATTTGAGAGGTTCTGAACTGGTCTCTTTGCCTGAGTCATTTGGAGAATTATCCAACCTACAAACACTACAATTAGATTGGAATGAAATTGATTATATTCCTAAAAATATCGAAAACATAACCAAGCTTGAATATTTAGACCTGAGTTTCAAAAACTTAGAAGAGTTGCCTTATTGGATTGGTTATTTTATACATTTGAAGCACCTAACACTTAGCAACAATCTGTTGAGTACAATCCCCGAAGAAATTGGGCTACTAACAGAGCTTCAACACTTGGATTTAAGTGCCAACCAGTTGCAATTGTTGCCACAAAATATTATTCATTTAAAACAATTGCAATATCTAGACATTAGCAACAATGAATTATCAACCTTGCCATTATTTTTTGAAAATTTAACCATTTTACAAGAATTAAAAATTGGCTTTAATTCCTTTTCATCACTACCAGAGTCTGTTGGCAAACTAACTAAGTTAACATTATTAGATTTACGACTCAATAATTTAACCCAACTCCCTAACTCTTTCGAGCAATTAGAAAACTTAAGACAATTGCACTTGGAAAACAACCGCCTAAAAAGTATTCCAAAGGCACTCGGAAAGTTAAAAAAACTCCTTTATTTGGATCTTGGTTATAATAATCTAGAAACCATCCCTGAATCTATTGGGAAATTAATTTACCTCAACCACCTCAACTTAGAGGGGAACCAACTTTCCAAACTTCCTCCATCTATTTTAGATTTGGTGGCATTGCGAAAATTACGTTTACTCAACAACGCCATCCCTTTAGAAAAACGAGCATTTATCGAAGCTCGCCTACCTCATTGTGCTGTTGCTTGGGAATAGCAAGAATTATTCTTCTTTTTGTCCTAAACATGTTAATTTACACGGTATTCAACAATAAATACTTGTATTTTTTTATATTACCTATTTTACAAATATCCATTCCTAACATTATCACGTGTTAATTTTACTTACAACCTAAAAACTAAAACCATGTTCTTAAAAAAAATGCTATTCTTCGCTCTGTGCTTATCTTATAGTGGTCTAATAGCTCAAGATTTGCACACTCCTAAAGAAATTTTTGAAATTTTAGACAAATCCACTCTAAGCTATACTATCAATCGACTTGAGGAGCCTATTCCACTCAAAGAGCAAATGTACAATTTGAATACGAGTGATTTTTATCGCGAAGAAAAAGAAGGACAATTATTGACTAAGGCCGTTCAACTCTCTGAGGAAGCTGCCGTACTCAAAGAACAAGCGGAAGCAGCTTTTAGAGAAAAGAAATATGCCAAAGCAAGAAAAATTTACCAAGAGATAAAACAAGACTACCCAGAGTATTCTAAGTTGACAACTTATATCGGGCAAACTTATTATCTAGAAGGTGATGTACAAAAATCTATTCGCCTCTACAAACAAGCTATCCAACAAAATCCTATTGATTATATTGGTCATTGGTTCTTGGCTAGATCCTATGCCTCCATCAAAGACTTTGACAAAGCGCTCGAAGCATATACCACAGCACATATTTTGAATCGAAACCACCAAATGATTACAGTGGAACTCCAAGATATCATGAGTTTATTTAAGAAAAATTATGAAGACTGGACCTTTAATCCTCAATATAAATTGGTCTCTACAGATTCTCAAAAAGTTGAAGTTTATTACGACTTAGATTGGATGTCTTACGCATTGACCAAGGCAGCCTGGGCATACGAACCAGGTTATCGAGCTTCAATGGGCGTCTCTCCTGATGAGGAATTTTCGATCTTAGAAGAAAAAGAAGCTTTAGCAAGTTTTTATATTCTAAATATTGATAATAAAAAAATTAACAAACAACCATTCTTTAAAGCATTAGATAAGGCATTTAAAAATCAACAACTTGATGAGTTTATTATCTATGAAATATTTTTGGTAAACCTTCCATTTATTGCTTATCAATTACCCGATGAAATGATGCAAATGATTAGCAACTACATCTTGGAAACTCGTTCGCCTGCTGGCAAAGGAAAACGCAAGAAAAAAAAGCGTCGTCAATAAGCACATCTAAGATTTATAATTCAAGCAAGCTATGACGGTTATAAATAGTTCGTTTAAACTATGTTCTAAACCACTACAATTGAGGCAAGCAAAATAAAATTGAAATGAGGAAACTCAAAATTATTGGTTTCATCCTATTAATGGGAATGCTGGTTTTCGGAATTATATTTTTAATACCGGTTGAATATGATGTAAAACCTTTCAAAATGCGAAAGGGAACTCAATATTGGCAATTAGAAAAAGGGGTAAAAATTGGATATACCAAAGTAGAAGCAAATACTTCTGAAAAGAAAGAACCAATCATTTATCTACACGGTGGACCGGGTGGTAAAATTACCAACAGAATCATTGAAGTATTGACGCCATTGAGGACGCAAGGTCATGATTTATACTTTTACGACCAAATAGGAAGCGCTCATTCCACAAGATTAGAGAACATTGCACAATACTCGGTAAAAAGACACAGAGAGGATTTAAGAGAAATCGTTCGTCTAATTGGCGCCGATAAAGTCACTTTAATTGGTCACTCGTGGGGTGCTTGTTTGGCTATTAATTATTTACAAGAGTACCCAGAAACCGTAAACAAAATTGTTCTTACTGGTCCAGGTCCCATACTTCCTATCAATCGATCCATAGCTAATGAAGTACCGCCAGATCACTTAAATTTAAAAGAACCTGAATTTTCTAACAAAGAAGGCAATGAAAAAATATATACTTGGCGAAGTAGAACAATCTTTCGGTGGGCTTATTTATTCAACTCAAAGTTGGTAACGGATAACGAAGTTGATAACTTTTTTACCTGTCTCAATAAAGAATTAAATAAATCGACTAACTGTCATATTGAAAATCAGGAAGCATACGAAAGTGGTGGAGGATACTATAGCCATATCATGACTGTAAAGAGTTTTAATCAGGTCGAAAATAAAAGAAATAAATTAAAAAAGTTGCATACAGCTATATTGATTTTGAGAGGGCAATGTGACAATCAAAAATGGGGTTATACCAAAGAATACACAGAGCTTTTCAGCAATACTCAACTGAAAATTATAGAAGGAGCTGGTCATGATATTCTCAACAAAAAGGAGAAGGTATATTATAGTTTGGTTCGTGACTTTTTAGAAGAAAAATGAATCCTTTTCACGGATGAGATGTTTTCAGCAAAAATTCTCCTAAATATTTAATCTATGATTTTGCTAAATTTCCTCCCACTCCCCCAACTGAGGGTCAAATTTAGCAAAATCCCCTGTATCTGTAAATTCAGAAGCTGTCATGCCTATCTCAAAAATTCCATCTTCTGAAAAGCCAGACGAAAAGGACAGTTGAGATTTTGTCAAAATAGCAACAATTCCATATTGTCCTCCTTTGAAATTGAACTCAATTGAATCAGCTGTTTCTTTTTCAATCTGGAACTGGTATCTAAGCAATCTCTCTTTTAAAGATATAAATTGCTCTGCTGTAAAATTCAACACCAAATTTTCATTTTCTAAAAATTCAAATCCTGTGTTTTGTTCTTTAACTTCTTTTCTAAAAAGGTATACATGATAACTCATTGGATTACTTTTTTGGTAAAAAATACTGTGATAGCTATTTATTAACTCTATTCTATCAATCCTCCACAACGGGAAATTCTAATTCTTTGACTGTTGCTGTATGACGCCCTACCGTCAACAAAAAAGTTGCAGTATCTGCTGTTTGGTTCTTTGCACTAGAGACAATTTTGATATGCACATTCAAATCCTCTCGTATTTCTTTCATACGTTGAATTATTGCCTCAATTTCTTCTCTAGTATCAGAACGTACAGTTCCACGAATAGCATCTTCATCAATATCTTTGTATAATACGCCTGTATTATTCATGACAATATATTCAGGAGTAGTTACATTAATAGACACCGCCTCTTTTACCTTTTGACCTTCTACCAAAAGTGGAATATCCATATTGGGCACCGATAGAATATAAGAAGTCTCCATTTTTTTTCCTTGCAAAGCATACCGCCCTGCTTTTACGAGTTCTCTTAGTATCACTTCGGGCAAATCAACCTCAACAGTAATGTCTATTCGCACTCCCCCTTCATCCCATGCCTGATGCTCTAACAAATGGTTGGGTACTTTGATATTTACATTGGGGCACTTTTGGGGATTTAGGGTTTTCACGACCTTTGTTTGAGCGTTGATCGCTGTTATCATTCCTAGTAATAATAATGTTATGACATTTTTCATAGTTATAATAGTTAGTTGTATAGTATCATTACTTCGTGGTATTTCGTGAGTATTGTGCAGTTGATTACCAATAGAGTACCTCTATCAATTATAGTATAATAGATGAGTTATTCACCAAGTTGAATCTATGTTTTTACAACACCTCTACTCCTAAAGTATTGAGATACCTTCTACTCTTCTTCAATCCAAATCACATCTACCATACGCTCTCTGAATAAGGTATTAAATTGTTTGATATCTTCTTCCTTTATTTTTTTAAACAACTGTATTTGAGCATCAATCTTAGCAAATAATTCCTCTTTGACAGCTATCGCTTGCGCTGTTGGAGGATAATCGCCGTAGGACAATGCATTTAAATGTCCCAGTTTGTTGTTTAGACGAATTGGGAAATTAAGAGGATCTTGAGGGCTTTGGTTTTTAGTCTGATACAATGTTTTTTCGATTTGAGTCATCGTCGAGTCAATAGACTTTGACAAGTCGATCAAATCGCTGAACGTACTATCTACCTTCAATCGTTGACTAAGATTGTTCAATTGTTGGCGTATTGCTCGAATATCTAAGATAGTTTGATGCGTTTCTGTCAATTTATCTCGAATAGATTCTACAAAATCAAATTGCTCTTGCAAATCCTCCAAAGTAGCCTTAGAATTAGGATCATTAACAATTTTAAAAGGTACTGCTTGCGCCACACTATCAACAACTAAAATTGCTTTGTAATTGCCTGGCAATGCTCTTGGTCCTGCCATTGATGCCCAAAAATTAATCATCCCAGGAAATGTTTTGGCTGGTTTATAATTCATATTCCAAGTCCAAATACCAGCTCCTTTTGTTAATTTGATTTGGTCTTGTTTGTCCTTTGCATCTTTACTAAAGCGACGGCAAGTATCTCCTTGCTCATTGACAATATACAACTCTGTCGAAACAGAATCTGGCTCTAGATTTAAATAATAATGTAGCGCAACACCGTTGGTATGATTGACACCTTGTCCTTTGGCATTCCAATTTTGCCCACCTTCCATTCTATAAATAGTAGAAGGTTTATAAAGATGAAAATCCTTTTCTTTCAACTCATTTTTGGCTTGTTGTAAGATATTGATATCGTCCAAAATCCATATTGATCGCCCTTGTGTTGCGACAATTAAATCGTTGTTCTTAATTGTCATATCTGTAATTGGAACAATTGGCAAATTCAATTGCAAAGAATGCCAATTTTGACCATTATTATAAGATATGTACACCCCACTTTCTGTTCCTGCATAAAGCAATCCTTCTTGGTTGGGATCAGCGCGTATCACTCTGGTAAAATGTTCTTTAGAAATTCCTTTGGTAATCTCTATCCAATCAGCACCATAATTTTTCGTATAATACAAATAAGGCTTAAAATCTCCCATTTTATAACGAGTTCCAGCCACATACAAACCACCATCATTAAATGGGTCTGCTTCAATACTATTGATCTGCATCCATTTAGGCATTTTTTTTGGAGTTACATTGTCCCAATTCTTTCCCCCATCTTGCGAAATATGAATTAAGCCATCATCAGATCCCGTCCACAACAAATCTTTCACTCTAGGAGATTCGCAAGCCGCAAAAATAGTACAGTAATACTCCACAGAAGTATTGTCTTGTGTGATAGGTCCACCCGAAGAAACCTGCTTAGAAGAATCATTCGTTGTCAAATCAGGGCTAATCGTTGTCCAAGATTGTCCCTCATTATAAGTAACATGCAAGTGATTGGAAGCCGTATAAAGTTTTTTGGGATCGTGTGGACTAAAAAACAATGGAAAATTCCATTGAAAACGATATTTCATTGCTTCTGCACCATGTCCCATAGGATTATCTGGCCAAACATTAATGGCTCTTGATTGATCGTTTCTATGATTTTTTCGCTGCAAATAGCCATCATAACAACCACCATATACAATCTCTGGATCCAAAGGATCAACGGCAATATGCCCACACTCGCAACCTGCGGTACTTTCCCAATCTTTTTCTGTGATTCCCCACCCTTTGGTACGATGTGGAATGCGAATGGTGCTATTATCTTGTTGTGCAGCATAAATTCGATATGGAAAATGATTGTCTGTCGTCACTCGATAAAACTGAGCCGTGGGTTGGTTGTGGTAGGTTGACCATGTAGCTCCCCTATCGTAAGTAACTTGAGCACCACCATCGTCACCTATAATCATACGTTCGGGATCTTGAGGATCAATCCACAAATCATGGTGATCGACATGACCAGCACTAAACTGTTTAAACGTTTTTCCACCATCTTCGGAACGATGGTAACGCACATTCAAGACATAAACTACGTTTTCATCCTTAGGATCAGCTTGAATAACACTATAGTACCAAGCTCTTTGTCTTAGTTTTCTACTGTCATTAACTTTTTTCCACGTTTCTCCTGCATTATCAGAACGGAATAGCCCCCCTGTTTTAGATTCTATAATTGCCCAAACACGGTCTGGGTTTGCAGGAGAAACTGTAATGCCAATAATGCCCAGCGTATCTGTTGGTAGTCCTTTACTCTTAGTAATATCATTCCATGTTTCACCACCATCTGTACTTTTCCAAATACCACACCCTTGCCCTCCACTAGACAAACTATACGGTGTACGACTAATGCGCCAAGTTGTTGCATATAAAATCCTTGGGTTGGTAGGGTCAATGACCAAATCTACAGCACCTACTTCATTATTAACAAACAAAACTTTTTGCCAACTATCGCCTCCATCTGTACTTTTAAAAATACCACGCTCTGCATTGGGCTTAAACAGGTTTCCCATTGAGGCAGCATAAACAATGTCGTGGTTCGTTGGATGTACTCGAACTCGAGCAATATGACGCGATTTTTTCAAGCCCTTGGATACCCACGTCTTACCAGCATCCTCACTTTTCCATATTCCATAGCCCATTGATACATTGCCTCGAACCGTTCGTTCTCCACCACCTACATAAATAACATTGTTATCTGACTTACTGACTTCTATTGCCCCTATTGAACCACCAAAAAAGCCATCTGAGATATTACTCCAACTTCTTCCCCCATCTTTTGTTTTCCACACGCCTCCTCCAGCGGCACCAAAATAAAACAAATTTCGTTTCCCTTCTACACCTGTCACAGCACAAGAACGACCTCCTCTAAAAGGTCCTATATTGCGCCATTGAAGCGTGTCATACAAAGTAGAATCTACTTTGCTTGGAAATGATTGTTGGGCTTGTATTCTGTTAAAATTGTAAGTTGTTAGTAGCAAAATAGTACCAACAAACGTTAGATAGTGCATAGTATACGTTCTTATTTTGTAAGCTTCTTATTTAAGAATATTTGATAGTTTGGCAGTTGAATTGATCTATTAACTTTTCTCCTAAAATACAAGCTACTATCTTTAGACCATTATATTCTAATCCGAACAGCCTGCTTCTCTCCAAGTTATACAGAAGCAAAATAGCATAGTTTTATTAAAATATTTATTTTTGAAGCTCTAAATGTATCTAAACTAGTGTGTAAAATAAATTATCATCAATGCCATTCTTAAAAATTGTTTATTGTATTATTATTTTTTCTAGCACCTTTCACACGCTTATTGGTCAAGTCTTGTATTTCAAGGATCATAATGGCATTCGATTGTATCCTCAATCGCATCAATTGTATCCAAGAAATGAAAAAAATCAAGCAATGGTTATTCTCAAAGGTACTGTTACCAACTATTCCATAGACCAGGTAGAGTTGATTGTTCGCAAACGTTTTTTAGATGGTAGTTTTAAAGACTCCATATATAGTCAAAATACAACAGATACCTTCCATTTTGCCCCCATCATTGAAGCGGGCATGTACCTCTACTCTTTCCAACTACGCCTTAAACGAAGTCAAATCGTTTTTCGGCAAGAACAACTTGCCCAAAATGTGGTCTGTGGAGATGCTTATATCATTAGCGGTCAATCTAATGGCATGGGAATCATGGTTGGCTTGCCCCAAGCAGGAATTGAGCAAGATAGCTTGTACCAAACTTATCCTAGAGATTCCAGTCACATTTTTAGCAAATCTTTTGGCAATATGCCTGAATATTATGGCATTAATGGTCATTTAACCAATTATAATCCTAATAACAATCACTGGCAACCTGCAAAAGCCTCAGGCTCTTTGACAGGATTTGTTGGTTTGTGGGGGCTAAAGCTCCAATATTTATTACAAGAAAAATATCAAATGCCGACTTGTTTTATCAATGGCTCTTATGGAGGTTCTTACATCAGTCAGCACCAACTTTATTATAGTCAAAACAATGATCCTTACGATCTGCACACACTCTTTGGTTCGTTAAATTACAGAATCCAACAAGCAAATCTTAAAGGAAAAATCAAAGGCGTTATTTGGTATCAAGGAGAGAGCGAAAACTCTTATAACAAAGCTGCCACCTATGCTGATAGCCTGAATTTTCTGATTGATCATTGGGAAAAATACTGGGGCAACTTCTCCAAAGTATATGTTATCCAAATTCATACGGGATGCAACCACCATGGGTATGGTCAAATTGTTCGAGAACAACAACGAAGCATCCAACGTCCTTCTCATAGCTTTTCAGAAATTATTCCCATTACAGCATGTGGTATTGGAGAACGTTCTTCTCCACTTTACGACCCTTATTCAGAATGCCATTTTTCAAAAGAAGCTTACAATACATTAGCAGAGCGTTTGTTCCAAGTTATTGGACGTGATTTTTATTCTAATAACAATTGTATTACTTCTCCTAATATTATGCGTGCTTATTACGCTTATGAAGAACTCATTCTAGAATTTGATCAAGACATTGCCACCTTGCCTGATGGGATTGAGCAACAATTTGAATTTTATAAAAATAACCAACTAATTCCTTTTATTGATATTTCTAATGTTTATTCTCAAAAAAACAAAATTCACCTAACAATTGACTATCAAAATGTTGATGCGTTAAGCTATTTACTAGTGGATGATCCTATTTATAATAACCAAATGATATGGTTAAAAAACACAATGGGCTATGCTGCTTTTTCTTTCCACCAATTCCCTGTAGAGTCGCTTCCTTGCACAGAGAGTGTTCTACTAGTTCAGCCTAATATAATCCACCAACAAGCTACCCTAAGCATACATCTAAAAGCTTGTTCAACCAATAATAAACTCCGTATTTATTCTGTACAGGGGCAACTAGTTTGGGAGCAAGACTTACCATCTGTCAATATAAAAACCACTCCAGATTTATCTAATTTGCCTCAAGGTGTTTATTTTCTACAAGTAGAAAGTGATGGTCATTTTTTGCCAACTCAAAAAATAGTTAAGTCCTAAAAACTTCGGTTTGGTTCCAAAAAAATGTACCTTTAGGAGTTCTATTCATACAATCATCAACCTAGCATTATAAATGGCTAAAGCAAAATCGCTCTCTTATAAGCAAGTCCTTAATTCTCTCAAAAAAAAGGAATATTTCCCCATATATTTATTGCATGGAGAAGAGAGCTTTTATATTGATGAATTAACCAAACATATTGAAGAGAATGTCTTAGATGATACGGCTAAAGCTTTTAATCAAACCGTTTTGTATGGTAAAGAGATTGACTATAAAACGGTTCTAGATAGTGCCCGTCGTTATCCTGTCATGTCTGAAAAGCAAGTGGTTATTATCAAAGAAGCCCAAGAGTTAAAAACAATAGATAAATTAGAAAGCTATTTTCAAAATCCTTTGGATAGTACGATTTTAGTTTTGGCACACAAATACAAAAAACTAGATAAACGAAAGAAATACGCCAAAGCACTGACGGGCTCCAACAAAGTTTGTGTATTTGAGTCTACTCGACTCTATGATAATCAAGTGCCCAATTGGATTAACAATTACCTAAAAGATAAAAACATTGCCATCAAACCAGCCGCCACCAATTTATTGGCAGAATATCTCGGCACCGATTTGTCAAAAATCTCAAATGAACTGAATAAATTAACCATCAACTTGCCAGAAGGAACAGCCATTGACAAGCATATTATTCAGCGAAACATTGGTATTAGTAAAGATTTTAATGTTTTTGAATTACAACAGGCTCTAGGAAAACGAGATCGTTTTAAAAGCTTTTTAATTGTCAAGTACTTTATTGCTAATCCCAAAAATCATCCTTTGCCTATGATTACGGCAACTTTATACAACTTCTTTAGCAAAGTTTATATTTGTCAATCTCTTTTGCGAGCTTCTGATGGGGAAATTGCTAGTGCCATTGGTGCCAATAAGTTTTTTGTCAAAGACTATAAAATTGCAGCAAAGTCTTACAATCGCTCCCAAATAGAAGCCATCATAACTACTTTAAAAGAATATGACTTGCGCTCAAAAGGGGTTAATAATGTCAGTATTCCTCACGGAGAATTGCTGCGAGAAATGATTGTAAAGATTTTGGGCTAGTCGGATAAACTGTATAATTATTATAAATAACACTCATAAGCCCAACAAAGTGAGCTTATGAATCATAGAAATTAACGTTATAAGTTCTCCATAAAAAATAATGGAATAGCCTCGTTACAACGCTCTCAAATTTAAAAATGCTTTTCCTAAATAATTGACCAAATCGCCTGCGGTCAAACTTTCCTCACTTTCTATTTCTGCGGCAATATCACCTGCTAATCCATGAATATACACACCTAGTATACAAGCTTCTAAAGGATTGTATTCTTGTGCCAACAACCCTGCCAGTATGCCCGTCAATACATCTCCACTCCCAGCAGTTCCCATACCAGGGTTTCCTGTAGAATTAAAATAACAATCGCCTTCAGGAGTTGCAATACACGTATTGGCACCTTTCAAAATAATATAAACCCCAAATTCTTGTGCTTTTTGGCGCTGTAACTCATTGCGTTCAAAGTTATCATAGGCCTTGCCAAACATTCGTTCAAACTCCTTGGGATGTGGCGTTAGGATACTATTCTTAGGAATGTATTCAAACCAATCTGGGCTTTGCCCTAATATATTCAGCGCATCAGCGTCCAAAACAGTTGGGCTATTCATATGCTTAAGCATATAACACAAGGCATTTCTAGTTCTATTTTTAGTGCTCAAGCCACAACCAATCGCAATGGTAGAATACTTGGGCAAATCGTATACTTTGGTAAAAATAAAACGATCTTCATCCAAACTCACCATCGCCTCAGGTACAGCTGTTTGCATCACTTCATAACCGCAGATAGGTACGTGTACGGTTACCAATCCAACTCCTGCTCGAAGACAAGCCCGTGTCGCTAGAATAGCAGCCCCCATTTTACCGTATGATCCCATGATCAACAAAGCATGCCCAAATACCCCTTTGTGAGCAAATTTGTCCCGTTTTTTATATATTTTCTTAACAATATCAGAAGTTATATAATAAAATGGAGAATCCGCAGCATCAATGTAACGTTGATCTAAACCAATAGGTTTGCAAACAAAATCACCCACACAATGAAAATTCTCAGGAAACAAAAACGCCAACTTTGGAAATTCAAACGCAAAGGTATAATCTGCTTCGATGCATGCTCCCGTAGTTGGTGCATCGGTAAATACCCCTGTTGGAATATCCACAGCAACAACGGTATTTTTGCACTCATTCAGAAAGTGCAAGATCTCAGCCAACTCCCCTTCTATTGGACGACTCAATCCAGAGCCTAAAATAGCATCAATCAAAATTTCTTCTTCACCAAAAACAGGCATATCCTCTACAGAGGTAATTTCTTTTATAATTAACTTATTGAGTCCTTGTAATTGTTGAACACGTTCTAGGTTGGTTTTAAAATCCTCTGTAACTTTATCTGTTAGGTTTAGTATAAAGATAGCGATATCATAACCTCTTTCTTCTAATAACCGAGCAATAGCCAAGCCATCTCCTCCATTATTGCCTTTACCGCAAATTACGCTGACCATTTCAAATTTTTCTTTCGGAAATTGTTCTTCAAACCACTCTACGAAAGTTCTACTGGCTCTTTCCATTAAGTCAATGGACAAAATAGGTTCGTGCTCTATTGTATAGGCATCTGCTTCTCGTGTTTGTGTTGTGGATAGTATTTTCATAATCTTAGAATGGGAATATTTTAATACAAGATCTATAGCTATCTTAGACTTTTATTATGTGTGAATATTGTGTACTTATTGGAATGGTTGGATTGATATGGTTGTTTGTAAAAAACTGCTCCGCTCCGTAAAAAATCGTTTTTTAATGGGTTATCAACAATTGAAATTTTATTACATTTTATATACAAATAGGCATCAACTGCGCACATTCATGAAGTAGCCGCACAGCTAACAAGGATTGCTAAAGAACCGAATACATTGGCACCATGCCATCATTTTTGCTGACTACTATCTCGCTCGGTCTTATTTCGGTACAGTTCATTGCCAAAAGAGTAAAAAAACTTGTCTCGAAGTTGCAAATATACAGGTTTTTCGTCATCAAATAAAGTCAAACTTATGGTATATAAAATGGATTCTATAATAATACATTGTAGATAAATGCGAACGTCTTCAGCCACAATTGTTGCACGAACTCCTTCATAGATATTTTGACTATAAAATAAATCTTGAGCTTCTACAACACCATCAATCCCTTCTGCCAAATCATCTACAATAGCCGTATAATATTCTTCTCTATACTGCTTATTTTCTTGAAAAGAGGGTTCTTCCAATAAATCTGTCAAATTACAACTCAAGCGGTACTTACTTCTTTTAAGTTTGTAGTCAATCCTTCGGCTACTTTTTCGTTCTTTCCTCGTTGGTTCTTTTGGAAAAGCAATATAATAACCATTGTCCAACAAAGGCATTTTAATCCAATTCTCTGGTATTTTGCCTTCTGTCAAGCGCAGGGTATCTTCCAAATCAATTTCGCCTTTTGTAAACTCATCTTCTATGATAACTTCACCATCTTCATCAACCTCCTGATGTGCCAAATTACTATTACAACAATATAGGAAACCCGCTAAACATATTAAAATTAAAGTAACCTTTTTCATATTTTCTACTCCTAATCTTGTTTTGAAAATAGCTCTAATATTCTCCTTCTTAATAAGTACTTATTGCTAAATCCTATGATTAGCATAAGGTTATTAAAAATAAGCTAGAAATCATTAATGCTTTCTTTCATCAAACTGCAAATTACTACAAAAGCAGGCATTTTCTAAGTTCTTAGAAAGATAAATACTTTGCATCTAAAAATACAACTCCCTTCCAACAACTTATCCTAAAAGAGTCGGGAGTTATTAACAAAATATTAATATTATTGAACAACAAGTTGCAAAAACAAATTGCAATATTTTTCAGACTGAGTAAAATAAAACTAAAAATAAGTGATTTAGATTTTATTATACAGCTCCCCTCCTTTAGAGAACAGTTTATCCACTTTCAATTTTACCTTTTCATCAACAATCAAAGGTGGAGCATGATGTGGTTTGATTCTAGCATCAATAATCAAGGCACCTCTACATCCCCAATGTTTATGCTCTATAAAACTATGCACACCATGAATATCGTGCGAAGGATTGGAACGAGTAAAAGTCACCCAAAGAAAATTATTCAAGGTTTGTGTAACAAAATCGCTATCATCCACTACCAAAACCATAGGAACGTGTTGCCAATCATAACGCTCCAAATACTGTTCTAATTGGTGGATGGCTTTCTGCCCAGATTCATGATCGGTATAAGGCATTGCTTGGATCGCCAAAATTCCTTTTTGTACAAATTTAGGCTTAGAAAACCCATCAGGTAAATCAAAATTTTCGGGCAATTCTGCTTTTAACAAACGCTTTTTGTCTCCACAACAAGCCACCACCACTTTGGATCCTGCATTCCAACCATCGCCAGAATAATCTAAGGTATCAATCGTCGTTTTAGTTTGAAAATGCAAATCTCTAGTCCAATCAACTCGCTCCAACACATGATTAAAATAATGCTCAATATTATGCGTATCTAATTTAGGGTCATCGCTATGGTCGGCAATGAACAAATATTTAGCTAACGTTGTCTGCCCCTTTCCCAACAAGTGATTGGCAATTGTCAGCAACTCCTCTGGTCGACGTTCACGAAAAGGCATATACCGTTCGCTGCCAATGGCTAACAACAACGGATGTACGCCAGCAGCATCTACAGCATTAACATCTTTTAAGCCTGGAAATTCTTGCGGTGCTAGTTCTTTGACCAACTCATGTATCAAATATCCAAAACTAGAATCTTCCGCAGGTGGTCTCCCTACTACCGTAAAATGCCAAATAGCATCCTTTCGATGGTACACCTTATCCACCTCCATAACAGGAAAATCATGTTTTAAACTATAATACCCCAAGTGATCTCCAAAAGGTCCTTCTGGCATTTTTTTATTTTTCACAACAGTCCCCGTAATACAAAAATCAGCATCCGCTGATAGGGTATATCCATTTTGTTGAAAATACCGAAAACGACGCCCATTCAACAAACCTGCAAACGTCAATTCTGACAAATTCTCAGGTAATGGCATAATTGCAGAAAAAGCATTAGACGGAGGACCTCCTACAAAAATTGAAACTTTAAAAGGTTCATCTGAATTATTATATGCCTTGTGATGCACCCCAATACCACGATGCAATTGATAATGCAATCCAATTTCTTTGTCCATTTGATAATCATTTCCTGACAACTGAATTCGATACATTCCCAAATTGGATTTCATAATATCCTTTGACTGAGGTCCCATAGAAAAAACTTGTGGAAGCGTCACAAAAGCACCGCCATCCATCCCCCAAGATTTTACTTGTGGCAATTGACTAATCTTTGTTTCACCAAACAAAATTGGTTTGCTAAAACGTGCTTTTTGAGGCAAGCCTGTCAACGCTGTAAACGGCGCTCTCCAATACCTGCTTGGCTTTTTAAGCAATTGAATAGGATCAATTTTTAATTCGATGACTTTTTGAACATTTTCCATCGTATGTCGAAATAAGAAACGAGTCCGTTCTTTTGTTCCGTATAGATTAGATAGAGCAGGAAAAGGGCTTCCTTTTACATTTTCATAAAAAATAGCGGGTCCTTTTGCATCAAATACTCGGCGATGAATTTCTGCCATTTCTAAATTTGGATCCACCTCAGATTTAATCCTTAGTAATTTACCATTTTTTTCCAAATCTCTTACGCAATCCTTTAAACTTTTATAGCTCATTTTTGTTATTTTTATCTATTTAGACTGTTCTTAAAAAATAGTCTATTTTGAGACAGATTTTGGTGTTGTGAAGGGCTAATATAGCACATATAAATCTTAAACAGTCGGAAAGTATTTCTGTTTGTTGAATCAGATAAAATTTTTAGTTCAAACGAAGCTTTTTTCTTATTTTTACTTTAATACAAGACAGCTTAAACCTGACGTTCCATATGCTCAAGCAATTGCATTGGAACCAATTTTGTATTAAATATCATTCTTAGAGCATGTTTAAATTCTATTTTCAAACTACAAATGCTTGATTTCGCCCCTATTGATTGTTTTTTTGAATCTTGATAGTACTGAAAAAAGAGCTTTTTTAGGCACTAAAACCAGCTCATTTTTGCCAAAACTATTGCTTTTGAAGAACATAAATTTTAAACATATTCTTACAATAACGTTATTGAAATTCAACAATGTTTAATCTTCAACATATAAGAACCTGTTGGTTAATTTTTGCCATCAGCTGCTATTTTTGTACAACGACAACAAGTCAAATAGGACTAGCACTTATTCCTATTCAAAGCAAAGAATCTTTTCCTATGGGAACAGAAAAATTTCAATGGGCTTGTTTGGCTAATTTTGAATTGTCTGATCCATCGAACCAAAGTAAAATTATTTATGTCGATACAGATCAAAAGGGTGGAATATATACCGTCGATAACAGTGGTTATCTATATCATTTCTCTGCTAGCGATTTTTCGGAAAAATGGAAAGTTAAATTAAGTTATAGTTATATTCTAGACATGGCAGCTAGTCCTGATGGAAGAACGATTGCTATTTGTTATAATTACATTAAAACAGGCAGCAAAAAATTAGAAATTAGAGATACCAAAGATGGTCGAGTTCTATTAAGAATTAAGCGGGTGCCAGATTGTTATGAGGCTTCTTATTTTATGGATGTCATGGAAAATACAACGCTCTACCCTTCTAGTGTTGTTTACTCTCCCGATGGAACACAATTGGCTATCTGGTTCAAAAATCATGGTTTTGATGAAAATCAATGCAAAGCAAGTCTCGAAGAACAACTAATTATCATTGACCCTGTCACTGGAACTATCAAAGCTTCTAAAAGAGCAATTCCCGATGATTTTGAGTGGACAAAGTGTGATCAAAAACATCATTTTGCCTTTAGCCCTGACGGTCAATATATCTATATTAGCAACTGCAAAGCTCAAATTGCTCAGTACAAAACTAGTACCTTTCAGTTGGTTCGAGTGGCTGATTTTGGTGAAAGGATTAATGTAATTCTTACGCAAAAATTAGATGACAAAGGTTCTAAACGATCAAATTTTCCGTTGCACGAATTAGCCGTACAACAAAATGGAGATCTCATTACTAGTATTGGACGTAATGGTCGAATTTTTAGAATTGAATCCAACTTAAATTCCATTCATTATATTACTCAAAATCAAGGAAGCAGCAACGGACATTTTTCTTTTAGCCCTGATTGGTCTATGGTCATGTTTAATTCAAATCATATTAACCTATGGGACTTAGATAGTCAAAGTCCTATTGTGCAGGCTGAAACTCCAAATGCTTTTGATGCGCACACAACTCGATTTCATCCTACCAAAAAGGCTCTTATCGTTGGCACTAAAAGAACTCTAAAAATCATTGCGCCATGTCCTATCAGCCGTGTTTATATTGATAACGAATTCACATCAACTGGTCACTATGTATTTGCAGAAACAGGCTTTAGTGTACGAGGTGAAGGGAACATTTATTGGGCTTATGATGATAAAATCATTCCTCAAAAAAACGCTAGAGAAAATGAGATTAGTACAGAAATTTTAGGTTACAGTGCTTTATCCAACACCATACATAACTTACCAGAATCTCACGAATTGCGCTTAAAAACTGACCAACCAGGAATCTATACTATTTTTGGAGGTTCGTCTCAAAAAATGACCAAACAAGAAGTCTTAAATAGTTTGCCCAATTGGGACAAGACTCCTTAAATAACACAAGGATATATAAAATATAGTGAATTTATCCAAGATGCGCATTTTTTTGTGGAACTTTAGCCACTCAAAATTGTATTATTAGATAGATGAGCTGCACCTTGTTTTTCTGTGTTTTTGTTATACCCTTTTATGAATAATTGATAAATGTAGTTGCCCAATTGAGTGGCATCCTATCACTTATTGGCAGAACAATTGCAGTTCTTTGACAATCAATCTTATTAAACTATTAACATGCAACTGAATTATAAAGTATTTGGAGAAGGAGACCCTGTTTTGATTTTACACGGTATGTTTGGCACCTTAGACAACTGGCAAACGATTGCAAAAAAATTAGCAGAACATTTTATGGTTTTTATTATTGATCTTAGAAATCATGGACGCTCTCCTCACTCTGATGAGTTTGATTACACGATTATGGCTAATGACATTCGTGAATTTATGGAAAACAACTGGATCTATGAAGCTCATGTAGTTGGGCACTCCATGGGAGGAAAAGTCGCCATGCAATTAGCATCTGAAGAACCAGATTTGATTCAAAAATTAGCCGTTGTAGATATTGCTCCCAAGACTTATAAAGGAAATCATCAAACAATTTTTGAAGCCTTATTTTCCTTGGATCTAAAAGAGTTGGAATCTAGAAAACAAGCCGATCAATTGCTTCAAGAAAAAATTGATTCTTATAGTGTTCGACAGTTTATTCTAAAAAATCTTAGCATCAATAAAGAAACGCAACATTATGAATGGAAAATGAATTTACCTGTTATTCATGGTGCATATCAGCATATTTTGGATAAAGGAAATTTGTCAGCTCCTTTTGAACACCCTACTCTTTTCATTAAAGGTGCCCAATCCAATTATATTTTACCAGAAGAATTTGAGACGTATAAAACGTATTTTCCCAATGCTGTTTTAAAAACAATTGAAAAAGCAGGCCACTGGGTTCATGCCGAACAACCTAAACTCTTTTTAGAAGTTTTAACTGATTTTTTGTTAAATTAGATACCAAGGTTGCATTCCACTCAACTACACAGAACTAAACCCAAGCCGCAACCCTTCATTAACTCATACGCTTGCACATTGCTAATAGTTAGCTATTTAAGCTAAAACCTATATCAAATTATGATAAAGAAGTCTTGCACTATATTTTTTATACTATTCCTAATAATAGGAATATCAGATCATCTATTCGCACAATTTGGCAGAAGCAGAACTTCTAAAGTTATTGTTCCAAAAGTAGAATATGTTGAAGACAACTTATCCAAGACCAAACCATCTTCGTCTGTTTCACCTACCATTATCCTTGAAAATGACAATGAAGACATGTTTGAGGATTATCAAGGTAAAGCAACCATTGATGAAACTCCTCAGTACAAATCTTCTAAACCGAACTATGTGCTTGAAAAAATAGTTTATACAGAAACAGAAATAATTTTTTCTTTAGCGATTTATTTTGAGCCTCAATCCTATTCCAATGCTATTTTTTATCCTAGAAATCATGCCGATCATTGGTTTTTAAAAAATACACTCACAGGGCGGCGACAATCTTTTAAATCGGTTCGCAGGATAAAAAAAGATGGTCAGCTAGAAGCTCTAGAATTAAAAGATTATCCATTGAGTATAAAAACCAACAGTAATCAACAAACTGTTTTTACTTGTAGAGTCCATTTTGACCGTCCAGCCGCTACTTGGGGTAAAGAAGTGCATTTGATTGAAGGTAGAGGCAAAGCCAATAACAAGAACCATTTTAACTTTTTTAACATTAAACTGAAGTAAAAGTCACTCGTACAGCTTCTATTGGTTGACAAAAATCATTAGTCCATACGACAAACAATAATATTGGCAAAAATATTGTTTCTTATATAACAGTTACTTAATGCTCTTGGTCTTATAAACTGTTCTAATCCCAAACAACAATTGACAATAAATGAAAGCAATATCAATTCATATTACTTTAATAATAATCTTCTTATTATCTATAAGTAATCTATCGGCACAAAGAACGTATACGGATTTTAAGCCGCAGTACAGAAAATGGCAGGATAGTTATATCTTAGATAAAATTGAGTATACCAAAAGTCGAACGATTTTCTATTTTCGTTTTGTCTGTAAAAGCGGCAAATATACCAATGCCATCTTTTATCCGCCAGGAGGAGAACACCCTTGGTATCTAAAAGGTAGAAATGTCAAGAAAAATTTCGATATTAAGGAAATTCGAAATGTTCGCCGAAATGGTGTGCTCATGAAGTCCAAAGTACGCAACTCTGCTTATAGTATTCCTGCACTCGATGGTCGTGGATACACGGTTTTTAGCTGTGAAGTACACTTTGATCGCTTACCTAATGATTTAACGACTGCCGATTTGATTGAAGGAAAAGGTCAAGAATACAATAAAAATCACTTCAATTGCTTCAATGTTACCCTAAAAACTTGGGATGACGACCTTGGAAAAGAATCGGATAGCGATAAAAAAGTTTCTGACTTTGAAAAAAAATATGGTGTCGACTCCAAACCTAGAAATGTTAGCCCAACACCCAAACCCAAACCAAAGCCCAAACCAAAGCCTGATCCAAAGCCAGAGCCTACTCCTGATCCCGAACCCGAACCAATCCCTGAACCTGAACCCCAGCCTGAACCCAAACCAGAGCCAAAGCCTAAACCTGAAGAAGATTATTCTATTAGTCGCTTAGGGTCATACAAAGACATTGAATGTGGTAAAATGTTGGTTTTGGATAAAATTAAGTTTCACGACAACAGCACTAAATTTAAGGGAATGGTCGCAGCCAACCGAACGCTTTTTATTCTTTTTAATTACATGAAAGAACATCCAGAATCTACCTTGACGCTTTACGGGCATACAGATGTTTTTGGTCCCAAAGAGCGTAATATGGAATTGTCCAAGCAACGTGTCATAAAAATTCAGCGCTGGCTAACGATGTATGGTATTAAAACACATAGAATTAACTACGAATGGTTTGGTCCCGATCAACCGCTAAAGCCTGAAGGTAGCCCCATTAATAGAAGGGTTGAAATAAAAGTCAATTGTGAGTAAGTAATAAGTAATATTTAGTTCGTCATTTGTTTCTTAACGATTTTGGTCTATGCCTTCGTTTTGTAAATCAATTACATGCATAAGCCTTGCGTATCAAAGAATGCTTAAACTATGAAAAAAACGACCCCAAATATCATACTGTTTCTACTGTTTCTACTGGTAACAGAATTCGCTAGTGCTCAGACAGCACACAACTATACTGACCACAAACCTGTATATAGAAAATGGCTCGACTCTTACATCTTAGACAAAATTGAATACACCCCTAATAGTACTATTTTTTACTTTCGATTCGTCTGTGATAATGCCCGTTCTGGTGGAGCTACTTTTTACCCTCCCGAAGGGGAATCACCGTGGTATCTACGAGGGCGAGATGTAAAAAAAGAATTTGATATCACAGCTGTAAAAAACGTACGTCGAGATGGTGTTTTAATCAAAGAAGATGTTAGCACAGAGGCATTTCATGCTGACCCTCCATCTAAAATAGGGCATAGTATTTTTAGTTGTGAAGTGCATTTTCCTCGCCTTGATGACGACATGAAAGAAGCGGACTTAATCGAAGGTAGAGGGCAAGAATTTAACCGAAGGCATTTTAATTGTTTTAATATAAAATTAAAAACTTGGAATGATGCAGATCTAGGTGATGAAACGGATAGTAAAAGCGTAGTTGAAAACTTTGAGAAGAAGTATGTAGGAAACCCAACAACAACAACCAATACTAACCCTTCCCCAACAGAAAAGGCAGCTACAGCATACAAAAATTTACATAGTTCAGAAGATTTAACTTGTAATCAATTATTGGTACTTGACAATATTAAATTTCACGACAATAGCACTAAGTTCAAAGGAATGATTGCGGCTAATAAAACGCTGAACATTATTTTTAACTATCTCAGAGAACACCCCAAGTCAAGTATTTCGCTCTATGGGCATAGTGATATTTTTGGTTCGGAAGACAGAAATCTAGAACTATCCAAACAGCGTGTTGTCAAAATTCAACGTTGGTTAACCATGTATGGCATCAAACAACATCGAGTTAATTATGAATACTTTGGTTCTACAAAACCTTTGATAAAAGAAGGGAGTATTTTGAATAGAAGAGTAGAAATAAAAATTCATTGTAATGAATAAATACAAAGCGTCCAATTGCATGGCAACTGGACGCTTCTTTATTAAAGAAAAGAACTGGATCATCTCAATTCCCTCCAGTTCCTTCATATTTCTTGCTATCGCTCGACTCCTTAGAATCATTCGTCTTTTTCACTTGACTTATTTTTACCTGACCTTTTTCCTCTTCTTCTTGAACTTGCAGTCCTAACTCCATCAGAATATAAGCAAATTTACAGCCTGTTGCCTCTTTCATGGACGCCACCATCATTTCTGTAAATTCTTCCTCTGTAATGCCATTGTATTGTTCTTCTTTAAAATCAATTTCCCCCATTGCTGCCTCCATATCATCCAAACACATTTGAAAAAGGTCGTCGTTTTCTTCCATAATTGACGCTTGTGCTTCTATCCTAGTCGTCAAATCTGTTGGCAATTTAGCCACATAGTTTTCCATTCCCTCTTCATTCCCTTGCATTTGATACTTGATAATTCGTGCCATTGCCCGTTTTACATCATTGTCAATATCGCTGTAAGTTTCATTAACACAACTACAAAGACCATCAGCTGCCAAATCAGCAAGTTCTTGAACCGTCTGTGCCTTCGATAAACCACATATAAACACGACTAATATACTTGTTAGGAGGATTCTATGTTTCATGATAATTATTTTAATTCTTTTGCAATCGTGTTATGGTTTTATTTCCTCTTTAAATCTACAAAACCTAAGCCATAAACTGCAATTAGTTCAAGCGTTTTCCTCTATTTTTCTTCTTAAACAATGTAAAGAAGTCTAAATAGTACAATGCTTTTATAGAAAATTGATTGTTTTGTCCAGTCTCAAACATCCCCCCAAAGTTATTAAAGTAATCGTAGTTGGGATCTGTCCCGTAACTAAGTATGGCATTTTTCCAAACAACATTCAGTTCAGACCCAGGGGCAAATCTCCATCTAAAAATAAGGTCAATGTTGAATGCATTAAAATTAGTATCGTGATCGCCCCAGTAGATAATATCATTCATTTGACCATTCGTCGAGAGCCCATAGAATTGGTTGTAGTCTACTACTGCCCAGTAATGACGAACCCTTAAGGTAAGTGATATTTTATTCGTAAAAAGATAATTAGCAGATATAGACGTTTCTAAATCTTGTCGAAAACGACTGCCAAAAATGATTTGTTGTTCTCCGGTGCCATTATCGGTTGTTTTCGTCACATAGCCCAAACTATTCCTACGAACCGTTAAATCTGCGCTAAGAATCATATTAAAATTATCACTAAAACGAATCAAAGGTTTTAGGCGTGCTCCAATAACATCCGATGCAGCCCAAGCTCCTTGCCCCCAAAACCGGCGATAATTAAGCCCTCCATCCAAGGCAAATACTTTCCGATAATCACTTGAAAACCAAAAATTAATTCTTGTCCATGTTGGCTTTGCCCAAACTTGCCCATCTGTTCTTGCTTCAAAATAATCGTTGTAGCCCATTGGTTCTATCCGAAAATCAGCTCCCAAAGACAAAAAATTAGTCAATGTAGCTCCCCATTCCCCACCAACCTGTATCCTTGTAAAAACAGCAGGATTATACAGCATTTCATAAGAAAAATCTAGTCCAGACCACATTCTTAAAATATGCCCAAATGGTTGATATGTATTGTATCCAACCCAAGCTGAAGTATTGATAAAGTTTGTTCTCCCTACAAAACCAATGTCATTAATATTATAATCTTTGCTCATGGTTTGTTGGCGCACTCTAAATCTAAAGTTCCCACTAAACTTTTGGAAACTAATATCATATCGATACCCATTATCATAATCCTTATTATGCTTTAAAGTATCTAAAAATCGATGACTCATCGCTGCGCTTCCTGCTACTCCATACACATTTTTCTTATCTGCGATCTTAAACTCTGTCCCTGTAGCCAAAGCATCCGTATACCCTCCAAAACGAACAACAGATGCATTGATCAAACTTACATAAGAATGTCTCCAAAATTGCTGATCGACTACGACTACATTGTAATTCGTAAACGACTCTGTCTCGTAACGTCGAGTTGCCCCTGAATCATTCTGAATTTGTGCAAACGCAGGTGCCGTCACAGCGTTAAACAGTCCTAACCCTAAGCCTTTTTTAGTCCTACCTGAAACTTTTAGGGCATTAATTAAATAGGGTTTTTCAGGGTTTTTAGTAATAAACTCTGTGCTATCCAGTTGCTGAGCAGCCAATCTATATCGTGCAGGAGAACTTCCTATTCGCCTAGAATAAAACAAATTAGCTCGACTAAACAATTCTACTCCCTCTGTAAAAAAAGGGCGTCGCTCCGCATAGTAAATTTCAAAAGGACTAAGATTAAATACTAAATTATCAGACTGAACATCTCCAAAATCGGGGACAAGGGCAACATCCAATGTAAAACTTTCATTAATACCGTATTTCATATCCGCTCCTGCCGAAAAATTGGGTGTAAACGTATGCTTTCCTGTTGCGCCATCATAAGCATGATTTAAATACCCTGCCACATAAGGAGTAAACGATAAACGAACAGGAGGTTGAATGCGTTCGATTCCTTTTAACAAGCCTTGTTGCTGAACTTCATTGTCTTGGGTGGGATCTATATTGCTCCAAAAAAAGCCTTGACGACTTCTACGAATGTTTCTACCAAAGTTAATGCCCCAAGTTTGGATATCGCTTTTCGGAAAACGCAGTTGCGAATATGGAATTTCGAGTTCAGCTACCCATCCATCTTCTACTATTTTGACACCACTTTTCCAGACAGCATCCCAGATACCATCTCCATCATTTTGGTCAACCTGTACGCCCGCTGCGGTAACTTGGAACGTAAAATCCGTTTGCTGCGTGTACATACCATCAATATAAACGGCAAAATTATCCGCATTAACATTTCCAGTCGCATCTCGTACACTCAATTGTTTTAAAATACTATCAGGAGCAGTATCGTACATTTTTGCTCCAATATAAATTCCCTCTGTCGTGTACAAAACTTTAACTTCTGTCCGTTGAGAAGCTTTGCGTCCTGGATTTGGGGTATTTTCAACAAAATCAGTTGCAATAGGTGCCTGATCCCAAACAGATTCATCCAAAACACCGTCTATCTTAGGAGCATTTTCAACATAAATAGCCTTTAATATCTTTTTTCCACTAGGGTCTACTTGACCTACTAAATTGATTGTAATACATACTAATGTTAGTAATAATAGCTGTTTCATTTATTCGCTTCTTATAGGAATATTACAAATAATTGGGGGAACTCTCACAGCTCTGAAATAGGTTTAGATAGAATAACAATCGCTAAACTGCGACAACACCTTTGATGTGGGGATGTGGGTTGTAATCTACCAGTTCAAAATCTTCATACTTAAAATCAAAAATCGACGTAACAGCTGAATTGATTTTCATAGTTGGCAAAGGTCTCGGTGTTCTACTTAGTTGTAATTTTGTTTGCTCTAAATGGTTATTATACAAATGAGCATCTCCAAAAGTATGCACAAAGTCTCCTAAACCTAAATCACATACTTGTGCAATCATCATTGTTAATAAAGCATAAGATGCAATATTAAATGGAACGCCCAAAAAGCAATCTGCACTGCGTTGGTACAACTGACAAGAAAGCTTCCCATTCGCCACATAAAACTGAAACATGGTATGACAAGGTGATAGAGCCATCTTTGGCAAATCGGCTACGTTCCAAGCATTAACAATAATTCGACGAGAATCGGGATTTGTTTTGAGTGTATGAATCACTTCTTGGATCTGATCAATAGTTTCGCCATTAGACCCAACCCAGCTTCTCCACTGTTTGCCATAAACAGGTCCTAAATCTCCATTTTCATCAGCCCATTCATTCCATATACGCACGCCATTTTCTTGCAAATATTGTACATTGGTATCACCATTCAAAAACCACAACAGTTCATAAATAATACTTTTTAAATGTATTTTTTTAGTAGTAACTAAAGGGAAACCATCCTCTAAATTAAAACGCATTTGGTAACCAAAAACAGATTTTGTTCCTGTTCCTGTACGGTCTTCTTTAGAAACACCATGCTCTTGAATATGTTTTAGTAAGTCTAAATATTGTTTCATTGCTGATTTTTTAATTGAAATTTGGCACAAAATACAAGTTTTTTTTTGCTTTACTTCTTCTATTTGTTCATTATTTAGCAATCTTTCTCTCTTTGCTCTCGAAGTGTTCCCGAAGCACTACAACAATCAGATAATCAACTCAAAAGAAATAATTTTATATTTTTTTATGATTTGAATACTTAATATATTCATTAGTGCACATACAGAAAACAAATCATAACTAACTGACTATCAGCGCTAAAATTTCAAACACTCTCCAAAAGAATAAATCAGAGACATTGATTTTGAATAACTTAAAAGCTTTTTTATAGATTGATTCAGTTTATTATTCTTTTCATTTATTAAAATAAAATTTATAATATTGTAGAGTCAGCAATACATAAAATATTATTACAGAAGCACAAAAAAAAAGAACTACAAAAGCATCAATATTCAAATCTCTTATTCCACCGCTCCCCTATGCAATAAGAGACACTACTACTGTTCCGAGAAAAATTGTATAACAAGCAATTTTTTGAAATTATAGCACATATAATTTCAAAGAGTACTGTTATCACAATTAAAAAAATTCACTATGACTTAGAACATTGAAGTACGAATAATATTTATTGCTGACCAATGATAAATATTGCATTTTAACGAGTAAATGGCAAAAATAATCAATTGCTTTTAATTGGCTGTTTTTGCCCATTTACAGTAGGATATTCCTACAAATGAAGACCATTGCTTCCCCTCTAATTATTTTATACTTAATTCAATAAATCAATTCGTTGATTCTTCAACCTTTAGCTCAATTATAAGATCACAAGATCAGTAGTGCGCTATTAGAATACGATTTCAACGAACTATTGTAAAGACCAAAGCACTCGATAAAAAAGAGGGCTATCCTTTGTCATTTCTAATTATTTAGATCTGAAAAAGAAGCTATTGCCTATATCGAACTAAGTCTGGTCTGACGAATTCTTGAATAGCACCTGTATAACAGGGGTAAGTAAACACAAAATATTTATTTAATCATTACCTTTTATAATCAACATTTATGAGACTCACAAAAATATTATTTCAATCTACTAGATTGGGATTAGGGACACTATGTTTTATTTTAAGCTGTATTATGGGAACTACAGTTAGCGCTCAATCTACCTACTACTGGTCCAACAATAACAAGATACCAATTCAAGAAGATCGCAGTAGTATTATTTTTCAATTTAAAGACAATACTACCATCCAATCCTACTTCAAACAGGCAAACAGCTTGATTGCATCGGTAGAAATACACGATGTTCAAGGCAGAGCCGTTGTTCAATTAACGTCCAAACAGACCTCTAGCCCTATTGCTGTTGCCGAAAAACTAGGTATTGATGTCAACCAATTAGAAAGCGCTTCTTTTGGATTAACACTTAACGATGGTTTTCAAATCTGGCCCACCCATCAAATCGTCTTGGCACTACGCAAAGATGCTACTATGAGTGATTTAAATGCTATTATAGGCGAGACAAAAGCAACGATCAAGGAGTCAAAATACAATAGAATTATTTTAGAAGTTAGCGACATTAACAAGGTGGTAACGCTAGCAAATAAACTCTACGAAAGTCCTACTGTAGTATGGGCACATCCTGATTTTTATGCAAAAATAAAGCATAGTTTTACACCTTCAGATCCTCTTTATAGCAATCAGTTTCAAATGAACAATTCCAATGATGTTGACTGTGATGCTCCTGAAGCATGGGATATCAACAAAGGTTCATCTAGCATACGTGTTGCTGTAATCGACGACGGTTTAGAAACACACGAAGACTTGCCTACGTTGAATACTTCTTTGGGATACACACCTGCCAATAATGGCAATGGTACACCAACCTCTAGCGGAAGACATGGCGTTGCTTGCGCAGGTAGCATTAGTGCTGCTCATAATAATGTTGGTGTTGCTGGTATTGCACCTAATGTAGAAATCTTTTCTGTTAATATTTTTTATGGAGGAGAAACAGGTAGTGACCTTGCCAATGCAATCACTTATTCCAAGAATCAAAATGCAGATGTCATGAGTAATTCTTGGGGCTACTCTTCTTGTACATATAGTCTTGATGTTTTAAATACAGCTTTGGCCGACGCCAAAAATAACGGTCGAGGCGGAAAAGGCTGTGTGATTGTATTTGCTGCTGGTAATGACTATGCCTCATGTGTTAGTTATCCTGGCAACAGTTCAAATGTTATTGGAGTAGGTGCGATTACGAATACTGGTGTTCGTTCGGCTTACAGCAATAGAGGGAACAAATTAGATATTTCTGCTCCTTCATCTGGTGGTACTTTAGGCGTTTACACAACTGATAGAATGGGTAGTGCAGGTTACTCTAGTGGCAATTATACAGGCAACTTTGGAGGAACATCTTCTGCCTGTCCTTTAGTGAGTGGTGTAGCCGCATTAGTTTTGTCAGCCAATGGAAACTTAACGAGTGCTCAAGTTCAAAACATCTTAGAGACAACCGCCGATGATATGGGAGCTAGTGGGTTCGATGTAGAATTTGGTCACGGACGTGTCAACGCGCATCAAGCACTTCTTGCAGCTAATGGTGGCGGCGGAGGTAACCCCAACCCTACTTGTGTTGGAACCAATGTAACTTTTACCTTAAATACGGATCGTTATGGTTCAGAAACTTCATGGGTATTAACCAACAGTAATGGCGCAACAGTGGCTTCTGGTAGCAACTACGCCAATAGTCGTACCTATACGTTCAATTGGACTTTAGCAGATGGCAATTATACATTTACCATCAATGATTCTTATGGAGATGGTATTTGTTGTGCTTATGGTAATGGCTCCTACTCATTAGTTGAAGGATCGACAACTATCAAGACTGGAGGTTCATTTAATAGTACAGAAGCAACGAATTTCTGTGTCGCTACAGCAAGTTCTAACTCTAATGGCTCAGGTAATCCAAATGTTAATGTATTTTCCGACGGATCATCTCTAATGGCAACAGAAAAAGAAACGGCTTCTAATTTGGTCATCTATCCAAATCCTGCTAGCGAACAACTAGTCCTTGAATTAGATCATCTAAAAGCAGGAACACAGGTATCTATTATTGACGGAACAGGGCGTTTGGTTTGGTCTAATGAATTGACAACCAATAAATATAATATTAACATTCAAAAATTAGCGAAGGGAATGTACAACTTAACGCTTAGAGAACCGAATGGTACCTTAATCACAAAACATTTTGTAAAAAAGTAAATTAGCAAACTTCCACCTGAATAATAAATAGTTTGAATCAATGCGCTGCCTATTAATCTTTTTAGTAGGTGGCGTTTTTTTTTGCTCATCACAAATATCCATTGGAGCATTCTAGATGCGTTCTAGTTCAACCCACACGTTATCATACAAAACCCAAAGAATCAAATGGTTGCTGCAAGACTACTTGGTCATCTGTTTTCAACCAATCTTTGAGAATTGTCGCATAAACATTTCTAAAATCAATGGCGTACTTTACATCTCCCTTATCTAAATTTAACAAATTAGGGCCTTCGTTGTAAAAGCCTTGTTTTTTAAGCTTGCCTCCCATTAAGTAAAGGTTATTTCCTGCACCATGGTCGGTTCCTCGACTTCCATTTTCGGCTACTCGACGACCAAATTCTGAAAAAGTCATGACCAAGGTATCTTCCCATTTATTATTTTGCTTCAAATCGCGAACAAAAGCCATCATAGCATCCGAATAAGCCTGTAACAGCCGCTCTTGCTGAGCTACTTGGTTGTTGTGGGTATCAAAACCACCCAATGTCACATAGTAAATTTGCGTATCCGCCTCCGAAACAATCAACTCTGCTACCTGTTTCAGTTCTTTTCCCAGCTGTCCTTTAGGATAATTAGCTTTAGAAGTATAGACCTTTGATTTTTCATAAATGTAATCTGCCGAAGAAATTGTATTTGCCAATGTTTTGTATAAATAAGCAACATTTTCTTCATGTTCGTGATGATGATGGTGCTGTGCTACTGCCTGCACAATTTTGCTGCGAGTCGTATTTCTTAATTGGTTAGGATTTTTCATGGCAAAACCGCTCTTCTGATAACCTTTTAGAGCCAAACTCAAGGTATCGTCTATCTCTATTGCATGGTGTGGATTTTGACAATGAGCACAGTTGCCGTCTAAATAACGCCCCAACCAACCTGTTGATAAAAATTCATTGGAAGCACTTGCGGTATGCCAAATATCCATGGATCTAAAATGAGAACGGTCTGGATTAGGATAACCGATATTGTTAATAATACATACATCTCCACTATCGTATAATTGCTGCAAAACTTGAAGCTTGGGATTAAACCCCAATGCATCCGTCGCCTTTAAAACCTTATTGGATGGCACTGCAATTGTTGGTCGACTCTTATAGTAAACATCGTTTGTATAAGGAACAATGGCATTCAAACCATCGTTTCCTCCCGAAAATTGTACCACAACCAATTTTCTATTTTTATAATTTTGTATGCTTTGTCGATCAAATGCATTTAGGAACATAGGTAACAACATTGTTCCTGCAGTTGCCAAACCTGTGTGTTTTATAAATTGACGACGTGATATATTTTTCATAGTTACTGTTTTTCGTTGGTAAATCAATAGTTCGTCAAAAAACTTTATTAGATTGATAACCAGTAAGTTGCAAACTTGTTGCACTTTATGTTAAATTTTTGATTATCAACCTAATATAAATGTGCTTTTTTATCTTTTTGGCAACTAAGCTTGCGATCTCACGAGCGCAGCGAGCTAAAAAAGTAAAAATCAACGAACTACTATAAATCACTACAAGCAGTTATAAATGGAGTTAACATACTTGATATTCTGGCAAACTCATTATACCCAATACATAAGCCTTCATAGTGCCTTCTGTTGAGCTAGCCTCTTTAGCCATTGTTTCAATGAATGAATTTTGAATAGAAAATGGTGTTTGTAATAAATAGGCTTCTAGGGCCACTCCCAAATCATCGTTTTTTATCTTTGAAAACGCTTTGGTTAATCCATTAACATCGCCCGTTAGTTCCAAATTTTTGAGTCGTCCTCCTTTTGCCTCTTCTGGTTCATTTTTTAATTCTAACGTTAATTCAGCTCGTTGAAACACAAACGCCGCAAAATTCATTCGAAGCATTAAGGTAGCATTATCAATCCACGTTTTTCCTCCTGGCCAACCTGCTACGTTAGGAGGTCTAAACAACGTTTGCCCCAATGCCCGTTGTGGAAACAAAACAGATTTAGCATTTCCATATTTCAAATTCAACACCTTTCCTATTCCAACCAACAATTCTATTGGTGATTTTATTTTTGTCCCCACATTTTCTGCGGCATAAAACCAATCGCTTTCAAATAATGTGCGCATCATAGTTTCAATATTATAATTGGACTGGTACAACACTTTTGCCAATACAGCAACATTGTTTTCATTCACTTGCTCATTAACAAAATAACGATAAACCTTTCTTGCCAAAAACGTTGCTGTTTCCTTTCGATCTAAAATAATATCAATAATATCATCCCCATTCCAATTCCCTGTTTTGCCCATAAACACCTTTTTCTCAAAATCATGTTGCCGCTCTGTAAACTTAAAATCTCCAGTTACTCGATCTGAAAACCACCCCGTAAAAGCTCTTGCCGCTTCTTGAATATCTTTTTCGGTGTAATTCCCTCTACCAATAGTAAATAGCTCCATTAGTTCACGAGCATAATTCTCATTGGGCTTATTTTTTCTATTTTGCTGATTGTTTAGATACAAAATCATTGCAGCATCTTTGGATATAGCCAACACTAAATCTCTAAAATTCCCCAAAGCATAGCGACGAATGGTATTAATTTGCTGAGCAGCATAATCAAACCGCTTCGACTCGCAAGCAAAGTGACCATGCCAAAATAATGTCATTTTTTCTTGTAAACAATTGGACTCATTTGAGGTCATTTGGCGCACCCAGTTTAAGTTAACCTCCGTTGTTAGTTGCTGTATTTCCTTCATTTTTTCTCTGCGTTCTTTTTTTTCCATTGCTTTGAAACTTTGCGCAGAAGGCATATTATAATAAGGTATTCGAACAGGATTGACTTTTTTAGCCTCCTTGAACAAATCATTCAGAACCTTCTCTAGTGGTTGTTTTTTCTTTTTTTGGAATTCAATAGGAGACAAACCAAAGCCTGCCCGCCAATATAAGTGTTGTATCTTTTGTTCTTCTGTCATTGGTTTCTTATTAAAAAAACATGAATGGCCAATTGATTCATTTTATTTATTCATCAATAGTTCGTTAAAACCACGCAGTAGCAGCGTAGCTAACTATTATATTCATAATACCCCCATAAAAAAACCTTACAAGGTATACTTTGCCTAGTTCGACAACACATACCCTGCAAGGTTTAATCCAATTATTATTTTTTTTCTGCGCACTTATTTTAAGCGGCACAGTCTGTCCACTTATTTACGGTGCCATTTTTTGAGTCCTGTATAGCCAATAAGTTCCTGATACAATTATAGTAACCTAGTTTATTCAATACTACAAAGAACTAAAATGCTTCAACAAAATAGCATTAACTTCATTTGAACGTTCGTGCATTACCCAATGACTTGTTTTATCAAAAACTGTCAAACGTCCTTCTGTACATTGTTTTAAGCTCAATTCTGCCAACCCTACTTCTAGATACTTATCCTGCTCGCCCCACAAAATATGAGTCGGAATGTCAATTTGCCCATACTGTATTTCTCTACTTTTAACACCATCTACAAATCCTCGATACCAATTGACCATCGTATGAATGGCATTGGGTTGTGACCAAGCAGACAAGTATCGTTTTAACAGTTGAGGTGACAAAGATTTAGGCATGCTCTTTCGCAACACTCTGTAGTTAAATGCTTTGATCAATCGTTCTGGCAAGAAAGGTAATTGAAAAAATAAGACATACCAACTTTTAAATTTTTGAGATGTATTCGTTCTGCTATATTTCATGCTAGCCAAAAAATGAGGTGCACTAATTATTGCCAGCTTTTGGACTCGCGCTGGATACAAAGTTGCTATAGACCAAGCAACAATACCCCCAAAATCATGTCCGGCCAAACTTATTGTATCATAGCCTAACGCATCCGCCAAGCCCATAATATCTGCTGCAAGTATACGCTGACGGTACGCCTCTTTTTCTAGAGGTTTATCACTGTGATTGTATCCTCGTTGATCCGGTGCAATAACTCTAAAGCCACTGGCAGCAAGCGCTTCCATTTGCTTTTCCCACGTAAACCAAAAATCAGGAAATCCATGCAGTAAAAAGATAGGCTTTCCATCTGATGGACCTATCATTCTAACTTGCAATTGAATGCCATTTGTCTTGATATATCTAGTTTCCATCTCTTATGATTTTTGTTCTATTTTCTTATAAACAAATTCCAATACAAAACAAATGACAACCACTCCCAAGGCGATAAAAACATCTAACTTGCTAGTCGAATAATGCTGTACTAACATGACAATTATTGCTACCAAACAAGCCACACAAGCCAAAGCAGGAACAAAAGCGTTTCCTTTGGTTTTATTGGACAACTTAAAACCTACCGAATTTACAATAGCAAATACCAATAAAAAGCCAACACTTCCAGCAGTAGATATACTTTCTAATTCTAATGTATTAACCATTAAATATCTAACAAAGTAATTTTAAATTAGATTGCAAGTATTAAGATTATTACCGTTCTTTGGCAATATCTCTACTTAAAAATAAAAGACTTTATCAACTTTTTCATTTTCGTCAATTATTAAATTTCATATTCATGCAAAAAGACTTTGATCCTAGTGGCTATGCCATTAAAAACGGTAATTTTATTGGATTGCCTTACGATCAAGAAAACGCTAAAATTATACTTCTTCCAGTGCCTTGGGAAGCTACGGTTTCTTATGCTGCGGGAACAGCTCTAGGACCTAGCAATATTCTAGAGGCTTCTTATCAATTGGACTTAGTAGATTGGAAGTTTGGCAATGCATGGGAGACGCCCATTTATATGATGCCAGTAGATGCGAGCATACAAGCATTGAGCGACTCAACTCGCCAATTGGCAACGCAACATATTGACAATCTAGAGCAAGCAAAAGCTTCGGATCCCAACTTAGTACAACAAGTCAATCAAAATTCAGAGCAACTCAACAATTGGGTCTACGAGCAAAGCAAAGCATTTTTAAAAAAAGGGAAAAAAGTAGGCTTAGTTGGGGGCGAACATAGTGTTCCTTTAGGCTACCTAAAAGCATTAGCAGAACAGGAAGGAGAATTTGGTATTTTGCAAATTGATGCCCATTGTGACCTACGTGCTGCTTACGAGGGATTTACCTATTCTCATGCCTCTATTTTTTATAATGCTTTGGAACAAATTCCACAAATCACACAACTGACACAAGTTGGGGTACGAGATGCTTGTCAGGCAGAATTTGACTATGCTCATGCCCATAACGATAGAATCACGCTATATGGAGTTAATTATATTCGAGAGCAACTTTATGCACAATTTCAAACTTACCACGAAATTTGCCAACAAATCATTGACTCCTTACCGCCCAAAGTATATATTAGTTTTGACATTGATGGGTTAGATCCCAAACTGTGCCCTCATACAGGCACTCCCGTTCCTGAGGGGATAGAATATATGGAAGCTGTCCATTTGTTGCATCAAATTATCAATAGTGGTCGACGCATTATTGGCTTTGATTTGTGTGAAGTGGGCAGTGCTAGTGAGTGGGATGGTAATGTTGGGGCACGCATTTTGTACAAATTAGCCGTCCTGTTGGGGCGTTGTTTGTAGCTCTACCCAACAAAAACATTATATATTGGGCATCAGTAGTATGCCCAATATGCCAAAGCACTTAAAGAACAAAAGTACCCCTTCTTTTTTATCATTAATCTTAGTTGCAATGTTTACAATACACGGACATAGAGGTTGTAGAGGATATTTACCCGAAAATACAATTCCTGCTTTTTACAAAGCAATTGACATGGGCTGTCATTTCTTAGAAATGGATGTTGTAGTTACTAAAGACAAGGAAGTTTTAGTTTCCCATGAACCTTGGTTAAATCATGAAATTTGCTTGGCTCCTGATGGTAAAGCGCTAAATCCCTCCAATGAAAAAGAGTACAATTTGTACCAAATGACCTATGCCCAAATAAAGCAAATTGATTGTGGAAGTATTGGACACCCTCGTTTCCCCTCTCAAAAGCCAATGCGCACCTACAAACCTTCGTTGCGAGATATGATTGATGCCATGGAAGCATATACGACACTAAATGGTCTATTACCAATCGCTTACAATATCGAAGTCAAACGCCACCCTAAAGACGATGGTCTATTTCATCCAAATGGTCTCGAATTTACTACCTTAATCATTGATATTTTAAAAGAAAAAAATGTGCTGCATCGCAGTCAATTTCAATCTTTTGATATCGAATGTATGCAGATAGCACGCCAATTAGCTCCAAACCTACGGTTATCATTTTTGGTTGATAACGATAAAAGTATAGCAGAAAACATGACCGACTTAGGTTTCCAACCACCTGTTTATGGTCCTTATTTTAAGCAAATTGATGCCGCTATGATGGATTACGCCAATGCCAATAACATCCAAGTTATTCCTTGGACTGTTAATGAAAAAGCAGATATTGACCGATTAATCCAAATGGGGGTCAATGGTTTGATTTCGGATTATCCAGATAGAGTAGCAGAAATATGGCAAGCATATCGCTAAAAGTGAAAATTTATTCTGTCACTTCTGGATGATAATTTTCTTGAATGTGTGTAATTAAATCATCCAATTGCCAAGCATCTTTCAAAGTGTGCTCTCCTATTTGTGTGCGTCTTAATTTTGTTAAATAAGCACCATTGTCCAATTTTTGTCCAAAATCATGCGCTAGAGAACGGATATAAGTCCCTTTGCTGCACTTCACCTCAAAATCCAAGTCAGGAAAACGAATATTCGTTATTTTAAAATCGTGAATGGTCACTTTTCTCGATTTCACCTTTACTTCCTGTCCTTTTCGTGCTTTTTTATACAAAGGTTGACCATCTACTTTGATTGCAGAAAACATTGGCGGAATTTGCTCTATTTCTCCCACGAAATGTGGCACATTATTCGCAATCATTTCAGGGGTAATGTTGTCTAATGTAAAAATCTCATTAACAGCTGTTTCTGCATCGTAAGAAGGGGTTGTAGCCCCCAAACGAATACTTCCATCATATACCTTATATTGGCTTTGGTAGGTTTCAATTTTCTTCGTAAACTTACCTGTACAAATAATCAACAAACCGGTAGCCAACGGGTCTAAAGTCCCAGCATGTCCTACTTTAATTTTGCGTACACCCAATGCTTTTTTTAATGCGTAACGAATTTTATTAACCACATCAAAAGAAGTCCACTCTAAAGGCTTGTCTACTAAAAGAGTTGCTCCTTCTTTAAAATCATATTTCTGACCAGGCACCATTGTTTTATGTTATCAATCTAAACAGTAAATTTTAAGAGGGCACAAATTACATTATTTATAGTAATACTTCCTTGAAAAGCTTGTTTTTTTTATCAAAATAAGACATTACTGTTAACCGTTTGATACCAAGAGAAGCCAGCTTTAGCTGGCTAGAGATTTGATAGCTATCGCAAATAACTTGGATTTATCATTGCATCTTTTCTTAAACGTTCTCCTTGCGTTTGTCCAAGATATTCCTTGTCTTTATTGTAAACATTCCTTCCAAAAACCATCATTTGTGGGCGAACCAAAAAATAAGTCGCTACAAAACCACCCTCGTTGTTTTCTCGCTCGTCAGCAAACCACCTAGTTTCTCCTTTATAATGTATGGGCGATTCTCTTACATAAACGACTTCTGCCCCCTCCGATTCTTTCAACTCTAGCAGATTAACTGATTCAAATGCTTTTTCAGGGTTAGACAACATATCTTCCAAGGATGCTTCAAACTCTTCTGGTAGGTCATAATAAACCGCATGAATAGTATCTCTATTAATTTCTACCAACTTAGAAAAGGTTGCATGCAAGGGCTCATTGGGCAAACTAGTCATCACTTGGCAATTGTACATCCAATAACCTTCTTTGTTAGGATTACCAACAGGCAAATGGTAAACAACTACACTATCTTGCCCTTCATTAATTAGCCATGTAGAATATTTTTTTCCTTCGGGATCTAAAGCTGTGTTGTATTGTACAAATTTGCCACACATAATAGAGTGTAGGCGTTTTACGCTTCCTTTGATAACGCTATAGGTTTCATCCTGTCGACTATCTACTCCTCGTACAAAAACACCTTTTTCTTTGTAATTTGATTTTTCAGCGACTTCTTTATTCCCTGCACAGGATACCATAGCGATACTAACAGCTGACATAAGGAACAAAATTGTTGATTTTTTGAGACGGTTCATTCGTATAATAAGATTAAATTAACAATAATATATTGTAGTATAAGGGGAGGTCTTAATCATTACATCTTATTATCATACGATGATCTATTGCAATAAGTTACTAATATTCATAAAATAATACCATCATCTATTGGTATAAAAAAAACACCTATTTATTTTATTTCTTTTCTTTAAAAATAGTAGTTCGTTGTTTAACTGCGTTGCTACTGTATGGTTTCACCGAACTATTGTAAAAACATTCGTTAGCCAAACAACAAGCAGACTGTTATAACACACATCCTAAAATCTATTATTTGTTTACAATAGTGAAAACATAAAACAAAAAAGTGACACTTTCTGTTGCTTTTTTATGCAAAAACAAACAAAAAGTTGTATATTCGTGTTCTCAAAATCCCTTTAAATGAAATGATGTATTTAATCAGCTACTAAATATATCAAAAAATCATATTCTATAATTAATAAACTAGAATGGAAGAAAACAACGAAAACTTAGACGATAATTTAGAAGAAAATGAAATAGACGCCTCTAAAGTGACACAAATAGATGTTATTGAGGATATGTATAAGGATTACTTTCTAGATTATGCCTCCTATGTTATTTTAGAACGTGCCATACCTACCGCACAGGATGGTCTAAAACCTGTTCAGAGAAGGATTTTGCATTCTATGTTCTTAATGAATGATGGTCGTTTTCATAAAGTTGCTAATATTATTGGGCAAACAATGCAATTTCATCCACATGGTGATGCTGCGATTGGAGATGCTTTGGTTCATATTGGTCAAAAAGACCTAATGATTGATTGTCAAGGGAACTGGGGAGATGTCAGAACAGGAGACCGTGCAGCGGCTTCTCGTTACATCGAGGCTCGTTTATCAAAATTTGCACTAGATATTGCATTTAACCCTAAGACAACTAATTTTCAATTGTCCTACGATGGTCGAAAAAAGGAGCCGATCATGCTTCCTATGAAGTTTCCATTGTTACTAGCACAAGGTGTAGAGGGTATTGCTGTCGGACTTTCGACCAAGATACTGCCTCATAATTTTGTCGAATTAATAAAAGCTTCTATTAGTTTACTAAAAGGCAAAAAAGTTCAAATCTTCCCTGATTTCCATACTGGAGGGCTAGCTGACTTCTCTAACTATAATGGTGGTAAACGAGGCGGTAAAGTTCGTGTTCGTGCCAAAATTAATATCATTGATAAAAGGCACTTGACTATCACAGAAATCCCTTATGGCACGACTACGACAGGTGTTATAGATAGTATTATCAAAGCTAATAATAAGAATAAAATTAAAATTAAAAAGGTCATTGATAATACGGCGGCTGATGTGGAAATCTCGGTTGAATTGCCATCTGGAGCTTCTCCTGAAATGACCATGGATGCGCTATATGCCTTTACCGATTGTGAAATTTCTATTTCGCCCAATGCATGTACTATTAATGAGGACACTCCTGTATTTACTACTGTTGAGGAATTGTTACAAATTTGTACCGATCAAACTCAATTTTTGTTAGAATGGGAATTGAAAATTCGCAAAAAGGAATTAGAAGATAAATGGCATCAGTCAAGCTTGGAAAAAATCTTTATTGAGAATAAAATTTATCAAGACATTGAGGATTGTGAATCTTGGGAAGAAGTACTAGAGGCGATTGATAATGGCCTAAAGCCATTTATAAAGAACCTAAAGCGAGAGGTGGTTGAAGATGACTTGATTCGATTGACTGAAATTAAAATCAAGCGTATCTCTAAATACAATAAATTCAAAGCTGATGAGCTACTCAAAGCCATTGAAGAGGAATTAAAAGAAGTTGAACATCATTTAATTCATATTGTTGAATATACAATTGCTTATTACAAAGACCTTTTGCAAAAGTATGGGAAAGGTAGAGAACGCAAAACAGAAATCACCAATTTTGGAACCATTAACGCGGCAAGTGTGGTCGTTAATAATGCCAAACTCTATATCAATAGAGCCGAAGGTTTTATGGGCTATGGTCTCAAAAAAGATGAGTTTATTTCAGAGTGTTCTGATATTGATGATGTGATTGTATTCTACAAAGATGGTAGTTACAAAGTTGTTCGTATTGCTGACAAGGTGTTTATTGGTAAACATCCTCTTCATGTCGCCATTTGGAAAAAGGGAGACAAACGAATGGTTTATAATATGGTTTATGCGGATCTCAACAAAGGGGTCAACTATGCCAAACGCTTCAATGTTTCCGCTATTACTAGAGACAAACAATATCCTGTTGCCTCTAAAATAGAAAAGTCCAAAGTGCTGCATTTTTCTGCCAATCCTAATGGTGAAGCTGAGATTATCAGTGTGCAATTGACTCAGAGCTGTAGCGCCAAAAAGAAAGAATTTGAATATGACTTTGCAGAATTAGCAGTCAAAGGTCGCAGTTCTAGGGGAAACATTATTACTAAGTATCCAATTCGAAAAATCAAAGTTACACAACAGGGAACTTCAACGCTAGGAGCTATCAAAATTTGGTATGATGATACAACTGGGCGTATCAATTCTTCTGCTTATGGGAAATACGTTGGTGCGTTTGAGGAAGAAGATAAAATTATTGCATTGTATCAAGACGGGTCCTATGAATTAACCAATTATGAATTGACCAATCGATTTGATCCCAAAACAATTATCGAACTCAGAAAATGGCATAAGGATATGGTCGTTTCCTCTATACACTACGATGGGGAACGCAAATCTACATACGTTAAGCGCTTTAATATTGAAACCAATACGTTGAATCAAAAATTCAACTTTCTACCCAATGAATATGTTAGCACCAAATTGCTCTTTGGCTCTCTACATCCCAACCCTGTTGTAGAATACAAAGTTCGAGCGGGACGTTCTAAGAGTATCGAAGGAGAACTTAAACTAACGGACTTCATTGATATAAAAGGATGGAAGTCCTTAGGAAATAAATTAAGTGACAGCAAGCTTATTAGCGTCAAAGCGATTCATAAAGAAATTGAACCTTCGGAAGAAGATGATGATGCTAAAGCAAAGGCTAAAGCTTCTAAAAGGGAAGCTACTGAAGAAGACAAACAAAACACTTTGTTTTAAGTAAGCAATTTGTCCTAAATAAAAAAATGAGACCACCTGATATAAGTTTTGATCAGGTGGTCTCTCTTATTGTATAGATAGAATAGGTTTCAATTCCTTAGGTCGGATGTTTTGTTATAAACTCTAAAACATCTTCAAAATAACCTGTTAAGTTCTCATAAACATCTTCATATGCCATTCGGTAAGTAAGTCCCCAATATTCCCAGTCCTCGCCTTCATTTAAAGGAGGAATCAATAAAACATAGCCATTTTTATTGACGATATACCCGTCTTCAATTTCTCCTCCTATAACAATTCCTCGTTCTATCTTTGGTTCTTCGACCTCTGGGTTGTTGTATTTCCAGATTTCTATTCCTATGACACTAACATCTTCTAATCGTTTTACCTCATTTACTTTTAACATACGAGACTCGTATTCTGAAACCCTAGCATAACCGTTACAAAGTTTTAGAAATGCCCTATAGTCGTCTGGAAATCTTACTCCAAGCTCATTTTCTTTTTCTACAATTGCTGCTTCTGTAGCGGGTGAAAAGCCTAACCATGTAGAAGATGGTGCTTGTTCAGTAGGTTCTAAACTTTTTGCAGCATTGGCTTGCTCAAAAATTTTCTCTAAAATTTGCTTCATTTCTTTATTTTTAAAAATACTACTTGCTTGCCTTACTCCTATTCCTTAACAAAAGGCAATGTTTCTTGATAATCACCTGCTCTAACTTCTAAAAACAACACACCTGCGGCTAGGCTTGAAACATCCAATACGTATTGATTGTCTCCACTAGCAACTTCCCGCTCTAAAATTAGTTGTCCCAATGCATTGTAAACCCGTAATTCTATCGATTGAGCATTGTCTTCTAGCCAACGAATATGCACCGTTTCTTTGGCTGGATTTGGATAAAGATGTACTACTTTTTGTATTATTTTAGGTTGCAAAACAGTAGTTATAGTATCCTTTTCTTCTAGTATAATCACTCCACCACGGCTAGTTCCCATTATATAATCTAGCTTATTATCATTGTTCAAATCAGCCATCGAAAAATGCGTACTCCACCCTTGATAAAAATCCTTGTAATTTTGAGATAGCGTATCATATGTTCCCAATATATTACCCTCTATATTTCCTAACTGAATGATATTGCCACCAATCCAATGCCCAATAAACAGCTCATAAGTACCATTATTATCATAGACAAAAGGCATCGGGTCATCGCTGTAGCCTTGTAAGCTGTAACCACCTAAAGTATTGGTTGTTGGGCTAGAGGAAAAAACAGGATTAGTTGATGTTCCTGTATTCTCGTAATAATGAATTGTTCCTCCACGGCGCCCAATGACTAAATCTAAATCCAAATCTCGATCTAAATCTACCAATTGGGGAGTACTTCGGCCACCTACATCAATATTAAAAAACGAATGTACCGGCGCATTTAAAACGATAGGATTCCCAACACCTGCGGTATTTTCAAAATAACTAAGTGTTCCATCTTGCATTCCGCAAATCATATCCATATCGCCATCCCCATCTAGATCGCCTATTGTTGGATACAAACCATTTTTTTGTAGCGAATCTGTTCCTGCATAATTATTGGTAATGTATTCGAAAGAGGGACTACTTAATGTTCCTGTATTTTCTAGTAATGTCATTCCATACTCATAATTTCCTCCATATTGACAACGTCCCAAGCCACCAATTAATAGATCCATCAATCCATCTGCATTATAATCTAGCAACACAGGATACGCATCCTCACCAACGTCCAACATCTCCCCTACTAAAAAGTCTTTTTGTTGAAAGTCAAAAATCATATTGGCATTGGTGCCTGTATTTTGATAATACCACGCCACACTATCCTTGATAGAGCCACCAGGAGCAGTCTTGGAAGGAGCTGCCAACATATCTTTTTTCCCATCGTTGTTTACATCTAAGAAATACATACCGGGAAATGTATAAATATCTATTGACGCATCGTATGTTGGATAAAAATTGTGCTGTGTTGTTATCAAAATTGTATCGTTAATTTCTACTCCACTAATCATATTAGCCGTAGTATAATCATTTCCACCCAAAATCATATCTTTTACTCCATCTCCATTAAAGTCTATCAACGTCAAACTTGCACCAACATCTCTCGCACTTCTTGAGTTAGAAGCCATACTTTGTAGGTCTTGGGTAATATGGGTAGATACTCGTTGCATTAAATTAAAATAAGGATTGTTATAACAACTATCAACACTAGGGCTAACACTTACTTTATTACTATCTCCTGATTCTTGGAACAAGCCCCAACACTCTGACTCCAATACATATTCTAAGGAATCACAATTACCACTATTTTCCATAGACATATTTCTATACCAATGAATATTAAAAGGGAAACGTGATGACAAAGTAAAAGCTAATATATCAATGTCTCCATCTCCATCGACATCATCGATAGCAGGCAAATCTCCATTATAAATAAACAGCTGTGAAGGAAATGGATTGCCACTTTTTTTGCTATACATCAATCTATCAACTACCAACGTATACTGAATGGTGTCATTCGCATCGTAACTTCCCTCCCAAACAGCTAGCCCTAATCCTTGTAGGGTTGCATTATACATAAAAACATCTTCAATCCCATCGCAGTTATAATCTCTCAATAACATAAAATTACGCGCCAAACGCTGAGGAAGACGTTTCATATAAGCAGGTGCATAAGTATAATCAACTTGACCAGCAGTACCATTATTAATAAAAGTAGATGCTATAGATTCTTCACGATCATACACAACTAAGTCTTTAATACCATCATTGTTTAAATCTACTTCTGAAAATTGAGGCAAATTAAGTCCTCCCGCCCAAGCATTCCGCATGTTGATTCCATTCTTAACAAGAGGTATATCCATTGGAACATATTGAGCAAATGCATGAACAGTTAAAAAAGTGGTTATAAATAAAATTAGTATTCTCATAACTGAAGGAAGTTTGTAGAGGAAGGGAATAAACAAGTGGCTTTCTATTATTACAATAGTCAGCTGCGCACTCACGAAGTAAAATAATATAAATGTGCTTTTTTGTCTTTTTGGTAACTAAGCTTGCGATCTCACGAAGTAGCAACGTAGCTAATCAACGACCACGAAGTAGCAGCGTAGCTAACTACTATTATTATAGAGTCGCTATTAAATCCTATAAATGATTGGTTAAAATCAAGCTAGGAATTGTGGCTTCTATCCTGAGTTGAACAATAGATGCCTTCAAAAAAGTAGTTTTTATAGCTTAGAAACAAAACCACAAGCATAAAACTCACGACCAAAGGAGAATTAGCTTCCTTTGATCGTGAGGCATTAAGTTTAAAGATAGTTGGTACCAACTACCATAGATAGAGCAATCTAGTAATTCGCTCCTTATCCATTTATTTCTTAACAAATCGAACGACTTCTTGATAAGTATCTGTTCGAATATCTAAGAACAAAACTCCTGCTGCTAAACTAGTAATATCCAACTCATACTGTTGATCATTGCTTGTTGTCGTCTGTTGTAAAACGACTTGACCTAAGGCATTGTAAACCGTTAAGTGTAAAGTTTCTGTATTGGGAGTCAAAAAGCTAATATTTAAAGAATTTTGTGCTGGATTTGGATAAAGGTGCACTACTTTTTGTGTTGTTTCAGGTTGCAGAACAGTTGTTATTGTATCTTTTTCTTCCAAAACTACAACACCTCCTCGTCCAGTTCCAAAGATATAATCCAACTTACCATCATTATTTAGATCTGCTATAGACATATTGGTATTCCAACCTTCGTAGAAATTATTATAATTTTCGGATAAAGTATCGTAAGTACCTAGAATATTCCCATCAATATTCCCTAACTGAATGATATTCCCTACTTGGTGTCCTATAAATAATTCGTAAGAGCCATTGTTATCATAAACAAATGGCATTGGCGTACGGCTAAAGTTTTGCACACTATATCCTCCCAACATAGTTGACGTAGGAGTAGACGAGAAGTTAGGGCTAGTTGCATTGCCTGTATTTTCATAATAGTGAATCATGCCACCATAACGTCCAATAACCAAATCTAAATCTAGATCTCGATCCAAATCAACCAATTGAGGAGTGCTTTTGTCGCCTACATCAATATTAAAAAAGAAGTTAGAAGGCGCACTCCAAGCAACTGGATTACCAGGACCTGCTGTATTTTCAAAGAAAGTCAATCTACCATCTTGCCGTCCACAAATCATATCCATATCTCCATCTCCATCAAGATCACCCACCGTTGGGTACAAACTATTCATTTGCAAAGCATTGGTCCCCGCATAATCATTAGTCACATATTCAAAAGCTGGACTTGTCAGTGTCCCCGTATTTTCTAGCAATGTCATTCCATAATCATAACTACCTCCATCTTGGCAACGACCATAGCCCCCTATTATCATATCCATCAAACCATCGGCATTATAATCTAACAACACAGGAAAAGCATATTGTCCAACATCCAACATTTCACCTACTAAAAAGTCTTTTTGTTGAAAATCAAAAATCATATTAGCATTACTTCCTGTGTTTTGATAAAACCAAGCAACGCTATCCATTACGGCTTCTCCTACTCCCATTTCAGAAGGTGTTGCTAACATATCCGTTAATCCATCGTTGTTCACATCCATAAAAAATGTCGCTGGAAAGGTGTAAATATCAACAGGTTTGTCATAAACAGGATAATGGTAATCTTGTGTCGTAATAAGAATCGTGTCATTAATTTCGGTACCATTAACCATATTCACATTCTTAAAGGTTACACCACCCAAAGCCATATCCCGAACATTATCACCATTAAAATCTAATGTTGTAACATTGGCACCTACATGTCGTGCATTTCTACCATTACTCACACTATGAACACTTCCTGTTCTATCAGGTTGCACATCCAATCGTTGATTAAACCAAGGATTATTATAACAGCTATCTGTACTTGGTCCAAAGTTTACTTTACTACTATCTCCTGACTCTTGAAACAATCCCCAACATTCAGATTCTAAATAAAATTGAATCGAATCGCAACTATGGCCATTTTCTACAGACATATTTCTATACCAAAATACATTCGTTGGAAAGCATATATCTAAAGTAAATGCTAAAATATCTAGATCGCCATCACCATCAACATCGTCTATGGAAGGCAAGTCTGTATTGTATACAAACATTTTATAATCAAATGGATTATTTCCTGGCACATCATAACGTACTTGCTCTTTAACCAAAGTATATTGAATGGTATCGTTGACATCATAACTTCCTTCCCAAATAGCCACTCCTAATCCTTGTCCATAAACAGAATACATACCAAAGATGTCTTCAATGCCATCACAGTTATAATCTCTAAAAAGCATAAAATTCTGTATGTCTTTCGGCAAGCGTTTCGTATAAGCTGGTGCATGTTCGTAGTCTACGATCCCTGGCGTTCCGTGATTGATAAATGCAGTGCCTACTCGACCATCTCGGTCAAAAGCAACTAAATCTTTGATTCCATCATTATTGAGGTCTACTGGTGAAAATTGGGGTAAATTAAGTCCTCCTGCCCAAGCATTGCGCATGTTCGTTCCATTTTTAACAAGAGGAATGTCCATTGGGGTATATTGTGCAACAACATTTGCCCCCCAAAACAAGACCATAAAAAGTAATACTGTTTTCATAGTTAATTTTAGTATTTGTATAACAATTAATAGGTTTCCCTTATAACGAAGGTCAAGCTACTTTCGCTTCCTGCATTCAAACAATAAAACACTCCACAATGCCAATTCTTGGATTCCTGTTTTTAATTATTTTATCCCGTTTAGTAGCTCTTTGATGATCTTCGGTGTACTGTGTGGTTACAACGAACGATTGCACGTTCCTCTATTTCTTTTTTGCAAGAAGGAAAAAGCTTATTGTTTGACCAATTTGCTAATATAACGTTCTTTTTCTGTTTCGATGCTTAAAATATATGTTCCTGTTGGTAGAGAGCGAAGATTTAGAGTCGTATTTTGCTCCAACCACTCCTTTTGATCAAGCACTACTTGACCTAAGGCATTGGTTACTCGAATCATAACTTCTTCATTAAGTAGTTGATCAAACTGAATATTTATTTGTTCAGAAGTAGGATTAGGGGCAATTGTAAACGAATTGGTATTCTTTTCTATTGCCTCAATAGAAGATAAGATATATTCCGTATACAACCCCAATCCACCACGTTTGTTGCCAATCAAAAACTCATATTGTCCATCGTTATTAATGTTGGCAACACTAATAATAGACTCTTCTCCTTCGTCTATCGTATCTAGCACACTGTTTATTCTAGTAAAAGCTCCCTGCAAGTTGTTGTCAATATTGGTATATTGCCACACCTCTCCTGCTTCATTTCCCATAAACAAGTGGTACTCTCCATTAATATCCACCAAATGCGGCGCAGAATTCCCCTCAATTGTTCCTGGTAATTTGGCATCTATAAGTCCAAATGTTTCGCTCGTGGCAGTACTAGAAAAAGCAGGTGCCGTTGGTGTACCTGTATTTTCAAAATAATTGGTATTCCCATTTCGTTCGCCTACCAATAAATCAATTTTTCCATCTCTGTTGACATCGACCAATTGAGGGGTTGCATTTTGCCCCACGTCAATGTTCGCATAATTGGGCACCCAACTTGTAAAACTGGGACTAGAAACTGTTCCTTGGTTTTCTACATAAATCAATAGCCCATCTTGATCGCCCAATAGCATATCTTTATCATTATCGCCATCCAAATCGGCAAAAGTCGGTACCAAACGACGCAAATTAAACTGCTTCATACTTGCCAAATCATCATCGACCAATCGATAAGCTGGTTGAGTAATTGAGCCTACATTTTCATACAAACTCAAATAGCAGCCTTGATTGGCTACACTAACATATTTATTATAATTTCCGACCACAATGTCCATCAAACCATCTCCATTATAATCCCAAAAAACAGGTGCTGCCCCTGTTCCTAAATCAATCATTTCGTCCACCAAAAAATGATTCTCTTCGTAAGTAAACACAGGAAAATTCGCCGTTCCAGTATTTTTGTAATACCAATTTTCTAAGTTTTTAGAATTTCCTAAAATATTAGGTGCTGCGATCAGATCCTTTGCGCCATCATTGTTCACATCTACATAAAAAGCAGCTGGAAAAATTTCAACATCAGCAGAAATAGAGTTCATTGGAAAGAAGGTTTCTTGTGCTGTTAAATGCGCTGTATCTTTATTCCCTCCATTGGTCAATAAGTTTAGATTAGAAAAAGATAAATCGCCCAAAATAATTTCTTTGACCCCATCATTATTCATATCCAAAGTCAAAATAGTTGATCCTGCATGACGACCACTTCTAACAGGATTCCAATTGGGGTATCCTGCACAACTATCTATTCTAGGACTCAAATCAATCGTCTCTGTTATTCCACTTTCGTACATACGCCCCCAGCAGTTATCATAATAGACATAATTCAAACTGTCACATCCCCAACCATTTTCTTGAGATTCGTTTCTGAACATTTCAATATACCCTCCAGATGAGTTAAAATTGAGAATGTCCATATCTCCATCTCCATCAATATCATCTACAGCAGGCAAGTCAACGGTTGAATTAAATAAGTTATACCCTTGATTTTGTCCTTTTAAAGTGTATTCAATTGTATTTTTGACCAAAGAAAATTGTACTTTATTTTGCGCATCTCGACTCGCTCGATAAACGGTAATACTGACCACACCTGTTGTATTGTCGTATTTATACGCAAACAAATCTTCTAAATTATCACAATTATAATCTCGTAACAACATCCAGTTTTCTACTTTTGGAAACCGATAGGCATATTCTGGTGCAAATGTATAGTCCACCGTATTTGGTGTTCCTCCATTTAAAAAAGGAACCACTGCAAATCCAACGCGATCAAAATACACTAAATCTTGATCTCCATCTCCATCTAAGTCTATTTCTGAAAACTGAGGATTGGTCAAACCTCCCGTAAGTGCGTATTCGTAGACATCACCACTAGCAGATTCAAAGGGGACCATTAACCGAGTAGGTTGGGCAAAAGTTAGGATTGGGAATAAAAAAACACCCATTAATAAAACGTACTTCATAACGTAAATTGAGTTGAAATTATGTTTATATTTTACTCCATGGCAAGCCTATCAGAACATAGACAACTTAAGCAGACGCCTTGCAAGTAGTTTAGTCTGAATGCAATCATCAATAAATTCGATTTACATATAGACACAACTTATCATAGTTTGTCAATAAGGTATCAGAAGCTAATACACGAAGTTTGCGTGGGGAACTCTGGTAAAAGTCATAAAATAATGGATAATTAACGAAGATGCTAGTTTTTATTGTTAAAACTTGAATTATTATACAAAAAAATGACTGCCCTGAAAGTACTTCAAAGCAGTCATTCTATCCATTTTTATAAGATCTTTATTTGCTAATAATCAATTTTCGAACGTCAACAACAGCATCTGTACTCAATCGAATCAAATACATTGCTGGTGGCAAATGGCTTACATCTAGTGTTTTATTAGTCACTCCTGCTGGAATTTGAGTCTCCAATAAAACCTTTCCATTAACTGCAATCACCTCTACCATTAATTCTGTTGGCAATACTTCGCTAAGGCGAAGTGTTGTTTCTGAAGTAGCAGGATTGGGCAAAATGACGAGGTTCATATTATTACTAATTTCTTCTATACCAACAGAAACTGAAACGGAATCTGCAAAGGAACAAGCACCATTATTAATTGTTAGAGTAACATAATGAGGGCCATTGCTAGTATATGTATGGGTTGGATTTTGCTGTGTAGAAGTATTTCCATCTCCAAAATTCCACAACCAACTAGTTGCCCCTGTTGATGCATCTGTAAACGCAGCTGTTCCGCCGCTAGTAACTGCTGTAAATTGAGCCTCTACAATTTCTGCCGTTACGGTTGACAAAGCACCTGCACAAGAATCCAAACGTACTTCCCAATCGTATAGATAGTAATAAAAATCTGTTGGATTATTTGCAGCAGAACTTGTCATGGTCAATACATTGGGGAGTGTATATGGGTAAGCTGTTCCTGTATTATTTCTATACAAATCCATATTATTTCCTCCTATACTATAATCCCCTGGTCCTGGCACTTGGAAATTTAATAAAATACGTTGCCCTCCATTTACTAAATTAACTGTTGTTTGCGCCAAAACAGTATTCGTGGGTGCTGCACCGCCGTTGGCAATAGAACCATCCCACAATGTGAAGGTTCTTGGTCCTGCTCCATCAGCATCTACCCATACTGAAATCAATTCAAAACTATTGTAAGCTGTAAAGTTGATAACCCCATAGAAACCACTACCGTGATATCCACCACCACCTACAGCAGTTCCATTAGCAGGACCTGCATTCAAAGTAGGTGTAAGAATAATATTTTGTACTTGATAATTCGTTGTTGCTACCAATGTAGGAGTGTTGAAAGTATCTCCTACGTGTACCAAACTATTGGCTCCATCGTACCAATGCAAGGTCCCATTATTATTCGTTGCAGATAAAGCTATAGACGTATTAGGACATCCAGCACCATTATTAGTAGAGGTTACTTCAGGATATTCTACCACGATATAAGCATTTTTAACTTCGGTATCCACTCCCAAACTATTGGTTACTTGCAAAGACACATTGTATGTTCCACTTGATGCATAAGTATGGGTTGGGTTTGCTTGCGTAGAAACACCGCCATCTCCAAACGTCCACAACCACTGCGAAGGTTGATTTCCTGATTCATCTTTAAATTCAATTGTTCCATCACAAGTGTACAACAAATTAGAAGAAAAATCGGCTACAGGCGGCAATGCGCCTAGTACATCTACATTGATATTATCAACATACAAATTATTACCATACCCATTAATATTAACAAACCTCAATACTACATTACTACCTAAATAAGCCGACAAATCCACCGTATCATTTCTCCAGTCACTTGCTGCATTAGGCTGCCATGTTTGTCCTGCATCAGGTCCTGTTGCTAAAGCTGCTCCTCCCTTAAAGTATACTTGAGAAAAAGTTTGCCCACAATCTGTTGACAAATCAATGCGTAAATCATCGGACAAATTTGCACTAAAACGACGGTAAGCCACGTCAAAGGTAAGCATAGCACTAGCTGTCGCAGGAGCTTGGGTCATGTCTAAAGTTACAAAACTGAAAATATCTTCCTGTCCTGGAGCATTATAAGAAAAGTTATTCACAAACATAGCAGCTGTATTTCCTCCTGCTGCTCCTGTCGTCGTGACCAATTCCCATGTTCTATCATTATCCCCATTTATAATATAAGAAGAAGGAGGAGGAAACGTTCCACCATCAAAATCTTCTGCATAAGGGAAGCTGCCCAAAGGATCCAACACCGTTATCATTTGTGTAATCGTATCGTTACAATGCGTACTATCAGCACTCAATCCTGTCCAGACTTTTAACTCATAGACTCCTGCTGTTGGAATATTAATCGGTGTTGTAAAGGAGAAACTTGCCGAACCTCCTGCTGCTAGATTAGCCGTATAGGTTTCTGTTACCATAGGATCGTTTCCAAATTGATAATAAACAGGAAAGTTAGATTCTGTAAACAAGCCAATATTTTCTACTGTCATAGAAACCGTTGCCGTTGAAACCCCTCCACAAGTTTCCAAAATAGAACTAGGGGCGTCCAAACTCGCTACTCCAGCATCATTATCACCAGAACAAGACAAGAAACAAACAGAAGTGCCACCAGAAGCACCTGCATAATTAACAGCAATTTGGCGTAAGCCTCTTATTCCATTGGACCCAACAGCTCGAACAGAGAACCATTGAGGATCGTTGATGTCAGTTACAGCCACATTATAGGTCAATGCTGTGGTGGTTCCTATTGAATCCATGAATTTTTGTCCTAATAAAAATACATCGTATCCCGTTGCTCCTGGCACCGCATCCCAAGCCAATTGAATTTCATTTACATTTGGACACACTCGGTTGACACGTATGTTTTGAGGTCGCTCTATAATCGTAAAGTTCGCATCACTTTCATCTGTTACGCCAGATCTTGATATGCGTACTCTTGCTTCTCCTGTTATCGTTGCAGGAATTGTCCAATTTAGAAATCGGCTAGTACCAGGTGCAGCAGCAGCAATAGTTGTCCAAGTTGCTCCATTATCAGTTGTATATTCTATCAAAAACGTACCTGATGTCCCATAAGCATCCCAGTGAATTCTATCGTTAGCGCCAGGGATTAATCCTTCTCCTCCCATTGGATGAATTACCGTAATGTCGTCCATCAAAAATTCGTACACAACATAATACTCCTGTGTTCCCATAGGTATGGTTGTTCCTGCTACATCCAATGTATAGGTACCTGCTGCCGGGTTATCAATTGCTATTTGTTCTACATTGTTCAAATGGTCTGCACCTTTGGTTGCTGGTAAACCCAACGTTGTTGCGTTAGGCGTATGATCTAATAACCAAGGCAAATGTACCGTTGCACTAGGATCGGTAACAGTTGCATCCAAATCATTCACCAATGCCGTTGCCGCAGCGGTAGATGCTTCTCTGTCTGCCCAGTAAATCATAATTTTTGCACGTTGTACTCCTGCTGGTATTGCAATCGAATGACTATTCGTCCCCCCTTGGGTTAATGTTGCATTAAAATAACGATTGTCTTCTAGCAGTTGAACAGCCTTGAGACCATTCACTTTTCCCCAACCAAAAATAAAATCAGGTCCATCGTTGCCCAAATCATTCGCTGTATTTAGTAAGGCAGCTTTTAGCAAAGCCGATGGTGCAATGTTTCCTCCATTCAAATCACGATAAGCATGATGCATCTGTGCCATTACACCACAAATTCCTGGAGCAGCAGCAGACGTTCCACCTCCTGGTGCATAGGCATTATTAGGGTCGGTAGACATATGTGAAACACCATGTGCAGAAATATCTGGTTTGATGCGCCCATCTGATGCAGGACCACGGCTACTACTGTTTGCAATCCCGTCTGAAGCATTTAAATTTGCTGTCGCAATAACATTCTTACCGATTTTATGCCCACCAGTAATGTTTCCCCACTGCGTTCCTGCACCATAACCACAATCTTGATTGTTGCTATTTCCTGCCGAAAACGTTTGCATTAAGGTGGGGTTGTTATAAATTTCTTGATCTACCAAAACAGTTGTGTTGGTGTACCCTCCATTACAACCATTACTATAAGAAGAGGAAAAAATCAACACGGCACTATCTTGATGCAAGGGAAGTGTTCCTGCCATCGAAGCTACATATTGACGAATATGCATATAAGACCCCGTTGCCATCCCACGCATAAGAGGATCTAAATTTCCAGCACCACCAGCAATTCCTGCTACCATATCCCCATGGTCTCCTGCAAAATCACCAGCTACATCCTGTTGATTGGTACGTCCTTTAAAATCAATATGAGGTCCTACAAAACCATCATCATTAACAGCAAAGGTCACTCCTGTCCCATCGTAGTTTCTAGCTCCTGAAAAATCGCCATCAATTGCATTCGCACGATGCAAATGGCGACCATCATCAGACTCTGGTTTTCCTGGTTCTGACATAATATCCACATAACGAATAAAAGAAGCATCCACTACTTTGCTGATCTGAGTAGGCAATAATTGAGCAACAACCATTTGGGCATGATCCATTGATTGATTGATACTCAAGCCTAGTTTTTTCATCTCCTCTTTAGCCGTAGAAGGCTTAATGTCTTGATAGTATTGTATTGTGACCGTAATATAATTTCCTTCCATTGCCCAATCAGGATAATCTTCATCCTCTAAGCGCTGTCCTATTTTATACGTTTTTTCGATTGGTACGATACTTCTAATATTCAGTTTTTGCAACTGATTTATATCTATTCCGATGGGGATAGAGGCTACATATACCTTATTGGGTATGTACTCCAATAATCTTATATCGGCAGCAGCCAATTGCTTTTGTAAAGAAGGTGTAGGAATTGCATTAAATTGAACAAAACGATAAAAGCGGTTTGAAAAAATTTCGTTCTGATTCAGTTGGCGAATAGACTTGAAGTCCGATATATTGGACTCAAAGTGTTTGGCACCTTTGAGAAAATTAATGGTGTAATCCTGTGCGTGTAGGTTCCCCATCAATATTCCTATCAATGCCATTGTTAAGATAGAAATACGGTTCATATACAGTTTTTTTGAGTAGAAAGTATAGATTTTTCTACAATCTATAGCTTCTTATTGAAAATAAAATTTTAAACATTCATAATAATACAAAATTATAGTAGGAAAACCATTCAGTTTTTTGTAAAATTAACGGTTCTATGTTTTAATGCCCCATAAAAAAAGCCTTCTTGAGTAAGAAGGCTCTATAAAGTCATTGTTGACCGTTGTATCAAGTAGTAATATCTACTAACAATAGTTCCTTGAACTATGGTACTAAAATATTTGGATTATTTAATTATAATCTTCCGAATTTCGGTCATTTCCTTTGTTGATAAACGCATCAAGTATAAAGCAGAACTCAGATTGCTTACATCCAAGGTATAATCTGTGGTTCCTTCCAAAAGAATTTCTTTTTTAATAAGTCTTCCGTCCATGCCAATCAATTCCATCGTTAGGTCTTCAGGTAGTTGTTGACTAAAGGATAAATTGGTATACCCCTTTGCAGGATTAGGAGCAATACTTAACGTCATATCGTTCCCCAATCGCTCTATTCCAACAGAAACCGTTACAGAATCAGAAAAGGAGCAAATGCCATTGACTGTTAGGCGAACCATGTGCGGACCATTATTGGTTGTATACGTATGAGTAGGATTTTGCTGTGTAGATGTTGTCCCATCTCCAAAATCCCACAGCCAACTAGTCGCTCCAATAGATGCATCTGAAAAGCTAGCTGTTCCTCCATTGATAACACTTGTAAAATTCGCATCAACTACTTTTGCCTCTACTGTTTCTCTTGCACTAACACATTCTGTTGATAAATTCAATTCCCAATTATAAAAATAATAATAGAACCCAACGCTTGTAGTCGTTGCACTAACCATATCTACTACTCCTGCCAAGCTATAAGGGTAAACCGCAGAGCCATTGTTGTTTCTAAACAAATCCATATCATTTCCTGCCAATGAATAATCTCCAGCTCCTGGAACTTGTAAATTGACTTGGACTCTAGATTGACCATCGGGAATATAAACCGTCACTTGACTAATAACTGTATTATTAACATTATTACCATTAAGAACATGTCCATTGTATAAATAAATAGTTCTAGGTCCTGCCCCATCGGCATCGACCCATAGAGAAACAATGTCAAACGCTTGATAAGCTGTAAAGTTGACCCCTCCAGTAAAATTTCCTCCATGATAACCTCCATTTCCCACAGAACTCCCATCTATTGGTCCCGCATATTCGGTCACATCGGTAGTTGTTACATCTTCTACAAAATACGTAGTATTTGTCGTCAAAGTAGGTGTTGTAAATGTATTGCCTGTATGTACCAATGTATTGGCACCATCATACCATCTTAATACTCCCGTACCATTCGTTGCGGAAAGAGTAGTCGATGTATTAACACAAGTTTCGGCATTGGTAACAGAGGTGACCTTTGCTTTTTCTACCCTTATATATCCTGTTTTGACAATTGTATCAGCCCCCTGACTATTGGTTGTCTGTAAGGTAACAGTATAAACGCCACTATTGGCATAAGTATAGGTTGGGTTTTGCTGCGTAGACAAACCGCCATCTCCAAATTGCCACAACCAACTTGTAGGTGCATTCGTTGATAAATCTTCAAATTGTACAGTTCCTACACAAGTGTAGGTAAGATCAGCTTTAAAATCTGCTATTTGCGCCTTTACGCCCAAACAATAGAAGCTGCTCAATAAAAGAATTGTAATTATTTTTGTAAAGTTGCGCATAACAATACTTCGTTGAAGTATTAATAGGTTTAAATAAAAATGGGTAAAAGTTTTTAAGTTTGAAAATTGTCTTACGATTAGCAAACCAAAACATTTACCCTATGAATGCTGAAACATTCACAAGAGCAATATTGAGTAAAATATCTGAAAAAGGAAAATGGTATAACGATTTTTTAGTTCATCTTTTTGTACTTTATCTAAGTTTACCATCTCGTTACACCTATCTAAACATGGGACGTTATGGAAGTTATGTAGAAAGTACTTATCGAAGAAATGCTGGAAAATCTCATGAACTAGCAAAGTTTAATTTCGAACTTATTCAAAGCTATTTAAGTGATGAGATAATCTGGGCATTTGACCCTTGTTTCATTAGCAAAAGCGGCAAAAAGACAGCCCATGTTGGTTATTTTTGGTCTGGTTGTGCAAAATCTAGAAAATGGGGTATGGAAATAAGCAGTCTTGCAGCTGTCGATATAAAACAACAAACATCAATGCATTATTTGGCAAAACAAACACCAAATGGTTTGAAAAAAGAAGAAATGTTGGAATTTTACTACAAATTGATATTGGATGAGAAGCAGCAATTACATTCTATTTCATCAATCCTTGTAGCAGATGCCTTTTTCTCAAAAGCTCCCTTTGTTCAAGCGGTGACAGCGCAAAATTTTGAATTTATCAGTCGTTTTCGAAGCGATGTAGCTTTATGTTATTTGTACGCTGGACCACAACGAGGAGGCAAGGGCAAAAACTTAGGTAAAGGCAAAGGTTCTGGTGGAGGATGTCCTAAAAAATTTGATGGAAGAGTAAATACTAAAAATTTATCTCAGCAATATTTTCAACTATGCTATGCTGATGAAAATGAACGTGGCTATGAAGCTGTTGTGTATAGCAAAGCATTGAAAAGAAAAGTTCGAGTTTTGGTAGTTCACAGATTAAAAGAAGATGGTCGTATCAGCAGTGCAAAAGTTTACTTTTCTACCAATCTCAATCGAATGGGAATAGATATATTACTTTACTATCGGCTGAGATTCCAACAAGAATTTTTGTTTAGAGATGCCAAACAGCATGTAGGTTTGCAACATTGCCAATCTACGAAAGAAGAGAAAATTGATTTTCATATTAATATGAGTTTGACAACCATAAATATTGCTAAAGCGATGCACTACCTTCCATTTGAAACCGATGTAAAACCCTTTTCAATGGCAGATATTAAAACCCAATATGTCAATAAACTTTTACTAGACGAGGCTTTTGATTTATTTATTTCGGTTTCTGGGATTTCCCCTAACGTGATAAAAAATAACCCTCGTATTATTCAATTATATAACAAAGGCAAAATTGCCGCTTAATACTTCAACGAAGTATTGGCATAAAATATATGGTTTTATTTAGTATAGTAGTTCGTTGATTAGTTCGCTACGCTCATGAGGGCGCAAGCTTAGTTTTTTACTTTTTTACTAAAAAGACAAAAAAGCACATTTATATTAATTTGATAATCAAAATCTTAACACAAAACGCAACAAATCTACAACCTATTGATTATCAACTGCGCAGCACTCACGAAGTAAACTAATAAAGTTTAGCTTCGCTGCTACTGCGTGGTTTCAACGAACTATTGTTAGTAATCATTTGCTCAAAAAAGAACCAAACAGAGCCTTTTTAGAAATATTGTTTTATACAACTACAATAATACAAAATTTATATGGCAATTCTATACTCAAAACTTTTATACTGTTTGCTACAAAATCAAACCACCGATATAAATATTTTTGTCTATAACATACGACAAAATCTTCTCCCCTCACAAACTACAACAGATTCAAACTAAGTTATAATTTTTGAATTCGCACTCCATTTCTTACCTTTGAGCTTCTTAGAATTTGTTATGTATTATTTTAGAATAAAAAAAACAATAACACACTATGGCTAATGCATTCTTTAAGGTGCCTACACCGATTAACGAACCCGTAAAAAGCTATGCTCCTGGTAGCAAAGAAAGAGCAGAATTAAAAGCACAATTGGCTGTCTATAAGGCAACTCAAATTGATGTGCCTATGATTATAAATGGAAAGGAAGTGCATACTGATAATAAAGTATCGATGCATCCTCCTCATGAAAGAAAACATGTTTTAGGACATTACAGCAAAGGTAACGCCTCTCATGTAAAAGACGCTATTGATGCTGCATTGGCAGCAAAAGAAGCTTGGGAAAATACCTCTTGGGAGCATCGTGCTGCTATTTTCTTAAAAGCTGCAGAATTATTAGCTGGTCCATACCGTGCTAAGATAAATGCTGCTACTATGCTAGCACAATCTAAAAATGCTTTCCAAGCAGAAATTGATGCTGCCTGTGAGTTGATTGACTTTTTCCGTTACAATGTACAATACATGACAGAGTTGTACAGTGAACAACCAGATTCGAACCCAGGTATGTGGAATCGCTTAGAACACCGTCCTTTAGAAGGTTTTGTTTTTGCAATTACTCCATTTAACTTCACTTCTATTTGTGCTAACTTATGTGCAGCTCCTGCTATGATGGGAAATGTTGTCGTTTGGAAACCTGCTGAGACTCAAATCTATTCAGCAAAAGTTATTATGGACTTGTTCAAAGATGCGGGACTTCCTGATGGTGTCATCAACTTAGTTTTGGCAGATGGTCCTGCAACAGGAGACGTTATTTTCAATCATAGAGAATTTGCTGGTCTTCATTTTACAGGTTCAACAGGTGTTTTCCAAAATTTATGGAGAACAATTGGTAATAATATCTCTAAATACAAGTCTTATCCACGTATTGTTGGAGAAACAGGTGGAAAGGATTATGTCATTGCTCATCCAACAGCAAATGCCAACGAAGTAGCAACAGCACTATCTCGTGGGGCGTTTGAGTACCAAGGGCAAAAATGCTCAGCTGCATCTCGTGCTTATATTCCACAAAGCTTGTGGCCAAGTATCAAAGAGAGTTTGGTAAAAGATTTGGCTTCCATGAAGGTAGGAACAGTAGAAGACTTTTCTAACTTTGTAAATGCTGTTATCAGCGAAACCTCATTTGATAAATTAGCAGCCTATATTGATCGTGCAAACGAAGATGATAATGTAGAAGTAGTTGCTGGTGGTACTTATGACAAATCTGAAGGTTACTTCATTGATCCAACGGTTTTAAAAGTAGAAGATCCTAAGTACACAACTATGTGTGAAGAGTTATTTGGACCTGTTTTGACAATTTATGTCTACGAAGATGATAAATTTGAAGAAACAATGGATATTTTAGACGCTTCTTCTCCTTATGCCTTGACAGGAGCGTTATTTGCCGTAGATCGCCAAGTTATTGAAAAAGCAGCTCATCGCTTGCGTCATACAGCTGGTAATTTCTACATCAACGACAAGCCAACAGGTGCGGTTGTTGGTCAACAACCATTTGGTGGTGGTCGTGCATCTGGTACCAATGATAAAGCAGGTTCTGTTTTAAATCTGTTGCGTTGGGTTTCTCCTCGTACGATCAAAGAAACCTTTGTACCACCAACAGATTACCGCTACCCTTTTTTAGACGAGGCTTAAATAAAAAACTTTTAGCCAAGAGACAGAAGTTTCTCAACAAAATTTAAAGTTTTTTTCAATAAGAATAGTGTACCTAATAGATTGGGTACACTATTCTTAATTTAATATTTGTGCCACAAAACTTTTTATAAAAAGTATGAAAATAGCAATGATTGGCTATGGCAAAATGGGGCGTACCATTGAGCATTTAGCAACCAAGCAAGGACACGAGGTTGTCCTAAAAATTAATGCCGACAATTTAGATGCATTTACAACTGAAAACTTACAGCAAGCAGATGTTGCCATTGAATTCTCACAACCAGATGTTGCCTACAAAAATATCATGACTTGTCTTAAAGCAGGTTTGCCCGTTGTATCAGGTACTACCGCATGGTTAGACAAATTTGAAATGGTCAAAGACTGGTGCTCAAATAACAATGGTGCCTTTTTCTATGCTTCTAATTTTAGTGTAGGAGTTAATATTTTCTTTGAGCTCAACAAGCACTTAGCTGCTATCATGAGCAAACACCCCGCTTACCAAGTAAGGATGGAAGAAATTCATCACACTCAAAAGTTAGATGCACCTAGTGGAACAGCAGTTACTTTAGCAGAGGGAATTTTAGAAAAAATAGATACTTTACAAGAATATCAATTGCAAGAAGATAATCTAAACACTCCAGACAATTGCATTCCCATTGCCTCCAAACGTATTGGAGATACTCCAGGAACACATGTTATTCAATATCATTCATCTATTGATGAACTAGAAATTAAACACACTGCCAAAGGTAGAGAAGGTTTTGCTTCTGGAGCTATTATGGCGGCTCATTGGTTAATAGGAAAACAAGGTGTTTTTGGTATGAGTGATTTACTGCAACTAAGTTAAGGTTTGTTTTTAAATATTAAGAGCTCCAACTCAGTTGAGTTGGAGCTCTTAGTATAATAATATAGTATATTGTTTTTAGAATACTTCTGCCCAAGCTTTTGTTGATTTAAGAGCATCACTTTCTTTTGCAGCCCATCTTTTCATTTTCTTCAATTCTCCTCTGTAATCAAAAGGATCGCCACCAAAGAATCCGAAGAAGCCTCGTCCCACTCCAGCCCAGAAACCAGTATCCCATTCTGCTTTGGCTTCAGACATAATTCCAAATTTTTCTAACTGGTCAATCATGGCATTGGCAATACGAATCTCTTTTTTAGGGAATCGAATCAACCATACAGAATACAAGTAACGGCTTGCATTATGGTAAGCTTTTTGCTGATTGATGGGAGGAAACGGCAAGTCAATGTATTTCTTCTTAACATCTTTCTTTAGTCCCGACCATTTCAGTTCTAAGATAATTACCTTTTTCTTGATAGCTTCTAAAGCCTCTTGATCAACAGTCTCTGCTTGTTCCAACGAACGCAAATTTTTCCCTAGATTTCTAGACTTTGCTTTCATTAAATTTAATATGCTTATGACCTCTTGATACCTAGAAGAAACTCCATTTATATACAACTCATTTAATCCTTCCAACAACTCTTTTCCTTCTATTTGAATAATACCTCGCTCACTTCCCCACTGAGGCAATACGCCAGGAAGCACATCTTTTGCTAAATCGCCAATAAATTCTAAACCATCAGGCATTAAATCATCAATTTGATCATTAACAGCATCAAACTCGCCCAATAAAGCAGCACCTACAGCATTAATAATAGATCCAGAACCTGGAGCAAATGAGTTAGCTGCAACACCAGCTACAGACAACAACCCATTAATAATTTTCTTAGCTAATGTATTGGTTGCTTTAAAGTAATCGTTGTGTTTTTTAACGGCTTGGTCATATTCATCTTTGGCATCTCTAAAAGCATCTGAAGCTTGCGCTCCACGTGTTACAGCATCCTTGAACTTATGACCAACAGCAGCTTTTACATCGTCTGCTTGATCTTTCATATCAGAAAGAATACCTTCAAAAGAGGCATCTTTTTTTCGAATCCCATATTGAGCCAATACATTACGCATTACATTGGTAGCAACATCTGTAATATTAGGAATCGTAATTCTATTTTTATCTTTCTCATACTTAGACGAATGATCTACTACTCCACCTGTACTCAAGATAATCTTATCAATAGCTCCCAAAATCTCACGCACTTCTCCTTCTTTGCTCGCATCCCCTCCTGTTAACTTATTCATTAACCAAGTTCTTGCTTTTTCGCTATGCTCTTGAAGCTTTTTCTTGATTTTATCATCTATATCTGTTCCCTTCAAAATATCTTCATCTGAATCAATAAAGTTTTTGAAGTCCTTCAAATCTTCGTAAATATTCGCTAAGTCTCCTTCTTTTACATTTTCAACAAACCCTGTAATTGCTTGCGTAAATTCACTCAATTTGCCCAACCATTGTTGTGCATTTTGTATTTTTTCTTTTAATCCTAATTCTTCTACTTTATCTGAAGCCGCAGCTATAAATTGATCTACTGATCTTTTGAGTCCCGTTATTTGAATCAAAAGCTTATCATCAATCTTAGTTCCAGGAATCAAATCAGTTGAATCACCTAATAACTCATTAAATTTAGCCTCTAGTCTATTGTACCAATCAGGAAGATTGTCGCCATCTTCGTCTCCTATTACAGCTCCCAACAAAACTTCTAGCTTTCCTAGTTTTTCCTCTCCTCGTGCCAAATACTTTTGCAATGTTTCAACATTCAACTCAATCTCATCATCGGTCACGTCTGCTGTAGCAATGAAGCTCTTAGCTGCTGCAAATATTTTGGTTGCCTCCTCTACAATTCCATCTTTCAAGTCCTCTGCTTTTGACGGCAAACTCAACGTAATATTAACTACATCTTGCGCCAATTTTGCATAACGATCAACTTGTTTGCTTACATTGCGAGCAACTGCCAAGAAGCTTTGTGCTTTTTCAATAAGCTCTTCAATCTCTTCAATTTCTTTGATATAAATACCAGGAGCAAAAGTTTGTGCAAAATCGATAAAATTCTGCGCATCTGTCAAAAACTGCTCTCCCTTATCTAAGTAGTCTCTAAAATCTGATGTAATTTCATCAAATTTATACGCATCCCACAAAGCTTTCAGGCTATCATAACGGAACTGACTTTCTTCTTTAGCACCAGACTTATCTTTGCTCTGTTTTTTTCGTTCTACAGATTTCACTCTTCGTTCTGCTCTACGTTTCTCTCGATTATCTTTGCGTGCTTTTTTACGTGCTTCACGACGAGCTTTTCGTTCTTCTTTTTTTGTTTTGGGTGCTTCGTCTCCATTTTCTTCTACCTCGTCAACAACTTTCTTTTTAGCTGACTTAACAATATCCTTAAGGTCTAGAAAATCAAGTGCTAAGTACAAATCCTTTGCATTTCTAGCATTTGATAAATATTGACTGCGTTCTGCCCCCCCCTTTTCAAGTTTTTCAAATTGTTTCAAAAATCGGCGCAATTCCTTTTGGAAATCCAAGAGTTCCTTTGCAGCTTCTGATGACAAATTACTAGTTGGCATAGTTTGTATTTTTAAGATTTGTTCCGTTTGTACGCAACATAGAATGTGTATGTGTTATATAGTAATAGTATGTCTTTAACCAACCTAAACAGGCGGTTCAGGTTGATTTTACTAGACGAGACAATGTACAACAAAAAAAGTAAAAAAACAAGTCCTTTTTACAAAAAACTCGTCAAGAAAGGTTTTTCTTAAAATCATTTTGATAAGCAATTTTTAATGCCTATCTTGGTTAGTTTTGGCTTATTTTATCAAGCAAAAAACCATACTTTTTTAACTCTATAATTTTAATTCTTGTCATATAAATGAGCCATTTTGCTGATCTATAATTGTTGATTTTTCCCTAGAAAAATGCCTTCTTACCCACCAGCAAAAGGAGGCAATAGAGCAACCTCATCTGTAGGCAGCAAAATTGCTTTATCAGTGACGATAGCTTTATTAACAGCAACCTTGAATTCCTTTCCTTCCAAAGCAGGATAAATACTCAACAAAGTACTTTTTAATTCTTGAACCGAACAATGGTCGACTACAGTTACAGTAGACACCTCTTTTCCCATTGCCTCAGCCAGTTGACCAAAATATTTAATTGCGATATCCATTTCTAATTTTTTTTAAATCGATAGGTGTATTAATATTACTCAAACAAAACTCCCAATTTTGGGGACATTGTATTTTATTTAATTGCAGTGAACTTAGTACGGTACGCAATCGAAGTTGATTAGCGTTTAATGCATTTTCAAAAATAGGTAATTGTTCTTTACAATAGATTGCTGTCAAAGGCTGCCAAACATCTTCTAGCATCAATAAATTCATCTTATTAACCATACTATTTTGGATTAAATACGCCAACAACTCCCTTCTAAGCAAGGGAACATCACAGCTTAACACCAGCAAATACGGTGTTGGTACAATCGTCATAGCAGTATATATTCCACCAACAGGTCCCTTATCCATTACAACATCAGAATATACTTCGACTCCAAAAGTGCTGTATTTTTGGGGATCACCTATAATCATAGTCTCAGCTGTCAATCCTTTTGCATTTTCTAAAATATGCTCTAAGAATGTCTGACCATTAAAGTCCAAAAAAGCTTTGTCCTCTCCCATCCTTCGACTCTTTCCTCCTGCTAAAATTACAGTCGTTATCTTGTCCTTAGCAATCATTTAGGTTCTATTTTATACATATCAGACGGAAGTACCCAACGTTTAACAGTTAAGGTATCGCCTACATTTATGTTTTTTAAATCCCCCTTTAGATAAGGTAGCTTTCGCCGTTTCTCACCTATACGAAGGAGCAATTCATTCTCATTGATTTCCAGCACAACGCCTTCTTCTAGCACCTCATCCAACAGTTCTTGTTCTTCGAAATACAATTTTGGATTTCTATATAAGGCTACCTTATTATCATCAATAACCAACAATTTATTCGCCAAGTTAATAATTTCGGGAACATCGTGGCTGACCATCAATGTTGTTCGTTGATACTGAACGTGTAAATCAGCAATCAAATGTTGCATTTCTCGTCGCAAACCATAATCCAAAGCAGAAAGAGGCTCATCCAATAATAAAATAGACGATTCTACCATCAAGGCTCTGGCTAAAGCAACCCGCTGCTGTTGACCTCCAGAAAGATGATTGGGCTTCTTGTTTTTTAATGGTGCTAAGTTGGTTTGTTGTAATAGTTTTTGAATTAAAGCAGGATTATTATTCGCAAATTGCAAATTTTCGGCAACAGTCATATTGGGAAATAAAGCATAATCTTGAAATACAAAACCTACTTTTCTATTCTGTGGAGGTAAATTAATATTCTTTTTGCTATCAAACCAAGTTTTCTGCCCCACCGACAACATCCCCGAATCCGCTTGACTCAAACCAGCAATCATACGCAACAAGGTTGTTTTTCCTATACCAGATTTTCCATAAATAGCGACAAAATCCCCTCGTTCTAACTTCAAGTCTACCTGAAGTCTCCTTGTTGGTGTTATCCTTTTTTCTAAGGCTATTTTTAATAACATCTCTTTTTTTAGTGGTTTTTCCTTTTGGAGTCAGCTTGCGCATTAATATAATAAGTAATTCCTAGGATGATAAAACTTGTACACAACAAAACCAAAGCATAAACATTCGCTTGCGTATAATTTAAAGACTCTACTTCATCATAAATCGCAATAGACGCCACCAAGGTCTGACCAGGAATTCGTCCTCCTATCATCAATACAACACCAAATTCTCCTATCGTATGCGCAAAACTTAATACTACTCCTGTTAATAACGCAGGTTTTATATTGGGTAACAATACCCGCCAAAGCACCTCTCTACGAGTCTTTCCCATCGTATAAGCGGCTTCTCTAAAAGAAGCAGGCAAGTTTTGTAACCCTGCTTGTATCGGTTGTATCATAAATGGCAGACTGTATAGAATAGATGCGATGACCAATCCTCCAAACGAGAATACTAACTGAATATCAAACATACGATCCAAAAAGCTCCCCAAAACGCCATGTTTAGAAAATGCAATTAATAAATAAAATCCCAAAACAGTTGGTGGCAAAACCAAAGGCAAGCTAACCACAGCTTCTACCAAGAACTTATATCGAGCAGAACTAAAGGCTAATTTTGTTGCGATAGGAATTCCTATAATTAACAAACAAAGTGTTGTTATAAAAGCCAATTGCAAGGACAATAATAAAGGTGACCAATCCATTTTTTTAAGATTAATTAATCGGAGTACACTACAATAAATTATTATTTGTTTCAAATATTGCTCCATTGAAACCACCTAGTAGCAACACAGCTAAACTAAATAATCAACGGAGCGTTATTAAAAAACATTAAAGGAAAGCATATTTTTTTCCAACGAAAACCAATATCTACGATTGATAAACGTAGCCATAATGCTTAAAAATTTCTTTTGCTTTGGATGATTGCAAAAATTCATAAAAGCTCATTGTTGCTTTTGATGAGGTGGCTTTTCTTAGTAACAACATCGCTTGTGCTAGTTGAGCGCCTTGTAAGGTCACAAATTGACCTTTTTCCTTTAATTGAGGAGCCATGACAACAGATTTGGCTGTCAAACCAATCTCTACCGTTCGAGTATGAATATACTGATTCACCTGTCCGATACTTTCTCCCAAAACTAGTTTGGGGCTCAACGTTTCGTATATTCCTGCTTCGTTTAGATAAGCCTTGCTCAGTTCTCCATAAGGAGCAGTTTTAGGGTCTGCCAAAGCTATTTTCTCAACTGCTTCATCCTCCAAAACACGCAGCCCTTGGCTTAAGTCATAAGATTCTAAGGTCCACAATACCAACTGCCCATAAGCATAAACAACAGGCTTTGCAAGCCCAAGCCCTTTTTGATACAAATAGTTAGGATACATGGTATCGGCAGAAATGAAAAGGTCATAAGGCGCGCCTTGTTCAATTTGAGCGGTCAATTTTCCAGAAGAACTAATGATAGTTTCTATCTGAATGCTATCTGGTGCATTATACGCCTTTATCAAAGCATCTAAAACATACTGTGTAGAAGCAGCGGCAGCTATTTTTATAGTCTGTTTTTTAGGTGTCAATGTCTGACATCCGCCCAATAGTATGATACAGAACAGTCCTAAAAAATAATTCCTCATTACAAATTCTTTAACTTACTAAGGCAGCAAATGTACTTCGACCAATGCGCCTGCTGCTGTATGCATTTGATCGTGTGGAATATAAATTAGTGCGTCTGCATAAGCAAAAGAAAACAACATGGCGGAACTCTGCCCATGCAATATTTTTACGCCATTAGAAGTTAATTGTGCTTTCAAAAAATGTGCTCGATCGCCTTTTTTATGATATGCCTCTTCCAAAGGTAAATGCAGCTGCTTCAAATGATAATTCTCAATGCCCATTGCTTGTTTTAGAGCGATTAGAACATATTGATAATAACAAGACAATGCTGCCGCAGGATTTCCTGGCAAAGCAAAGACGACGCTAGTAGCTGTTTTCCCAAAAAACATGGGTTTGCCTGGTTTTTGACGTACTTTATAAAAAAGTTGCTCTACTCCCAATTCCAATAATGCCTTGCCAACAAAATCATAATCACCGACAGAAATTCCGCCAGAAATAATTACAAAATCCCGTGTTTCTAACAAGTCTTTCAACAACAATTTTGTAGCGGTATAATCGTCCTTTACAGGAACAACAGCAGCATCAAACCCTGTTTTTTGTAATGCGTTTAACAACATAATGCCATTACTCTCATAAATCTGTCCTCGTTCCAAATTTTGCCCTGATGCCACCAACTCATCCCCTGTTACAACAATAGCAACCGCAGGTTTTTGATATACCTGTACCTCTGATATACCTAAACCAGCTAAAAAACCAATTGCCGCAGGACTAAGTTCAGTTCCCTTTTCTAAAGCAATGGCTCCTTTTTTTATTTGCTCTCCTAGTGGACGAATATTAGCCGCAACTAAAGGTTGTTCTTCCAAAACCAGTTGCTCACCCTCTACGGTTGTTTTTTCTTGCATGATAACGGCATCTGCATCGCTTGGAACTGCCGCTCCTGTAAAAATACGCACTGCTTCCCCCTTTTTCATAGAAGGATTTTTTGCGCTGCCCGCCTGTACTTCGCCAACTATTGTATAACGTAATTCCTCCCCTAATTTCAAAGCATAACCATCCATTGCAGATTGATCAAATGGCGGCATATGAATTGGTGAATAAATAGGGACACTCAATACATAACCAAGCGATGCATGGAGTGGCAATTGAACTGTCTTTGGTGTATATGTTAATGCTCTGACAATGGATTTTGCCTTGGCTACTTCTATCATTCTATAGAATTTTTTACCCTGTAACAAAAGTTAATACGGCGCTAGATAAGCGCACTAGATTCTGTTGATCATGGATTTTTTAAATCGAAATATCTGTATCGCCTATATTATCCAATCCCTGTTTGCTTTCTTTTTTCATCATAGAACCAATATCTCCTTCTGAAAATTCAAACCGATTCCCATGTTCAACCAAATATCGGATAAAATCAGGGTAATATCCTGATAATTCTGTCACTCTCAAATCTGGTATTTGAACAACAACACCTCCGATTAAAGTGATACTTAATACCGAAATCGTTTCGCCCTGTCTTAAATCTTTATTGGAATTCAAATTCAGAACTTGTTGTATCATTGTTTTGTCCTTGTTTTTGTAGGCTATTAAAAATTCCTTTAAATCATACCTCCCATTTACTTTTGTTTCGTTTAATAAACGCTCAAACTCCGTCTTATGCAAGGCTGCATTTTCTAAACTGTAACTTATAATGCGCTCATAAGGTCCCATAGAGGGATTGGTATGTTTTAATTCTATAGATTGAATCATGTTTCTTTTATTTTAATAAATTTGGTGGTTGGTCTATTGAGAATATTTTTGGTATAGTATTAATGTTGCATCGTTGATAAGCAACAAGGCATCTACTTACTTTAAAGCATTCATTATCAATAAATTTATCACTATACAATGTTACTTTTTCTTAGCACACCGACAGTCAACGCAATAACCGTTGAATGCAAAGGGCTTTAAAACTAAAAAATAAGCAGGCTATTAATTTCAAATACTAACATTATTATCTGTACCTTTGCGATCCTTAAAATTCGAGATAACTTCCAGTTTGCGAAGTGCTTGGGTTTATCTTTTTTCCTTTTTATAGAAAATCAAATTTCAGATAATAAACAAATGTTGTTTGAAGGTAACATTTTTAATGTTTTTTACATAGAACAACATTCCTTAGTCTAAATTAAAACCACAAAAACAATATTATGAAAAAATTTGCAAATGTATTTCTATTAGGTCTAGCTATTGTTGTAATGGCTGTATCTTGTGGTCCTAACACAGATGATAAAAAAGATCTAAAAATTAAAAACCCAACTCAAGTAAGAGCTGGTGGAGAAGTAAAAGCAGAAGTAGCTACTATGGATGTAAATTTTGGTGGTCAAATTATTTCCATCAAAATGGATGATATCATCAACATCTCTGAAAAAATGAGCGCAGAAGATCAAGATGCAATGGACATTATGAATGTCAATCAAAAATTGATGGGAGCAGAAAAAGAAGCTCAATTATTAGATGTCAATTTTACAATGTCTGACGAACCAATTGAAAATGGCATGTTCATTTTTGGTATTGAAACAGATGATGCTAAAGAACTTATCTTAGAAATGCGTGATGAGGAAGGTTTCTCTTTGGTAGCTAATAATGCCTTCAAAATCAACGAAGGACAAAACTACAAAGCACTTAACGTTTCTTCTTTAGATAAAGGAACTTACAACTTCCGTATCAAAGATGACGCTGGACGTGAATTGAATCGTGCCATTCAAATTGTAGAATAATATACTTAAAATAACTTGGTTATTTTCAAAACGCTTTCTCAAAAGAGAAAGCGTTTTTTTTTGTTAAAAGGTTGTTAAGGTGTTGGCATTTATAATAAATTGAATGATTATTGAATCAATTATTTATAAACTAAACAAATGTTCAATTTATAAAAATCAACTTTTATGCTTTATCAACTACTTAGATTCCCGTTGGTTATTCTTTTTTTTGTTTTTTATAAGAGAATTTACATCACAGGAAAAGCAGCATTGCCCTCTCAAGCCCCCACAATTATTGCCAGCAACCATTCTACCGCCTTTATAGAGCAAATTTTGGTCGCAGGATTACAGAAACGTTCTGTATTTTTTTGGGCAAGAGGCTCTGTTTTTGAGGAAAAATGGAGTTTTCCAAAGTTATTTCGCCAAGTTCATTTAATACCTATTTGGCGTCCACAAGAAGGTCTCAAAAAGATGCAACAGAACCAACAAATTTTCAAAGACTCTAAAGAGATACTTTTAAAAGGCAACTTATTCTTTATTGCCCCTGAGGGCAACTCTGTTCCTGAAAAACGCCTGCGTCCTTTTAAAACGGGAACAGCTAGGTTAGCTCTATTAGCAGCAGCAGAGCATGATTTTGAAAGAGAGGTTTTCATCAGCCCTACTGGCGTGAACTATACCTATCATTGTGATTTTAGGAGTGAAGTAATGCTTCATTTTGGCACTCCTATCCCTCTAAAAAATTATCAAACCTTATATCATAAAAGTCCTTCTCTTGCAGCTCAACAGTTGACCAAAGATTTAAAGGCAGCCATTGCCCAAGAGGTAATCATTATTGATTCTAAAGAAGACGAGGCTTTGACTGAGCAGTTGCTTATTCTAATGCGCAACGAAAAACAACATTATCATGATTCTTTTTATAATACCCATCCTCACCGATTGCGACTAGAGCAAAGTGTTGCTACCACTTGTAACCAATTGTCTAAATCTCAAAAAATAGAACTGAGCCAACAAACCAATCATTATTTTGCACAACTCAAACAACTCCAACTAACCGACCAAGCTGTGCAACAAAAAGGGCAATTCTCTTGGTCGAATTTTTTAAGGAGTGTCCTATTAGCTCCTCTTGCTTTACTGGGGTGGATGGGTGGCTTTCTTCCTGTTACTAGTGCCCGATATTTGCGCAATCAGAATGTTGAAGATCCTCAATTCTGGGCAGCAATGGCTATGATATTTAGCTTACTTACTTGGTTGGTATATAGCCTATTTATTGCTTTTTTGGGTGCTTTTTTCTTCGATTGGAAAGCTATTTTGATTCCACCACTTTTGGTCGTATTACAATATATTTCTTTTTTACACCAAGAGTACCTAAGTGAATTTCTTAATAACAGAACCTATCGCCAATTATTACAACAACAACCTCAACAAATACAATCTTTGCAAACCGAAAGAAAAGCCTTAGCTGTCGCTACCGAGTATCTTATTTTATCAAATCTCTCAACCTCATCTCAAGACCAAAAAAACCTTTAAAAACAAATTAATTTTCAAAAGTTCTAAACAAATAGTTTTCAATGCTGTATTAATTCTAAGGTTTAAATTTGAATTACCGCCTCAACCGTTTATTCATTCATTCCTTAGTATAGTAGTTCGGTGGTTATTGTTAGCATAAATACTAGAATAACAAATAGTTGAGCCACACAGTCCTTGAAAATTATTTTAATTTATGAATCTTCAAAAAAGACACTTCTTTTGCTTTTACTTCATCTTAAGCAGCCTTCTCCAAACAGTATTGGGGCAAGATCTAATCCCTAATACAAAGGTTTCTGGTGTTGTTAAAGATGCAGAGACAGGGGAAGTTTTACCATTTGTAGATGTATTTTTTGTTGGAACTGACATTGGAAGCACCTCTGACATAAATGGCTACTTTGTCCTAACCACCAAGGAACCTGTCGATAGCATTGGCTTTTCTTATTTGGGATACCAACGCAAACATTTGCGCATCACGACCAATACAACACAAGAAATTAATGTTCAGCTTTCTGAATCTAGTTTAAATCTAGTCACAGCTACTGTTACAGCAAAACGAGGCAAATCCAAGAAAGATACCGCAGCCATTGCATTGTGGCGCAATGTTGTAGCTAATAGAAGTACCAATAGTATAGATAATGCAACCAGTTATCAATACAAGGACTACATCCAAACTGGCTTTGATTGGTACAATCCTGATCCTAACATTGTCAAACTAAAATTCTTACAAAAGCCCTTTAGTGTTATCAATGATTATATCCGAACAGAGGATACGGGAGAGCCTTTTTTGCCTGTCTTGATGAAAGAAACGATTAAAGAGGTTAAGTATCAAAAAGAACCAAAGGACAAGAAAGTAAAAATTATCGCCGATCGTTTTTCTGGGATTGACAACGAATCTCTCTCCGATTTCATTGGAAATGAGTTGGATGAAATAGACCCGTACAAAGACATGATTATCTTAACAGGAAAGTCTTTTGTAAGTCCTTTTGCTGCTACTGCAAATATTAATTATAATTTCTTTATTACCGATAGTGTAGAACGTAATGGTGATCAATATTACTTGCTAACATTTGTTGGAAAACGCCAGCAGGATTATACGTTTTTAGGAGGTGCATGGATTCACAAGCCAACCTCTGCTATAGAGTCCATTGATCTTGAAATCTCGCCCTACATTGCCCTTAACTTTATTCAAAAATTAAATGCGGTTCAATACTACACACCAACGGAGCAAGGTGTTTGGGTAAAAACAACTGAAAACTTAACAGCTACCGTAGCCATTGATTTTTTTGATTTTGGTAGAAAAAAAGCTAAAAAACGCAAAAATCAAATGAGGATTCGCAAAAAACTATCTCGACACGAAGTGGCTATCAATCCTGTATTTGAAGCAGATGCTTTTCAAGTTGAAGACGTACAGTTTGCCGAACAATCAGCCGAGTTAAGCGACGAAACATGGGACTCTATTCGCCCCATTCCCCTAGATAGCATGAGTTTGGGAGTTTACGAAATGATTGATTCCATACAGCGCACTCGCTTTTACAAAACAATGGATGCCATTGTCTATACAATGATAACCTCTTACATCAAAGTTGGTCCTATTGAATTTGGAGAATATCCTGAGTTTGTAAGTTGGAATGAAATAGAGGGCGTTCGGTTCAAAATGGGTTTAAGAACAACCAAATCCCTTAGTGATAAAATCCAAGTACACGGTTATGCTGCCTATGGTTTGAGAGATAAAGAGTGGAAATATGGTTCTGGTTTCAATGTACATCTCCCTTCCAAAAATAGAAAATGGAATATGCTCTCAGCAAATTATCAGTATGATTTTCAGATGATGGGGCAACGTAAGATTTCTATGCAGCACGATAATATTATGAATTCTTTATCTCGGGCTACTCCTATGGATCGCTTGATGAAAATTCGAGAAGCAGAGCTTAGTTATGAACGAGATTGGTTCATGGGTTTCTACAGCAAAATAGATTATCGCTGGCGGCGTTTTTACTCTACTCAAGGAGGCTTTCAATTTACTCAAAATAATGGCGAATTTCCTGTTGCTTCTTTTACTACTTCTGAGTTTAAAGTGAAACTACACTGGGGACATCAAGAACGTTTTTGGACGGATAATGCTGGCTTTCGCAGAGAGCCTTTGGGTACTCCTTTTCCTATTCTTGAATTAGAATATACCGCTGGTGTAGAAGGAATTTTTGAAAGTGATTATAATTATCACAAACTAGATTTCAGCATCAAACAACGCTTGAGTTCACTAATTGGTTATACCAAATATCAATTGCAAGCCAGCAAAATATTCGGGGAAGCTCCCTACCCTGTTATGACCGTACACTTAGGGAATGAATCAATTATGGGCAACCGATTTGCTTATGCGATGATGAATGAATTTGAGTTTGTTAGCGATGCCTATGCTTCTATTTGGATTACCCACCATTTTGATGGGTGGATTTTTAACAGCATTCCTTTGATCAAAAAACTAAAACTGCGGTCTATTTTTATTTTTAAAGGCTTGTATGGCGTCATGTCTAGTGATAACAACAATCCTTATGATATTCCGCAAGGAATCTCTGCACCTAACTATTATGCAGAAATTGGTTTTGGTATTGAGAATATTTTAAAAATACTTCGAGTAGATTTTATGTGGCGTTTAACACAACTGGATGCACCTGAGGTGCGTCCTTTTGGTGTCAATATTAGCATTGTTCCCAAATTCTAAAGCATGGGTTTTAATTGTAGTAGTTTGTTGAAATTGGGGAACAAACAATATCACTTATTTTCCCACCAAGCTTTGGTAGGATATGTTGCTGTTGCTTTTCCCAACACAATTTGCTCTCCTATCATTGGTGTCGTTGCAGGAATATCAAACTCTTTCGCCTTTGCTAAAAAACGCTCTACGGGTGACGTCCAACTGTGCATGGCCAGTGTAAATGCTCCCCAATGAATTGGCATAATTAATTTCGCATTAACATCCTCTGCAACACGAACTGATTGCTCTGGAAACAAATGATTTTGGCGCCAATAACGGCTGTATTGACCACATTCTATTAGTGCAAAGTCAAACGGTCCATACTCAGCTCCTATTTGTTTAAAATGTGGTCCATATCCACCATCTCCACTCAAATAAATATTATCCAAACTTCCTTTTATAACCCATCCTCCCCACAGCGATTCAAAACGATCATTCAAACTACGACCAGAGTAATGGTGCGAAGGTGTCAAAGTGAATGAAATGCTATCTAAGGTTGCTGTCTCATGCCAATTTAATTCTTCAATTTTGGAAACAGGTACGTCCCATGTTCTAAAATGAATGTTCATTCCCAAAGGCATATAAAACTTCTTTACTTTATCCTTTAATTTGAGAATAGAGGGATAGTCTAAATGATCATAATGATCGTGTGTCATTAATACAGCGTCAATCGTTGGTAATTCTTCTATCGTTAGTGGCAATCCTTTGCTGTAACGTTTATCGCCAATAAAAGATACAGGCGACGGTACATCTCCAAACATAGGATCAATTAAAATATTTTTGCCATCCATTTCCAACAACAAGGTGGAATGCCCAAACCAAGTTACTCGAGTGTGTTTTGGTTTTTGTTCCAAAGATTTTGGGTCTATTTTGACGTAAGGAATATCAAAATTTGGTCGTCGTGTTGACTTGGGATGCAACGAATCATCTATAAAATCTGGTGCTTCTGTTACCATAAACTGTGGCATCAGATTTGTAAATTTTCCTTTCTTATGATTCGGATATTGACTATATTTTTGTTTTTGTTCTTTTGTTGGCTTTCCTCCAAATACTTTCGCAAATTTCACAAAGATCATTAGTATTATAATTAAAACAACTATGAGAATTAGTAAAGAAAGCAATATGGTTCCTAGTATTTTGAGCATAATATGTTGGTTGTGTAATCAGGAATTGTTTCCTTCCTCAAATAAGTTGGATTTGAATACAATTTATATTGCTAAGAACAAAGATATTTCCCAAAAGGTTTTGCCAAATGGAAGTACTTTTATTTTTAAGTTGGTAGGCACCAAAGGAGAGGTTTGATAACTTTCTTGTCATCAAGTTGCTACAAAAGGAAGGTAGTATTTTCCAATCGGCGGAACGAAATAAGAAGGAGCGTCCAAATTCTTAACAATTGGACATCCAAAATAGAACCCATTGGCATTTCATCTTAAAAGATTCTATATAAACCATTGGCAAAAAAAACATACTAACCTGACTTTTAACAAAGTACCAAGGAAGCCTTCGTTAAAATTCGCTGGGTTTGTCTTTCGTCAAATTGACCACATCGGTTTCAATCCATTTGCCCTGTACTTTTAATATTTTCTCAATCAAATCCCTAACACAGCCTTCGCCTCCTTTGAAAGGAGAAATATATTGGCAAATTTCTCGAATTTCAGGAGCAGCATTCGCAGGGCAGGTAGGCAAATGGACTAGACGAAGCGGTTCGTAATCTGGCAAATCATCCCCCATATAAACGGTAGAAGACAAATCCAAGCCATAAATTTCTATCAACTCATCCATCGCTTCTAATTTGTCTTGCATGCCACTATAAATTTCTTGGACACCCAAGTTTTGCAAACGCTTGATAACCCCTTCTGATTTTCCTCCCGTAATGATAATAAGGCGGTATCCCTTACTAATGGCATACTTAATCGCATAGCCATCTCGTACGTTCATTTTACGCATTAGTACACCATCCTCAAAAATATAGACAGAACTATCCGTCAGCACACCATCCACATCTAAAATAATGGTGTCAATATCATGTAATTTATCTAAGAAAGACATTAAGAGATCAATATTAACAACTCGCGTACAACAAGTTACACACGAATCCTGATAAAGTTAAAAATTACCAATCGTTTGCAAATAGTTTGGCTATTGATTGTCACGCCACTCATAAACCCATTTTGCTTGGATTTGCTCTAAGTGATTTTCGTTGCAATCTTCTCTTTTACCTTCAAAGTTGGGCAGGGATAAAATCCATTCCAACAAATCTGTGAAACGAATACGATAAATTTTGGATTCTGTAAATTCATCTCCAAATTTCTCATACAATCCCATTGCAATGTCTTCATGATCTGACCAGTGAATGGGCAAGTTTAATTCAAAACTCATTTTAAATTTTTTATAGTGTTTTATCATAATAGTCCGACACTATCTTTCAAGTGCGGTCAAACCTCTTATTAGAGCATTGGCACGCTCATTTCTTCCTATCCAACTAATTAATGTTCGTGTCCAATAATTCTAGATTGATCAGGCACCAATACCTCTATAACCACATTGTCATCGTCTTCCAAAAGGTTGCATTGACAAGATAAACGAGATTCGATACGAGGATCTAAAGCACGATCAATAAAATCTTCTTCTTTGTCAGAAATCTCTGTCAGAAAATCCTCTCCTTTCTCAATATAAACATGGCAAGTGCTACAAGCACAAACCATTCCGCAGTTACTGTTAATGTGCATCCCATTATCTTCTGCCAAATCCAATATATTATCCCCAACCATTCCTTTCACTTCTTGTGTTGGGATATTCTTATCTTCAAATTTAAATCTTACTATTGCCATTTTGTATGTATATGCTCAATTGAAGAGCTAGTTTAACGTCCATTATTAGGATAAGCGTAACCATGCTCCAAAAATAATATTCTTTGTAGAACCAATTGGTATCCGACCATCTTCTCCAAAGAACCATTTAAAGCTTTATTTTATTCATAAAACTCATTTAAGGCTGCAAAGCTACTACATTATTATTTAAGTTGTTTAAAAATAAGCCAATATTCTAAAGCACACTTGTTTTTAGTCACCTCTTATTTTTGAATATTCTTATTATTAATGCCATACAAGCCAAATTGTTCGCAGAAATACAAAAAAAAAGCTGCTACTTCAAAAGTAGCAACTCTATATAGCTCCTGACAAGTGTGCAAACTGTTTTTATTTAAAACTCAAGGTTAGGTTCTTGGGGTATTAATGAAATGTATAGGGTACATTTTTATTACCTTCCGAAACCGACCCAGTGTCGGGAGGTCTCTTTTAGATTTTTGGTAGTGATATTCATATCGACAAATGTACAATTAAAATTTAATTCTAGGTTAAAAAAGGCAGTCTTTGAATACTTTTTTTTGAACTTTAATAATTCTATAACATTTATTTAGTTTTTGTATCCAACTTGAATCGTACTTTTTCACTTTAAAAGTGCGTTTTTTCAAACAAAAACAAGGTAAAACTAATTATCAGTCTAAAAATTTTATAGACAAAACACCTATTTTTTTCTACTAAAAAAAGCGTTAACACATTAATTTTTTTGCCATAAAAGATAGCTTTAAATCATTTTTTTTGAGCATTTTGAGATTTATTTTTTTGCAAAAGGTTGCCTTCTTATTTCTTCTTTCCATCTTCTAAATTTATAATCTCTAATATCTTCCAAAATATTATAAATTGTCCTTGCCCAATAGTTCCGAAAACCAAACCCTCCTGCTTCTCCCGATGTTTGAGCGGAGAACAGAACCTCTTTAGTTGCTACATCAAAAATAACGATATATACATAGGCTCGTTCTCGAAACTGATTAAAACTGTGAATGACAAACGAAACGCCATATTGGCTTTTCATTGTTTGGGTATTGTATTGGTTGACAATGCCCTGTAATTTTTTTTCAGAAAAAGATTGTGGCGAGGCATTGGTAAGTAGCGTTTCTGATTTTGTCTGTTGATTCAAATGATCGACAACATCAAAATTATAGCTTAGGTTTTGTTTCATAAATGCTCTCTTAACATCATATTTTCTGGCTTCTTTAATCAACAAGTCATTCCAAGCTTTAAAATACTTTACCTTAATTTCTTGGGGAGCATTTTTGGTGTTTAACCCCACCATTTTTGCCTCCGAAAAGTCCAAACCAATAAATTCCACCTCGGCATCAACAGAAGTAAAAAATTCTCTTGCGTCTTGAGCATGACAAAATAAAGTTGTCCATAATAAGCACAAGCCAGTCGCTAAGCATCTCATATTGTTATTTTTTAACCAATCAACTGGCTGATAAATTCTTCTCAACCAATCTCCTTACTACCTTTTATTTGAGTAAGGCAATTTCTATTTCCAAATCTTTTTTTACTTCGATGACGGTACTTTTAAAAGAAGGCGCACTTAGGATGGGTCGAATGTTATTAGAAAAACCATAACGTTCTGTTGGAATACCAAATACGTTTTTGTCACAAATACCATTCGAATTATTATCGTGATACAAAGCCACAGCATAGTTTCCTTTTGGAAGTTGTACCGTATGCCTTAAAATACTGTTGTTAACATCCAATACAATCTTTTTATAAACACGTTCTGGTGTTAAAAAGCCATTTTCATTATTATATACAGCAATTCTAATTTGTCCAGCATTTTGCTGAAATCCTGTTACTTGAATCGTAAAGTTGACATCCTGCCCTACTTGCGCCATACCAACTCCCGTTATTAATAGCAACAATAGTGTTATGTAGATGTCTATTTTTGTTCTCCTTCCCATATTTTATATATTTTATAATTCATAATTCCCTACCAAGTCCTTATTTTCTTTTAATAAGTCCCTTTAGGGCATAGCTTTCCCATTAGCAGATTTTAAAAAATCTACTTTAACATTACTTTACAACAAGTTTTAGTAGTGTCTTAGGATCAATGAACAGATGTAATTATGCTACAAAATATACCTACTGGCTAACAAGATATTTCTAAGTCACAATAGTTATGCACTGCTACTATTACGATGGAATATACTTAGAATCTTAATCCAGCAGTAAGACCTATCCATAATTTAAGATTGGTTCCTTTTTGGTTCGTTTGGTCAAACAAAGTGTAAGGCATGATATTAGAGCCATATCGTTGTGTTTCTTCATTGTATAAACCAGAGACTAATGCATTAAAAACAGGTCCTACAAAAAAGCTAACTCGATCTCGAACTCGAACATCTAAGGTTGTTTTAAACTGATTGAGTAAATTGAGTTCTTTCGTCCATAAGTCATTCTCATTGACATGAGAAGTAAGTAATTCAAAATTAAGATGTAGCGCTTTGTTTAAATTAAGTTTGGTACCAACACCTACGCCAGCCGTCCAAGTAAAAACATTATCAGCACTCACTCGCCATCCTATTTGTAAAATATGATAATAACGTTCGAAGCCAAATTTTGCTCCTAAGTTAACATACATCGCATCCGTACCAAATACTTCTATTCGGTTGTATCCGTTCTTATTGACAATATTAATGAGTCCAATAGGAGCTCCTTTAATACTATCTGCTATATTGATTAAGCCAAGCATCAAACCTTGAGCTTTTTTGGCATGGTTAATTAATCCAATTTGGAAACCTTCCAGTTCTTTGGTGGTATTAATAACCCCCATTTGCACCCCTTTAACATTTTTTCCGATATTCAAACCTCCTAATTGCGCCCCATCAACCGATTGAGCAGAATTAAAAAAGCCACCTATTTGAAATTGTGCTTTGGCACTAATGTTAAACAAACCTGCAAACTGAACAGCACTTTTCCCTCCCCATGCAATGTTGCCAAAGCCAGCAATTTGCGACCCGTACAATTTACCATTCGCAAAGTTGAACAAACCTGAAACTTGGAAACCATATACATCGGTTGCGATATTACTCAATCCTCCAAACTGCATACCATACAAATCTCTAGCTATATTACCTAAAATACTGACTTGAGATCCATATATATTTCCTCCCAAATTCCACAACCCTGCAAATTGAAGCCCGACAATATCGCCTTTAACAACATTTAGAATAGCTGAAGCTTGCGCTCCATACAAATGCCCTTCTGCATTGTTAAAAAAGCCTCCGATTTGCAAACCGTGTACGTGACGCTTAATACTATTTCCAACTAGACCAAATTCAAATCCATTCACACCACCATTAATGCCCCAAATCAAATTAAATGAGAAAACATTAAATCGGCTTCGATGTCTATTGCTAGACAAAAAAGGCAATACAGAAAATTGCCCAAAGGAAGTTTTTGTGTTTCGGTATTTACCTGGGTCTACATGGTTAGGCTCTTCTTTTTGTAGCGTATCTCGATAATAAACCCCATTTATCTCCTCTGTATTAATTGCCTGAATAGGATCGGTAGGAATAGGGCTTCTACGAAGCTCTTCTTCCTCTAAGGATAAATCTTTGTTTCCAATGATTTCAGAATGAATATCAAAATCAAACAGTGTTCCCCTTTCTAGAGTTTCTTTATCCCGTTCTTCTCGTATCGCTTCTCTTCTTTTTTTACGTTTCTTGCGTTCGTTTCTTTTTTTATTTTTATTCGAGCCAGGTTTGAGTACCAATTGAGAACCAATAGTTCTGTATATGATATTATTATCCTCAAATAACTGTTCTAAGGTTTTTTCTAGGCTTTTACCTTCGCTGTGAAACGATATTTTTTCATTGAGTGCTAAATGGTCATTTCCATATGAAAAATGTACCTGATAATCAGCACTAATTTGCGCCAAAATTTCTTTTAAAGAAACTTTTGAAAAATGCACATTAACCCTCTGTGCATCAGAGGGTTTCTGTGCATACAATCCCAAAAAAGATAACAGCAAAACTACTGTTACTATATTTTTCTTATTAATCATGTGAATGCTTGTTTCTCGTAAAATTTTATTCACATCCTTGACCAATAAGGATATATTTCTCATCTACTTTCTTGATTTCCAAATCAGTTGGAAACGTAAAAGCTATGGTATTAAATACTTCTCCTAGTTTTGGTTCTTTGAAGGTTCCTGTATAATGACAATTTAATATCTTAGGATCTCCCTCAATTTTTACTTCAAAATAACGTTCCAACGTTTTAATCACACTCCCCAATTCCGTATTATCAAAAACTAGTTCTTGTGTTTTCCAAGCCACTGAATTATTGGTTGGTTCAACCGTTTTCACCATTTTTTTAACTGTTGCATCATAAACAACCGTTTCATTTGGCAGTAACAGAACCGACTCTTTGTTTCCTTCTTGAACGCTTTCTACAGCAACTTTTCCTGTCACGACAGCTACCTCCACTGGAGTTTGGTCATAAGCACGTATATTAAACGACGTACCCAACACTTTAGTTTTTGTAGTGCTTGTATTAATTTCAAACGACTGACCGTTCTTTTTTGTCACATCAAAAAATGCCTCTCCTTTTAAATCAACTGTTCGAACCTTAAAATCTTTAGCATAAGCCAAAGAAGAGTTTTCATTCAACAACACCAACGATCCATCGGGCAGAATTAATTCTTTTTGCTCTTGCTCTCCTGTTTCTACAATTTCCAAAACAGTTTCCACACTTACCGCATTCCGAGAAGCAATCCAAAATACAGACGTTGCTACCAAACCAGCGATTACCGCAGCCTTCCAATAAGAAGCCAAACTTCGCCATATAGTAGGTTGAGGTGTTTTAACTTCTAATTTTGCTTCCAATTTATCCCAAGCACGATTGGTATCGACTGGCAAATCTTCTGCATAATTTTTAGATAAATTCCAAACTTCTAGCGTTTCCTCTACAAATGCTTTTTGTGCATCATTCTCATTTGCCCATTGCTCTAACTGCTCCTTCTCTTCTAAAGAGGCGCTTTTTGTTAGTACTTTGCTAAGGAGTGTAAGATATTTGTTATTGTTAGAGTCCATATTTTTCTGCTTTCTATTAATGATGATGCTATTTTCAGCCCTCCCCCCTACATCAAAATATTTTTTTTAGAAAAAAAATACTTTTTTATAGTTTTATCTAATGTAGTGGGAAGTCAAATGTGCTGGTAAGGATGCCAAAGAGTAAAAAGAAGTGTAAAATGCGTAACGTAAGGTTGAGGCAATTGCTAAAAATACCACATACAAAAAATTAAAAAACTACTTAAATAGCTTTTTAAGGCTTTTCGTAACGTTTTTAAAGCTTTTGAAATTTGATTTTCGACAGTTTTAGGAGAAATGTCTAATTTTTGGCTAATTTCTTTGTAAGACAATTCCTCAAAGCGACTTAACATAAATACCGCTTTGCACCTTGGCGGTAAGGTTTCGATTGCCCTATTAACTTCTGCCTGCAACTCGTTATCAAGATAAGTATCCTCACCACTAATTGTTAGAGGGCTGTGATAATCCGCCACTTCCTCTATGGTGTATTTTTTATTTTTACGTAAATACCCCAATGCCTCGTTTACTGCCATTCTGCGAATATAAGCACCCAATGCTCCTTGAATATCAATCCTATCCCGCTTTTCCCATAATCGCATAAATACATCTTGAGCCAAATCTTCTGCTATTCCCTGGTCAGATACAATCCGAAATATGGTACGATATACAATAGGATAATGCTCTTGAAATATTTCTTTCAAAGCAGTCTTATCATTCTCTTTTAAACGTCGTAATAAGTCGTTATTATTCTCTTGTGTCATTTAGTGAATTAGGTACTTACAAGACTAACTGTAATAAACTATAAAGCTTCAAAGTTACGTAATTTTATACAGCAAAAAAAGCCTATAGACTTTTTATATAATCACCCATTAATTATAATCATTCAGGGGCAGAAAGTACAAGCTTAGTTTTTTATTGAGGAGGAAATGCGCAACGTCCTAAAATACAAAAGTTGTTATCTCAGAAAGATAACAACTTTTGTAAAACGAGTATATTTAATAATTTAGTATTGCATGAACCTAATCTTTATAATGCATGGTCCGCATAGACTGAACATTCGATACTCTATTTCGGTTCTCCAAATAGCGTTGTTGGTCGGTTGTTAGAAAATTATGATTATTGGTAATAATAACCGAATAACCATCCAAACCACTTTTCTGAATAATTACTTTATCTGGATAATTTTTAGACATCTGCTGTTCAAAAATAAAGCGTTCATTATCAAAAGTAGACAGCATATAATCTACAGTTGTTTTATCTTCATCTAGGCTCATTACTAAAAAGATTTGATTGTCTCTAAATTCGATTCGCATAACTTCTTCAAAAATTCGTTCTGCGCTGTTAGACAATTTATATCCTTTGCCAACTAGAGTGGTCGAGTTTTTAAGTGTCCACATTTCGTAAGACTTCCCTCCTATCTCATTATCGTCCTCCCATTTACCCAACAAAAATCCAAAAGGATATAAACGTTGGTGGGCTGATGCCATCGGAGATTTTATTTTCTTTACTGCCTTCTTTTCTTTTCCGACAATTTTTCCCCTTCCTGCACCTCTTTTTCGAGTACTTGACTTAAATTTTTTCGTAGCACTAATCGTTTCTTTATCTTTTGATTGATTCAAGACCTCTTCCACAACGCTATTATTGTCTATCGTGTTAGCAATTTGAGGAATATAATTTCTGTTGTAATTTAAATCCTCTTGCTCCACAGGAACATCATTTTGGTACAAATCTGCTCTAGTATTCGTTGGTATGTTTGTCGTTCTTGCCAAAACTGTTTCATCAGGTATTTCAGGTTCGATGACAATCAAGTCATTGACTTCTTTTTCATCTACAATTTCAATATCGTCCAATTCAATTTTCTTAGAAGAAGAAGTAGAATTTTTCACTGTATTAGGAACCACAATATTTTCCTTCAATACTTTTTCGTTCACCGCTTCTACAATTTTTTCTGCTTGTTGTACTTCCTCCTTTGCTTTTTCTGCTTCTGTTTTAGCAGGAAAATCTTTGTACGACTCGTAAGGTTCTTCTTCTGTCTCCTCTTCCACATCTGTATAAATTGCCAAGGGAGCTTCTAAGGTTTTTTGATCCATATTAGAAGTTTCTATAGATCGGAACATATAAGCGACACTAGCCAAAACAACCAATACAGAGGCTGCTGCTAAATACTTTGATAAACCGATCACCTTAGTAGCCGAAGTGGCACCTCCAGTTGTGTTTTCAGTGACAGGTAGCTCTTGATCTAACTGCATTTCTAATTTAGACCAAAGGTCGTTAGAAGGCGGTTGTTCTAGCTTGTCCTGATTTTTTATAAACAGTTTAGAAATGTAATCATCTCTGCTCATAATTAATTAATTATCTTTGGTTGGTTTCTTTTAATCATTTAGTTCTATTCTTGTCTAACAAGTTGATGTTTATTTCCTTTATGGGTTCAAACCCAATTTATTTGTAATATGTTTCTGAATCTTCTTATTTTTTAATTTTTTTAATTGCTTCCCAATTGTTCTGATTTTTTAATCATTTCCTGTAGTTTCTTTTTCGCCAAAATCAACTGCGATTTAGATGTATTAATACTAATGCCAAGTTGTTCTGCAATTTCTCTATGCTTGAATCCTTCTATAACGTACAAGTTAAAGACGGTTCTGTACCCAGTAGGCAATTGTTCCAATAAGTTCAAAATATCTTGTGCTGCTAATTCATCTTCTACATTTACTTCCACTGCCTTCACAGGCAATTCGCTAATATCAGCATGCTCATTAAAACGATAATTTTTTCGCAAAAACATCAATGATTCATTTACCATTACACGTCTGATCCACCCCTCAAAGCTTCCATTGCCTGAGTAGGTATCAATTTTTTTAAACACTTTGCAAAAAGCTAACATTAACACTTCCTCTGTGTTTTCGACTGTTTTGACATAACGCCTACAGACCCCAAACATTTTGGAAGAGAACCGCTCGTACAAAGCCTTTTGCGCCAACCTATCGTTGCGCTTACATCTTTCTATGAGTTCTTGCTCCGTCAAATGATTTCGTTTTAAATGATGCTATTAACCCAAAACAAATTGTGGTGGTTTTAAGGTCAACAGTAGAGTATTATTCCTAGACTTACAATTCTTCTTTTAATTTTGCCCATTATCATAATTCATCTCAACAGATTGAATTACTATTTTTTGTAGTCTATTCAAGTATTAAGATGCAAAATACAATTTTTTTGGTGTACTTTGATGCTCAATAAAGTAAATTTATTTTCCTAGCAAGTTATAACGCAATTTAAATCAGAGATTTTATGGATTCTTTAAAAGGTCTTTTTATTAGCCTCAGCGTCACTTTTATTGTCATTGGCACACTCTATTCTGGCTATACATATCTAACTCATACCAATCAACTAGCTTGGCTTGGTAATCTTATTAGTTTTGGTACAGGCTCCATTTATTTTGCAGGTATTTACCTAGTTGCCACACCAAGAACAAGTAAAAATATGTGGTCGACTTGGTTATTGCTATTATTAGGAACTAGTTTGGTCATATACAGCACCATAGCCCTCTCGAGTAATTATTGGGCACTAATTTTAAATGTATGTATGTTGGGCTGTTGGTGCTTGTATACATATTGGGCAACAGATTTTTCTAGTCGAGACAAAACCTTACTCAAAATTGGGAAAAAAATGCCTTTGGTTTCGTTTAAAACCCCAGAAGGCGCTGAAGTTTCTATCCAACAATTCTTGGGAGCTCCAGCTATTTTTCTATTCTATCGTGGCAACTGGTGTCCGTTCTGCATGGCACAAATCAAAGAATTGGCACAAGAGTATCAGCAAATAAAAGCTCAAGGTGCTGCTTTAGTTTTTATCAGCCCTCAGTCTCCTAAACACACCAAAAGTTTAGCTAAAAAGTTTGACATCCCAGCTCAATTTTTAATTGATGAAGATTTAAAAGCCGCCCAAAAACTTGGTTTGTTTCACTCAAAGGGTACTCCTGCTGGCTTTGAGGTATTAGGATACGACTCTGACAATGTTTTGCCAACACTGGTTGTTACAGATAAGGAAGGAATCATTCGTTTTGCAGACCTAACGGATAATTATCGCTTGCGACCAGAACCTAGCCAATATCTAGACTTGTTGAAACAGCTATAAATATAAAAGGTTATACATGTAAAAAGTTATGAGAACAGTTACTATATCTTTTGATTGTTAATGCTCCGTTGATTTTTTAATTGATTCTAATAAAACAAGAAGCCATTTCTCAGATGAGAAATGGCTTCTTAATTTAAGAGATTTATAAAATTTACAGTTATCGAAGTAATGTAAACTCGCCTCTCAATATACGCGCATCTTGCCCTGGAACCTGATAACGCAATAAATAAATGTATACTTCTGTCGGCTGATCGACTCCATTAAAACGACCATCCCACTGATTCGTTGTATTCGTATCGTCAAAGAGCAATTGTCCCCAACGATTATAAATCTTGTATTCTACAATAAATTGTGGATCTAAGTTTGCTGGTCGGAAATAATCATTAACACCGTCTCCATTAGGAGTAAAAGCAGTTGGAATTCCCAACAAATCATTGATATTAACAGTCACATAAACCGAACCTGTATCCACACAACCATCGGCTGATGTTGCTGTTACTAATAAAGTATATGTTCCTGATGTTGTTGGTTCTGGTCGAATACTTGTGGCAGGCACTGTATTACTACCAAAATTCACATCACCCAAATTAGTAACATCTTCCCAAGTATAATTAACACCGTTTGATGTCTGGTCATTTCCTGCATTAATATTAATAATATCTCCCCAATTAACTGTCGTATCGGTTACAGATGCTTGCCCAACAAATGGATTGACAACTGGTCGAACAGGGTCTTGTATAGAATCTACCGCTGTTGCAGTACAACCATTCGCATCCGTTACTGTAACAGTATAAATTCCTGTATTTAAACCTGCATTAGATGCCGTTGTTATACTATTTGACCACTGATAAGTAGCGGTTCCCGTTCCGCCTGATGCCGCTGCATCCAAAGCACCAAATGGTTCTCCCAGACACCCTTCCAAAGGAACAGTTGCTGTTATTGCTACATTTAATGCTGCTGGTTCTAAGACAACATGCGGTCCTGATGTTACCGTACAATTAGCTCCATCCGTCACCGTTACAGTATAAGTATTACCACTCAAATTCGTCAAATCTTCAGTTGTTCCTCCTCCGTTATCCCAGTTGTAAGAATAAGCAGGTGTTCCTCCTGATACGGAAATAGCAATCGCTCCATCCGCTGCTCCATTACAGCTTACCGAATCAATATTGTCTATTGTGACAACAATTGCGCTTGCCTCATTTACAATATGTGGTCCTGATGTTGCGGTACAACCATTAAAATCCGTTACGGTCACCGTATTAGAGCTACCACTTAATCCTGTAATGTCTTCTGTCACTTGACCATTAGACCAAGCATACGTGTAGGTACTTGTTCCCCCTGTTGTTGTCATCATGACAGCACCATCTGCAGCCCCATTACAACTGACATCAGTACTATTGTCTAACGTAATTGCCAGAATGGCTGGTTCCTCCACCGTATAAGCTCCAGCGGTTATGGTACAACCCAATGCATCTGTTACAGTTAAGGTATAATTTCCTATTGAAACGCCACTTAAGTCTTCCGTCGTTGCTCCTGTACTCCACAACCAAGTGTAGCCAGGTGCGCCTAAAGTCGTTGTTATAGAAACAGCTCCATCGCTCAATCCATTACAAGAAACTGAATCAATTCCATCTAGTGTAACGGTTATTGTAGGAATATCATTAATCGTAACAGTATCTATAGCAGTACAGCCATTGGTATCGGTTACTGTAATGGTATACGTTCCTGCTATTAAGTTCGTAAGATCATCTACGGTAGCACCTGTATTCCATAAGTAGCTATATGGCGCTGTTCCTCCTGTAGCTGTCGTACTGATAAATCCATCAATAATACCAAAACAGCTTTCATTTTTAAAACTATCTATGACAATATCTAAAGTTGTAGGTTCACTTACACTAAGAGGTCCACTTGTCTGTGTACATCCATTGGCATCCGTTACCGTTACGGTGTACGAACCGCCACTCAAACCTGTGATGTTTTGGCTACTGCCTGTATTTGACCATGCATAAGTATATGCTCCTGTTCCGCCTGTTGCTGTGATAAACACACCTCCGTCAGCTGCTCCATTACAACTTACATTGTCGATAGAATCTAAGGTGATAACCAAAGCAGTTGGCTCTGTTACTACATGTGGTCCTGTTGTTGCCGTACAACCATTGGTATCCGTTACGGTTAAGGTATACGATCCTGCAATTAAACCTGTTGCATCTTCTGTCGTCGCTCCATTGCTCCATAAATAACTGAATGGTACTGTTCCACCTGTAATACTTACAAATACACCACCATCACTCAAGCCATTACAACTGACATTATTAATAGAATCCAAAGTCGCTACTAGTTGCGTAGGTTCCGTCACAACGTGTGGTCCTGATACTGCCGTACAGCCTGCCGCATCTGTTACTGTAACGGTGTATGAACCACCGCCTAAACCTGTAATGTTTTGACTGCTTGCTGTATTCGACCATGCATAGGTATACCCACCTGTGCCGCCTGTTGCTGTGATAAATACGGCTCCATCATTTGCTCCATTACAACTTACATTGTCGATAGAGTCTAAAGTGATGACCAAGGCAGGGGCTTCGGTTACTACATGTGGTCCTGATACCGCTGTACATCCATTGGCATCTGTTACCGTTACGGTGTACGAACCGCCACTCAAACCTGTGATGTTTTGGCTACTGCCTGTATTCGACCATGCATAAGTATATGCTCCTGTTCCGCCTGTTGCTGTGATAAACACACCTCCGTCAGCTGCTCCATTACAACTTACATTATCGATAGAATCTAAGGTGATAACCAAAGCAGTTGGCTCTGTTACTATATGTGGTCCTGTTGTTGCCGTACAACCATTGGTATCCGTTACGGTTAAGGTATACGATCCTGCAATTAAACCTGTTGCATCTTCTGTCGTCGCTCCATTGCTCCATAAATAACTGAATGGTACTGTTCCACCTGTAATACTTACAAATACACCACCATCACTCAAGCCATTACAACTGACATTATTAATAGAATCCAAAGTCGCTACTAGTTGCGTAGGTTCCGTCACAACGTGTGGTCCTGATACTGCCGTACAGCCTGCCGCATCTGTTACTGTAACGGTGTATGAACCACCGCCTAAACCTGTAATGTTTTGACTGCTTGCTGTATTCGACCATGCATAGGTATACCCACCTGTGCCGCCTGTTGCTGTGATAAATACGGCTCCATCATTTGCTCCATTACAACTTACATTGTCGATAGAGTCTAAAGTGATGACCAAGGCAGGGGCTTCGGTTACTACATGAGGTCCTGAACTAACCGTACAACCATTCGCATCCGTTACCGTAATAATATAACTACCTCCACTTAAACCTGTAATATCTTCTGTTGTTGCTGTATTCGACCACAAATAAGTATAGTTTGGTGCTCCTCCTGTTACTGTAATGAACACGCCTCCATCATTTGCCCCATTACAACTCACATTGTTAATAGAATCTAAGGTCAACGTCATTCCTGCTGGCTCCACAACGATATGTGGACCAGATGTAACAGAACAACCATTGGCATCCGTGATCGTAACGGTATAACTACCTCCTCCTATGTTGGGATTATCTTCTGTTGTTACTCCATTACTCCATAAGAAGTTATAATTCGTCGTTCCTCCTGTTACACTAATAAAGACACCTCCATCTCCAAAACCATTACAGCTCACATCTACAATAGAATCTAAAGTAGCCACTAATACAGGTGGTTCATTTACAACATAAGCTGTATCACTTACTGTACAACCATTCGCATCCGTTACTGTAATGGTGTAATTTCCTCCATTTAGCCCTGTAATATCTTGAGTCGTGGCTGAGTTTGACCAAGCATAAGTATAATTGGTAGTCCCCCCTGTCACGGTTACAAAGACAGCTCCATCAGCATCACCGTTACAGTCTATATGCTGAATAGAATCTAGGGTCAACGTTAAAACAGCTGGTTCATTTACAGTATGAGGTCCTGTGCTATCTACACAACCATTGGCATCCGTTACCACAACAGAATAAGTACCTCCAGATAATCCTGTAATATCTTCTGTTGTTGCTCCATTCGACCAATTAAAATTATAATTCGCAGTTCCTCCTGTTACAGTTATAAAAACGGCTCCATTACCATTTCCATTACAATCTACATTTTGCAATGAATCAAACGTTACCGCAAGTATATTCGGTTCGTTCACAATATGTGGTCCCGAAAGCATGACGCAATTGCTAGAATCAGTCACTGTCACCGAATAGGCACCGCCACTAAGACCCGTTATATTTTGTGTAGTCGCTCCATTGCTCCACAAATAGTTGTAGGTTCCTCCTCTTCCTCCTGTCACACTAATAAAAACACCTCCATTGGCTGCTCCATTACAAGTAACATTGTCGATAGAATCCAAAGTCACAATAATCGGAGGTACACTATCTATTCCAATTGCTTTAGCCGAAGCCGTACATCCATTGGCGTCGGTTACCGTTACATTCATTGGTCCTGCGGGCAAACCTGACACATCCTGTGTGGTTGCTCCATTGTCCCAAATGTAAGTATATCCAGGTACACCTCCCGATACGGATAAATCAACAGATCCCGTCGAATCACCTGCACATAAGATATTAATAATCGTGTCTGCTACAACATTAATAACAGGTGGTGCTGTAACCGTTAGGACGTTAGAGACGGTTACCCCACTTAAACCATCGGTAACAGTCACAACAAAGGAACCAGAAAACAAACCTGTTACATCTTCTGTAGTTGCTCCATTACTCCATTGATAGGTAAATGGTGGTACTCCTGCAACACTAATCTGAATGGCTCCATCTGCCGAAGCATTACATGTTGCATTAATAATGGTATCTACTGTTATAATTGCTTGTGCCTTTGTTTGAGTGTTGAATGACCACACAAGGACTAACAACAAACAGCATTTAATGAAAAATTTCATTTTAATTGTTTTTTATAATGAATGGTTGACTCTTTTGTTTTGTTATTGAACTTTCTTTGACTTAACACATTGTTGTTTTCGTTTTTCAGAGTAATATTTTGCCAAAATGACTTAAATTCAATTCCTCCTTCTTAGATAAGAACAACTTATTTTAAGTTAAAAAGCAAGTTCTTTCTCATAATCAATACTACATAATTTAAAGATCCCCCCATCTTATTCTTCTAAAATAAGATATAAGCATCCCAAGCATATACTAGAAAAACGTATTGCTCGAATTTTACGCCACAAAAGTATGTTTTTTGGGCAACATTTGCATTACAAATAGTTGATGAGTTGAACTTATTTAAAAAAAATTAATTCTCAAATAACTTCATAACAAAGGTGGGGACAATGTGTTGTTTTGAATAAATAAGCCATTCCCAAACATAATCCAACTATAAAAGGTTAGCCTATGTTTAGAAATGGCATTTATAAATTACTCTACTCTTTCAAAATAACCACTCGTTTGGTAATGTATTTTCCAGCAGAAGAGATTTTCATCATATAAGTTCCAGTACTGGCATTTTGTACATCTACATGAATACGTTCTTGAATCAACTGAGGAGCATAAGTACGCTCCATAACACGTTGTCCAAGTGCATTGAACACTTCAATTTGGATTGGCTCCATTGGTAGTTGTGCAAATTCTACATAAATGCTTCCATTAGATGGGTTTGGATACACACTCAGTTCCATGCCCTCTAATTCCACTATTGCCGTAGAGAAATCAACTGTAAATACAGTATCCATTGTACAACCATCCACGTTTGTAATCGTTACATTATAGACTCCAGGAACAACATTTATTAAATCTTCAGTTGTTGCTCCATTGCTCCAAACAAAGGTATAAGGTGCACCAGCTCCTCCTAGAGTTAAGTCAACCGCACCATCGCTACAACTAGAACAAGACGTTGAAGTTGTATCTCCAGAAATAAAGTCTACAGGAGTTCCGATATTTGGAATTACAATTGGTACAGATAATTGACAGCCATTGGCATCAGTTATAGTTGCACCATAATTTCCAGCCAATACACCCGAAATACTAGCTCCTGTCGCTCCATTGCTCCATGCATAAGTATAAGGACTTGTTCCCCCTGTTACATTTAAGATCATACCGCCATTTGCCTGATTACAAGTTGCAGCTGTTGGTGTAGAGGTCAATCCTAAACCACCACCTGTATTTCCAACAGTATAAGTAGCATTAATAATGCAACCTGCTGCATCTGTTATCGTTACAGCATAGGTACCAGAAACAACGGCACTCACGTCTTCTGTTGTTGCTCCATTGCTCCACGCATAAGTGTAAGGGCTTGTTCCTCCAGTTACTGTAATATCTACACTACCATCCGCTGCCGCACAGTTAGCCGCTGTTGTTGTTCCAGTAACTCCAAAATTATTGGTATTATTATTAATAACATACGATTGTACCAAGGCACAACCTAAGTTATCTGTTACCGTAACATCATAGCTTCCAGCTGAAAGACCTGTCAAATCTTCTGTTGTTGCTCCATTGCTCCAAACAAAAGTATATGGACTCGCTCCGCCTCCTATTGTCAAATCAATGGCACCAGTACCGTCACCACATTGTTCGTCTGTCAGCAATGCACCAGCAATACCAAATCCGAATGTGTTGTTTTGGATAGAGACGGAATCAATTGTTACACAACCATTATTATCGGTTATAGATAAGGTGTACGTACCTGCTGATAAAGCAGAAATACTTTGAGTTGTTGCTCCTGTTGACCATAAGTAGGTAAAACTAGTTACAGAGGTCGTAGGACTGGTACAAGTAGTTGTATACCCAGAGCCATTTACTGGATTTAGCCCTGAAATAAATTCGGTCGTTCCGTTTAAGACTACATCATAACTATCTTGCCCTGGTGCAAATGGACTTTCATTATAAATAAATTGAATGCTTTGCCCGCTAGGAACTTTGATCGTAAAGGAAGAAACAGCCGCTGTCGCAGTATAGTTTCCTACATTTACTCCATCAACGATAACAGTCACACTTGAACCTTGCCAACCAAAGCCAAAGCCATCATACAAATTCAAGGTATAGTTACAGAAACTATCGATCGACGTATACGCATCAATTTCACCATTCGCTTGATTACACGTTTCATCGGTAACAACTAAGCTATCTATATTAACAGGTCCTAAATCATTAATTACCTGATACGTTTCCACATGAGTACATCCACCCCCGCCAGGTCCAAAGTTAACCGTCATGGTTACGGAATATGTTCCTGCGGAAAGGTTGGCTAAATCCTCTGTTGTTGCTCCTGTTGACCATACAAAGGATGGAGGAGGTCCTCCAGCTGCTATTGTTAAATCAATAGCCCCCGTTCCATCACCACAGGCTTCGTTGGTAACGGTAGCAGTCACATCAAAGAAAGCATTGTTCTCCACTACAAAAGAATCGACCAACATACATCCATTGGCTTCTGTTATAGTTAAAGTATAGGTCCCAGGAGTTACATTGGTAAGGTTTTGAGTCGTTGCTCCATTACTCCAATTAAAACTCAATGGCAATGCACCACCAGATAAAGCTAATGTAACGCCTCCATCATTATTACCACAGAAAGCAGTATCGATCGTTACATTTGTAATCGTTACGGTACTAGTTGTATTGTTGACTGTATCCGCAAAGACAATAACACATCCTGAGGCATCGGTAATAGTAGTATTATATATGCCCGCAGATAGACCTGTAATGTCCTCTGTTGTTGCGCCATTTGACCATGCAAAAGTATATGGTGTTGTTCCTCCTGTTACTGTCATATCAATAGCACCTGTTCCATCACCACAAGTTTCGTCTGTTGTAACGGCTGATGCTGTAATACCATTGGCATTATTGATAACGGTATACGTTTCTACTAAATCACAGCCAGTATTATCTGTAATAGTAACTATATAAGTACCCGCTGATAACAGAATAATATCCTCTGTTCCTGATCCATTCGACCATGCAAATGAATAAGGTGTTGCCCCTCCACTAACTGTAAGGTCAATTGCTCCTTGCCCATTCCCACAAGTTTCATTTGTAACTAAGGTATCTGTAACCACCAAGCCATTGGCATTGTTGACAATCGTATAACTTCCTACTGTTGTACAGCCATTACTTGGGTCTGTTGCAGTCATTGTATATGCTCCCGCAGACAAACCTGTAATATCCTCTGTTGTTGCACCATTCGACCACAAGTAAGTTGGATTCGCTGCCCCTCCTACGGTGACATCAAGTGCTCCATTTCCTAGACCACAAGTTTCATCGACTTGATTATTCAAACTAATATTAATTGCTCCACTAGAGTTATTAATCGTGTAGGCTTGTGTTACAGAACAACCGTAATTATCCGTAACCGTTAAACCATAATTTCCAGCCGATAAGTTGGAAATACTATTGGTTCCTTGACCATTGATAGAACAAGTTACATTTCCTGTATAGGCAATTCCTCCCGAGAATGGATTAGGACCATCTTGGAATACAGTATCGCCAGCAGCATTTAGCAATAAGTAGGCATTATTACCATTTTGAGCCGCAGCAACGTATTCAACAGCAATGACATCTCCTGTACATACGGGTATAGCAACGCTATTGAATGAGTTTCCTGGACCTATTGGCACTGTATAGGCACCAATTAAATTATTATTGACATATACATTTACAAATGGAGCAGGTGTACCTCCCCATCCATTGCCATTTAAATCAAACATATGCAGCTCATAGTTGCAACATGGATTAGATGAGACCGTTGACCAATTATAAGTATACGGCAGTCCACCACCTGTCACGGTTGTTGTAATAGAACCAGTTCCTTGATTACAAGCATCGTCTACAGTAGAACTATTAGCAATTTGCAAATTACCGCCCAAATCCTGTACTGTTCCCGTATAGTTTGTCGTACATCCGTTTGCATCCGTAATGACACAAGTATACGTCCCTCCTGACAAGCCTGTCAAGTTTTGAGTAGTAGCACCATTCGACCATTGATAAGTATATCCTGGTGTACCGTTACTTATCGTGAGGAAAACAGCTCCATTAACTGCTCCACAAGTTGCATCAACAATACTATCATTAGAAACTGTTAATGACCCTGGATCGTTTTGGATGCTAGAAGAATGTGTAATTACACAGCCATTGGCATCTGTTACTGTTGCAGCATACACGCCTGCATTTAATCCTGTTAAATCCTCGGTTGTTGCGCCATTTGACCATACATATACAAGGGGTGCCTGTCCTCCAGTGAAGGTCACATCAATAGCCCCTGTTCCATCTCCACAATTTTCATTTGTCGTATTGATGTTAGCCAATTGGAAGTTGGCAGAATTATTATTAACTGTATAACTATTAGAAACAGCACAACCATTGGCATCGGTCACCGTTACGCTATATGTTCCAGCACTTAAAGTTGTCAAATCTTCTGTCGTTGCTGAGTTTGACCATGCATAGGTATAGGTAGGAGTACCACCAGCAATTGTGATATCAATTGACCCTTGTCCGTCTGTACAGTTTTCATCTACGACTTGAGCATTCGAGATCGTCAATCCACCAGCGTTGTTGTTCACTGTTCTTGTAATAATTAACGAACAACCCGAAGCATCACTAACCGTACCAGTATACGTTCCTGCTGACAAGTTGGTCAAATCTTCTGTTGTGGCATTATTAGACCATAAATAAGTCAATGGTGCCGTTCCACCTGTTACAGTAATATCAATCGCCCCTTGTCCATTCCCACACGTTTCATCTGTTACTAGATGCGTTCCTTGTGTTAATGTTCCTGAACTATTATTAATAACGTAAGGACCTGCAATCAAATCACAACCTGACGCATCTGAAATTGTACAAGTATACGTTCCTGATGTCAAACCTGATACATCTTCTGTTGTGGCGTTATTAGACCACAAATAAGTTAGTGGAGCGGTTCCCCCCGTTATACTAATATCAATCGCCCCTTGTCCATTCCCACAAACTTCATTCGTTAATACTTGTCCTGCTAAAGCTAGCGTTCCTGTATTATTTTGAATATTAGCATTAGATGTTACCGTACAGCCAATAGCATCGGTTACTGTTACACTATATGTTCCAGCTGCGATGTTAGATAGATTTTGTGTCGCACTAGCATTTGACCATGCATAAGTGGCAGGTGCATTGGCTCCAGAAACAATAATAGTTACCGAACCATCATTTTGACCACAAGTTTCATCGCTGATAATTGTATTATCAATACTCAAGGCTCCTGGATCATTGTTGACCGTTGCATTGGCATATACTGCACAACCGACAGAATCTGTAATCGTACAATTATAATTTCCTGCCGATAAGTTGGATAAATCTTCAGAAGCAGAGCTATTACTCCATGCAAAACTCAACGGACCTGTATTTCCTGATACCGTAATATCTACACTACCAGTTCCGCTACCACACGTTTCGTCCATCACTTGTACTGCATCTAAAGAAAGGTTACCACTATTGTTCGCTAAGTTCAAGGTGTTGGTAAAAATAGCACAACCACTATTATCGGTTACCGTTGCAGTATACGCTCCTGCTGACAAACCAGTTATGGCTGCTGTGTTAGCTCCTGTATTCCAAGCATAGGTATAAGGTGCTTGTCCGCCAGTAATACTCAAGGTAATCTCTCCTTGCCCGTTGGCACAAGTTTCATTGTCAACATCTATGTTATTAAATGTCAAACCACCTGCATTGTTATTAACGACATAACTTGGTGTAATGAGCACACATCCTGCATTATCGGTTACAGTACAAGTGTACGTTCCTGCACTAATTCCTATCAAATCTTCTGTTGTTGCCCCATTTGACCACAAGTAAGAATAAGGCGTTTGACCACCACTAAATAAAATATCAATAGAACCTTGTCCATTAGAACAAACTTCATCTACTGCATTCCCAAATGTTTGAACAAAACCACCTGTATTGTTAACAACAGTGGCATTATCTACATAACGACAGCCATTTCCATCGGTTACTGTCAACGTATAAGCTCCTGCCGCAACATTCGAAAGATCTTGGGTTGTCGCACCATTTGACCACAAATAAGTATATGGCAAAGAACCTCCTGATATTGTTGCATCAATAGCTCCAGAACCATTACCACAGAACTCATTCGTCACATTCATCGATGCTATACTCAAGCCACTTGCTTGATTGATAATGTTAAAACTCATCGTATCCACACAATTAATAGCATCTGTCACCGTAACGGCATAAGATCCTGCCGATAAGCCACTAATATCTTGCATTGTTGCTCCATTTGACCACAAGTAAGTAATTGGTCCACTAGTTGTAAAAACGGTAATATCTACAGCACCAGTACCATCTGCACAATTTTCATTAGACGCTAAGAAGCTTGTAATATCTAAATCACAACTAGGCACACAGTTTCCAACTAAATTAATTACTGTAAATGAATCTACTGTTGTACAGTTGTTGGCATCGGTCACTGTTACAAAATAATTACCTTGTTGCAAATCATCAATATCTTGTGATGTTTCACCATTCGACCAAATATAGGTAAACGGTGTTACTCCGCCTTGCAAAGAAATATTTATAACTCCTTCTTGATCTCCACAATTTTCATTTGTAATAGAAGAAGTAACTACAATTGTACTAGCTGGATCAACCGTATAGCTAGCTACCCCTACACAAGTACCATCTGAAACGGTTACAGTATATGTTCCAGGTGCCAAACCTGTCAAGTCTTCTGTAGATGCTGAATTTGACCATGCGTAGGTAAATGTTCCTGCCCCTACACTCAAATCAATCGCACCATCATTGGAACCATCACACGCTTCGTCGGTTACAACAGCACTTAGGGTTACTGACCCTGTATTTGATAAATTGACGGTATAATCATAAGTACACCCCGTTCCATCCGTAACTGTTACTGTATACGAACCTGCTGTGATGTTATTCAAATCCTCTGTCGTTGCGCCATTTGACCATAGATACGTAAATGGTCCATTTCCTGTTACAGAAAAATCAATTGCTCCATTCGACATACCACAAGCTGGATCTGTTGTAGTGTGTGCCATAGTAGGTGCTGGCGGCTCGGTTAAGGTAACAATAGAGTCTGGCAAATCAGTTTGCAAACTAATTGACCAATCAAAAATGTAACCATTGTCTTGTGCAAAATTATCGGTTACCCTCAACGTCCAGTTTCCATTTAATGAAGTTCCCAACAAACCAAAGAAAGATTGACGAGGAGCATAAGAGCCCGCTGGCAAGTAGTAATCCGTATAAGTATTTCCTGCCAATGTTGTAAAGGTATGTGTTGGTGGAGGGCCTGGAGGAGCTGGCGAAACCATATCGTTCATCGTGGCATAAGTTGGGTTATTGGTCCAACAATATTGGTACCCTACCCCTGGCAAAGTGTTTGAAGTACTCCAGTTATCAACTGGTCCAGAGGCAATTGGCTCTCCCAAGTCACAAGTATTCACACCTGTTCCTGTATTTCCTACATTCTTTAATTGAATGCTTTGTCCACTTGGCGCGACCAATTCTATTGTCAAATCACTAGCATAAGAGTGCTCCATTGTTGCACAAATAGAGTTGATTTGATTAATTGAGTTAAGCGTTTGCCCTGCATTAAAACCTGTTATATTAATACCTGATGTATACGAAGCTCCTGTACCATCGGGCAAAAATGTTTGTCCTGCATTGAAGTTTCCTCCAACAACAATAGCATCTGCCGTACATCCGTATTGGTCAGAAATACGCAATAAATAAGAAGTAGCATCCAAGCCTGTTATTGGCAAGGACGTTGCGGGAACGGTGTTAGAGACACCCGTTGCCGTATCAATATAGGTAACATTATAAGGTGGTGCTCCCCCTGTTATATTTACATTAATACTTCCTGAGCTATTTCCATTGCAATTCAAATTGGTACCCAAAGCATCAAATGTAATAGAAGTTGCATCGTCTATATACAACAAAACAGTATCTTCAGGCGCACAAGAAGACGGACTATAATATAATTCAATCGTTTCTCTACCTTCTGTAATACCATCTGCTAATGCATTGATAATAACGGTTGAAGAAGTTTGTCCCGCAGGAATTGTAATGATAGAATCTATGAATGCGTAATCGACACCATTTAACGCTGTGCCTCCCAAACGAATTGGAATATTGAGATCCGTCGCAGCCGTTGCTCCCAAATTAAACGTAAATGTTGCAGGGATACAACCTTCTAAGGCTGTAGTATCGGTGCTAACTGTTGCAGAGTTAACGGCAATACTATTAGAAACCAATGAGTTTTCTTGTAATAATACCCCAGAATCTAAACGATCGTCAGAACCATCGGCAATTCGCAGCGATAACTTGTATACGCTACAAGGTGTTAGATTGGTTCTTCTCGCTTTCATCAAGGTTGTAAAACCATCAAATTCTACATTAACTTGATTCGTCACACTAGCATCATTGTCATTATAAAACTGGAAAAAAGAGCCGTTGTTGATACTGTTAATCGTAACAGGAGTTGTTGTTCCTGGCACAACTGCTAAATTTTCTTGCCCAACAATACCTGGACCACTGATGTAAAAAGCAAATACATCATTAAATCCACTATTGACAAATTCGTTGTATTCTTCTGATAAGAATACAAAATTAAATTCGAGTTCGTCCCCTTGAACCTCAAATTCAAATTCGAAAACAACCGCATCTTGTGTTGCAAAACCTGCTAGAGCTGTCAAGTCGGCATCTCCTGGCAACCCATAAGAGGTTGAGGTACTGGGATTGCTGTTAGGTCCCACAGCATTATCAATATCTCCTGTCGATAATATGACTCCAGAAGATAAACCTAAACCAGTTCCAGTAAAATTGAACAAGCCATATTGGCTCGTATCTCCCGTAATGGTTGGATTAATAATGTTAATGTTTGCCCCTGCCAGATTATTCCCAAGCTGTTGTGCTGTAAGTCCTTTTTGGACCGACAGCTGTGCATGGGTAACGACAGAAACAAACAAAAAGGCGAGCATTAATGTTAATCTCATCATTTTGTACGTGTTTTAAGAAGCGACAATGTGCTAATAAGATCATAGACTATTAACCTTATTAATTGTCATTATAAGTAGATGAATCAAGAAAGGATGTGGTGTACCTTGATTTTAATGTGTATGTAAATTACTTAAAATTAAGGAGAAATAGAAAATTTATCTTTGTCAAAAATCACTTTAACTAAGCCATCAGTTCTTCTTAAATTAGTCGCAATTCACTAACTTAAATTTTATTCAATTATTCTTTGAATCATATTTAGATAAGTCAACTTTGATAAGAGGATTATCTAAGTTAAATACTAGCTGGGGACTAGCTTCAACATTCAGTTAATAATAACTTTATGAACTGAAATAGAAGTGCTTCTACTCAACAAAGTTATATAAAAACAGTTAAAAAAAGTTTAATTCTTCTAAAAAAATCACATTTTTTATATCCTAAATAGAACTGGTCTTCATAAATTACAAGATAAAAACGTTTTTTTGATAAAAAAAAAGACAAAAATTCCTATTTATAGATTCTATTCATTCAATTAATTCCGTATTTAGTTTATTATAAGCCTAAATTATAGATAAAAATCATCTCCCAAAGGGATTAAAAATTCAAATAGTTTTTTTGCAGAAGCAAGTTATTTTTAATAGCTTCTTCAGCTCTTAACCGTTTGAGAATTACCCTACCCTACTTTTTGTTATGAATATAAATTTTTGTACCTTCTTAGCATTAGTAGTTCGTTGATTAGTTCGCTACGCTCATGAGGGCGCAAGCTTAGTTTTTTACTTTTTTACCAAAAAGATAAAAAAGCACATTTATATTAGTTTGATAATCAAAATTTTAACACAAAACACAACAAAGATACAACTTATTGATTATCAAACTAATAAAGTTTTACAACGAACTATTGTAGCATCAATAACGCATTTTATCAAATAAGCAACTATGGCGACTACCAAACATCCTAATCTATTTGATCCACAAGTTTATCAGGACTTCAAGGCTAGATTTCAGCGTATCAAAGCCGATAGTCGACCTCTTTGGGGGACGATGAACGCAGCTCAAATGTTTGCTCATTGCACCGAAGTTCAAGAAGCTTGTAATGGCAAGGCTCTAAAAAACACTCCTTTTTTCCTAAAGTTATTCAAAGGGTTTATCAAAAAATCCGTTCTTAACGATAAGCCTTACCCTAAAAGTTCTCCCACTCATCAACAATATGTAATTAGTAGTCAAAAAGATTTTGATGCTGAAAAAGAACGCTTTTTGGCATCCATGGATGCCTTTGTTCGCCATACAGGAAGTGCAGAACATACGTTATTTGGGAAACTATCTCCCTCCGAACGCAGTTGGGCAATTTACAAACATCACAGCCATCATTTAGAACAATTTGGGGTTTGATTTTATTATAATAAGTATCTGTAGTCTAATTCTTTAGTTTGTTACCAATCGACAAAACATTTACCTCATTTATAGATTCAAAAGTACTACAGAACGATAAGCAACTAGACAATAGCAATATTTATTGACTTTTTTTGACAAGTAGATTTGATTTTTTTTAACAAACATCCCTCTTGTTTCTTGCCTTATCTTTGTCTTATTATTTAAGTATTGAACACAAATTATTATGAAAAAAGTAGCCTTAATTACAGGAGCCTCTAGTGGCATAGGAAAAGAATTTGCATTTATTCATGCTGAAAAAGGAGGTGACTTGATTCTCATTGCAAGAAGTGAAGACAAACTTAATCGGTTAAAAGCTGAGTTGGAACAAAAATATTCTGTTAACGTTAAAATCATTGTCAAAGACTTAACAGAAACCAATGCGACCTTAGATATTTATAACGAGATAAAGGACGATAACATAACGGTAGATTATTTGATTAACAATGCTGGTTTTGGAGGACAAGGCAAATTTCACGAACGGGCATGGAAAGACGATTTGGCAATGATTCATTTGAATATCATCGCATTAACTTCTTTAACCCGTTATTTTTTACCTGACTTTGTTGCTCGAAACAACGGGAAAATACTCAATGTCTCCTCTACAGCAAGCTTGCTACCAGGTCCTTTGCAAGCTGTTTATTATGCCACAAAAGCTTATGTAACCTCCTTTAGCAATGCAATTGCCGAAGAGTTACACGATACCAATATCACAGTTACAGCGCTTTTGCCAGGTGCAACAGAAACAGGTTTTGCAGATACATCTGGCATGGACAAAACAGATTTGTTTGCACAGGCAGCTAGTGCTAGGTCTGTCGCTTTGGATGGTTACAATGCAATGCTAGCAGGGAAGTTAGATGTTATTTCAGGATTGACATTTACACAAAAAATGATGATGGCTGCTATTCCTATCACGCCTAAAAAAATGCTTCTTACGCAGATCCGAAAAATGCAAGAGATACAATAACACCTATGGTTCAAGCATTTCAATTATTCAAAGTCTTTATACAATAAGTATTTTTTTCGCAACTTTTTATAGTTGTCCAAAGCCGCTTTCCATTCTTTTTGAATCGCTGAAATGCTCGTTCCTTCTTTGAGTTGCGCTTGCAAGGTACTGGTACCTGCTAATTTATCAAAGAAATTGTTTTTATTAAAAAATGCAGCTTGTTGGTTTTCGCTCAAATGAGTATAAAAATCGACCAAATAATTCAAGTTAAGTTGGGTGCTTGTTTGCAATTTTTCAATAGTCAGTTGGCTCAAATCATACCCTTTGCAAGACAATCCTTCGTGCTTAGGTTTTTTCGCTCCTTCTCTGGGTATGGGTTTGAAATTATAGTTTCCAATAGAACAATCTGGATGACCATATACTTGAAATTGCTTGGTAGTTCCTCTGCCCACACTAACTGTTGTGCCTTCAAACCAACACAGGGAAGGATACAGATAAATACTTTTCATATTTGGTAAATTAGGCGAAGGTGGAATAGGCAATTGATAAAACTTAGTATGGTCATAGTTCAAACATTCTACATGATACAATTCACACTGCACCTCATTTTCTAGCCAACCCTCCTCGTTTATCATATGCGCATATTCCGCTACCGTTAAGCCATGAACAACGGGCACAGGATGTAAACCGACAAAACTCTTTTGATCCTTTTCTAAAACTGGACCATCAACATAATGCCCATTAGGATTGGGGCGATCCAAAATTAACAAAGGCACATTGTTTTCTGCACAAGCTTCCATCACATAGGTCATCGTCGAAGTGTAGGTATAAAACCGAGTTCCTACATCCTGAATATCAAATATTACTAAGTCCAAATCTTGGAATTGTGTCGCATTGGGTTTTCGGTTTTTGCCGTATAATGAAACAATTGAAATACCAGTACGAGCATCTAGACCATCTTTAAGTTTTTCTCCTGCGTCTGCCTTTCCTCTAAAACCGTGTTCAGGGGCAAATATTTTTTTTATATCAAACCCCATTCTAACCAAAGTATCTACCAAGTGGTGTGTTCCTACAGTAGATGTGTGATTAACCACCAATCCCAAACGTTTGTCTTTTAAGAAATCAACATATTTATGAAATTGAGCCGCAGCAGGAACAATATCCATATCAAAACCATCTACTTTTTGTATTTTTGGAAGAACAACATTTGTTTCTAGCTTAGAATCAGTAGATTCTGTCGCATAAAAATACCATCCTAATGGTACTTGAATAATAACTCCGAGTATAAAAAGAATTGAGCGCATAGATGGATTCTGTTTTAGATCTACTTTAAAAACGAAAAATTACAAAGTATTTATTAGAAATTGATAACTTGTCAACAGCTATTTTTATTATAACAATGGTCAAAACTTAAATGCAATCACAGAGCAATACAATTCAATCGCATCAATAAAGTATATGACCTTTGATCGTTGAATTGGCAATGTATTTAACGACATCAATACTTACAGTTAGTTTATGGAAGATCTTATTCAAAGTTGGAAGAACAAAAAGGATGGAGCAAAAAAATCACTCCAAAAATTCACCAAAAAACTGCATCAACACCGTGGCAAACATTTGGACCAATTTGCAAGCTTAACACATGAAAAAGTCTTTCAAAAAATTGATTGTTTAGATTGTGCGGGTTGCTGTTCGGGCTTGCCGCCCATTGTTAACAAAACAGATGCCCAACGCATTTCTAAAAAATTAGGGCTTTCTTTAGCTACGTTTGAAAAAGATTTTTTGACTACAGACGAAGACCACGATACTGTTTTAAAGCAAACCCCTTGCCCATTTCTATTAGAAGACAACAAATGTTCTATCTATGAGTTTCGCCCAAAGGCTTGCCGTGAATACCCACATACTGATGTCAACTTTTCTAAAAACTTGAGTTATCACGCTAAGAATGCCTTGTATTGCCCTGCAACCTTTCATATTTTGGAACAATTAAAGAAAAATGTTCCCGTTTAAAATTGGCTTGATTAATCGACCAAATTCTAGTAATTTTGCTTCTTTTTACAACCAGTAATTGTTTCAAAAAATTTCTAGCATCCTATTTGCATTAGGTATCCTTACTACTCTAATTATTATAATATCTTGTCTTATGCAACATACATTTTTCATCATCTTAGCTGCAAGTCTTTTGGTCCTTTCTTGTGGGGATCATAAGCCCCCAAAACTTGACCCAGATAGCAATCGTGGATTAAAGCCGTTTGCCTATGCTTCTATTGACATAGAACCAACTAAATTTACAATTGACAACAGCCGAGACACCCTAGTTTTTGGAGCAAATGATTTTTTTATTTATGTGCCAGCCAAAGCGTTTATTGCCAGAGGTAGTAATACCATGGTAGACTTGTATCTAAAAGAATACCACTCTCCTTCTGCTGCTCTAGCACAAAGTATTTCTAATGCAAGTTTGGATCACCACCTTTTAGCTGCTAGCAAAGTTATTTACTTAGAAGCCAAACAAGGTATTAACACCCTATCCATTTCCCCCAAACACGACTTGAGAATACATTTTAAGAAAGATAAAAACACTCCTGAAATTGGTTTGTGGAGTGGTCACCCACAAGCTTGGACACCTATAAAATTTGATCAGCCCCGTCTGTTTAACCATCGCCTAAAAACAGGTCAGTATAAGGAAGCTCAATTTGCTGATGGCAGCTCTATTGAACTTTGGGAAGACAAAAATCTCACCATTCGTAAAGAAAAAGAAGAACAAGAACTTTGGGACAACGAACAGCATTTGCACCTAGACTATACCATCAATAAATTAGGAAAAATAGAAAATGTTGCTTTTGAAGAAAAAGTCAATACCAATTTCCAAAAGAGAATTTTAAAGGTAATGAAAAACTACCCTATTTGCAAACCATTTTTAGTCAATGGACAGCCTACTGCTGTTAGTGGTCAATATATTTTTCATGTCCATCAGGCAGAACCACATTACAAAAAAGACATCCACTACATCAATATTCTAGGGAAAAAATATCCTAAACTACAGACACAAAAAATTAGTCACATAGACCAGTTAGAATTTAAATATCATATTTTTAATATTAGTAAGTTGGGTTGGATTGCTGCGGCCAAAGCAATAGATAGTCCAGATCCTGTTAACTTGGTTGTAAAAGTAGAACCTACGTTTTTAGCAGAAGTAAAATTGATGCTTCAAAAATCAAAAATTATTCTTACAGGAAAACGAGAAGGCAATCAAGTCAGCTTTTCTGACTTGCCCAAGAATGAAGCCATTCAAATTATTGCTTTTGGAGAAAAAGACAAACAACCCGTCTTGGCTTCGACCAAAGCCAATTCTTCTGATGGAGTTATCGAACAATTACAATTTTCTTCTTCTTCGTATCAAGCGATCAAGGATGCCTTAAAAAAAGTTAAGTAACTGGTGCTACGTTAATCAATTTACTTCCTTACCTTTGGAGCGATAAGAGCATTTCTTGTATTAATATCGTCTTGTACGTAGACCAATATTTCATGATAATAACATTTCCAAAATTTGAGATCAAACGTCTTGCTATTAAACTCAAACCTGCCGCCGAACGAATGGTAAAAAAAGGGCATCCTTGGGTATTTGAAGGAGGAATCACTAAATTAAGTACTACTGGCAATGCGGGTGATCTAGCTATTATTTATGATAATAAAAAGAATAAGTTCTTAGCTTGCGGTCTCTACGACCCTGATTCTCCCATACGTATTAAAGTTTTACAAACGCATCAAGCTGCTACCATTAATGCGGCATGGTTTGAAGCCAAAATCAAAGCCGCTTATGAAAAACGGGCACCACTCTTGGCTACAGATACCAATAGTTATCGTTTGATTTATGGCGAAAATGATGGTTTACCCAGTTTGATTGCTGATGTTTATAAACATGTTATTGTCGTCAAACTTTATGCATCAATTTGGTTTCCCTATTTGAATGATATTCTACCGATCTTACTAGAAATCAGTAATTGTACAACAATGGTACTTCGTATGAGTCGTTTGTTGCAACAAAATCCCAATAATTTTGGTTTGGAAGATGGTCAAGTTGTCTATGGCGATTTAGAAAATGAGGTCGTTGTATTTAAAGAGCATGGTGTTAACTTTTCTGCCAATGTAATTCATGGTCACAAAACAGGCTATTTTTTAGATCATCGACACAATCGTTTAAAAGTTGGAAACTTATCAAAAGGGAAATCTGTGCTTGATGTCTTTGCTTATGCTGGAGGTTTTTCAGTGCATGCACTAGCCAAAGGCGCCACCCAAGTAGTCAGTATTGACATTAGTGCCCAAGCATTGACTGTCGCCCAACAAAATGCGGCTTTAAATCCTCATTCTGGTCAACACACCACTCTAGCCGTGGATGCCTTCAAAGGGCTTGAAGATTTGATTCAACAAGGTCAAAAATATGATATTGTAGTCATTGATCCTCCTTCTTTTGCCAAAAAAGAATCGGAGGTTGCTGGTGCCATCAACAGTTATAAACGCCTAGCAACATTAGGCAGTCAATTGGTTTCCAAAGGCGGTCTATTGGTATTGGCTTCTTGTACCGCAAGAATCAAAGCTATTGATTTCTTTGATGCCGTTGAAAAGAGCCTAAAAGCTAGTGGGAAACGCTTCAAAATTCAAGAAAAGACCTACCATGATTTGGACCATCCCATTTCTTTTCCTGAAGGGGCTTACCTAAAATGTGGTTATTATCTTTTGCAATAGTTTGTGGAAACGTCATTTAACAAGTATATTTCACATGTTTTATTATACGACCAAAATCTTGCGGTTAAATAAATGTACTTTTTTATCTTTTTGGTAAAGTAGCAGCGTAGCTAACTACTACCCAAAAATAAAGAACAATTTATTGCTAAATATCTATTCTATGCATTTCTTAACACTCAATTATAATGAAACTTGACTTAGATTTTATTCGCAACGAATATCCCTCTTTAAGAGAAGATTATGTTTTTTTTGATAATGCTGGTGGTTCCCAAACTCTAAAAAGGGTCATGGATAAAATTACAGCGTATTATATGACCTCAGATGTCCAACTTGGAGGAACTTATAGCATCTCTACTCAAGCCAGAGAACGGGTAAACAGTGGTACGGCTCAGATTGCACAAACCTTAAACGCTAAATTTCCTCACGAAGCAGTCATAGGAAGTTCTTCGACTGCTCTCATTCGTTTGTTTTCTATTGTCATTGGCAAAACATTACAAGCAGGAGACGAAATTATTATTACCAATGCAGACCATCAAGCCAATATTAGCCCTTGGCAAAGTCTTGCAGAGCAGGGTATTGTTATCAAAACTTGGGAGTTTAATACAGAAACCTTTCAATTAGAATTGGAAGATTTAAAACAACTAATGTCAGCAAAAACAAAATTAGTTGCCTACTGTCATGTTTCCAATATTTTTGGAACGATTCATCCCGCCAAAGAAATCAATGCGTATATCCACCGTCAAGGAGCACTTGCTTTTGTAGACGGTGTTGCTTATGCCCCACATCGCTTGCCAGATGTACAAGATATAGATGCTGACTTTTATGTTTATAGCATTTACAAAGTTTTTGGCCCTCATATTGGTGTTTTGTATGGCAAAGAAGAACATTTGTTGCGACTTCCAGGCATCAATCACTCAATTGTACCCAACGATGATTTGCCGTACAAATTTCAACCTGGCGGTCCTAATTATGAGTTAACTTACGCCTTGAATGGAATTTCTGAATACTTGCAAGCAGTTGCACAACACCACGGCATGAATGCGAACGACCCGATCAGAACTCAGATGCAATTCGCCTATGATTTGTTTGATGCTCACGAAGAAGCATTAGCTCAACATCTACTAAACTTTTTGGCGACCAAAGATAAGGTACGTATCATAGGAGAAACAACAGCTGATAAGGATGTTCGTGTTTGTACCATTGCCTTTGTGGTAGAAGGAATAAATAGTCCTGAAATTGATGCCAAAGTCGCAGCAAACAATATTGGTATCAAAACGGGCAACTTTTATGCAAATGGCATCACCAAAGCCTTAGATTTAGATCGTCAAGGAGGTGTGGTTCGAGTTAGCATGGCTCATTACAATACCTTTGAAGAATTGGAGCGCTTAATAGCTGTTTTGGATGACATTTTTTAGAATAAGTTATCACAACTTGTACCATACAATTTTTGACAAAAAAAAGTCGATGTGGAACTCTTTCTATTAACTTATTGTATTAACAGCTATTAAAAGTAGATTCCTTTTTAGCAATAGTTAGCGGTGTTGCTCTATTGGTGTTTCAATCATCAGATGATAACAACACCGTTAACTACTATTTATTTTAATTTCAAAACTAACCAACACATGAAAAAACTAACTACAACCTTGTATCGTCCTGTCAATGACAAAGAACTATTCTTGATTCAAGAGCTTGACCACCGTGGTTTTCCTCCTCGAAAACCAGAACAGCCGTTCTTCTATCCAGTTATGAATGAAGCTTACGCTACTCAGATTACAAAAGATTGGAACGTAAAACAATATGGTATTGGGTATGTGACTCGTTTTGAGGTTAAGAATTCATTTTTGCAGCAATTTGAAATCCAAAATGTAGGCGCCCATCAACACAACGAGTTGTGGATTCCTGCTGAGTTGATGGATGACTTGAATGCTAATATTGTTGGCAAAATTGAAGTTATTTCAGAGTTTAAATCTTAATACTTTTTGAAAAAAATTGCGCTGCTCGTTACATTACTTCGTGGGAAAATCGCATCAGTTTAATTATCACTAGAGTACACTTTCGCTGCTTAATCCCTTAAAGAACTGATAATCAAACTGATAAAAAGGTGCTTTTTTAGTTTTTTACAAAAAAGCTAAAAAACTAAGCTTGCGCTCTCACGACCGCTGGGAGCTACCACGAAGTAGCAGTGCAGCTAAGTACTACGTTAAAACAATAGCTTTTAATGAGCAGTGTATTCTCTTAACAACGACCACTATGAAAGCGTATATTCAACATCGAGATACCAATCAACCTTTAAATATCAACTGTTACATTGCCTGTGAAGGGTTTCGCAGAATGGGATTTGAAATTGTTCATTTTGAATCTATAAAAGAAATTGAGAATTTAGAGCAAGAAGCAATAGTAGTAGCAGGCATTGGGGTTGTTTACCAAGCTTTGGAGCGTCATGGGATTGTTCCTCCTGAACCATTAGATTATCCCCCTTCTTTGCGTCATTTCTTAAAACGTCCTCTCAAAGAATCTACGATTAATACCATCGCCTCTACCCCTTCGGAGTGGGGACAATTTGTAAAACCCAAAGGTTTTGCTAAAAAATTTACTGGGCGTGTAGTTCATGGAACCAATGATTTAATTGGCTGTGGAGACAGGACGTTTGATGTGCCTGTTTGGGTATCGGGTGCTTTAGAAATTGAAACCGAATGGCGATGCTTTGTTCGTTATAATAAAATTGTCGGAGTTCGACCTTATAAGGGCAACTGGCGGAAGCATTTTGATTATAACGTTGTAGAAGCAATTCCTAAAGCATATGAAAATGCACCTAATGGCTATGCTTTTGATGTAGGAGTGACCAAACAAGGAGAAACAATTTTAATTGAGGCAAACGACGGTTTTAGCTTAGGTTCTTATGGTCTATTTTATATTGATTATGCCAAACTACTGTCTGCTCGATGGGCTCAATTAAATTCTGTTGAGGATTATTGTAATTTTTAAATCGTATTCTAAGTGGCTGTAAACTCTCCTTTCAAGCACTGAATAATATTCATTCCTACTAATCCCAAATAAATGGTCTCTCAACTTGCATCATTCTTAAATAAGAAATAAATTGTCCAGCATGGACAGATTCATGGTAGCCAATCCGAAGCAAATAATCTCCTAATAATCTTACTTTACCATTACCTGGATGCGTAATTTCTTTGTTGGCTAAATCATCTGCTGAAAATTGGCGAATACTTTCTAAAAATTGCTGGCGATACGGTTTTGCAAATTCAAGTTCATCCTGCAAACTTACAAACGGTCGATTTTCCCAAGGAGAAATATAACTCGACATATCTCCTTGGTTAATAATAATATTCCACCCATGATCTGCTCCCAAAACATGTCGAATCATTTCGATGGCTGTCATGGCTTCTTTATCTGGTTTCCAAAAATAACGTTCTCTTGGAAGTCCTTCCCATAGTTTAATGCTTCGTCTCCGAATTTCTTTTAAGTTAAGAAGTATGAATTCTGTATTCGTCATTGTTTTATTTTTTTTACAAATGTAACTTTTTTACATCAATTAATAATTTAAATAAATTATACCTTAGTTATTAATAGTCCGCTTATTTTTTAGTTTTTTTACAACCTACATTATCGATCTAAAAAACTACAACTAGTAACGACCAGCTATTCCACCCTTTACCTTTAAAGCATTACAATTAAATCAATGGCTAATCAAAAACATAAATCAGGTTTACATCCTCGCAACAAGCACAAAGGGCAATATGATTTTAATGAGTTATTAAAACACAATCCCAAATTGCAAGCATTTATCATTAAAAACAAACAAGGGCAACAATCCATTGATTTTTTTGATCCCATTGCGGTAAAAATGCTTAATAAAACCTTGCTGAGTTATTACTATGCCATACAAAACTGGGATATCCCAGACCACTACCTTTGCCCTCCTATTCCTGGTCGTGCCGACTATATACACCATATTGCCGATCTATTAGCCAAGGAAAATGATGGTCTTATCCCCAAAGGAAAAAAAATTCGTGTATTGGATATTGGAGTTGGTGCCAACTGTATTTATCCAATTATTGGAGTAAAAGAATACGCTTGGTCTTTTGTTGGAGTAGATATCAATAAAGCTTCTCTCCAAAATGCACATGCTATTGTTCTCAATAATAAGACACTACGATCTAACATAGAACTTCGTTGGCAAGAGCATAGCGAACACATTTTAAAAGGCATTATCACAGCCAAAGATAACTTTACCCTATCTATTTGTAATCCACCTTTTCATGCCTCTGCGGAAGAAGCCAAAATGGAAGCCCTCAGAAAACTGAAGAACTTAGGCAAAAAAAATGTGATAGAACCAACTTTGAATTTTGGTGGTCAACAGCACGAATTGTGGTGCAAAGGAGGAGAATTGCAATTTCTAAAGCAAATGATAACACAAAGCAAAAGCGTTGCCAGTTCTGTGCGTTGGTTTACAACCTTAGTTTCTAAAGAAGCGCATCTTAAGCCTACCTATAAACTATTAAAAAAAGTAGGTGTAGCATATACCAATACGATTTCCATGGGGCAAGGCAATAAAAAAAGTCGTCTTCTAGTTTGGTCGTTTATACCCCAAACAATGGATTAATTGGTGTATTTAATGATCTTCTTTTTTGTAACAAGCTTAAGACAGAGACCTAAAAGTCCTACTTAAATAATGTTTTTTTGAACCTCTTTAGTTATAAATGTGTTGAGAGCATTATAAAAATAAATTGAAAATATGAGCAGACAAGATAATAAAAAAAATGCCATTGAATTTTATAAAATGGCCTATGAGGGTAATCCCCAAAAAGCTACCGAGCTATATGTTGGAGCACAATATATTCAACATAACCCTTCCGTTGGAGATGGCAAAGAAGCGTTTATTGCCTATTTCGAAGATTTAGCAAAAAATTATCCTCGCAAATCTATTGAGTTTGTTCGAGCTATTGCAGAAGGAGACTTGGTAGCGTTGCATACTCATCAAGTTTGGCCAGATGCAAACAAAGAATACGTAACAATGGACTTTTTTAGGTTTGACGAACAAGGAAAAATTATTGAACACTGGGATGCTATTCAGCAGGTTCCCCCAACATCTGCCAACAACAACACTATGTTTTAAAAAAAATATCTTAGAGTTCTATTATTTAGTAGTTAGCTTAGTTACTCCCTGCGGTCATGAGCCAGCAAGCTGGGTGCGCTGCTACTTCGTGGTTTCAACGAACTATTGATTATTTTAAAAATCCCTATTTTTTTCAAAAATTTCAAATAGCTCTTGTTCATTGATAGATGACTTTTTAGCCAACTCCATATAAACCTCATAAATTTCCTCTCGAGCCATCGTATCTATCACTCCGTGAGTATCCATCTTATTAAAAACATCAATAAAGTTGGAAAACAACACTACTATAGCTTCTTTGTCCGACTGTTTTTCAATACCAGAATTAAGTACCTTAAAAGCTTTGAATGCTTTCTTGGCATTGGCAGTAGAGATGCCTTCTCTACCATCCCAACTTCGAAAAGGGTTGTTTAAATTTTCTGCCAACCATTTTTCATTACGTAATTTGGTTACACTCAAAGAAGAAATTTCTTTAAAATGCTTTTTTGCATACGTTCCCGCCTCTTTAGGAATACTAGTCAACCATAAAAACTCTAGATGAGGCAGCATTTCTGGAGCAGGAAAATCTTGCTTACCAAAACCAAACAAATCATTTAGTTGTAGATGTTCTAGGTGCTTAAATTTTCCAAAATAATTGAAGTGGTGAATGATTCCAGGATTTCCCCAAATAGCTATAGTTCGAAGATTAGGATAAAAACTTACCAACTGTTTAATGTCTATTTGATTGACCACCAAACGTATTTCTTCTAGATTGGGCAAATTCAAATTTGGAAGTTCAATATTTGACTTAACAAGATACATATCCACTTCTAAAAACTTTCCCCCCAAAGGATGATGAATTTTCAACTTGTTTAATTGCTCTAAATCTCCTATAAAAGACACCGAACGAATAGATGCATTCAATATAAGCTCTTCGAGAAACGTAACATCCAATTCTAATTTCCTAATATTTGTTCTACTAATGTCCACTACTTTTTGTCGATGTTCTTTCCATTCTAAGGTAGATATTAACGGATTTTTTTCTACCAAAGGAATTAACTCATTGCTTGTCCCCCTATAATAAATATCTGTTAATGCAGGCATTTTTTGAAGCTCGGTAAGAAGTATTTCATCTTCTGGTTCTATATAAACTGTTGTTGAATCAATACGTCTTGAGCGTCCTCCTACCTCCACAGTCTCCTTAGATGCTTTCGCCGTTTTATAAGCAACTCGCAGCGATTTAGGCAACTGATTCCACTGATGTTGTAGTATCACTTGTAATACATTTTTGGGCCAACCTATGGAATAACTTCTAATCTCTAAATCTAAAATAGGAGTATTATTGCCGATGTATATAATCCGCTTGGGTACTCTTTTGGTGCCAATATATCGACAACTATATTCTCCTTTCCAATTATGATGATTAATTATCAAAGGTTTCAAATCAACCAAATTGGTAACCGTCGGGATTTCATCAAAGGTATTTTCTAGATCTAAAAGAGCTATATTGCCCTTTTCATTCTCTTGTATCACTTGTATTAACGTCCATAATTGCAACACTTCATTCCATAAAGCATATACATCGCCTACCTTGGCTATTCTATTCATGATTATAACTATTAAAAAGGCTCTAGACAAACTCCATTGAAACCATGTAGTAATAGCGAATCGAGCTATGCGAACTCACAACCACAGGGACTAACGATCTAGAGTAAGGTTACAACAAAATTTTAAACTTAGTCACAGGCTTAATAGGTACAGGAAGATCCGTTTCATCTAGCATTTCTCTCAAATCTATTTCAATCGTTCTAGATAAAGAAGTCATTGGTACGTCATTAAACAAGCCCTCGAATGGATTTTCGCTAAAGTCACCAATAACCTCCATCGTATGAAAAACCCACGAAACAACGACACACAAAGGAACAGTCAACCAAATAAAACAACCACCTGTTTGGCTAAATTCATGAACCATTGCAAAGGGCAACAAGAAACTAAACAACCAAACAAAAAAGACATTCACAGAAGCGTATTGGCGAGGGAAAGGATAATTTTTAATTCGCTCGCACTTTCCTTGTAAAGCATAGAGTTTTTCAATTAATCCTTTCATTTCCATGTGCCTAAAATTATCAATCAACCCTTTGGATTTCAACTCTTTTAAATCTTTAGATTGCAAACTCAACAATTGAACAGCTCGGTTTGTCTTGGAACTGATGTAGGCAAAATCTTCTGTACTAATAAATTGTTTGAGATAATCGTACCGTTCTGGCTTAGGATCCGTATCAAAAGACATTCTATTTTTGGCTGATTTTTTATTGTTGTGCTCCCAAGGCTTGGGCTCTCTTAATTGAAACGTCAAGGCATACAACCAAGCAATATGTCGGTAGATTAAGCGACGGTGTATTTTTTGTAATTCGGTTTGAGAGAGGCGTTCATTGGCATATTCATTGGTTACAAAATCACGTGCCATGACTCCTAATGTTCGACTAGAGTTAACAATTCCGCCCCATATTTTTCGAGCTTCCCACAAGCGATCATATGCCGAATTATTTTTAAACCCTAAATAAAAAGCAATTGCTGTTCCAACTAAAGCTATCGGTAGCCAAGGTATTCCAATCCATTTTATTTCTAAAGTAGAATAAAGAAGCACTACAATAGTAGACCAAATTGCAAAAATAAGAATGTATTTACTAGTCCAAAACAAGGTATGTAAAAGGGAATATTGTCTTCCTGCGTGCATAATTGGGTTGTTTTATAAATTAGTCGATTTCTTTCTAACAATAGTTAACAGCATTGCTAACTAAACTGGCGATCTCACGAAGCAGCACGTAGTAGCAACAAACGATGAATCAACGATCCACGAAGTAGCACCATAGGTAATCACTATTCTTAATTCAATATAAAAAAAAAGCTGCTTGAATTGATACAAGCAGCTTCTGATATTTTTTAAACATTCACATTAGCATATTTGGCATTGGCTTCAATAAATGCCCGGCGAGGCGGAACCTCATCTCCCATGAGCATAGAGAATACAGCATCAGCAGATTCAAAATCCTCAATAGTAGCTTGGCGCAATGTACGAGAAACAGGATCCATGGTTGTTTCCCACAACTGCTCTGCGTTCATCTCTCCAAGACCTTTATAACGTTGAATATTTACACTCGAATTATCACCTCCCAAAGAAACAACTGCTTGATCACGATCCGCATCGTTCCAACAATAGATAGAACGTTTTCCTTTTTTAACCTGATACAATGGTGGTGCTGCAATATAAATATACCCTTTTTCGATTAATGGACGCATATAACGGAAGAAGAACGTTAAAATTAAGGTAACGATATGACTTCCATCTACGTCCGCATCACACATAATAATAATCTTGTGATAACGTAATTTTTCAATGTTCAACACACGCTCACCATCTTTTTCTTCGATACGAACGCCAAGTGCTGTAAACATATTTTTGATCTCTTCGTTCTCATAGATTTTATATTCCAATGCCTTTTCTACATTTAGAATTTTACCTCTCAAAGGCAAAATGGCTTGAAATTCACGATCACGACCTTGTTTGGCAGTACCTCCCGCCGAGTCTCCCTCTACTAAGTATATTTCCGATCTTTCAGGATCTTTAGAGGAACAATCAGCCAGCTTACCAGGAAGCCCAGAGCCTGTCAAAACATTTTTACGCTGCACCATTTCGCGTGCTTTGCTTGCGGCACTACGAGCTTTTGCTGCTAGAATAACTTTATCCATCAACATTTTGGCAGCATTCGGATTTTCTTCTAAGAAAATTTCCAACGCATTACGTACACAAGCCGAAACAATTGAGGTTACTTCAGAGTTTCCTAATTCACCTTTTGTTTGACCTTTAAATTGTGGTTCAGGAACTTTTACAGCAACAACAGCCGTTAGACCTTCTCTAAAATCTTCGCTAGATATTTTTACTTTTGCCTTAGAGAAAAGTTCTTTTGCCTCTCCATATTTCTTTAATACATGAGAAACGGCACGACGAAACCCATTGACGTGTGTTCCACCTTCTATCGTATTAATATTATTGACATAAGAACGCAATGTTTCACGGTAAGAACGATTGTATTGAAACGCTACCTCTACTTGTACGTTATCCTGTTCTCCTCGAACATGAACGGGAACATCGACCAATACTTCACGGCCGCTTTGCTTGTCTATATGTTGCACAAATTCCAACAAACCACCTTCCGAAAAGAAGGTCTCAGTAGGAAATTCTCCTTTTTCGTCTGGTGTGCGCAAATCTTGAAGGGTCAAATGCAAGCCTTTGTTCAAGTAAGCCAATTCTCGCAATCGTTTGGCCAGTGTTTCATAACTATACTCCAATTCCGAAAAGATTTCTGAATCAGGCTTAAATGTAATGATAGTTCCTGTAATATCGGTATCACCAATAATATCTACAGGCGATTGAGGTACTCCTCTAGAATACGTTTGTGTAAAAATTTTGTTTTCTCTATGCACTTCTGCACGAAGCATTATAGACAAGGCATTAACACAGGAGACACCTACCCCATGCAAACCACCAGAAACCTGATAAGTTTGTTTGTCAAACTTACCTCCAGCATGAAGTACAGTCATAACGACCTCCAAGGCTGATTTTTGGAGCTTTTGGTGCATACCTGTTGGGATACCACGACCATTATCTTTGACAGTTATAGAATTGTCATCATTGATAATAACTTGAATGTGGCTACAGTGACCTGCTAAATGCTCATCAATTGAGTTGTCCAAAACCTCGTAAACAAGGTGATGCAACCCTTTTTCATCGGTGCTCCCTATATACATTCCGGGACGCAAGCGTACAGCTTCTAATCCTTCAAGGGCAGTAATATTGTTTGCCCCATATTGACTATTGTTTTGAGCTGTTTCCTCTTCATTTAATTTATCGTTTTCCATAACTACAAAGATACAAAAAAATCCCTAAATTAGATAATATTTTTCAGCACAAAAATAAGGCTTATTTTGCTTTTTTTATCCCCCAAAAACAAGGACAACTCAAAGAAGAACAAATTAAAAAAATTTGAGTTTATTCGTCTCCTCAACAAGCTACTCTACCGCCACTATATCCTTCGTCAAACGACTAATTCTTTGCTTTATTTGAGCAGAACACGACACGCAATTTTTTAGCATCTCTTTTTCTAATATTTGCTGAATTTCCGAACGGGAAAAGCGTTTATCTGTATAGTAGAAATCAAGCAGACCGCTATAACGAATACCACTAACCCATTTGTTATACAACTGGGGCGAGTTTTCCTTATCCATCAGTTCAAAAAATGCTTTGGGATACTGCTCTATAAATGCTCTGGCAGGAGAGCCTATATATTCTCCAAGTGCACCATCAGATATAAGAATTGTTTTACTCAAACACCAAAGATAAAATGGTCTCAAACTATCTTGTTCTGTCAAGGCTAAATTTAATAATTCGGGTGTTATAAAGTCATCGGTTGGTTTGTATTGCCCATAATAAAAAGCCTTTGCTAATCCTGAACAATGAACATTATTTAGATACATACTCGCTGGATTTCCCAAAATTGTATCTTCATTAGGATTATGACTCAAACCAAAATCTTTTTGCCAGTCTCTCCTTGGCATTGACAAATAAACAGTATCTCTTACTAATCGTTCTTCTACTCTATAAACTTTACCCTCTCTCTTAGTTTGACACGAATTTCCCAAAAAAAGAACTGTCACAAACAAACTTAAACAGCTATATATTCTCATTTTCATAATAAAAAACGGATTATTTTTCCATAAGAAACTTACCAACAATCATACTTAGCGGGGCTCCTACTATGGATCGCATCATGTGGTTGTAGATTTTTTTATTTTACCACACAGTATTGACACAAGGTAATGCTTCTTTTTAGCACGATAACGATCAAAACAAGCGCCTTAGCAAGTGGTACTATTGATGATTATACGTTGCCTATCCAATGCCTGTCAGATGGAGATAAAAAAACTCATTTTGAGACTTTTGTTCCAAATTAGAACCCAATCTGTCAGAATAGAACCATCCATTTGTCAAAAAATAGATTTTTCCCAAACAAATAAAAATTTCGATTCTCTTTCTTTTACCTTATAAAATAAGGTTTTCTTAACAAATCAATAACTTCTATTCTTTTGTTACAAGGAAGACACAAAACAAACACAAATAACTACAAATCAACAACTTACACAAAAGGCATAATTATTGCTAAAAGTAAAAACGGTCTTTTACAGACAAAGCTTGTAGTTTTGTTAACTAAAAATACAACTATATTTACCTTAAAGCAATTGAATTTGATTTCAAATCAATGCTTTACAAGCTCGGAACAAAGAAACATACTAAGGTAAATCAAGTACATAAACATTTTTTCTTTTCAGAAACCTTTTGGGTAATGTTACCGTACTTTTTCCGTTATGAAGCATCTATTTGCAGCATTGGCGATTTGTGTGGCAACACACACACAACACACAGAAGCTATCCCTGCTTCTGGAGTAGAAGAAAATTTAGCACCAGAGCCTATCGAGGAATTTATTCCTGATTTCTCTGTCATTACAATTGATCATGCTAGGGAATATGTTGAGAAAATTTATCCTTATGCCATCAAGGCTCAAAAAGAGCAATCGATTCCAGCTCCTATAACTATTGCTATTGCTTGTTTAGAAACAGGTTATGGTCGTAGTGTTTATGCACAAAAAAAGAACAATCACTTGGGCATACGCATTTATAAAAATGGGAAAGCAGGTTACAGAGATTTTTCATCTCTAGACGAATGTTTTGATTACTATATCAATATGTTCAACATGGAGCGTTATGCTCCCTTAAAAGAAATTGCAATTGACGACTTGCCTAGTTTTATCAAAGGCTTACAAGATTGCGGTTTTAATCATAGAGATAAATACAGTAAAAAATTGACCGTCATGATTGATTTTTTACATTTGGAAGAATTGGAATATCCTATGGCTTAATGGAGTTTATTGATGCCACTCTTCCCAACGTTGGTTTTTGTATTTTTCTTGACAAAAACCAACGTTTTTTTACTCCCAACCTATTGCCATTTAATCTTAAAATCTAAAGCTCCTTCTGCTTGTAAATACACTTCAAAGTAATGCTCGCTAATAAAAATTTCTTGCACATCCAAAGTAGGGAAACGACCTGTTAAGGTTCCCATATGTTCCTCTATCTGAAAGTAATTTAATTCTTTTTGCAACCTTTTTAATTCACTTGAAATACCAAACCGAAGGTTTTCTTTGAGTTGTTTCATAATTTTAGGGTGCATCAACCACTCTCCTACTTGAAGTAGTATATTTTTAGATTGGGTTGTGAATTTTAAATCACTTAAATACACTTCTTGTGTGGAGGTATCATACTTTGGAACACCAGAAAGATAAAGAGTCGCTTTCAATTGGTTGTTTTTAGCTTTCAAAACCTCTATGGCAATAGCCGCTCTATTGCCATTAGGATAAATTGAAACGTTTCCAATCGTATAGCCATGTTGCGCATAATTCTGATCGACATAGTTTTTTAAAAATATTTGTGCTTCTTTAGCAGCATACGTCAAAGGCACACTTCCATTCACACAAACCAAAGTCCCTGAAGGATAACGATTTACAGCAAAATTTACTTCCTTAGGAATCACTACATTAGGGGCTTTTTCTGCCAAAGTGACAACAGGTTTTGCTTTTACCCCAATGCAGAATTCCAAGCGATTTTCTACGCCCAACCCTACACCATATACAGGCGATACAAATACTTGTTCTACTTTGGGCACCAACCAAATGCCTTGCGTAAGTTCATAGGGTTTGCCTAGTTGCCAAGCAGCAGCGTCAATTTTTTCTTTAAAACTCAAATAGCTCCCTGTTTGATCATGATTTAATAGGCGTTGTAGTTGCTGTGTGATAATTTTATTAATTGTCTTGCTAATCCGCCTTTTCACTGGTTCTACAATGGGACGTAACAACTCAGGAAAATCTATGTTTTGAATTGCCTTAGAGGAACAAACCTTTTGAAATTTTATTTTTGCATCATCGTCATTCAAGAGGATGTTAATACTTGCCTCTTTAGTCAATTCAATTTTGCCATTTAATACCACACGCACTTGCATTGGGCAATTCAAATCGCCGTTTAATCGAATGTTTTCATTCAAAATTTTGGCTTCATTTCTAAGCTGCATGGTCGTTCTAGCATCTAACAATACATCTGCATAAAATTGATCGCCTTCAAACCAAAAATCATATTTTGACAAATCGAGCGCATACGCTAATTTAGAAGAAACATAAAATGTTTTGTCTACCCATTTCAACAAAGGACTCGCTAGTTTGTCTAAAAAATTCTTATCGGTCTCTTTTTTTCGCCCTGACAACTGCAACTTCAACTCCTCGGTTTTTCCTTCTAATACAGGGTTGGGGAAGTGCTGATAAAATGCTTGCTTCAAGTCCTTCGATTTTAAAACCAAAGGAATTTGAACGATAGAACTTGGCATTACTGGTAATTCAATAGGGAGTGCAAATTTGGGCAACCGCTCATTTTTGATTGGGCAAGCCACCAATACCAAAGCAATTCCGATAAGCACAAAAAACCGCAGATAATTCCTCATAAAAACAATATAGTATTAAGTAATCACTTCTTCTGTCTATACACTTAAAAAGGCAATTGATTGACATCTACATTACCACCTGTTAAAATAACTCCAATCCTCTTCCCTTTAAAACGTTCTTTTTGTTTCAAAATTGCAGCCAAAGGAACCGAAGAAGAAGGTTCTACAATAATTTTCATACGCTCCCAAATTAGTCGCATTGCTGCCACAATCTCTTCTTCACTTACTGTAATAATGTCCGTTACGTATTTTTTGATAATTTCAAATGTTCGGTCGCTTATATTCGTCAACAAACCATCCGCAACAGAAGAAGCCCCTGTATGTTTTTGTTTTGTCCCTGATTGAAAAGACTGATAAGCGTCATCAACTACCTCTGGCTCTGCGCCGATAACTTGTGCATTAGGCAATAGATAATGGGTACTTAATGCCGTTCCACTCATCAATCCACCACCTCCTACAGGTGCCATAACCACATCCAAAGCCTCTATAGTTTCGATCAATTCTTTAGCAACCGTTGCTTGCCCTGCAATTACATTATAATGATCGTAAGAGGGAATAAATGTTGCTCCTGTTTCGGCTATGATTTTACTCAAAGTATTTTGCCTACTCTCTATGGTCGGCTCACAAATGGTTACATTTGCCCCATACCCTCTTGTTGCATTCTTTTTGATTGTGGGTGCTGTTGCTGGCATAACCACATACGATTTAAGCCCGTGTAGCTGTGCTGTCAAAGCAACAGCCTGTGCGTGATTTCCTGAAGAATGTGTTGCAATGCCACTCTTTTTTTCCTCTTCATCTAAGGCTAATGCTGCACAAGTTGCCCCACGCATTTTAAATGCACCAATTTTTTGAAAATTTTCACACTTAAAATAAAGCGACGCCCCTATCATCTCATTAATACTAGAGTTGGTCAATACTGGTGTATAATGGACATAGGGCATTATTGCTTTGTGTGCTGCTTGTATCTGTTCTAATGTTGGAATGTTTGTTATTTTTTGCATAGTTTTCATTTTTATGTCCAAAAAACAAAATTAAAGAGAGAGTTTGGGGCTAAATTAACTTTTTTATCTATATTGTAGGTATTATTATACCACACACTATAATAACATCCAACTACTAGGTTTCTTTAGAGATTTAGTAGTTTTTTTTATGTTTTAACACAACTAAATCATTCCTACCCAATAACATCGTTCTATTAAATACTTTTAGATTGGCAATCATTTTGTATTAAGCTCAATGATTTATAAACCGTAAATTGCCATTTTGTGGCATTTTGCACTATTTTTTGATTCTCAACTGTGCAACGCTCGCAAAGTACTACGCAATAGCTGCACCTAGCTACTATTATTTAAAATACAAAACCAATAACTATGAAAACATCATCTCTCTTGCTGTTTCTATTAATTACAACCACATTAAGCTTTGGTCAAACCATCTCCAAACCTGATGCTAAATTATTAAATGCTGCTATTGAACAATATTTAAAGGAAATGAAAACTACGTTTAAAATTGTTCCTTCGGAATTCATTATAGAGGTAGCAGATAAATCTATTTATCAAAATGTCTCAAAGAAAATTGGCAGTGCTACTATTGTTCCCAAAACAAAAAAAGAATTGCAAAATTACAGCACCCAAAAAACAGGTCAAAAGATTGGATTTTTTGTTATTGAGGTAGAAAAAATGGACAATAAATACATCGTGGATATTATGGATGATGGCATCCAATCTACTAGTGGTAATTTCACATACGATTCTATTGGTGCTGGACGTGCCTGCGAATTAACATTTGATGCCAACTATAACTTTAAAACTATTGATTGTCTTTTATTACCAACTGATCCTCAGTAGTACTTTCTTAGTCGGATATGCTTTTAAATACTTATCTGAAGCCCCAAAGTGGTAGGTTGTTGGAATAAAATGATGGCTTGTAAAAAATCAGAATAAATTCCTCTTCCTACGTATTTAGTTTATCTTTGTCCTTCTTTTTAACAGCTATTTCCCTCTAACAGTTACTGTCTGTTTCTACAATTACCACAGTAGAAGCATCCTTAACTATTGTATAAATACTAATTGGGTTCAGCAAGAAGGCAGGATTTGTTTAAATCATATTTTGTATTGAATTTTGAAATCTCACTTACATAAAAAAACAACTAAATCATGAGCAGTCAAAGACTGGAACAATTGATGGGCTTTTTGAAAGCTAGTCCAAAAGAACCATTTCTCCTTTTCGCTATTGCCAAAGAATACGAAGGCTTGAACGATCAAGATAATGCATTAAAATATTACTTAGAGCTTGAACATCATGTTCCTGATTATGTTGGCACTTACTATCACCTTGGCAAATTATACGAACAACTAGGACAAGATGCTAAGGCATTTTTCACCTACAAAAAAGGCATGCAAAAAGCAAGAGAAGCTGGCGATACGCATAGCTTATCGGAGTTGGCAGGTGCCAAGTTAGAATTAGGAGATGATGATGATTTCGAAGACTAAATAACAATACAACCAAAACAATTAAAACCAACCCATTGGTTTATTCTTCCGTTTTCTATTTTAGTTATACTAACAGGTATTCATCAATAAGTAAGTGGACAGAAAAAAGTATAGTTAAAAATGTAATTGTTTTTAGTGCTGTTCAAAGAAAAGAATTGAAGTTTTACCTGCGGTGCTACTTCGTGGTAGCGGGCTAAAACGAGATTTTTTGATGAAGAACAGTGCAAAAAGAATTCTATTTTGCCTATAATTTTTTATGAACGATTACTTAGTTCGCTTATTTTTAGTTTTTAATAAAAACCAGCTTGTATTTAATTGTTAATCAAACGTTTTAAAAGCTACACACTTAAAAAGTAGACTACTAATTATCAACCTAATACAACCTTCAAGCGCACTAGTGTTACATTTAAAGTTGAGCAATCACTTAATCTAGGTAAGTAATTGCTCAAAAAAAATCAGATTTTTGTTAAAAAACTGGCAATTTTCATTCAAAAACCGTATAAAAACCGTACATTTGCAGCTATGCTAAAACAGAAAGGAATATTAATTAATGGTTTACTCGTACTAATGCTTCTTTTTTCAAGTTGCAAAAGTAGTTACGAAAAGTTGCGTTTATCTAGCGACAATGATTTAAAGCTAACAAAGGCTTTTGAGTTTTATGAAGCCGAAGAATGGTTAAAAGCTCAATATCTATTAGAGGATTTGATTGGAATTGTTCGATTGACAGATAAAGCAGAGAAAGTTTATTTTTATTATGCTTATACGCATTATCACTTAAAAAACTATTCTTTTGCTTCTTACTACTTCAAACAATTTTCGACAACATTTCCCAATGGAGAATATGCTGAAGAAGCCTTATTCATGAGTGCAGATTCTTATTACAAATTGTCTCCTAATTTTAGGTTAACACAAGAAGATACAGAAAGTGCCATAGAAGGTTTGCAAGTATTTGTCAACACCTATCCCAATAGCGATAAGGTATCTGCCTCCAATGAGCGAATTGACTTATTAAGAGCCAAACTAGAATTAAAAGCTTTGGATAGTGCCAAAGGGTACTACAAACGCAAACACTATAAAGCGGCTACGTATACGTTTAAAAACTTATTAATTGATTACCCAGATACTAAAGAAGGAGAATACATCCGTTATATGGTTATTCGTTCATCTTTGAAATATGCGCAACAATCTGTTCTTTCAAAACAAATAGAACGTTACGAAGAAACAATGAAAGCTTGTGTCGATTTTAAGAAAAGACATAGTGAGAGCGAATACATAAAAGAAGTAGATACCATTTACGAAACTGCCAATAACAAAATCAAAAAAATACGCAATGAACATTAACAGAAATAACGAAATCAAACAAAAAGCACAAGGCATCAATCCTTATATTGTTGCTCGTAATTCAGATGAAATTTCAGCGCTTGGTGGTGGTAACATCTATCAATCTCTAAATATCATTGCGCGTCGTGCGGACCAAATTGGTGTTGATTTGAAAAAAGAGTTGCATGCAAAATTAGATGAATTTGCTTCTACTACGGATACTTTAGAAGAGATTCACGAAAACAAAGAGCAAATCGAAATTTCTAAATTCTATGAGCGTTTACCAAACCCTAGTATCATTGCTCTCCACGAGTTTTTTGATGGCAAGGTTTACCATAGATTTAAGGAAGTTAAAAATACAGAAGAATAGTAAACAGTTTGTTTATTGTAAGATATAGTCCTGATAATTACCTGTTAGTTGTCAGGATTTTTTTGTTTAATTTGGATATTAACATCAAATAATGCTCTTAGGAAAAAAAATTTTAGTCGCTGTTTCAGGTAGTATTGCTGCTTACAAAATTGCCACCTTGGTTCGTTTGTTGGTCAAAGCAAAAGCAGAAGTTAAAGTTATCATGACACCTGCTGCACAAGGCTTTATTACTCCATTAACTCTTTCTACACTTTCCAAAAATCCCGTGTATAGCGATGTCAGCTCTGACGAGGCATGGAACAATCACGTAGAACTAGGACTATGGGCGGATGCCATGCTGATTGCTCCAGCAACGGCTAACACCTTAGCAAAAATGGCCAACGGACTTTGCGATAATATGCTGTTGGCTGCTTATTTATCTAGTCGTTGCCCTGTTTTTATTGCTCCAGCGATGGATTTAGATATGTGGGTGCATCCTGCAACTCAGCATAATGTACAAAAATTGCTCAACTTTGGGCATCACTTATTGCCTGTTGAAGATGGAGAGTTGGCTAGTGGCTTGGTTGGAAAAGGAAGAATGTCAGAACCTGAAGCAATTCTCTCCCACTTAGAAAGCTTTTTCGTTCAACGAGATACTACAAATACTTTAGCAGGTAAAGTAGTTTTAATTACATCAGGTCCTACTCAAGAGGCAATTGATCCTGTACGATTCATTACCAATCATTCTACAGGAAAAATGGGTACAGCAATTGCAGACAAAATGGCGCAGCAAGGTGCTCGTGTGATTCTTGTTAGTGGTGCCACATCAATTCTTCCCAATCATCCCGCTGTAGAGCGAATTCCTGTGCGGTCTGCTGAAGAAATGTACCAAGCCGCCGCTACTTACTTTCCAACTGCCGATGTAACTATTCTTGCAGCGGCAGTAGCGGATTATACGCCCAAAACAAAAGCAGATCATAAATTAAAGAAAAAGGAAGGAGACTTAAATATTGAACTCAAAAGAACGACAGATATTGCAGCAACACTAGGGCAACAAAAACAAGCCCATCAAATTATGGTTGGATTTGCTTTAGAAACCAATAATGCTGTTGAAAATGCTCAACGCAAACTAACCAAAAAGAATTTTGACTTTATTGTTTTAAACGACCTATCTGATAAAGGAGCAGGATTTGGACATGATACCAATAAGGTGACTTTTTTGGGGCAAGATGGTAGTATTGCACACCAAAGTCTAAAAACAAAGCTAGAAGTTGCTGCTGATATTACCCAAAAAGTGATTCAATTATTAGATAAAGACTAAAAATCTTGTTAAATACACAAAGTAGACTCAATTCCCTATAACTTTTTGCGTTCTTTATAGTAAACATCCCAAGTAAGCAGGCAACTATTCTAGTCTTGACTCTCTGACAAGTTCTGCAAGCGGTTGCTTTCTATTTTGTCGGATTATTGTTATAATAAAGTTGATTTGGTAAGATCATAACATACAATTAAAAATAAATGAGATTAATACAAAAATTAAGTGGTTTGTTCTTGGCAACTTGCCTAAGTTTTTCCGCTACTGCTCAAGACTTTAATACTCAGGTGACGATTAATACACCTAAAATTCAATCGGTAGATCCTAAAATTTTTAGAAATTTAGAAACAGCCATTGAAGAATTCATGAATACACGAAATTGGGTAGAAGATAACTTTGAACCCGAAGAACGCATTGAATTAAATATTGTTATTACAATTGACAAAGAGCTTTCTCAAACAGATTTTGAAGGGCAAATGACAATTCAAGCCAGTCGTCCTGTTTATAATAGTGGCTACAACTCTGTTTTGTTTCAAAACTTAGACAAACAATTTAAATTCACTTATGGGGAATACGAACGATTAGATTTTTCTGAAAATACGTTTACCTCTAACCTTACTTCTACCCTAGCGTTTTATGCTTATGTAATTTTAGGCATGGACTACGATTCATTTTCTGAATTGGGTGGAGAAGATCACTTACAAAAAGCACAAGATATACTAAATGCCGTTCCACGAGGTACCGCTGATGGCTGGACAGCTGGAAGTGGTGGAATTGTGAATAGAAGTCGCTATTGGATTATCGAAAACTTACTAAGCCCTCGTATGCAAGATATGCGTCGTGCTATGTATCAATATTATATGCTAGGTTTGGATAGAATTGCTCAAGAAGATCAAACCGAGAAAGGACTTACAGCGGTCTTAAAAGCATTGGAAACTATTGATGCAGCCAATCAATCTAATCCCAACTCGATGTGGGTTCAAATATTTTCAGATGCAAAAAAAGATGAAATTATTAATCTCTTCAAAGTAGCTGATTTTAACACCAAACGCAAAGTATATGGTATCATGGTTAAACTAGATGGTACTCGTGCCAATGATTATCGAGTCTTATTAAAATAGATCGTAATTTGCTATTTTTACTCGTTTAACCTGAATGAAAAACGCTTTGCCAAAAATTGAATCGGCAAAGCGTTTTTGTTTTTTTTGCAAAAAAAATGTGGTTTGCAACATCAAGTTGTTTCAACTACTCGTTAATTAACCAAACTTGGTTCTTGCTCTTTTTTGCCTTTCTCTTTTTTATCTAACTCTACTAAAAATGCTTTTTCGGAATCTTTATCTTGATTTTCCATGTCTTTTAAGTTTTTCCAATCGGGCTGTCTGACATTCCAAACCAATCCAACTTTGCTCATACACCAAATAAGACAATAGTTCAAATCCAACTGCCACCAGTAAAAGCCAGCTCTAGCACTGTTCATATCAGCATGGTGATTGTTGTGCCAGTTATCGCCTAACATAGGGATCGATAACCACCAAATATTTCTAGCATTACAATTAGGTGCCAATTTAGAAATATATGGACGTGCGCCCCAAATATGTACGGCTGAATTGACCAACATAACACAGTTCCATGAAAGGAAAGAAGGCAAGAAAAAGCCCCAAACTAACCCATTTATACCTCCTAAAAGGTAAGTTGCTAAACCAAACAAATAGTAAATAAGCGTTGCTTGTTTTTCTAAAAAGACAACCTCAGGTTGTTTGAGTAAATCTCTTACCCACTTATCTTCTACTGGCATAGGACCATTTTCTACTAAATGTAAAAAATGAGACCATAAAAAGCCTTTTACAAGATTAAAGCCTTTTAAATTACCATAGGTATAAGGGGAATGAACATCATGATCTTCTTCACAACTATTGTGATGAAAACGATGATGACAAGCCCAAAAAATAGGCCCTTTTTGACCACTAATACACCCTAGAAAACCAAGTACAAAGCGCATAACGGGTCCTGTCTCAAAGGATTTGTGCGAAAAGTAACGGTGGTATCCAATTAATACTCCTACCATCTGCAAGTACCAGCAAACTAAGCCGACACCTACCCAAAACCAAGTTACCTCGGCTTGTCCTGTAGCAAAATAATAAATTGAAAGTCCTGGAATTAAAACAAATAGGAATACTCCGAAGAGCAATCCCTGCATTTTCTGCGGAATTGGATCTGCATTTTTCATTCTGTTAAACTTTTTTGGAATTTAAAAAATATGATTGTTGTCATAGCGAAAGAAATTGAATCTAGATGCACTTTAGTGATTCAAGTCTTTGCACTATTTGTCCCAAAATAGGATAATAGAATGACGCTTTAAGAATATTTTCTGTTAAAATCAACAGCCAAAAAATTTAACTATTAAATTAAACCTCAACGTTTTATAAGGTGCAAAAATCTAATTTCCAAAATATTATAAGCTTTTAAATAGCTCTTAGGGACCTCCTTCTGTATTTTTTTTTAACACTTTAAATTTTCTCCAAAGAGCAATTAAATCCTTAAGTACTCAAAAAATAAAAACTCTTCCTAAGTACAACCTTAGAAAGAGTTTTTGTCCACGAATAAGATAAATGTCTTAATTCTTATAGTTCTAATTTAAGAAATCGCCCTGTGTGGCTAGTTGGATGAGCCGCAACAACCTCAGGAGTTCCTTCAACCACCACCGTTCCACCTCGTTTCCCTCCTTCTGGTCCAATATCAATAATATAGTCTGCCATTTTGATAACGTCCATATTATGCTCAATTACAACAATGGTATTTCCTCTATCGACCAACTCATCCAATACACCAAGTAGTAATTTAATATCAGAAAAGTGCAATCCAGTAGTAGGTTCATCCAAGATATACAAGGTATTTCCTGTATCTTTTTTGGCCAACTCTTTCGCCAACTTTATACGTTGCGCTTCACCTCCTGAAAGCGTTGTAGCAGACTGCCCCAAGGTGATGTATCCCAAGCCGACCATTTGCAACGTGCTAATATATTGATGAATTCGAGGAACTTTTACAAAGAAATCAGTTGCTTCATCAACCGTCATATCCAAGATATCATTAATTGACTGTCCTGCGTATAAAATTTCTAAAGTTTCTCTATTGTAACGCTTACCACTACAGTTCTCACACTCTACCTCTACATTTGGCAAAAACTGCATTTCAATCACACGTTTGCCAGAACCACCACAAACCTCACAACGCCCTCCTTTTACATTAAAGGAGAATCGACCAGGCTTGTAACCTCTAATTTTAGACTCTGGCGTGCTAGAAAATAACTTTCTAATATTATCAAAAACACCAATGTATGTCGCAGGATTAGAACGAGGGGTACGACCAATTGGCGCTTGGTCAATTTCTATCACTTTATCGACGTGCTCGATTCCTGTTATTTGTTCATAAGGCATTGGCTTTTTCAAGCTATTGTAAAAATGTTGCCTCAGAATAGGATACAAAGTTTCGTTCACTAAAGTCGATTTACCACTACCTGAAACCCCTGTAATACAAACAAATTTTCCTAGAGGTATGGTTAAATCAACAGACTTTAAGTTATTTCCTGTCGCCCCTTTCAAAACAATCTCGTCTCCTGTCCCCTTGCGACGCTCTTTGGGAACTTCTATCTTTTCTGTATTATTCAAATAAGTAGCTGTAATACTACTTTTAGTTAAAAACTCTTCTGGTTTTCCAGCTGCCACTACCTCTCCTCCTAATTTTCCTGCAAGAGGTCCTAAATCAATCAAATAATCAGCTGCCATCATAATGTCTTTGTCGTGCTCTACCACTAAGACCGTATTCCCTATATCCGTCAAGTCTCTCAATGCTTTAATTAGCTGTTCATTATCACGCTGATGCAACCCAATACTAGGCTCATCTAAGATATATGTAATCCCTGTTAATTGAGACCCAATTTGCGTTGCCAATCGAATCCGTTGAGACTCTCCTCCTGATAACGTTCTAGCAGGACGGTTTAAGCTCAAATAATCTAGCCCAACATCTAGTAAGAAGCCTAAACGCAAGCGCAATTCTTTCAAAATATCTTTAGCAATCGCCATTTGACGAGTAGAGAGTTGATCACCTATAGAGCCCACCCAATCGTATAAATTTTGGATGTCCATTTGTGCTAACTCTGAAATATTTTTTTCGGCAACCTTAAAGAACAAGGCTTGTTTTTTTAAACGCGTTCCATCACATTCCGAACAAGGCGCTACCACCATAAATTCTTCTGCCCAACGGCGAATCTTTTCAGATGTAGATTCTTTGTAATAACGTTTCAACATCTGAATCAACCCCTCTTTTGCTAAATTGTGCGAAAACTCTTCCTTTCCAAACTTTCGAGCCTCAAATGTATTATCTCCACCATACAAAATAACATGCAAGGCTTCTTCTGATAATTCCGAGATAGGAGTTGAAAATGTAAAATCGTATTTTTTGGCAATTGCACGCAATTGCTTAAACGTCATATTATTTCGAACTTCTCCCAAAGGCAATATACCAATTTGATTGATTGTTTTGCTATCGTCTGGTATAATGCGCTTGTACTCTACTTCATGAACAGAGCCCAAACCCTTACAATTGGGACAAGCACCATAAGGAGAATTAAAGGAAAAACTATTGGGTGAAGGTTCTTCATAAGAAAGTCCTGTTTCGGCACACATCAAGTGCTTGCTGTATTGAAACACTTCCTCCGTCTCATAATCCATGAACATCATAAACCCATTGCCCAAACGCAAAGCCGTTTGCATAGATGCCCCAAAACGATCCCGCCTCGATTCTTCTACTACGACACGATCTACAACCAGTTCAATATCATGAACCTTATAGCGATCTACTTGCATTCCTGGCGAAAGGTCAATTATAAATCCATCAATACGCATTTTTGAAAAGCCCTGCTTACGCATTTGATCAAAAAGCTCTCGATAATGTCCTTTTCTAGCACGCACCAAAGGAGCTAAGATCATTCCTTTTTTGCCCTCAAAGTTTTCAAAAATATGATTTTGGATTTCCTCTTCTGTATAACGAACCATTTTCTGGCCTGTGTTGTAAGAATAAGCTTCTCCAGCACGGGCAAACAACAAACGCAAGAAATCATAAATTTCAGTGACAGTTCCTACTGTTGATCGAGGATTTTTACTTGTTGTTTTTTGTTCAATTGCAATGACAGGGCTCAGTCCAGTAATTTTTTCTACATCAGGTCGTTCCATATCCCCAATAAACTGTCTGGCATAAGCAGAGAAAGTTTCCATATAACGCCGCTGCCCCTCTGCATAGATGGTATCAAATGCTAGAGAAGATTTGCCGCTACCACTTACCCCCGTAATAACAACCATTTGGTTGCGTGGAATTCGTAAATCTATGTTTTGAAGATTGTGCTCTTTGGCACCAAAAATTTGTATAAATTCCTGAGAATTTTCCATTGTTTAATTTAGAATCAAGACTTGCAAAAATGTTAAAGTACACACCTAAAACAGTAATTAATGTAAAATAGTTGTTAGGTGGTATATTTATTGAAGCATTTGCACTATATCAATAAAATAGTATATTTGCCCAAAACTACCCCAAATGATAACACAATGATAGAGATAAACTCCCAATTATTCTAATTGTTTTTAAAGATTCTGTATACAATCAGTAGGCTGTAGATTAGTTTTTTGATTGTCGTTTTTTAATGAAAAAGACCTTGAATTAGTAGTTCGTTGATTTTTTACTTTTTTAGCTCGCTACGCTCGTGAGATCGCAAGCTCAGTTACCAAAAAGACAAAAAAACACATTTATATTAATTTGATAATCAAAACCTTAACACAAAACGCAATAAATCTTCAATTTATTGATTATCAATCAAATAAAGTTTTTCAACGAACTATTGTTGAATACAACAGACTTAATTTATAAGTATGAACTTTTTTTTTACGCGTAATTTCTATTTTGCTACAATTGCATTTTTTATTGTCCTATTAACAATTAGTTGCGAAAAGGAAGCTGTCGAAGCCAAACATATCATTACTTCTGAAGACGACGCCAATATTGGACGTGCCATCGATCGGGCTTTGTTAACTCACATTGACACCTCCTCTGACCTCTCCCTGCTCAATCAACAGTCTCATCCAGCTATTTATAATTATATTTATCAAATTAGTCAATCTATCAATGGATCTAGTGGTTTTTTGACAGTAGGTGCCAATCAATCCAACGCTCTCTCCCCCTCTGCGACTCCAACGGTTCGTGTGATTCACAAGGCGGGTTATACTGGTGCTTTTGTGGTTCCTGGAGGATATATTTACTTGTACAAGGATTTTTTGAAAAACATTAATTATGAAGCTCAATTTGCGCCTGTTTTAGCACATCTAATGGCTTGTTCTAAGAATCGTTATGATATCGAAAAATTAGAAGCACGTTTTTCTACTAACTTTTTACTAGATTTAGCTTTAGGAGGTAAAATTAATGCAGGGTCAGGGGCTGATATTTGTTCTATTTTGGATGTTTTAGAAAACGAACCGTATCAAACGAGTATTGTTGAGTTGTTGGATGATGAAGCAGAAAAGGCGATTTGTGAACTGGGGTACGATGTACAAACTTACTCTGATTGGTTTATTCACAACCGAAATAGTAATCTTAACTGGTATCAATTATTTCCTCGCACTCAGTCTTCAAACGATTATGCCTCTCATCTTTTTAATGATGTAAAGGATTCTTTATCTTGTAGTGGAGAAGTTGACGAAGGAGGTTATCCTCAATTCAAGAGCTTGCTAAACTAAAACCTTTGTCTAAGGCTACCATATCAAAAACGCAGCTAATTTTTACATTATTAGGAACAAGTGTCTTTTCGATATGCTTGTTTTATTTTATGTTTTTTCAGACAGATTCTCCAAGTTTTATTAATGCAGTTGAATTATTACTTGGGGAGTCCTCTCAGCCCGATCGTTTATTTCGATTGAGCAAACCACTTAGCTTATTCATTCCAACTTGTCTATACTATTTCTTTGAAATCCCCATCCAATATGGCTTTTTCATTCAGCAGCTTCTAGCCTACTGGTTGAGTGCTTTTGTATTGTATAAAATAGTTTTTTTTGTTACCTCTAAAGACTATTTGGCTTACTTGGCAATGCTTGCTTATACTCTATGCCAACCTATGGCAGTCTACGGATTAGCTATTCTTACCGATGGATTAGGCTGGTTTTGGATGCTTTGGGGTGTTTTGTGGAGCCTAAAATGTTTCTGTTCTCCCAAACTCTCTTGGAGACATATCGCTTTCTTGGGGGGATTTATGGGAATCGGATTTTTTATCAAAGAATCTATTATTATTACAGGCATGTTTACTTTCTTTTTGATCCTCCTCCACCCTCATCATACTCCTAAAATAAAAATAACAATCTATGCTGTCCTTGGAAGTTTTTTTTTAGGCACATTTTTAATTGGAAACTACCTAATTGACAGTATTTGGGGAATATCCATTTGGGACTGGATTAAGTTTGGTCATAGTGATCCACCAGCCTTTTATTGGAAAAGTTTTATTGCCCAAAGTTACCATACAATAGATTTATATTGGTTTCTTTTTTTAGTTGGTTTGTTTAAAAACATTGCTTTTCGCCAATGGACGCAAATTTACGCTGCATTATTCCTAACCTTTGTTACAGGATGGTTTTTGCTTCCCTTCTTTTGGCCTTACCTCTACGACCGTATTTTATTTATGTTAGTTCCGTTTTTGATTGTGTGGGTGGCTTTTGGTGCTCATCACTTTAAAAAGTTAGCACTACCTCTAGTTTTATTGGCAGGTGCCACGAACTTAATCGTTACCTTCTTAATTTACCAATATCAAATCTCTGGTTTGATTACGATTAGTGCTTGCCTCTATATTCTTCTGTTGGTTTTAATTCATTTTAGACAAATCTCAAAATCTAGCTAAGAAGCACTTACTTCTAATCGGAGCATTTCTTAGACAAATCTTGTAAAACGCAAAAAAAAAGAGCTAGACTAAAATATCAGCCTAGCTCCTCTTACCTAAACGGTATCTTCTGCTATATTATTTAATAACAATTAATTTTCGTTGTGCGTATGCTCTATTATCATCACTGTTAATAATAAAGAAGTAAGCACCATCAACTAATCGCTCTGCATTAATTGTAAATTGTTCTGTTCCTTTAGCCGTTTGTCCTGTTTGGAGAACACGTCCTGTAACATCAACCAATCGCCAATTATACTCCCCTTCTAACGCTTTATCAAATGAGACATTAAATAAATTGCTAGATGGGTTTGGATAAACATTTAAGCTAAAGATTTCTGTTGCCTCGTCATCTTCTACTTTTATTGTTCCAGTATACCTATTCAAATCCTGTGTTGTAGAAGCTTGATACACCTCTCTTGAATTATCATTGGCATTTTGTACAAAAACAATAACTTCTAACTGTGTTTCATCAACAGGCACTCGTTGTCCTAATGTTGAGAGCGTCAAAGGCTCATTAATTAGCTGTTGTTCCCCTTGCTGCCAACCATTTGTTTTTCTGATACCAGCATTATTGGGTAACATTTTACGGAAGGCACTAAGTATATGCGAGTTTCCAACATAGGTAAAGCTATCTTGAATAACAGCTACTCGTGTTGTATAAATAATACTAGAATCTTTTGCTGTTAATGCTTCCACAGTTGCCTCAGCAGTCAATACGCCATTAACAATACTAACAGGAGTCGTAATTTGAATATCAAAATCAGGGAACTGCAACATATCATGATCTAGATGCCACTGGCTTAATGATTCTGACAAGCCATCTCCCACCGTTTGTCCATCTATAAAAATATTATTAGGCTGAGCAGAATATTGATACTGACGTGAGCTCAAATCAGGCTCATTATCTAAATACAATGGATCAGCGGTCAAGCTTAAATCTTCTGTTTGATACTGAATCAAAATAACATCTAAACCATTCCAAGAGTTAAAGATCTTATTGTAAACAGATTGATTGATAACAGAAGAAGGAATGCTATTACTATTCACATAATTAACATGATCAAAATGTTCTACCAATACATTTCTAGTTCGCTCTCCAATCCATACATTATCAAACGCAACACCTTCATAATCATTACCTGATAAAGAATCAATTACAGATTGTAAAGCCGATGCAAAGGCGATACGGAAGCGAACATCTCTCTGTCCTTTAAATTGATCCAAACGCAAACGTGCACTTTCTGGACCATTACTACGTCCCGACCATCCTTTGGGATTAATCATATTCAATTGGTTACCTGGTTGACTCAAAACAAAGTCATATTGATACCAATTAATTCCTTCTCCAACATCCCCAACTAACTCCCATTGGTTGCTAGTGTTGTTATAAAACTCTAGCACAGCACCATCAATTCTAGGAGATGCATCTCTCCATAAATCCAATGCAATCATCGGTCGTCTTGAATTGGTAAAGTCAAAACAGGGACTATAAACCCAAGCCGATTGGTTGACCTCATAAAGAGGACCTGCGGCCATTGTTACCCAAAATCCATTGGAATTACTAATATGATTGCCTGTCAAACTATTCTCATGAGTCCAAACATTGCTTGGAGTTACATCTATCGGTTGATCATCATACCAGTCCCCAGCACCACTGTTGAAATCTTCAAAATAATCAGAAGCTAAGTCGTGATAAGGAGATATTATCAACGGTTTAGTAAGACTTGCAGGACAACTACCTTGATTTTGAACATTCAAAGTTACGTTGTAAGTGCCGCTTGCCGTATATTGATATAGCATATCGGGCATTGTTATTGCCGAAGTATCCAAAGGAGAGTTTGTGATCATTCCATTTCCTTCAAAATCCCACCAAATACTAGTAATCGAGTCAATTCCATTTACCAAATTATTAGTAACTGGATCAAACGTAATATCCATTTGAGCACACCCTCCATAGACAGTAAAGTCAATCTCAGGGGCATTAAACAAATAGAGCCAAATAGAATCTTGATTTTCGCATTGTGTTGCTGGATCTACATAATGATAAGTAACCAATCTAGGGCCAGCCAAAGCATTCAAATTCAAAAAGAAACTGTCTTGAATACTTGTCAATGCTAAATTATCTGTAAAGTATCCTCCTGTAGGAGCGACGACTAGTTGTCTTAAATCATAACGCCCTACTTGACGACAGAATGTATCTTGCGCCATAGGATCAAACACGATTCTTGGATAAGGTCTTACTTCAAAGGTATCATAGCCTTCGCCTCTACACCCCCTTGTATCTGTAAATGTATAATAAACAGGGTAAACAGCGGTTGTTTGTCCTGGGCCTACCATTGTGCTTGGATCAATCCAGAAGAAGCTGCTATCAATTCGTGTCGAATCAATTGATAAATATCCTGAACCCACACTAAATGCAGGGAATGCTAAGAAAATACTTTGAGGCTCATTTTCACAATAATAAGGTCTCAAATCTTCAAAGTACACAATAGGCACCGTATCTATCCTTACACTATCATATATTGTACTAGAACATAATCCCAATGAACTAGGAGCTGTGTAGGAATAAGTAACATTTACTTGGCTGTATCCATCTGCTGTATAAGGATACAAAGTATCAAATAGTTGTATGAAGTTTGGTAAATTATTACCACTAGTATCTCTTGCTATATATGTTCCTTCATTAATCAAGGTATCCGCATACATTATTTGTCCCATCGCTCCAGTCACAACATGATTGATAGCAACTACTTGGAACGAATCTGCGTTGAGACAAAGACTATCTGGCAGATTCATAAAAGTTAAATCTGGTAAAGCATGTACTCTAGTTGTAAATCTAGTTGTATCTGCACAACCTGTCGTTGTATTGTAGATGTATTCTACTGTCACATCACCTGTATGCCCCATATCTATTTCTGCTGAATCAGGATAGAAAATTGCACCACCTGCACCAGCTGTTCCATTCCGAACTCCTGCACCATAGAATGTACCATTCGTAATTAATGTTCCAGAGAATAAGTTCACATCTAATATTGTTGAATCTGCATCCACACAATGGCCATTTCCAAATGGATCTAAAGAATTAGCAATATACACACTATCCAACAATGGTACAATGTCTATCGTATCATGTACAATTTCCACGCAACCATTGTTATCTTCAAAACGGTAGGTAACAATATCGTTGCCTGTTGTATTTGTTTGGTAATTTACAGGGAAGTTGGCTGTATCTAATACTGCTAAACCTACTGGTACCAAGTTCGTCCCCATCGTACTAGTAAATTGCCCTCCTAGAGGTGTACCTGTTAACAATAAAGTTGGCTCATTTTCGCAATATGTTGGCGGCAAATCGGTAAAGCTAACAATTGGTGCTGTATCTACTGTAATTGGATAAACTAAACTATCTTGACAACCTCTAACATCGGTATAAACATATTTCACTTCTACATTTCCTGTCGGAACTGCTAGAGGATTAAATTGATAAGAAGAATCTGTTACGTGGTGTACACCCGGTCCATCCATATACCCAATTCCAGTAAGAGAACAGTCCGCAATAGTCATGTCTCTCATTCTAACGTTATCTAGTCTTAAAGAGCGTCCATAAGCTGGAGTAGCACTTCGGAAACCTAAATGATAAGTTCCTGTAGTAAAACCAAGAAGGGGATCGTGATAATGATCAACAACATAACGAACATAAGTCCGATCCTCACTAATAGCAAGTTGTAAATCTAACTGTGCCCCCATATTAGCAGGGTTTGCTGCTGGTCCCATAGCAACAACCAAAGCTGCATCACAGAAACCAGAACAAGTGGAGTCAAGCTCACCTGCACGAACCATATATGTCAATCTATATCGATGCCCTGCAACTAGATTCAATGATTTTGTTATCAACCAAGAATCTGTTAACACATGACTAGTATCAATAAATGCAGCTCCTCCTGTACCACCCTGTGGCAATGACGTAGCTCCTGTCCAGTTTTTACCCCCAAAACTATAGGTTGAATTCCAACTTGGCGGAATACCTGAATTAAATTTCTCATCTAAAACTATATGCCCAGAAGCTCCATAAACGTTACAACTTGGCGTTGGAGATACTGTTAAATCTACTACTGTATCATTTGCACAGTATTGAGTCTCTAAAGGCGGTAACATCGTCAATGCAGGTAATGCATGAATTGTAAATGTATCAATAGCTGATGCAGAACAGACAAAGGTATCATTTCCTTGAATATAAGTTGATAGTTGTTGCAATTCTACTACGTGAAGCCCTGGATCTAATGGATCTGGACCAAATACATATGAAGGTTGCGGTACTCCTCCAATGGTCCATATAGCTGTATCAGGAGACGATACGTTGTGTATTATTTGGACATTAGGATCTGTATCACAGAACTCATCTAATCCATTTGCAGTAGCAAATGTTGGATTTAACCCTCTGTTAATTGTAATACTCATGGTATCAGAATTATTACATACTACACCATCCAAGATATAAACTAAATCATAGGTAGTAATGGCATTTTCTAGGTGGTTAACATCATAAGGGTTAATAACACTATTAAATAATGTGTCTCCAAATTGATATTGATTCGTTCCTCCATATAGCATAAATATTCCGCCTCCAAATGAATTGTTAGAAGGGTTTCCTGCTAATAGATGCAAGATATTTTCTTGACAATAGAAAGGAGAAACAATTGTATCTATAATATTTACAGGTGTCAAATCCTCAATGTATATAGGCTTAACAATTCTTGCCACTACATATTCTAATGTATCAAAGTCAACAGGATTTCCACTTCCATAAACATCTAATGTATCTTCATCTCTGTAAAACCCATATTCAATGATTAATGTATCATAATTACCACTTACAAGTGTAGGGTCATAAGTATAACTTTCATTTCCAGGAACCGTACTAACAGCTGTTACTCCTGCTCCCGTTACATTAATTATATTTAATTCGTCTGTATAAGAAGCAACTGCTGTATTGGGTGGATAAGATACCGATGGTGGACTATATGGGAATCTCGCTATTTCTCTAGCAAAAGGAGTTGTACCATAATTGCGACAAATTGTATCTGGCATTGGTATTGGCGTTGGTGCAGCCACTACCGTTATACTATCTTCTACCGAATTGATACAATCACCACTTTTGATACTATAAGTTAATGCATGTGTTCCAACTCCTGCATTGGCAGGCAAAAACTCTGTTGGACGCCCAGCAGGATTTGTAAAACTACCACTAAACGTACTTACATACAGAGGTTGTTTGTTCGGACGAGCAGCATAAGGCGTTGTTTGATATACTAAGTTGGTTAACAATTCTCTTGTCTGAGAAACCGAAATAGTATTAAACTGAACGTCTGTCAAGCGCACATCTTTTACCTCTTTTCGTTTGGAAACAGTATCGTTATCTGGACATAAATTACCATTCGTATACGTTTCTGTATAGCTATAATAGATATCAACATATTGATTGCCATCCACATAGGCACTTTGATTAAATTGTTGCGGGTACAATGTATCACCAACAAAAGCTCCTGGAATTAATGCTCCTGTTGAGATATCTCTAGCTGAGAAAGAGCCTCCTGTTGGACTACCAAATAATGTAATCCCCTCTCCATTAGAGCACAACATATTTGGCAACCCTGTAAAGCTCAAATCAGTATTATGAATCAGAACATATGAAGTAAATAATGTATCCCTTCTTCCTGTTACTAAGTTATCTCCTATTAACATTAAATAAGAAGCATAGGCATTTCCAGGTACCGTTAAATTAATATTTGTATTCCAACGGACATTAGTGCCAAAAGTATCAGAGGTACTGGTAATTGAATTCGCACCGATTAATTGATAATTATCATCTGCATCAAAAGCGAATACTTGATCGATAGCAAAATCTAAATTTACGGCATTGATTACCAAATCATCTCCTACACAGGCTTCATAAGCTACTGAGGATGGGTTAAGATTGGTTACAGAAATAGCTGCGGGTGGTAATACCTCTAAAACATCGCTTACCGTAAAGACACATCCCAAGGTATCATAATAATAGGTAATTAAATGATAACCAGACAAACTATCTGCTGGGTGAAAGTTAATACTATCCGTGCCTTGCAATCCTGCATTTGCAGCCAGTGCACCGTTAAATGGAGCACTTCTAAAATAACTTGAGAAATTGGTATTTGCCAAATCATGTCTTGCATAAGCAGGGAAAATCCAGTTATTCATATCTATAGAATCACCATTAGAGGCTAACGGTGTTCCTGTCGCTTGAACAGTGGGGCTTACATATACTAAGCTATCAAAATCCAAGGTCAACCCTGATGGTGGATCTACTTGACGAATACTGATCACAGATGAGGTATCTACACAACCATCCGAAGTCGTTACTTCTAAATTGTAAGTCCCTGGTGTACTAGTTACATATTGATAATTACTTGCCCCATTAATCGGATTTAATGTACGCAACCATCTGAAAGAACATCCCGAACAGTGTGTCGAAGGATTGCCCATGGATGCTGCATGCTCTAAAGTAACAGATTGCCCATTACAAATACTTGTATCTGTTGTGTTGGCTTCTGAATTCAGTGGATTAGCAATAATTGTTAAATCAGCAATGGTAACTAAGTTTGATATAGCAGAACATCCATCATTAGTTGCTGTAACTGTATAACCTCCTGTACCAGCTGTTCCTTCAGAAGTAATATAGGTTGTCCTCTTATGTCTAGTTATCAATACATTGTCAATAGCAAATCCTTTTGCATTAGGACCAATAACATTGACTCCTGTATCGCTGTGATGGAAGGATAACCAAATTGTTCCACTATCAATATAATTTGTTAAATCTACATATCTTGTTTGCCATTCTGGGTTACTATTTACTGTTGATATAGTAGTCCAAGGACCTGTAGCACTTGTTGTACTAACATCTACAGTTGCAACGGATGTTCCTATATAATATCCATCATATGCAAGACGAGCTTCTTCTAATAGGGAAACAGAAGTTATGGATAAATCAATTCCATCTGTAATAATCCGATCTTCAATCATGTTACAACTACAAGTATCATCATTCGAAGCAGCTATAATAGAACGACCTGTTGATGGAATGGGAAATCCTGTTGATGACAAATAATGAGAAGAGTCGATTACCCAACCTCCTGTAGTTAGGCTTACTGTAGTAGGAAGACGAGTCCATCCTGTTGCTAGTGTACCTGTTTCAAAATTTTCAATTAATAAAGTATCTATAGAAGTAATTGTATCACTTACTAAATTAGAACTACGTACCCATAAAAAATCACAACCTGTGCAATTCGAAACATCTAAATGCACTGTTCCACTATCTGTGCAAATCGCACTTGCAGTCACAGAGTTAGGATCTGCAGTTGCACGTGAAGTTAATATTGGTACAACATCTACTTTTCTTAAAGGCAGTAAATTAGATAAAGCCCTACATCCTAATGGGTCTATCGCTTGTACAGTATAAATTCCAGCAGAATCTCCAGGGAAACTAGAAAATGTCACATTGGAATAATTGGTTACGGGAGTATTATCTAAATACAACGTATAAAAATAAGTTCCTGTACGAGTAATTGAAGTAGAAGCAGTTAATACTTCTCCTACCCCATTACAAATAACAGAATCTAAAGGTCTATTATTTGAAGTATCTATGACTAAATCTATATTATAAGATCCATTACTAACTGTTAAGGTAATTGAGGTATCACTACAACCATTTGGATAGTCAACAGCTATCTGATAATCTCCTGTATCAATAATACTAGTAATGTTATGGAATGTGTCATTTAATGCTCCCAACACAGGTGCTCCATCTTTAAGCCAACTATAAGAACAACCTGTGCATCCTGGAGTTACTAATAGAGCATTTCTCCCATCACAAACAACATTAGAAGAAGAGGTTATTGCAGGGGTAAATACTGGATTTACAGTAATGTTAACGGTATCCGAAGTCTCAGAACAAATTCCTTTGGATACAACAGCATAATAGTCTCCTGATGCTGTCACACTATTATAGTTAAAACCTAATACAGAGCTAGGAGCTAAAGAAGTTGGGGTAGTATTAAACCACTCGTACCTACATCCTGTACAAAGAGAAACAGAAAGCTTACCCAATTCTCCAGGACAAATTGTTGGAGTTGTTGTTGTTGCAGTAGGTTTTGATAATGTTGTCTTTATTAGATTTATAGTTGATGATTGAACAACACACAAATTATAATTAGTTACCTCTACATAATACGAACCTGCTGAATCAGCATAATAAATTGATCCTGTTGCTGAAGTATCTTGTATTAAGATACCATCTCGATACCATTGATATTGCCAGTTAGCATATAAATCGGTTGAGAGCTCTACTGTAGCACCTTTACAAATTTCATTAATACCATTATTATATATATTAGGCGTAAATGTAGCAGAGTTTATAATAAAGAGGTTAGACTCTTCTATACAACCATTAGGATAAATAACAGCAACCTTAAAAGTACCTATCTCGCCAGGTATCGTCGTGTAGCTAGAATCAGTTGCACCACTAATTAGATAAAAACCACTACCATCATCTTTATACCATTGATATCGAAAGCCCGTTCCTGAGTTTGTCCAGAGTCTAGCAGTTTGGTTAGCACAAACAGAATCTGTTGTTCCCCATATACTAGGTACAGCAGGTGTTGTTTCATTAATTAGTAATTGAGCTGTTTGATAAGTACAATTTTGAGCGTTAGTCACTACAGCATAGTATACTCCCGTATCTACTGTTGAGTGAATTCTTCCTGAAGGGATAGTAGCTGCTGTTGTTTGATCAATCCACTGATAAGAACACCCTACACAAGGAGCAATTTCTAGAGCAACAGGATTTCCATCACAAATCTCAGAAGGATTAGCAACAACAGGAGAATTTAAACCATCTAATGCATCAACTACTACTGCAACTTGAGTTATTTGGCGACACCCATCCTCGTTAGTAATTTGGGCATAATACCCCCCTTGACTCGCTATATTAATTGATGGTGTCGTTGCTCCTGTATTCCAAGTATAAGTAGATAAAGTAGGGTTACAACCTAAACAATTTGCAGTAAGAGTTGCTACATCTCCATCACATAAATAAGCTGGACTTGGCAAACTTCCTCCATTATAAGCAGAACTAGTATAAACTAAACTTACCACTGGTAAGTCATTAACAGAAATCTGTCGTACTACAGTTTCTTCACACGAACCCAATTCTCCATGTTTCAACGTCAGGTTTACATCAAAGTTCGCTAGAGGCATTCCTACAGGAGGTCCCGTTGCATATAATTGATAAGTTGATCCATTTGTTGCATGAACGGTATCATTTGTTGTACTAACATCCCAAATATATGATAAATCTCCTAAACAGGTTGGGCAATTAGCTTGTGCAAACAACTGCTCTGTTTCGCATATAGAGGTGTCAATCGTACTACTATTATCTCCTTGTGGGTAAAAGTTAACATTACCTCTTGACACGACAAAAGTATGTTCCAAAAAACCTGTTGTATCTAAAACCCCTCCTCCTAGATCTCTCATTACATAAACTGACCGATAAAAAGTATCAGGACTAGAAGGCGATGTAGGAACGATGATCTCAGCGGTATTTTCCCCTGTATTCCATGAATATATAGCAGAATAGCTAGACGATCCTTTTTCTGCTCTAAGACGCAAAGATCCTCCCTCACAGACATAATTGTATGCTGGTGTACCTATATCCGACAAAGAAAAACCACTCACTGGTGCCCCAAATTCATCTAAAAGCTCTGCCTGCAATACAGGAGCTTCACAGTTAATAATTTCTATACCAGTAAATGGTACGGTTTGAGAACAGCCCCCATTCGTAACAACTACCTCAAAATCAACTGTATAATTCCCAGAAATAGGAGGGTTATTGATAATAGAAGCTCCTATTGGAGGATTTAAAAATCCCCAAAATGAACCACTTGACTGCCCTCCATCCGTAAATCCAGCGATATCAACAGCAGGAATATTGGTAGGAGGTCCTGAAGGTGCAGGTGTTTGATTCGTTCTACTCCATGCAAAATTCCAAGAAGTAGATCCTCCATTCAAATCTAAAAATAAGCGACCTGTTTGATTGTTACAATATTCATTATTCGGATTTCTATCAAAAACAGAACCTGTTCCAACAAGAGTATTAGGAGATTCATTAACAACAGCGGTAGCTCCCATTACAGTAGTTTCACAATCTCCCGATTGTTTGGCGACCAAATAATACGTTTTGCCATCTACTGGCTGATAAGCCGTCTGCCCACTTATGGCACTTGTAACCAAGTCAACTGTATTGGCTGTTGTATTTACATTTTGTATGTCACAATTTCCAGAACAGCTATAAACTAGTACTCCTCCAGCACTAGGGTCTCCGTCATATAAATCATAACGGTAACCAGCCATAGGAGTTGCAGCAGGACCACTTAACTCTATTCTAAAATCATCTCCACTACACAAGGGGTTCGCATAAGTTATAGAAGTGACACTTGGTGCTTCAACTCCTCGTAAACGAAAAGAATTAGTGTTATTTTGATTAACGCAACCTTTGCTATCTGAAATATTTGCATAATATCTTGTATCGGTTCCTCCGCTTACCACTATAGTACTTGAAGTCACGGGATTGCTAGTTGCATTCGACGTTGGTGTTGGGTTTAATGGATTGGGTCCTCCATTATTACCCCATGAAACGTTAAATGAACTTTCGCACAAATCACAAAGAGCTTCTACATCGATAGTCGTATTTTCACAAGCACTTATTACTCCATTTTGATTGTGAATAGTGCCATCTGGAGTTCGATAAGTAATCTCTGGATCCTGTACAACAACATCTATTTCATCTGTATTAGAGCATCCATTATGACCTATTGCTGTAAGCTCGTAAGTAATTGTTCCTGTTATTTCGGTACGAATTACCGCTGTATTTGCAGAACTAGGGTTATTAGAAAATAAAATTGTAGAGCCTCCTGTAGGTGCTACTGCAGTAAAAGGATTTGAGCCACCTGTAAAATCTAGTTGGGTCGCACCATTAAAAGCTCTCCATTCTAAATAAGCAAAATAATCATTATTAGTTCCACCACAGGGTGAGTTATAAGCCCCCGCTGATGCTAAAGAGGGATTATTAGGATCTGAATTATTTGTTAAGTTTTTTGTATATACTGTTGCTGGATTGGTCGTATAATTATTGGCATCGCAAACATAAGGTGAAAGCGCAATCTCCCTTCCTCGACAGACGGTAACACCATCCAAAGAAGTTAATGCTCCCCCCAAACTACCATCGTGCTGAAGCTCTACTCCTGGCAGATCATTAACAATAAATTCATCTGCTAATTCCAGTTGTGCTGTACATCCCCATTCGTTGGTTGCTACAACAAGAACATCATGTATCCCTGGATTGATACTCAAGGTAGATGGGTTTATTGTAAACTCCCCAGTACCACTGGCATTTGTTGAACCTGTTGTTCCATTAGTAGCGCCACTTGATTGAACATTCGGACCTGTTAAAAGTGTTTCTGTACTTGGGCGAATAAACCATTCATAATTACTTCCATTTACTGATGCGTTAGGAGGACAAGCTCCCGTACAAGTTACTGAAACATCTTGATCTTCATTTAAACATATTTCTGCTTCTGTTGCAGGACTTGTACTGTTAGAGGTATAAGCATTCGATGCATTTCCAGCAGCCATGCTTTTATCAAAGGTTAAGCTGCTTAAAGCGGGTAATTCTCTACGATGAACAGTAATATCAGCTTGATCAGCACAAACAATTCCTGTATGGTCTTTGTAGATAACCATTGTCAACGTAAAATTTCCTGTTCCTGCTGTAAGTCCACTAATAGTACCTGCTGTTACTGTAAATTCATTTCCTGAACTTGCTGCTGTACTTGGTCCAGCAAGGGAAGAAGCACCTTGAAACCATTCATAAGTAACCGTATTACCTGTACAAAGAGCTCCCGTTGCTAAGCACCCTCCTGTAATAATTAAATCACCGCTATTGACACAGGCATCTATATCCGTATCTAGTACAGGTGAAACAGGTTCTTGCACGGTAAAATTAAATGTCGATCCAGTTCCTAAAGTTCCAGTTCCTAGGCTAGCACAGTCACCTATTGGCCCCCCCGTATAATCATAAATCACAATCCCTTGAGAACCTGCACTTAAGAAACGAACCACCATTATTTCCTGTGTTGCCCCATCTGTACAAAGAGGCCCAGTACTAAATGTTACTCCTCCATTATTACTAAACTCTATTGCTCCTGGGTTACTAGACACAAAATGCCCTATTTGACCTGCTGTAGCTGTTTTGATTCTAATATTATAATTCGTATTGGGACAAATAGATAAAGTATTAGTTTTTACTAAATCTTGATAGACACCACCAATTTCTATTTCATACGTAAAATTTGATGCTAAAATGTCTTTTGAAAAAAAGATTAGAACAAATACAAAGAATAAGGTGGGATGTAAATTGTCTAGATATTTCATACAAAATAGGTTGTAAAACTTGTAATAGAGGATTCGAAAACAAACCTAAAGTATGTAAATTACATACTTTAGGCTGGGTAGTTATTTTTGAATGATAATTGTTTGTTGGAGGTTTCTTTTTCCTTCTTTAATATGCAACAAATATAAACCTGTTTCTAGATCAGATAAATCTAGATTTTTTTCTTGCTCCAATTCCTTAGAATAAACCTCTTGTCCTGCACTATTAAAGATCTGTAATCGTCCTGTTAGTGCTTTTTCTAATGCCACCTGTCCTGTTGTAGGGTTAGGGGAAACAGTTATAGCTTCTGCAATATTAGGTATTAAATCTACCCCCACGACAGGTCCTAGATTTTCAAGATACTGAAGAGTAAACCCCCGATTAACAATTGCATCTAAGTCTCCATCACCATCCAAATCTGCAAAATCCCAATACGTATTGCTATAAGATACGGCGTATAGAGAGTCGACAGGTGTACCAGTCATTATTCCTAATGAAACTAAATTAGGACTGGTTGAAGTACCTTCATTACGAAAATACCTAGGCTGATTACTAGTATTAAAAAAGTTGGTAATCATATCATAATCGCCATCAGCATCAATATCATAGAACTGAGCTCTATTCATTACCTTACCAGTTACTATTGAAGTTGAAAAAAGGCTGGCAGCAGGATGATTAGAGGAGTTTTGACGCTGAAAAACAGGGTTTGTTGTTGTACCTATATTTTCGTAGTACCATAATTTATCATTGTCCGATATAGCTGGAGCTCCCCCCATAGAATAACTATACGAGTATATCCCCATAAAACAATCCAAATCGCCATCGCCATCTATGTCTACGAAGGAAGGATAAAATCCAAAATCTTCATTGGCTAAATTCAAATTTGCTACATGTGTTAATACACTATCCAAAGGATTATTAGCAGTACTTTGCAATGTAAACGAAGGATTTGTTGATGTTCCTGTGTTTTCATAATAGTTAAGTTCCTCTGTAGCAGAGTTAAATGGACTCAAGGAGGTAAATAAATCCAAATCGCCATCGCCATCTATATCTACAAAAGAAAAAGTATTTTTATCTGAAAGAGTATCTAGGGGATTATTAGCTGCGCTTTGCAGTGTAAACGAAGGACTTGTTGCTGTTCCTGTATTCTCATAATAATCTGACTGAATATTAGTACTAGATGGTCGATAACTAAAGACAAATAAATCTTGATCCCCATCTCCGTCTAAATCAACAAAGTCAAGACCTTTAATTTGGGTTGACGTTGTAAAACCATCAAAAGGATTATCAGCACCTTGTTTCCATGCAAAATTATACGACTGCCCAACAGCAGGCGTTGCCATTCCCAAAGCAGTCACTACGGCTACGCCAGCTCCCAGTTGCTTTATTTGAAAAGAGAAGCGCTTTAAACGCCCCAATAATTGCTGCTGCTTAAACTCTGTATAGCCATAAAAACGTCCCGTTTGCATGGCTTTTTGAATCCGTTGATTCAATTTGGTGTATTCTTGTTTTAAGCGATTGTACATAGTTTGTTTTTTCATGTTTTTTACTTGATTTTTAATCAGGTAGGAATGTCGTCTTGCATTCCTAAATTTGGTTTGTAAAATAAATTCTTTTAAATAAGGGGACGTTTGTTTTTTGTTAAAACTTATTTTTGAATGATAATTATTTGTTGGAGGTTTCTTTTTCCTTCTTTAATATGCAACAAATATAAACCTGTTTCTAGATCAGATAAATCTAGATTTTTTTCTTGCTCCAATTCCTTAGAATAAACCTCTTGTCCTGCACTATTAAAGATCTGTAATCGTCCTGTTAGTGCTTTTTCTAATGCCACCTGTCCTGTTGTAGGGTTAGGGGAAACAGTTATAGCTTCTGCAATATTAGGTATTAAATCTATCCCCACGACAGGTCCTAGATTTTCATAATAGTAGAATCCAAATCCTGTTACATTCCCAACAGCATCTAAATCGCCATCACCATCTAAATCTGCAAAATCATAAAATACCTTCTTATCGAATATAGCATATAAAGAATCTAAAGGCGTTCCTGTCATTCCCAAAGAGACTAAATTAGGGCTAGTTGAACTACCTTCATTACGAAAATATCTAGGCTGATTATCCCCAGAATTTTGATTTAACTCAAAATTGGTGATCATATCATAATCTCCATCAGCATCAATATCATAGAACTGAGCTTTATTCATTATTCTAGTTGTAGGAATTGATGTCGAAAAGAGGCTAGCAGCAGGATTGTTTGAGGAATTCTGACGTTGAAAGTTGGGAACTGTTGCTGTACCTGTATTCTCGTAGTACCATAATTTATCGCCATCAACTAGTGATGAATTTCCTGTACTAATCTCATATGAAACTAGTCCCATAAAACAATCCAAATCGCCATCGTCATCTATATCTACAAAGGAAGGGTAAAATCCAAACGCTTCATTGCCTAAATTCAAATTTGCCACATGTGTTAATACACTATCCAAAGGATTATTAGCTGCACTTTGTAAGGTAAACGAAGGACTTGTTGAGGTTCCTGTATTTTCATAATAATTAAACTCTTCCGTCGTATAGTTAAATGGAGTAGTAGATGTAAACAAGTCTAAATCGCCATCACCATCTATATCTACAAAAGAAAAATCACTTTTCCCTGTGAGCGTATCTAAAGGATTATTAGAACCACTTTGTAAGGTAAACGAAGGGCTTGTTGCTGTTCCTGTATTTTCATAATAATCCACTTTTAAGTTATATGCATTTTGCTCACTAAAGACAAATAAATCTTGATCTCCATCTCCGTCTAAATCAATATAGGAAAGTCCTTTAATTGAAGTTGACGTTGTAAAAACATTAAAAGGATTATCAGCACCGAATTTTCGATCAAAATCATACGATTGTCCAACAGCAGGCGTTGCCATTCCCAAAGCAGTCACTACTGCTACGCCAGCTCCCAGTTGCTTTATTTGAAAAGAGAAGCGCTTCAAACGCCCCAATAATTGCTGCTGCTTAAATTCCGTATATCCATAAAAACGTCCCGTTTGCATGGCTTTTTGAATCCGTTGATTCAATTTGGTGTATTCTTGTTTTAAGCGATTGTACATAGTTTGTTTTTTCATGTTTTTTATTGGTTTAATCAGTAAAATATTGTCTTGCATCCCTAAATTTGGTTTGTAAAATAAATTCTTTTAAATAAGGGGACGTTTATTTTTGTAATTTTTACTCTTAAACTTTATTTATTAAATAAATATACTTCTAATTTCTAATCAAAATTTTCTCTACAATTCGTTTATTTTCTGTTTCTATTTTTAGAAATAATACCCCCTCATTCAATTTGGGTAGTATTATTTGTTGGGCATTCTCTAGGTCTTGGGTAAATAACTGTTTGCCATCTACTGTCATCAATTCACAGTTTCCTGTTAATGGCTTATCAAAATACAAGACACCTTTAGAAGGATTGGGATATATTAATAGTTTTTGTTCTTTTATGTTAACCAAATCTAATTTTATATCGCAGTTCTCATAAAATCCAAAGGAATTGTTCTGAAAAGAAGTTGTACTCTCTAACACATCTATATCCCCATCGCCATTTATATCGACCAACGCTATAGCAAATTTAGAATTGATAGATGGTATAGAGTCCAATGGAGTAGTTAAATTCATAGAAAAAACAGGATTGGTAGCCGTTCCTGTATTTTCGTAGTACTGAAAAATATTATTATTTACTGCTGGTGAATTTATAAAAGCATCTTTATCCCCATCATTATCCATATCTTCAAACTGAATTGATATTGCGCTACCGTTAGTTGTGTCTGTAAATGCATCCAATGGATTATTTACTCCTGTTTGAATAGAAAAAGAAGGTGCTGTTGCCGTTCCTACATTTTCATAAAAAAGTATGTCTGCTTTATAATTTTCTGTTCCTCCAACAAAACAATCCATATCACCATCATCATCTATATCCACAAAGAATGGATGCGTTGTCATAGTAAGCGTAAGGCTCATTACAGTATCTAAAGGGTTATCTACGCCTGTCTTTTTTGTAAATTGGGGGACCAAGGCAGTTCCTATATTTTCATAATATTCTATCCTATCCCCATAATAATGATTAATCTTCCCTGCAAATAGATCCATGTCACCATCCCCATCTATATCTACAAAAGAATTATATATAACTGCATGTAAACCAACTAAAGGATTATTAGCAGCTGTCACCAAACTAAAAACAGCATTGGTGTCCGAACCAGTATTTCTAAAAAACTGTGGATCAGTTGTTAATGCGGTGCTATTCTGAAACATATCTAAATCTCCATCTCCATCTATATCTACAAAACTAGGTCTAATATAAGTTTGCATCCCATACAAACCATCAAAGGGATTATCTGCTCCTGTCCGTTCCACGAGATTCGCTACCTGACCAACAGCAGGCGTTGCCATTCCCAAAGCAGTCACTACTGCTACGCCAGCTCCTAGTTGCTTTATTTGAAAAGAGAAGCGCTTCAAACGCCCCAATAATTGCTGCTGCTTAAACTCCGTATATCTATAAAAACGTCCCGTTTGCATGGCTTTTTGAATCCGTTGATTCAATTTGGTGTATTCTTGTTTTAAGCGATTGTACATAGTTTGTTTTTTCATGTTTTTTATTGGTTTAATCAGTAAAATATTGTCTTGCATCCCTAAATTTGGTTTGTAAAATAAATGCTTTTAAATAAGGGGACGTTTCTTAATAGTAATAAGTATTCATTTCTTACCACTATTATTACTTATATTTCAAATAATCATAACATATCTAAGATACAGCGTTTTTTTCAATATTCCTAAAAGGGTCTATCAGAACAAATTTTCTATTAGTTGATATAAACGCAGGCATTCAGTAGCCGACATAAACTACTGAATACCTAACCTTTAGATTAATATTGCTGTACGATGACTTTTCGCTGGGTATAGACATTTTTATTTTTAACAATAAAAATATACATTCCTGCTGTTAAATCTTCTGTTTTGACTTGCATTAAAGAAGTTCCTGCCTCTACCTTTCCATTTTTCAAGACACGTCCTACTACATCAACCAATTGCCACTCATAATCATCTTCTAAAGCTGCTTCAAACTCTACATTAAATAGTTGTTGTGTTGGATTTGGGTAAAGTTTTAGTGTTGCTACTTCGTACCCCAGTTGATCTTCTATATTATCTACGCTTACATCTAAGGTATCTACAGGTCCATTAAATACCGTTAAGTTTCTAGAGCTTATGGTTTGGTATACTTCCTTAACAGAGGAGGTATCCCCCATGTTTTGAACAAAAGCTACCAACTGTATTCTAGAAAGAATAGGGTTGTTATTGATATTAATATTTGGCAATTGCACTACCAAATCATAGCTATCTCCTGCTGTCCAAGCTTGAGGATAAGTTTGCCCTGTTGCATTAATATGCTTGTCACGCAACACAGCCATTCTTGTATGTCCATTACTAGTCAAAGAGTCCTCTGTTGCCACGACATGTAGTGCATAGTTCTTGATGGGCAAATCTTCTAATGCTGTAATTCGAACTGTTGCTTCTAAACCAGACGCTCCATTAAATCGAATTGCTGGAACTCCCACAAATTCTAATTTAAATAAAGGATCCTGCAACGACTCTATGTCTAAGTATTCCAATTGAGGGTAATTCAACAAATCGCTCGTTTTACTAACTAGGTTTTTGCCATCTATACGCACACGGTTTACATCTCCTACTCCATACCACAACTTTCGAGTATCGTTAATAATGCCCATGTTATTGTAATTATAATAAATATCATTGGCGTGTATATTCAAATGATATTGAACCAAACTCACATCTCGTCCATATAAATTGTTAAATATAGTATGATACAGTTGATCCTCAATTTGAGCTATTGCAGCATATCCATGACCTGAGAAATGCTCTGTTAAAACATTTCGAGTACGATTTCCTATTCTAACACTATCAAAAGCAAACGCAGTTCCTGCAGGTGGCGTAGGTCCTTTAGCAGAAGCAAATGCCACACGGAAACGCACATCCGTTCTAGTTCTTAAATCATTGCCAATATTGTCCAAACGGTATCGCGCATCTTCCCAGTCGAAATTAGAACTAGACCCAGACCAACCAACAGGTATGTTTATTTGGTTTCCAGGATTACTGACAACATAACCATCTTGATACCAATTAACACCTTTTCCAGACTGCCCTAAGACCTGCCATGTGTTCGTTGCGTTGTCATGATATTGCAAGACGGCACCATCAACACTTCTCCTAGTATTTTTCCATATAGACATTTTGATCATTGGTCGATCTAAAGAAGTTAGATCAAAACAAGGGCTATATACCCAAGCACTTTCTTCTGGTCTATACCCAGGATTAGTTCCTTTAAAACGAGTTCCCCAAAAAGTTGTTCCTGAAAAATTAGCGGTTATAGTTGATCCCCATTCCCACAAGGAGTCTTGGACAATTCCATTAATACTAGTTGTATCTGATGACTCTTGCATCCATCCATTAGCAGCTAAGTCAAAATTTTGAACATAAGGTGTACTGTCTGTTGGATGCACTCGAGGGGATATAATAATTCTTCTTATAAACGTCGTATCACAAATACCTTGATTGACGACGGTTAAAGAAGGATAGAATATTCCTGAATGAAAATAGGTATGGGTATCGACTGGAATGCCCAGTGTGTTTGGCAAGTTTGCACCTATCAAAGTATCTGATACACCATCTCCAAAATTCCAAATTACCATTGTAATGCTATCAATAGCTACTCCATTATTTTCCAAACCATATGGAGCCGTTTTAGGGATAAACTCTACTTGTGCCCCTGAACAACCTCCATTAATTTCGAAATTTATTCTCGGTTTACTGTAAACATATATTGTATGTTGTATTGTATCATCACAACCAGATACTGTATCCAAATAATAATAATAAATATCTCGTTTTCCAGGTTGAGCAGATGGATTAAAGAGAGAATCTCCCACGATACCTGCTATAACTTGGAAATTATTGGTTGCATCAACAAACTGTCCTCCATAAGGCGTTGCTGACAATGGCAAACGCTCTAAAGTATCTAACATACAATAGGTTGTAGGAACATTAACCCAAGCCAACTGTGGTGCTGGACGAATTTGGATTGTATCAGACAATGAAGAAGCGCAAACATCTCCATTAACATAACGTTGTCCTATATAATTGTACTGTATTGGATAATCTACATATACTCCTGGCACAGCTAGGGTGTCAGGTATTAAATTAAATGGAGCTCCCAAAGAGATGTTCTGACCATTGAATATTAATGTCGAACCTGCAATTCCAGAAGGGGTTGCACTAATTCTAGGTGGTGCTGGATCGGTTTCACAATAGACATAGCGGTTTAGATCGGCGTCATAATTTGCAATTTCCAAACCTGCAAAAGCTAAGACAGGTAAGCTATCCACAAACATATAGTGATCTACCGAATCCGTACAACCGTTAATATCTGTATAAACATATCGTATTGTATCTTTTCCATAACCAGCATTACTAGGGATGTATCCATAGGCAATATTAGTACTACTACCATTATCTTGAATCCCTCGACCCATTACATAGTTTCCTGTATCGGGCGTAATATGTGTATACAATAAATTATAGGTTCCTGTAGATTGATTGTATAATCCTGTTGTGTTATAAGCATGGATTGCCATTCTTGGAGCCGTTTCACATATATGGTGGAAGGTATCGGTCTGTGGCAAGTTTAATAACTCTCCAGGCAAATCCATTACTGGTGCTAAAGGAGACACTATTTGTTCAGATAGCGTCAAATGTGGTAAAGCCCGCACTAAAACAGTATCGGAAATAGAGTTGAAACAGCTCTTAGAGGTATCCGTATAATTCATCGTAATAACAACCTCTCTCCCTGCGTATTGAATTCCCATCGAATCAGGATAAAAATAAATCGTATCCGTATTAGGTATGTGGTAAATTCCACTAGGATAAGTACAAGTAAAAGAGGCTAAAGAATCTAGATCAAATCCTCCATTTGAAGTATCTGCCCAAATTTGAACAGAAGTATCGCTTGCACAAATAGGATCCGTAGGAAATCCTTTAAATATTGGATCTGTTGTAAAGTTTCGAATTGTGACTCTATACCTAGCAGTATCTCTACACCCTTGTGGATTTTCATAATAATAAAAAAGCACTTCATCTAGTGTCCCTGGAAGTGGTCCATTAATATGGGGTTTAAATGTTTTATTTAAAGAGTCTAAACTAGTCGGATAAGTAGAGTTAATTAAAGGGTTTCCGTATAAAGCGGAAGTATCCGTACCGTAACCACTTGGAGTAGTTTGACTAATTGGAAAACCTTGCAAAGAAATAGAATCATTTTCACAATAAAAACGCTTTAAAGCACTACCGTCAGCATTCAACATAGAAACATTTGGTAAAGAAAGTACCTCTATCGTAAAGTTAATAGAATCGACACAAGCATTTGAATCTGCATAAACATAACGAATATCATGCACTCCTACTCCTGCGTCTCTTGGATAGAAATAAGGCATAGCAGGATTGGTACCTCCATTGATAATCCCATCCCCTGTGAATTCTACTGTCTCATTTTGTACATAACCAATTCCTCCTGATCCTGCCCAAGTTGTTAAAGTATGGGTATTATTGGCTGTATCAATTTGATACAGGTGAATTTGTGTCGTATCATCATTCAAACAATAAATTGGATCTATTGGAGATATAGCCAAGTTAGGGATAGGATGTACAACAAAAATATCTGTTGCTTCTTCTTGACAGCCATAGATATCAGATACAACGTATCGTACATTGTATTGACCAGGTGGACCAACTTGTGTTGGAGAAAATACAGTTCCTGATTGAATGTTATTAATAAAGAATTGTGCAGATGCTGTATCGATTCCGAATGTTGGTGGTGGAACAACAGGTGTTAATAAACTAAAGAAAATGGAATCATTGGGAGATGTTTTACAGTACTCTCCTGTTCCATTATTAGGCAATACCCCTATAGAGAAAGGATCTGGCAGATAAATTCCTGTATACGCAGAATCGACACAAGCTTGACCTTCATAAACATATGTTAATCCATAAGAAACACCTGTAGGATAGTTGGTTGGATTGAATATATTATTCCGCAAGGAATCGTACCCTATCCCTACTCCACTAATATAATACTGTCCACCTGCTGGCAAACCTAAAAACTGATTGTTATTATTAATAGGACAGAATATAGTATCCGCCAAGATAACTGGATTTATCGCTACGACGGGAGGTTGCTCTATAATAAAGTTTTTGCTAACTTCAGCGATAACATAACTTGTCGTGTCTCTCGAACTCAGCACACCGCCAACAAAAAAGTTTGAAATTCGTTCGTAACTAAATTTCAAATTCAATGTTGTTGCTCCATTTGCTACGTTTGCAGGAACAACATAATACTCATCATTTGGAGCAAAGAAATTGAGAGAATCAACGCCTCCGTTAGTCGTTGTAATTTCCATCAAATTAATTTTTTCCACATAACGAACTCCCAATACAGCAGGGTTTCCAACTGTAGTAACAGGGCTTTCTGTATATTTATAAAGAGTATTACTATAAATAATATTGCCTCTATAAGTAACCCATATACTATCTAGATCTCGCTGGATGAAAACGGTGTCATCTTTACTACAAAGATAAGAAGGAATTGCGTCTAAAATTCTTGGAGCCTCCCAGATATCAATTGGATCTGTTGATTCATTGAAACATCCCCCATTATTAATCTGATAAGTGATACTATCTACATCTAGAGTATCGGGGATAGTATTGGGTAAAATTGCACTACCTAACACATAGGTTCCTGTATAATTATTAGGATAATATTGAGCTGTAATAGGATGCGTAATCAACGTTAAATTACTCAAATCTTCTGTAGTTTGAGATCTTGATATTGGCGTATAGGTTACACTATCTAATTTGACATCTCTAATTTCTACTTGTAAAGAGTCTACAACAGAATCTCTACATTCAATTGTTGTTCCTGTATAAAGAGGCGTATAAGTATACACCATCATAACATTCTGGATTCCATTCACATAACCTGTCACACTATCTAACAACAACAAGCTATCTGATAATAAACTAGCATTATTTGACATACCAAGATAATGGGCTGAAAAATCTCCTCCCAAAGGTAGTCCTACAAACTCTGCTGTATCTATATTAGAACAAATAGGCTGTGCTCCTGTCAACAAATTAATTGTTACAGCGGGATTATTAATCAAATAGAAATTAGGCGATTCATAACTATCTGTTCCGTCCGATAAAGTAATTTTGCCTGTTCGAGCTCCAGCAGGAACAATAACTTCAAATGACCCTGTATAAACACCAGCAAATAGGTTTAACGACGGAGAAACAGGCACTGAAATAGTATTTCCTCCCCCTGCTACAAAAATCACTTCATTGGGTATAAATGTAAAATTCGTTACTGTAATCACTAAGGTATCGTACAAACAAGCTTCAGAAGCAGGTATAGACAAATAAGTCTGTTTTTTGTTTAGTATATCCATGGCTACAGCTCCCAAAACCTCTATTGTATCTGTCGTGCTAAATGTACAAGTTCCTTGTGCATTCCCTGTTGTATAAGCATAGGTTATATAGTGATAACCTGACCCAGCAGCACCTACATTCAAGGAATCATTTATACCATTTGTTATAATAGCACCGTTAGCCGTCAGAGAGGTATACCCTCCTGTATTTCGCAAACTGGTCGGATATAAATAATCGTCTAAACTAAATGTTCCATATGTAATTGGAAGCACCGACAAAGTATCAAAATCTAATAGAAAGTCTGTCGGTGGTGCAAATGATTGTACGGTAATGGAATTGGATACTGCTGTACAGTTGTTATTATCAACTGTGAAAACATGATATAATCCTGGAGTATCAACTTGATAAGATTCAAAACTTGCTCCTGTTATTGGATTTCCTCCCATAAACCATTGGTATTGGTATTGGTTATTACTGATACAGTTTTGACAAGTATCTGTTAATTCAACAATAGAACCACTACAAATAGTTGGTGTTTGAGAGACATTAGTATTAATATCAATTGTTACAGTTCTTTCAGGAACAGAAGTCAAAACAATCGAATCCTGAGCTAAACAACCTGATTTTCTAACTTTTACATTATAGCGTCCAGTTGAGGCATATCCGCAAGCGGTATAAAAAGTATCTTGATTGGTAATAATTGAACTTCCCTCATATAGCCATTCGTACGTACATTGATCACAAGAATCTACTTCCAAATCAACACAAGCTGTAGGATTACAAACGACTCCTGTTGATTGTCGGATTGCTGTTGAAATTGATATTTCTTTAAAATCTTGTACTATAGACGTATCTGCACAATTATCTTTATTCGTAACCACAACATGATAGTTACCTTCAAGACTAATTACTTGTTCATCTAACGGACTTGTAATTTGCATGGGAACACTATCTCTATAAAATAAATAAGAGCAATCTGGGCAAGATGTTAGATTTGGTAATGCGTTAATAGTTACAGGTTGACCATTACAAATGCTTCTATTAGGTAATGATGCAATTGCAGCATTCACTGTTTGAAAAGTTGCTTGTATTGTATTAGAAAAGTTTGTTTGACATCCATCAGGGTGTATAATTTCAAGTCTATATTTTCCAGAAGTATCTATTTGATACGTAAACTGTTGAGTAGTATCTTTAGAGACAAACGTCCCCCCTACATCTACTTTCCAAATATAATCACATCCTGCACAAGGAGAGGTAACTAAGTCTATTGGTGTTCCACTACATACAGTTGCACCATTGGTCGTAAGCGTTGGAGCTAAATATGTCGTATCCTTTATTAAAATAATTGAAGATTGGTATATACATCCTGATGCATCATCTGTAACTCGAACAAAATACCCTCCAGACTCCGTACCTGGAACTGTATAAGTTCTATTACTAACTCCTGTAATAGCAGAACTAGGAATTCCATCAGCCTGTGTTCTCCAAGAATAAATACAACCTGTACAAGCAGAAGTAGTCAGTACAGATGTTGCATCAGAAGAACACAGATACAATGAACTAGCAGAAATACTAGGATTAGCACCATTAGTCGAATTGATCACTACAATAGTATTTGAAAATGCTATACACCCATTATCGTCTATTACCTTTACTCTATATAATCCCGGATTAGCTGCAGAATAGTTATAACCAGTAGCCCCTATGATATTTATGTTATTACGAGACCATTGATAAGACCAGTTCGGAGGCAATGCATATACTCCAATCATATATAACTCAACTGTACTTCCTGAGCATAAGTAAGCAGTATCTGTTGAACTAGTATTTGCACTAGGAATTAAAGCCTGAATTTGAGGAGTAAAAATGAGCGTATCGATTCCTACTGTATCAGATTCAGCAATACAACCATTAGGATATTCTACACGAACAATGTAATCTCCTGTTATACTTGTTTCATAAGTAAAGCTGTCTTGACCTTGAATTACATTCAATACTGTTCCTGCATAACTATTACTATAACTTTGAATAGGCATAGATTCTCCTGTGGCAGTAAATGCACTATTTCTTGCACGATATATATGATTCCTTAATCTCCAATTAGCATCCGAAAAAAGCCCTTGGTTGGGAAATGTATTATTATATCTATACAACCAACCATCTTGGTACGCCCAAGGTATACTATAATTATTAGGAGCTATTGGAATAATAGCATTTTTGTCTCCAACAGCATCTACAACTTGCGAATTAAACACTATTTCTACTGCATCATTACCATCTAATACATTAAATCCTGCATTTGATAATGTAGGTGCAAAACCAAATAAATTTGTAAAAGCAGCACTATTATCTGTTATATAAATATAATTACCAGCAGTAATTCCTCCAGAAAGAGGGTACGATAAGACAGAAGTAGCTGTCCCCGCTTCATATATCTCCAAAGTATAAGCACTAAGATTGGATATGTCATCTATTGCGTATAATTCTATTCCCTTAGGTTCTCCAGGTCTATTACCATCAAAAATACCTGAAATAATTAAACTTGATGCATGAGTTTCAAAAACAACACTTTTTACTTCTAAATCTACAACAGAGTTTAATTGCCCACAATTTCCAGTATTATTGGTAGGACAACTGGTCCAAGCTCCTGGAGATATAAGCCAATCACTCTCTACAAAAGAAGGGCTAAAGGAACGATTATCATTACTTTTAGCCCACCCTACAGTATAGTCCCATGTTACGGATCCTGTATAAGTAGTATCTCCAAATAAGTCTATTAAAACAGTACCATTTCTATAAAGAAGAATAGCATCATTTCCATCTATTGAATCAATAATAGGGTCACTATGTTGAACTCCACCTAAGCTTGGGAAGAAAGAATTTAGCCTTCCCAAATCATCTGTTAAATAAACATAAGCACCTGCATTGACAGCAGTATTGGGAAAAGTATAGGATGGTGCTGTTGTAACTTGACCAGCACCATTTAAGACAGTTTTAATGCTGTAAATACTCAAATCAGGAATGTAGTTTGTTGCATAAAACTCTATTCCTTTAACCTTATTACCTCCTGTAGTATCTGAAAATACAGCTGATAGAATTAAGCCATTGACTGGAGTTGCTGGTGTTGAATACGTTTCTACAGGCATACTATCCGATCCCCAAAAACTATTATCTCTATCTACATTAAAATGATCTTGTCCGAACAACCATTCTGTAGTCACAAAAGTAGTTGATGGATTGACGTTAGGTCTTCGGTAAGCCCATCCTGTATCATAAGTCCAAGCACTAGGATAAACATTCGCAGCTGTTACAGCATTTGTATCTCCAAAAACATCTGCTAGCGATAATGCTCCCCCATTATTATAATAAATTTCAATAACATCATTTCCATCTATATTTGCCGTAGCATCTTCATAATCTGGCAAAAAACCAAAAAACTCTGCAAATTCATCTTGGTCATCTGTTATATATATATATGTTTCTGAAGCTAGTGCTCTTGCGGGAAAAGAAAATGTACTTAATCCTCCTGTAACAGCACCTCCATCTCTCCATACATTAAAACTATAACGACTTAAATCTGGGATATTCCCTATAGCATATAATTCAACACCATTAGGTCCACCATCAGGTCTTGTTCCATTAAAAACACCCGATATTATCAATTTTCCTTCTTCTGGATAATCATAATAATTCCACTCATACTTACAACCATTACAGTCAATCGTTGTCAAAACAGATGTATTACTATCACAAATCCCCATAGTAGAAGCTGTTAAAAACGGTTTGGTTACAGTGGTTGTTTTAACAATAACGATTTTTGAGTTCTCTCGGCAATTTGGTGCCGCCCCAGGGCTAGTCACTTCCACATAATATTCACCAGGAACATCTGTCATCAAAACCGTATTAGTTTCGCCTGTCATTAAACTATCTGGGCTATTATATGAATCATGTCTGAACCATTGATAAGAACAACCTGGGCAAGAGTTTGATACAGATATTGAGATTGGAGGTGCTGTAGAAGAACCTACTGGTCTGCAAATGTAAAATGAATCACCACTTATTTGTGGTTGCATCAAAGTTGTAGCGGTTACTTGAAGTGAAGAAGAAACACCTGTGCACCCATTCGGAGAGTTATCTGTAACCGTAACAGTATAAGATCCAGGAGAATAAGCAAATGCAAAAGGACCTGTTGTTCCGTCACTCCAAACATAGGTACAGTTAGGACAATCTGCCAATGAAACAGATGGTCTTAAAGTTAAAGGATCTCCATTACATATAACTGTTGTATTTTGGTTGTTGGTGTTGGTACTTTGAATTGTAGGGAAACATGGATTGATAGAACTCATCCCAGTCACTGCAAACGTATAAACCATTTCATCTGCATCATTATTATCAATACGAACTGTCGTATTTCGACTACCTGTAGAGCTTGGAGTGAACGTCAATGTAAATGTCATAGTTGCTCCTGCTCCTATAGAAATAGGTAAAGAAATTCCTCCTATTACAAAATCTCCCGAATGCCCCCCATTAACTACTATTGAGTTAATTGACAATGGCGATGAACCTGCTGTATTATCTATGGTAAAGGTATGCACAGCATTCCCCCCAATGTAAACAGTTCCAAAATCAGTATCATCTGTAAGATCTGGGGTAACATCCCCTGATGTTATAGAAATACCATTACCTAAAATATCAATTTCTGGCTGAGCAAATATTTGTAAGGAAAAGGATGTAAAAAGAAAAGATAAAAAAAAATAACGTAAAGATTTTAGCTGCATAGTGGTAACATTTAAACTATTTTAAATGGGAAGTCCTTTCATATTTTGGCGAAACAAAATACGATTTTTTAGCTAGTATCTAGGTTATTTTTTTAGAATTTTATTAATTAAAGTTTTTGTGTATTAATGTAATACACAACAAAACTTGTAATTGCCCAATTACAAGTATATCAAAATTCTTATACTAAATTATAAAAAAATCATAAAAAGAGAAAAAAAATGATTTTTTATTTTTTTTAAATTTATCTTAGATAATTGTTCTTTTATCTAATTTAAAAAGTCATAGATGTAGTACTTTTCATATCGTCAATACAAAAAATATTAAAAAAGCTAGTGTTTTCATTTTTTACTAATTTTAAAAGCTTATTGAGGTTATATACTAACAAAAGAGATAAAAATTTAAGTAAGTGGGCAAAAAAAAATATAATTAAAAAATAGCCTTATTTTTAGTGTTAATCGAAGAAGGTAAGTGCGGCTTTATCTACGGTGCTACTTCGTGGTAGCGAGTTAAAGCAAATTTTTCTGATAAAGAATAGCGCAAAAAGAAGGTTCTTTACCTCGTGAGGTCGCTTTGCTTAGTTAGTTGCGCTACTACTTCGTCGTTTATATAATTTTTGCTGAACGATTACTTATGTATGTGCAATTAACCGTCAACTAATATTATTGGAGATGTTTAAAGTAATACTTCATTGAAAAATTAGACAAAAATAAAAGAATAAAAATTAGTAAGTTTGAATCTAAAATAAATAGCTCATTGAATACATAAATAAAATATCAAATTCGAATAAACATAGAAAACTAACAGTATTTTAACCACTGCATTCCAACAAAAATAAGGCAAAATATAGATCTTCTTTTTAACAAGTATTAAAACCTTTATCAATGAAATAATTCAAATTTTTGCGCAACATAAAATAACACAATTCACCTATAATTATTTTACCTTATTTACTTTCTACAGTCGAATTACTCTACATAATGGGTTATAAATGAATGGTTATAATAATATGACAAGTAAATTTACAATAAATTTTAGCACCTAATCATAACCTACAATTAAGCTATTGCAAAGTTTTTTAAAGAAATTAGGAGCAAGATTTAACCAGCAACACCTTATCAGTTATTTAAATCAAGCACTCATTCAAAGCTTACGCAACTTTTTTATTTAGTTGTGAATTCTAAGACTTGCTGTTGATACTCATCTCAACATCACTCCATATTCCTTTTTACCTTAGTATTTATTTCAGTATTAACATGCAGGCTAAGTTCGACTTTATATTAAAAACATATTTAACATTTAACTACAAATGAATATGCCATTTTTTCTAGCCCCAAAAAGATATCTATGCTTTGTTTTTTTAGCCGTCTTATATTCCCAATCAGTTGCCCAGTCTCCTCCTACATTATTCAGCTTATTAAAACCAGCATCAACAAAAGTTACCTTTAATAATCAATTAACTTCTAATGATACGATAAATATTTTTAGAGATGGATATTTTTATAATGGTGGCGGGGTTGCAATTGGGGATATCAATAACGATAACCTGCCTGATATCTATCTCGTAGGCAACATGGTTGAAGATAAATTATATATCAATAAAGGAGATTTTTTATTTGAAGACATTACAAACAATGCAATTAGGTCTGGGCAAGAGGGCTGGCACACAGGGGTAACAATGGTTGACCTTAACAATGATGGCTTCTTAGATATTTATGTTAGCAGAGCAGGAGCTCCTTCTAATGATAATTTCAAGAAAAATTTACTTTATATAAATAATGGCGATTTAACTTTTACAGATAAAGCTGAAGAATATGGTCTAGCAGATATATCTTCTACTACTCAGACTACATTTTTCGATTTTGACTTAGATGGAGACTTAGATTGTTACATCATGAATACTCCAATATCTGAGTTAGGCTCTAGTATTCTTGACCCAAATAGTAGCATTCCTACCACAGAAAGGAGTATGTCGGATAGATTGTTAGAGAACAAAAATGGGAAATTTATAGATATATCTAGTAAAACAGGCATTAATAACCATGCTTTCGGATTGGGAATAGGTATTTCAGACCTAAACAACGATTCATATCCTGATGTATACATATCCAATGATTTTGAGAAGTGTGATAATTTATTTATTAATAAAAAAGATTCTTTTGAAAATGCTGTTCGACAATTCACACGACATGTTCCTAATTTTGGAATGGGAGTTGATATAGCAGATTTTAATAATGATGGATATCCCGACATATTCCAAGTTGATATGGCCTTTTCTAAACACATTGATTCTAAAAGAAAAATGCCGAGTATGTCTACCAATCTTTTTTATAATCGAGTTAAAAATGGAGAATATTACCAGTATATGTCTAATGCACTGCAACTTAATAATGGTAATAATACATTTAGTGATATTGCATATCTTGCAGGGGTAGCAAAAACAGAATGGAGTTGGGGAGCGTTATTTGCAGATCTTGACAACGACGGTTTTAAAGATATTATAGTTACGAACGGTTATCAAGTAGACGTAAGAGATAGAGATACACACAAAAAAATGTACAATAGTATATCTTTCAAGGATAAAAACTTTGAGCAAATTATTTTAAAGGCTGTGAGTATTTCACCAAGAACCAAAGAGCATAATTATCTTTTTCGAAATAAAGGAGATTTGACTTTTGAAAAAAAGACTGAAGATTGGGGGTTTAATAAGAAAATTAATTCTAATGGTGTTGCCTATGGAGACTTAGATAATGATGGTGATCTTGATTTAGTTGTCAATAATTTAGATTCAATTGCAAGTATCTATCGAAACAATGGCAATGACAATAATTACCTTGGTATTCAACTAATTGGTCCTCCAAAAAATCGATTTGCAATTGGTAGCAAAGTAACAGTATATAGTGATAGTATGACTCAAACTCTAGAATTATATCCTACACGTGGTTTTCAATCTTCTGTTGACTATAAATTACATTTTGGATTAGGTCAGCAAAACAAAATTAACCAACTAGTTGTACAGTGGCCAGACACAAAAAAAACTGTTTTGAAAAATATTAAACCCAACAAGACTATAACTGTTGATTATAACAAATCTTCATTTAGAAAAGTAAAATCTCCTAAGAATAATCCTTTTTTTAAAGATGTATCATCCCAGTTAAAACTACCATTTAAACACACCGAAAACTATTACCCTGATTTTAAACGAGAAGTGCTGCTTCCTCACAAGTTGTCTGCGCAAGGTCCCTGCTTGGCTGTTGGAGATATTAATAACGATGGACTAGATGACTATTTTATAGGAGGAGCTCGCACACAATTAGGGGCTTTATTTCTTCAAAAAGACGCATCTTTTATCATGGATTCTTCCATCATTCATACATTAAAACCCAATAGTGTTAGCGAAGATGTTGGTGCTCTATTTTTTGACTATGACAATGACAATGATTTAGATTTGTACGTATGTAGTGGGGGAAATGAATATTATATTGACGATTATCGCTTCCAAGATCGTTTGTATCAAAACAACAACGGTCAGTTCAAAAAAATAGATCATCTTCCTAAAATGCACACAAGCACACAGGTAGTCAAAGCAGCTGATTTTGATCAAGATGGGGATTTGGACTTATTTGTTGGAGGACGCTTAGTCCCAGGCAAATACCCATCAGCACCACGTAGTTACTTGCTTCAAAACAACAATGGGCAATTTATAGATGTTACAGAAAAATATTGTCAAGATTTAATGTACCCAGGCATGGTTACAGGCGCTGAATTTGGAGATGTAAATGGAGACGGACTCCTAGACCTAACACTACTTGGAGAATGGATGCCAATGATGACATTTCTCAACAAGGGGCAATCATTTGAAAAAATGCCCATACAACAAGAAAGTGAAAGCCTTTGGTTTAGCTTAAAGGCTGTCGATTTAGACAACGATGGGGATTTAGATTTTGTAGGAGGGAACTTAGGCAAAAACTGCAAGTTTAAAGGAAATTTAGAAAAACCTTTTAATATTTATGCAGACGACTTTGATGATAATGGTACTTGGGACATGATGATGAGTAGTTATGAGGGTGACAAGAATTACCCTGTCAGAGGTCGTGACTGTAGCTCAGAGCAAATGCCATTTATCACAGATAGCTTTCCAACTTTCAAAGCATATGCAATTGCTGAAATCACTGAAATATGTGGTCCCAAAATCGATACAGCGCTACACTTAACAGCTCGTGGGTTCTATACTTCTGTATTTTTAAATGATGGCAAAGGGCAGTTTACGATGAAAAAACTACCAAACGAAGCACAATTTTCACCAACTAAAGATATTTTAGTAGAAGATGTTAATAAAGATGGCCATATTGATCTAATTTTGGTTGGCAATATGTATGATACCGAGGTGGAAACGGTTCGATATGACGCTGGTCGTGGAACAGTTTTGCTGGGTAATGGTAAGGGAAGCTTTGCCCCACTATCTCCTGTAGAATCTGGTTTTTTTGCTTGGGATAATGTCAAACAAATTCGAAAAATAAAAATTGGGAAACGACAAGTCTATCTTCTAGCCGTTAACAATGGAAAACTCATAGCATTTGAAAAAATAAGATAAAGCTATTTTTGAAGTGCCTGCAAGAAAACAGTACTTAGTTCTATCGCTTCCAAAGCTTGCTTTTCAGCCTCTTTTTGGACTTGATCTAAATTCTGAACATCGAGACTAATAGAGGCTTTAGGCAGTATCAAGTAAGCAATATTTTGTCTAAAAATCAACCATTTATCCAATGTAGGCAAAGACAAAAATTGAGCAATCAAATGCCGATTAATCAAATAATAACTATGCATAAATAAGGAACTATTAATCGTAAATTGTTCCTTAAATTCAGGTAGCTCTATTTGTTGATTAAATTCTACTTGTTGCCACTTATCGTGTTGGTAAGGTTTGGGAATCAAGGCCGTACTTTCTTCGCTGTGTTGTTGTTCGTGTCTTATTGCAAAGAACCAATATTCTTGTATTTTTTTTTCTTGTTTAATTTGAATGGTAGAAATATTTACTGCTTTATAATTGTAATAATCTACCTGATGAATTGCCTCAGGAGTGTATCCCCAAATATAAGGTAACATCGTTTTTACGATATGAAAACTTCGTTGATCGATGCTTTTTAGATCATTGTGTTTATCTACGATTTTTTTTTTAGACCATCGGCGGATTTCTCCACTCAACACGCGCATTTTTTGCTTATATTCTTTGTTATTTTTCTCGTATTGTACCCGCAACATATCGACCCAATACCAAATTACGCCTACTACAATAACCGTATACACCAATAAAAGTGCATTGACATCGAGTGAGGCAACAATGAGATAACCTATATATAGAATAAACCCACCTACAATTGTTTTTACAGAATTGTTTTCACTAGCCAATACATTCCACCAACTATTTTTCTGCTTTTTTAGTTGATGATATTCTTCTAATAATTCTTCTTTCGTCTTAACGACCTTCTTTTTACTCATACGTACGTTTTACTTAAAGTACCTCGTTACAACCTAAACTCCTACCCTCCTACTAATACATCTGCCAAATGCAATGTTTTTAGTGGTACTTTCTTTTTCTTTATATAACCTTCTAAATGCATTAAACAAGATAAATCCGTTGAAATAATATACTCTGCCGACAGATCTAAAGCTTCTTCCACCTTTTTTTCTGCCATTGCTACCGAAATAGGTTCATACTTAGCAGAAAAAGTACCTCCAAAGCCACAACAAACCTCTGAATTAGGATTTTCAAGGAGCTCCAATCCCTTTACTTTGGATAACAATAGCCTTGGAGCTTCTTTTATTTGACATTCTCGAAGAGCAGAACAAGCATCGTGGTACATAGCCCTTCCTTCTAACTCAACAGTTAAGTTTTCTATATTACAATGTTCCACCAAAAATTCAGAAAATTCATAAATATGCTTCTGCAAGTGCTCCAATATAGGCTGCTCGACATCGGTCCCCAACAATTCTTTATAATGATTTTTAATAAATCCTACACAAGAAGCAGAAGGGCAAACCACTTGTTTTTTGTCTCCAAAATCTGCCACAAACTTCTTAGCAACGTCATACGCTTCGTTCCAAAACCCTGCATTTAAGGCTGGCTGTCCGCAACAAGTTTGATTGGGGTTATACTCCACCGTACAACCAACCTGTTTTAAAACTGTCACCATATTTACAGCCGTCTGAGGATAAAGTTGATCGATAAAACAAGGAACGAATATATGTGTTTGGGTCATGAATTAAAATGCAATTAAAATATCTATTAAATAAACAGTATATTACAAAAGTAATATATTAGTTGTACTTGAAAGGAGGCACCAAATAAAAGGTCGGAATTGTCACATCAAACAATGTTCCATCAGCATCTCGTTTCATAGTATACTTACCAGACATTTTTCCTAAGTCTGTTTTCAAAGGACAACCAGATACATATTGGTGCACATCATTGGGTTTCAAAACAGGTTGCAAACCAATAACGCCATCTCCTTTGACCTCTCTAAGCATTCCCGTAGAATCCCAAATATGCCAATGTCTACTCAGTAACTGAACTGTTTCTGTTCCCAGATTTTCAATAGTTACTCGATATGCATGTACGTATTCTCTTGCAAATGGCTTGGAATACATTGATTGATACATGGCTTCCACGCTAACCCTTATATCATGCGTAATTGCAGTTTCCATGGTAATTGCCTTTTTGTGTTCAAAATAGTTAGAGCAAGTTTAAAATTTATGTTCTTCAAAACCAATAGTTTTGGCAAAAATGAGTTGATTTTAGTGCCTAACAACGCTCTTTTTTAGGCTGATAGAGTGCTACTATCAAGGCTCCAAAAAGCTGCCAATAGCGGCTAAATCAAACATTTGTAACTTAAAGATAGAATTTAAACAGGCTCTTAATCCAATGACATTAACCTACTCTTTTTAAGGTCATAAATTCTCCACAGGTTTTAGATTGTTTTATGAGCTAGTTTCCAAAGCTAAAAAATTTTCTACAATTTCTTCTGCTTCTTGCAAAGCCAATGACAAGTCACTGTTAACTAAGGTAATATCAAAGTGGCGCTCATAAGTCATTTCTTCCTTTACTCGATTGATTCGTTTTCTCAAACTTGCATCGTCTTCTGTTTTTCGATTCATCAAACGTTCTTTTAGTATTTCAAAAGAAGGTGGTTTCACAAAAATAGACAGAGCTTGCTCACCATATTTTTGTTTGATAGACAAGGCACCCTTTACATCAATATCAAATAACACATGCTTGCCCGATTTCCATAAACGATCAATTTCACTTCGCAAAGTACCATAAAACTGGTTTTCGTAGACTTCTTCATATTCTACAAAATCACCAGCATTAACTTTTCTTTTAAATTCATCTGGACTCAAGAAATAATAATCCATTCCGTTTACTTCTCCATATCGAGGAGTCCTAGTACATGCCGAAATGGAAAAGGAGACGTCTTTTCGTGTTTTTAACAAATGACGAACTATAGTGGTTTTCCCTGCTCCAGAGGGAGCTGTAAAAATGATCAATTTCTTATTATCCATGAATGTGTAGTTAAGCTTTTAAAGAAGGACAAAAAAAAAATGTTTCACTTCATAATCAATTCAAGTAAATACAAAGGTAAGTTTTTTTGGTTCGAGTATTGAATAGTTTTCTATAATTTTAATTATTCTACCCTTTATCTGTTGTCCCCCCCCTTCATTTAAGACTATAAATTTGAGTTTTATTTGTTTAAAACCAGCCATTTATTCCGCTTGTATAAATGCCCTATATAATTGGGAATTAAAATCTAAATTTTGCCTTTTATCATATACTTTGTTCTTAAAAAACAAACAGATATTCCTTTGAATCAAAAACAAATATCTTATTTTGCATATCATTCTAATCTTCCTATAGAGCGTATCTAAGACCAACAAGTTGTTTTTAGTACTTACTCTAACACACGAACCAACATTAATTGCATGGCAAAGAAAAAGAATCGCAAAGAAAGTCAGAAGAAAAAAACAATTACTAGCAAAGAGACAAAAAAAGCAGAACCAGTTTTGCCCAAAGACGCTGCCAATACAACGACAACGCCTAGCAAATTAACATGGGATGTGTTGCTCATTGGAGGTCTAGTTCTCTTTGTTTTACTAATTCGATTCAAACTACTAAGCATTCCTTTTGAACGAGACGAAGGTGGTTTTGCCTATATTGCTTATCAAATGTTAGAAGGCAAAAGTCTTTATACTGACTTATACGAAATCAAACCCCCTTTACTTTATATTACCTATGCCTTTTTTATCCGTGTTTTTGGGCATTCTGTTGAGGGCATTCACACAGGGCTACTCATCTTTGATATTGCTTATATTATAACTCTTTTTGCTTTCGCTAAATATTTCTTTGACAAAACAATTGCTGTCGTCGCTGCTTTTGCATTTGCTATTTTAAGTCTAGGTCCCAATTTATTGGGGTTTGCTGCACATGCCACTCATTTCGCTATCTTGCCAGGATTAATTGGCTTATTCATCTTAACCAAAGCAATTGATTCTCAGAAAAAAAGCCTTTTTCTATTCGCAGGATTAGCCTGTGGTACTGCATTTTTAATCAAGCAGCAAGCCATTCATTTCATGCTCTTTTCTGGCTTCTATGTTATCTTTGCATTTTTTAGACAAAAGCCCATCGATTGGAAAAATTGGTTTGTCAGTGAAGTTCTGCTAGTAATTGGTTCGGTAACACCTTACTTATCGGTTGTATTGTATATGCTAGCTCGAGGGCATTTTGATGATTTTTGGTTCTACACCGTTGCTTGGCCTACTGAATTTGCAACCTCCTCGCAGACGGGAGCTAATTATGAGATTTTTAAAATGCAAATCAACCAAGTCATTCCAGACCAAGAATGGATCTGGTATCTAGGTTTAGGAGGAGCTATTTCTATGTTTTTAGTCAAAATTGACAATAGGTGGCGTGTATTTACCTTAATGTTTGCCCTATTCATGTCTTTTGGTTTAGCCACAGGTTTCCACTTTTATGCCCATTATTTTGTTGTATTCATACCTGCTTTGGCACTTTTGAATGGTATGTTTGTAAGAAATACAGGAATCTTAATCAATAACATTCTAAATATCAACTGGGGGATTATCATTCCTACCGTAATCTTTATTTTTGCTTGGACGCAAATTATACGAGTAGATTCTAGTTATTTCTTTGCTCCTGATGAAGATAAAATTTTACGTAATGCCTATGGCACGAATCCTTTTCCTGAATCAAAGATTATCGGAGAATACTTAAAACAAATTTCAACCCCTGAAGATAAAATTGTTGTTGCCTGCTCAGAACCTCAAATTAGCTTTTATGCCAAACGTGAAAGTGTTACTGGACAAGCCTTTGGTTACCCTCTTGTATACAATGGCGTTTACATGAAACAATTGCAGGATGAGTTTATTCAGGATGTGGAGACAGGAAAACCGCGCTTCTCGGTTTACACTTGGATGAATACTTCTTGGTTAAATCGAGATCCAACAGGACGAATTTTTAAGTTTATAGAACAATACCATCAAAAGTATTATAATCTTATTGGTGTTGCTGAGTGTATCCCCACAAGGAACATTCAAAACGGCCCCATCATATATCAAACATTTTACAAGTGGAATCAGGATGCCCTTCCTTATTACAACCAACGTATGCAACAGTGGCAACAACAAAATGCTGCTTTACAAAAACAGGGCAAGGCTGGCGGTCCTCCACCTCCTATGATTACTATTTGGGAACGCAAACCAGATGTCCCCTCGAGTTAAGAACCATTTTTTATAAAAAAAGAACGACAAAAATGTTAACTATTTCCTGCTGCTGAAAATCAAAAAATACAGCAACTGCTTTCATAACTTTTTACATCCACAGCCTTTATAGAGGAAAATTTAATTCTTGTTAATCCTTTGTAAAAATTGAGCATTTTTAAACTATTAATCTATTTTCTTACGTATCTTAAAGGGAGTTTTTAATAAAAAGCTAAAAATTAGCACTATTAAACCTTAACATAAAGATTATTAATTCGTTATAAATTACTATTAAGATTCTAAATTCTCAAGCTAGTCCTAATAAACGAATTTAGTATCGTGTACATAGAACGATCATAATTCTATATTTATAACTCCCCTTGGCAAACACACATCCACATATGGAAAAAAGAAAGATTGATATTCCTCAACGGTTAACGCAAAATATGTTAACGCCACAAGAAGAATGTTTAGAAATTCCTCAAAAAAAAGCAAAGTTGTTTATTGGAATTCCTAAAGAAAGGTCTTTTCAAGAAAATAGAGTTGCCCTATCTCCTGCTGCTGTCAAAACACTAGTCAATGCAGGTCATAAGATAGTGGTCGAAGAAGATGCTGGTTTGGAAGCTGGCTTTTTAGATTTTGAATATTCAGAGGCAGGTGCAGAAATTGCTTACAGCTCTGAACAAGTTTTTAAAGCTCACGTCATTATAAAAGTCGCTCCTCCCTCTCTTCAAGAAATCGATTTGTGTCATCCTGGACAGATTATCATCTCTCCTATTCACTTGCCTTCCTTATCCGAAGAATATATCTATCGCCTCAAAAAGAAACGGGTCACAGCTTTGGCGATGGAATATATGAAAGATCAATCTGGTATTTTTCCGTTTGTACATAGTATGTCTGAAATGGCCGGAATTAGTGCCATGCAAACAGCCGCAGAATTGCTTTCTAAAAGTGGAAATGGGCTGGGTATCTTATTGGGGGGCATTCCTGGTATCCCTCCAGCCAAGGTCGTTATTTTAGGCGCTGGAGTCGTTGCAGAAGTTGCGACAAGAGTAGCTCTAGGTTATGGTGCAGAGGTACGAGTTTTTGATAACAATATTCGAAAACTCATGCGCTTACAAGGCAATTTGAGACAAAAAATATACACTGGCACTTTTAACTCGCCAGAACTAGAAGTTGAATTGAGAGATGCAGAGGTCGTCATTGGAGCCATTCACTCAGAAATTGGTCGAACACCAATTATTGTCAGTGATTCTATGGTTAAAAATATGAAATCGGGCTCTGTTATTATTGATGTTAGTATTGATCAAGGCGGTTGCTTTGCTACTTCCAGAATGACGACTCACGACAAGCCTACCTTCATTGAGTATGATGTTATTCATTACTGTGTTCCTAATATCGTAGCAAGAATCCCACAAACAAGCTCTAAGGCAATTAGTAATATTTTAATTCCTTTCTTTTTAGAAGCTGGAGGTACTCAAGGGATTGAAGCGTTGCTCCATTCTTCCCCTGGCTTTAGAAATGGGGTTTATATGTACAAGGGTTGTTTAACCAACAAGTACTTGAGTGACTTTTTTAATGTCAAATATACAGATTTGAATTTACTATTAGCTTCTAATTTATAAACCTATAGATCAAGTATTTTAGTTTAGATGCTTTTTGATTAGACTTTCTTACAATTCGATATCCATTTGATTCAAAAATTAAGTTATCCAACTTAAGAATTCTTGTGTAGCATAATTCTTTCACACCAACGTACTCATACTTCTATATGCAGCTTAGAGCAGAAAATCTAATGAAAAAATACGGCAACCGAATGGTTGTTAAAGGCGTTTCTTTACAAGTAGAACAAGGAGAAATTATTGGTTTGCTGGGTCCTAATGGTGCTGGCAAAACAACTAGTTTCTATATGACTGTGGGGTTCGTACAACCACTACAAGGCAACGTTTTTTTAGACGATTTGGATATTACCAAACTCCCTATGTACAAACGGGCAAAGCTAGGTATTGGCTACTTGCCCCAAGAATCTTCTATTTTTAGAAAATTATCCGTAGAAGACAATATTTCTGCTGTTCTAGAAATGACCAATTTATCTAAAAAGGAACAAGCCGAAAAATTAGAAGATTTAATTGATGAATTTAGATTGCATAAGGTACGTAAAAGCAACGGAGATACATTGTCAGGAGGAGAACGTAGACGCACTGAAATTGCTCGTTCTTTGGCGGTCAACCCTAAGTTTATTTTGCTTGATGAACCCTTTGCTGGCATCGACCCCATTGCAGTAGAAGATATTCAATCCATTGTTTTTAAACTAAAACAAAAAAATATTGGCATCTTAATCACAGATCATAGCGTTGAACAAACACTATCGATTACCGATCGTTCCTATATTATGGTTGATGGGAGTATCTTTAGAGAAGGTACATCGGAAGAACTAGCCAGTGATGAAAAAGTACGAGAGGTTTATCTTGGGCAGAGTTTTACACTCAAGCGAAAATTTGAATTGCCCCCACGAAACCAAGATTAAAATAAACACCTGTGTTTCTATAATTTACTTTTGTTGCCAAAAACGCATTATACAATCAACTATAAAGTCATTACGGAGTTGTGTTTGGGGGAGCTGCCAAATAAAAATCATGGCTAAAGCTTGCTTTGTAATACAAGACCTCTTTGGTAACTCTCTCTGTTAATTTTTTAGGCTGTACAATATCTGTAGGCGCATTAGAAGGGCTAACTACTTGTCCTCCTTGACGACCGATTGGCTGCAATCGGTTTGTTTCTAATGTTAAAGTTCCCTTTTCTGGAGGAGCTTCTAAATTGTTGATATAAACCTTCAATTTCATCCGTTCATTCCATTTTACATGATTCAAAGGCATCAATTCTCTTAAAGGAATTGCAATTTCATAAACAGCTTTTGTTTCATTGTAATTCAATTGAACATGGATGATATTTTGACTAGTGTCTGATAAGGTTAAAGCATTTTTCTGGTAATGCTTAAATCCTTGTGTTGTATAGGTGTTAGATTCCAATTTATAATCGTCTAACCAATTTTCAAAAGTAGGTTCTTTTTTTTCTTTCTTTTCTACATAATCATGTTTAGGGTCCAACTCGATATACATTGGGTTAAATACAACACTGGTATTAAAGCGCCTCTTTCGTTCCTTACAACTAAGCTGAAAAGACCAGCCCGCTCGCAACATTTTGACAATATAAAGTGGTTCTATTGCTTCAAAACAAAGGTATAGTTTGGTCGAATCATTAGCAATGGCAAAAGAAAGACCTGCTAAACTATTGTGTAATTTAAACGGCTGTTGCCAATCCTCATTCTGCCCATCAACTACAATTTCATCTTGCCATACGGCTGGTGAACGAAAGTCTTGAGCGGATGTCCTCACTGTTGCTAAGACAATTAACACCAAAACAAGCACGGAGCATAATTGCTTCATAAGCAGCTATTTAACAAAATCATTTCTGTAATAATGTAGTATCAAATCATAAAAAAGAACAAAGATTACACCAATATAGTTTGCATCTTCTCTTGATATAGACTTGTATATGGGATATCATTATGCAAACAATTGGGAATGATGACAAAATCAACGCTAGGCACCTCTTGAAACAAACGTTCTGCATTGGAAACAGGGATGAGTTCATCTGCTGTTCCATGAAATATGGTTGTTGGGCAACGTACTGCTTTTAAGAAATCAATTGTCATAAATCGGTATTTCAACAACAAAGATGGCAAATAAGCATGTTTTGATTTGATCAAATGAGGCAAAGAATAATAGGGAGCTTTGAGTATCAAATGTCTAGGATTATTCTCAACGGCAATTTTAGCCGCTGTTGCCGTTCCGATAGAGAAGCCTTCTACGATAATTTTAGATTCCTCCCACCCTTGTTTTACATAATCGTACAAAGCCTGTACATCATTAAAAAACTGCTTTTGATTCTTAATTTTTCCATCGCTCTTTCCAAAACCTCGATAATCAAACATAAACAAATCATACCCCAAGTGAATATACAAGCTAGACAACCCGCCCCAATCATGCAAGGAACCAGCATTACCATGCACATAAAATACAATTCCCTTAGATGCTTCGGCCTTAAAGTGTAGGGCATGTAGACGAATATCAGGCGCCACTTCTATAAACAGTTCCTCAAAGTCTGTTTCAAAATGAAATACATAATCCTTTGTTAATACCGTAGGGTGAAAAATTAAGGTTTCTTGCATCCAATATGCTACCCAGCAGCCCAAAGCATAAAAGCTAAGCAACAATAAAACACCTTGTAGTAATAATAGCATTTTTTATGGATTTTGGTTGTGAAGCCATTTACAATAACAACCTATTTTGATCGCTCTGCCAAGATACCTTTTAGGTAATTTACCACAACATCTAAGCCCGTATCAAAATTCGTGCTGTTATTAATAATCAAATCTGCCTCGTATTCAAAAGGCTTGATATATCGCTCGTAAGTTGGCAATACATGTTTCTCATAACGATACAACACATCGTCCAAAGGATAGTTGCGTTCAATTCTATCTCGTCGAATACGGCGACTCAAAGCCGTTGTTTCTTTGACGTGTAAGAACAGCTTTAAATCCATGAGGTCTTTTATTTCTTTATAATGATAAATAAAAATTCCTTCTATTAGAATAATAGGACAAGGCGGGAATTCTAACATTTTGGGTGTTGCCAAAGCATTGTTAAAGGTATACTCTTCTCGCAAAACTGTTTTTCCTTCTAATAAAGCGACAATATCACGATGAAATTCTTCCCGATTAATAGATGTTGGCAAATCAAAATTATGCACTCCTTCCTTGTCTACCATTTGCTCCTCTCTAGGTCTGTAATAATTATCTTGAGAGATGACACAAAGTTCTTCTTTGGTAAAACTCGTTTCCAAACGTTTTAAAAAAGTGGTTTTCCCAGAGCCACTCACTCCTGTTAGGCCAATTAGAAAAGGCTTTTGCATGTTTTTATTATTAATTTACCAACAAAACAGATACGATCAGTTCTCGCAATTATAAATAATTGTTTGTCCTTTTTACAATTGTTTGTCACTAATTCCATAAATTAACGAAAAATTTTGTATTTAATTTGTCATTAAAACAGGACATGTCTTTTCTTCTAAATAAGATCTATGCTTTGTTGAACGCTTAAATAAACTGATTTATACATAAAATAAAAGGCAAAGGAAATACTTTTCAGAATCATTTCTTAAGCCAAATCTTAAAGATAAAAAATTAATAAAACTAGTTTTTCAACCAATAAAGAACAACAACATTATCATGGAATTAATTAACGGCAAACAACTAGCTATTGACATTCAAGAAGAAATGCGTGTAGACGTAGAGCAATGGTCGCAAAAAGGACATCGTCTACCTCATTTGGTTGCTATTTTGGTTGGCGACAACCCTGCTAGTGCCAGTTATGTTCGCAACAAAATGCGCTCTTGTGAGCGTACAGGAATCAAGTCTACATTGATCAAAGAAGAGAGTGACATTACAGAAGAAGCTTTGCTAAAAATTATTCAGCAATTAAATGAAGATGATGAAGTAGATGGTTTTATTGTGCAACTGCCACTTCCTAAGCATATTTCTGAGGATAAAATTACGTTGGCAATTGACCCAAGCAAAGATGTGGATGGTTTTCATCCAACCAATTTTGGACTCATGGCACAAGGAATGCCACAATATATTCCAGCAACTCCTTTTGGGATGGTAACCATGCTAGAACGTTATGGAATTGAAACATCAGGCAAACATTGTGTTGTATTAGGGCGCTCTAATATTGTTGGAACCCCCATGAGTATTTTGATGTCTAGAAAAGCAAAAATTGGTAACTGTACCGTTACGCTAACACACAGTCGAACCAAAGATATAAAAGAAGAAGTCCAGCGAGCAGATATTATTGTTGCTGCAATTGGAATTCCTAATTTTGTAACTGCTGATATGGTCAAAGAAGGGGCTGTTATTCTTGATGTTGGTATTAACTCCGTAGAAGATAGTAGCAAAAAACGAGGGTATCGACTGGTTGGTGATGTGGATTTTGATGCCGTTGCCCCCAAGTGTAGTTTTATTACTCCTGTTCCTGGTGGAGTGGGGCCTATGACCGTAACAGCTCTAATTATGAATACTTTAAAATCTTACAAAAAGCATTATTTAAACGTTTAAAATTATTCTTAGTTGGTTGATTGTACACAAAAGAATCAACCAACTACGTACCAAGTACGTCGCAAACCAATCCTTGATACATATGCTAAAAGCATTAGAACAGGAAGTACAACAACATGTCAAACAGTTGTTTGAACAAACAGATACGTCCAATCTTTGTTACCATAATTATGCTCATACTATTGAGGTGGTACAACGGATTGAAGCACTTTCTGCTGGTTTAGAGACTTCTGATTTACTGTTGCTAAAAATAGCAGGTTGGTTCCACGATGTAGGATACCTTTATGGTTATGATGAGCACGAAGACAGAGGGATGGTAATTGCCATAGATTATTTACAAAATAAATCGGTTAATTCTGCTGCTATTAACCTTGTTAAAGCTTGTATAGAAGCTACAAAAATGTCTTTGACACCTAGAAATCAACTAGAAAAAATTATAAAAGATGCCGATATTGGCTACGGGGTAACAGAACGCTTTTTTCAAACAGGAACATTGTTACGCCAAGAATGGGAGGCTTGTTTGGCATTGTTTTATTCCAATAAAGAATGGGAACTTTTACAATACAATTTCCTTCAACACGTTCAGTTTTATACAGACGTTGCAAAAAAAGAGTACGAACCTATATTACAAAAAAATATTATTCAACAAAAAAAATTCATCTTATAGCTACTGCTTCTAGAGCAAGACAATTGAACAACCTATTGGATAGAATCTATCTGTTATTTAGCTTGTAGAAACAGTCTTTTTAGGTATTTTTGTGAAAATCAGGTTAAAAATCAGCCTTTTACCTTGTTTTATCACAATATGGCATTATCTTCTATACAACTAGATAAAACCATTTTGATTCAAAATTCAATCCTCTTAGAGTTTGTCTAAGTTTTAGGTTCTTTATGCAAAAATGTATTGATTTTAGAGGTAAATTCCTCTTGAGATAACCGCTATGCTAGCAAAGCTCAAATAGTCGCAGATAGATTTTAAATCAATCATTTATAGCTTGAACATATTTTTTTAACAGACTCTCTAAAGCCATCTAAATATCAATCAATGAAATTGAACATTACATACAGCTTATTCTTTGTACTGCTAATGGGTTTTAGCAATACTAGTTTGGCACAAGATGACTCTACCAATACAGACCCTGTTGATCCTGTTGCTGAAGAATTAAATGGGTTTAATTTGCAAGATAGTGTTCCTCCTAAAGAAAAACCTAGAAAACAAGACCCTGTCAAAATGTTTGACATGGGGGTCTACTCTACTCAAAAAGCATTCAAATCTCGAAAAGTAAAACGTCATAGCATGTGGGAACGTATCGAAAATGATTGCGCTTTGGACTTGGAGGAAATTCCAATTGAGTTGACCAATGCTTTTGCGGGTATTGCTCGTAGGAACCAAAGTTCGATTTATGATTTGGTCAAAGGAAATGTCAAAATTTCTAATCAAATCATTAGTCCTACCGAACGCCAATTCATGCACAGCCCCTTTTTAACACCTGGCTCTAGTTCTAAAATATTTGGTTGCTTAACAGGAATGTCTTATCGAGAAGAAAATTTTATTCTTAATAATGTAGGGTATTTTGATTTGGTCTTGGCTAATTTAAATTACTTAAAAGAAGAGTTGCAATATAATTATCACAAGAATGGTCGCACTTATCAAGCGGTCTTGATTCGCAACAAAACAGACATTCGCCAAGTTTTAAAGGATCCTACCAAAGTAGGTTTTTTGATTAGCATTGGAGGGGGACATAGTTTAGGGAACTATTTGTACATTGAGCAAGATCAAGTAGAAACAGAAGAATATCAAAATATTGTGCTAACAAATATTCGAAAACTAAAAGGTTCTACACCTTTAGAAACAGGCACAACAGATTATTTAGATCTTCCTATTTTTTCAATTAATTTTGGAAATTATTTTAGGGATGGAATTTCAGGAAAAACACCTCGTTTTTCGCTCAGCGAAGAAGAAGCGTTTAAAAGACCGACGACAATAGGTGATGAAATTACAAGTTTAGGTCAAAAAGCAATTAGAGAATTATTAGATAGAAAAAGAGGTCGTAGAATATTAATTGATGTCGGAGGAATGAGCGTACGTGGCAGAGAATGGTATTACAAATACGTCAAAGATTTACGCTATCGCAAAGACAGTATCCCTATTATCGCTGCAGGGGTTGGAATTAGTGGCTTGTCTAAAAAAGATAATTCCTATGGTCGTGAAGATAAAAAAGAATTGCTTAATCATCAATTTACCAACTTATGCCGCCAAGACTTAACGTCAATCTTACAATCTAGAGGATTGGTTGCTATCTCTTTGGATAAGAACAAATTAATGGGAAAGGAATTTCAAAAACGCTATGATGAAACCATTCCTAATTCTGCCGATAGACGTCGTGTAGCAATTGAAGCTTTGGTTAGTAACATTTGTAAAGCCATTCATATGAGCAATGATATTGAAGCGTGGAATATGCTTTGTATTAGTTCTCAATTTGATGCACACGCTCGTCATTTGGACGTATTTGATTCCTCTAGCGATATGACTACTTTGTACAGAGATTTATTAGAATTTTTTAAGAATCCTAGAGATATTAATGGCTTGTACTCGGTTAAGGAAATTCAAAACTTTATGTATAATCTAACTCCTGAAGAAATTGTTGATAAAATTATGTATAAAAATGCACTGAATTTTATTGAAAGAAATTTACCTGAAGTAGAACTTGAAACACCTTAGATTCCTTCTTTGGCTCAGGACGACTTCCTAAAAGATACCAATAGGACAAAACATTGATGTTTTGTCCTATTTTTTTTCACAACCAATTGTTCAGTAAATTCTTTTAGTCTTAAAATTATTAAGTAAATAATAGCAATATAGAATCCAAATTCTGCCTCATTTTTTATAATTTTAGGCTAGGTACTCTGTAAGGTGAACTACTCTATAAAAATGAAAGAATTTCACTTTACAGAGTACTAAGATTTAATACTCCGTTGCTTTTTCAACGGAGTATTGTAGATTTTGACGCTTATTGAAAGTAAAATCTCAAAATGAATAGTTTTAGTATCCAATCTTTATGTCGATGCCAATGCTATTTTATATTTGATAAAAAGTTCACCTTGCAAGAGCATTTGCAGGGTAAAATCTAAAGAGACAAACATGAAAAAACAAAATAGAAGAAGTTTTTTACAATTTTTGGGTCGTACAGGAATTGGCTTAGGCGCTGGTGCGTTTTTGGTCAATCTACAAGCTTGTACACCAACCGAAAAACCTCAAAATCCTGAAACCAAACCATCTGATCCTCGCCCGTTTCCGCTCCAAGATATGCAGCATTCGTTGGAAGATAAATTAGTCCTTACCAATGGCTTGGAATATGATATTTTGATCAAATGGGACGATCCAATTTCTGAGAAAGATAAATTTGGTTTCAACAACGATTATTTGGCTTTTGTTCCCTTTGATAAAAATACCCCCAATGATGGTATGTTGTGGGTTAATCACGAGTATTTTCAAGAGATCTTTATCAGTGGTTACAACGACAAAGATAAAAGCAAAAAAACAAAAGAACTCGTAGATATAGAGATGTATTCTGTTGGAGGTTCTTTGGTACGCATTCGAAAAAATGATGCAGGAAAATGGGAAGTGGTACACAACGATCCACACAATAAACGCCTAACAGCAAAAACAGAAATTCCTTTCCATTGGGACGAGCCTATCGAGGGCAGTACTAGTGCCATTGGTACTTTTGCAAATTGCTCTGGAGGGGTCACGCCTTGGGGAACCATCTTAACTTGCGAAGAGAACTATGATATGTTCTATGGTGAAACCAATCGCTCTGACCCAAAAAACCCCTTCCGAGATTTGGACGGAGATTATTACGGTTGGTCGCAACACTATGACTATCCTCCAGAGCATTATGGATGGGTGGTGGAAGTCAATCCATTGACTGGAGAAGCTAAAAAATTAGTGGCTTTGGGACGTTGTGCGCATGAATGTGCCACCGTTCATCAGACCAAAGATGGCCGTTTGGTTGTTTATTCTGGCGATGATTCAAATGATGAGTGTTTGTATAAATTTATTAGCAAAGAACCTGAAAATCTAAAAGAAGGGACCCTCTATGTCGCCAATACCACCAAAGGAGAATGGGTCTCTTTGAATTACAACGAACAAAAAATACTTCAAGATAATTTTGCCAATCAGACGGAAGTCTTAATTCGTTTAAGAGAAGCGGCTAAATTGGTCGGTGGCACGCCACTAAATCGACCTGAAGATATAGAAATTGATCCCATCACGGGGCATGTTCTAGTCGCCTTGACTAATAACAAGCCCAAAGGAGATTATTTAGGAGAAATTTTGAAAATTGTTGAGACAGACTTAGAAGACAAAACTTCTCTGACATTTGAAGCTTCTACCTTCTTGGCTGGCGGAGAGGACACTGGTTTTGCATGTCCTGATAACATGGCTTTTGATCCCAAAGGTAATCTTTGGTTTACCTCCGACATTTCAGGTAGTTCTGTGAATACAGGACCTTATCTTCCTTTTGGTAATAATGGCTTGTTTATGGTGCCATCTTGGGGAGAGCAAAAAGGAAAAGTTATCCAAGTTGCCTCTGCTCCTACTGACGCAGAATTTACAGGACCATTTTTTGCACCTGATGGCGAGACGTTGTTTTTGAGTGTTCAACACCCTGGCGAACGTTCCAAAGACTTAGAAAATTTGACGAGTCATTGGCCAGAAGGCGGTTCGGCACAGCCAAAACCTTCAGTCGTTTGTATTTCTGGCCCTGCTCTTAGCGATTTAATGAAAGGGGCATCTTAATACATAGATTAAAAGCCATTCACTTATTTTATGCTGCCATACTACATCTCATTCTTATGCCTATCACTTTTTAATAGAAATTCGAATGAGATGTTTTTCAACCAAACCATATGAAGTATACTTTACTCTGCCTCTCTCTTATTGGATTATTATTCGGAAAACTCCAAGCACAGGAAAATTCACAAACGACTTCTCCAATATATGTTGGTTCGGCTTTTTTTATGAATTACAACCTCTATAGTTGGTATCAAAAGCCAAGTAGAATTGAGTCTCCACTTAGTGCTTCTGGACAAGTATTAAATATCTTACCCGGTCTTGGAGTCAATTTTTGGGTGGGTGATGTTGACCGTTGGATAGTTTCGATTGAAGGAGGAATTGAGTACCTTCCTTTTGCATTAGACATAGATCATTACAAAGGTTTAGGCGCATTAAGCATCCCTCTTTTAGCCAAAGTACAATTTCCTGTTGCAAAACAAAAAAGCTTGTGGCTGATGCTTCATTTTGGCGCAGGAACTCAATTACTACACACCGATATTTACGCTCGTCCGAGTGCTTATCAAAATACGTACAATCCTTTTTTTGCTAGTATTGTAGGAGAAACAGGCATTCACATCTCGGCAGTGGGACACAAACGCCAACACCTTCGAGAAGTAGAGCTTTTTTTCCGAGCTGGCGCTGCCCCCTTTGGAACCATTAGTTTTAGTACAGGTTTGCGCTTGACGCTATGGAATCGTTTTGGAAAATAGAATGCTTAATATGTTAGAAAAAGAAAAGCACCTAGCTCAATTAAAAGCTAAAATAGAATCTTACGCCCCAATTAAACCTAGTACTTGGGAAGCATTAAAAAACATTGTTCAGTTCCAAACCATTCAAAAAGGGACTTTGCTGTTGAGACATGGTCAGATTGCTCGCAACTTGCACTTTATTGCCCAAGGTGCCTTGCGTGCCTATTTTACAGATTTAGAGGGTGATTTTTATAATAAGAATATTTTTCTTGAAAATGATTTGGCTTGTTCAACCGTATCTTTGCTTCAAACCGCTCCTTCCAACTTTACCATTGAGGCATTAGAAGATTGTATTTTAATTAATATAGACTATGTGCGCTACCGAAAACTAATTGAAGAATATCCTGACTTTAAAGATTACTATATTGCGTATATAGAACAACAGTGGATTATTGAAAAAGAGCAACGAGAAGTATCTATTGTCATGGAAAACGCAACCGAACGATATTTAAAATTATTGGAGAAACACCCCAACATTGACCAACGAATCGCTCAAAGACACCTATCCTCGCATTTAGGCATCACTCCCACCCAATTGAGTCGAATCCGAAAACAGATGAACACTTCAAAAAATGACACTAATTAACCCACCGACTTAATTCTACTCCAAATTCCCCTCTCCTAAAACGCAACAAATTTCGATAAAATCTCCTCCTATCAACATATGTAAATGCAAGTCTTGATTTCCTGCCTTATGTTTGTGGTATGAATCAATACTTACTATCTCTACTAGCACTAATTGGAGGCGCATTTTTAGCTCTTCAAGGTTCTTTAAATGCTCAATTGGGTTTACTCTTAAAAAATCCATTGTTAGCATCCTTAATAGCATTTTGTAGCAGTACTTGCTTTGCTTTTTGCTTGGTTTTACTAACAACCAAACATTATCCTAATGCCATAATCGTTCGAGAAGTACCCATTTATTTATGGTTTGCAGGTGGTCTATTTAGCCTAATTGGTATTAGCTTGTATTACTACACCATTCCCAAACTAGGGTTATCTACTATGATCTCTTTTGGATTGTGTGGGCAATTGGTTTTTGCTGTTATAGCGGGACATTTTGGCTGGTTTGGGTTACCCACAGAACCTATGTCATTGCAACGATTAGGGGGCTTAGCAGCCATGATAGTAGGCATTTTATTAATTAATCTAAAATAAGTAAGAACACCATTAATCTTATGAATACCACAAACATACACAATCTTACTTCCTTATGGAAAACAGCTGCATTAGCTTCTGAGACCTATCATGCAACCCCTCTTTTTGATTATTGTTATATAGAAAAATCAGACTGGCCCAACCGCCTTTGGTTTCATCAAGATCTTAGCTCTCAAAGCATCCAAACCGCCAAAGCAATCTTAACACAAACTCCTACCCCCTTAGTAATTCCCTATTTCGACATTTACAAGAGTCGTTCTTTTGAATTGCTAGAAGCAGCAGGCTTTGAATTGATGTTTGAGCAAATAGCCATGTTTTTAAAACCAACGACAACATTTGAAGAAAAAGCTAACTTCTACTTGTCTCCTGTTCAAAATGAACAACAAGCTAATCTATGGGCTCATTTATTCAAACAGGCATTTGGTTATACCATTGGCATATCAAGTATTCTTAACAACAAACAACACTTCACCTACTATATTGCCTATGATAATGAGCAAGCTGTTGGAACAGGTTTAACCAATGTTACCCACCAAACAGTAGGTGTTCACTCTATTGGTGTGCCGCCTTCTATGCGTAGAAAAGGTTTTGCAGCTGCAATTATGAAAAATTTAATCAATCGCGCCATACAAAATAACAGACAATCCATCACACTTCAAGCCTCTAATATGGGAAAAGGGCTTTATCTAAAATTAGGATTTCAAGAACAATTTTTGATTAAGAATTATCGACTTAAATTATAGTGCCAACTAATTTTACCAATTTTTTGAATAGCGCTTTTACTCATCACTTCGTCGAATAGAATTGCAATAAGAGCAGGTTTAAAATTAAAATAAAATTAAAATTTGTAACTTTAGCCATTATACTTATCTGATTTGTAAAAAAGTGTTCAACATGAAAAATTTTGTTCTTTTAGTTGCCTTATTATTCACCTTTCAAAGCAACCTCTTTGCCGTAGAAGGCATGTGGATTCCCTCTTTGATTGATATGTTTCATTCTGATATGAAAACGTATGGATTAAAGTTGAGTCCCGAAGAAATTTATTCGACTAATAAATCTAGTTTAAAAGATGCTATCGTACAATTTAACGGTGGCTGTACAGCAGAAATTGTCTCTGAAGAAGGCTTACTATTTACCAACCACCATTGTGGATTTAGTGCTATTCAACGCCATTCTTCATTAGAAAACGATTATCTAAAGAATGGTTTTTGGGCAAAAAGTAAAGCAGAAGAACTTGCTTGCCCTTGGTTGAGAGTTACCTTTGTCAAAGAAATTAGAGATGTTACGAAAGAAGTACTTGAAGGACTTACAGACGAAATTGTTGGCGCAGAACGTGGCAAAATTATCATGCAAAATATCGCAAAACTAGAAGCTGCGGAAGCATCAGATGCTTCAATTTCTGCTAAGATCAAAGCGTTTAATTTGGGCAATCAGTTCTATATGTTAATCACTCAAGATTACAATGATATTCGCTTGGTAGGTGCTCCTCCTTCTGCTATTGGCAAATATGGTGGCGATACTGACAACTGGGTATGGCCTCGCCATACAGGTGATTTTGCGGTGTTCAGAATTTATGCCGACAACAACAATAACTCTGCAAAACACGACAAAGCAAATGTACCTTACAAACCAGCTCATTTCTTGCCTATTAGCCTAAAACCTAAAAAAGAGGGCGACTTTACTATGGTATATGGTTTTCCTGGTAGCACCGATCAACATTTTCCTTCTGAAAAATTGAGCTTTTATATGGACGTAGAACGTCCTGCAAGAATTGCGATGCGTCAAGCAAGTTTAGATTTGATCAAACCTGCTATGAATAGCAGCGACGAAATTCGCATCAAATACGCTTCTAAACAAGCTCGTATTGCTAATGCTTGGAAAAAATGGATTGGGCAAATTGGTGGGTTGAAAGAACTAAATGCCTTGGATAAAAAGATTGCTTGGGAAAAAACGTATCGTGAAAAAGCTTCTGAAAAATCTGCTTGGACACGCTATAAAAACGTTTTGGCAGAGCTGAACCGTATTCAAGAAGAAAATAGCAATTATGAGTTTGCTCGTTCTATGTTCATAGAGTACTTTTATGTTGGACCTGAAATGCTACGTTTTGCACACGATTTTAATGCCTTAGCCAACAACTACAAAGAACTAGAAGAAAAAGGAAAGGTAGAAGACGAAATCAAGCGTCTACAAGGAAAAGCCAAAAGCTTTTTCAAAGATTATGACAAAAACTTGGACGAACAAATCTTCAATAAGTTGACACCAATGTACATTGACTTTCTAAATAGTAGTGAATTTCTACCCAAAGGATTCAAAGAAAATTGGAAGAAAAATGGGGAAAAAATCTATGCGAAGTCAATGCTCATGAATTTGGATCAAATTGAATCAATGCTTTCCAAATTTTCTGAAAAATCCTGCAAAAAACTGCAAAAAGATCCTGCTCTAATGATGGCAAATGAGTTGTACAATCATTTTGTTAGCAATACCAACCCTTCTTATGTTGGCTTTGCAAGAGAAGAACAGGCTTTGATGAAAATTTATGTCGAAGGAATTTTGACTATGTTCCCTGAGAAAAAAACTTGGGCCGATGCCAACTCTACCATGCGTATTGCTTATGGAAAAGTAGAAGGTTCTGCCCCTGTTGATGGCATGAAATATTTGCATTACTCTACGATGAAGGGAATTATGCAAAAATATGATCCCAATAATCCTGATTTCCAATTGACAGATCGCTTCTTAAAATTATACAAAGAAGGTGATTGGGGTGCCTACGAACAAGATGGTGAACTTTGGGTTTGCTTTACGGCTTCTAATCACACAACGGGTGGCAACTCTGGTAGCCCTGTAATTGATGCTGATGGAAATTTGATGGGTATTAACTTTGATAGAAGTTGGGAAAGTACCATGAGTGACTTTATGTTTGACGAGTCAAGATGTCGTAATATTGTGGTAGATGCTCGGTATGTTCTTTGGGTCATCGACAAATATGGTGAAGCTGGGCATTTGATTAAAGAAATGAAACTGGTTAAATAATATATGGCTATTATTAAGCTTCTATAGCTTGGCAAACAAGCTGTTAAGGAGATCAATTTCTAGGTAGAAATTGGTCTCTTTTTTTTCTACAGGTACCAATATATCTGCTACTTTTATATGCCTTTATATTGTATTTTTTTTAGAAAAGCTGCTTTTCTATGAACATTTAATACAACAATGTGTTTTACTAATATCTGATCAAATTAACGTTCATGATATTCTATCAATCCCTTAACCTTCACCAAAGGGCATCATGAGCACAAAAATTAATATTTTAGACTAAGCAAAAAAACAAATTGTTTTTATAGTAAATCTAATGCAAAATTGGAAGGCTTCCTTGTGTCCGATCTTAAAATTTGGATCATATTGGAAGAAACAATTTTGTAGGGCTTGCTATACCCTATATTGAAGTATTGATTTTTGAAATGTATGAAATCCTATTTTTTCACTAAAAAAAAGATACAATAAATGAAACCACTATTTACACTATTCATACTTATCATAACTAGCTCCCTACTATCAGCACAAAATATCAATTACGAATCTCGGATTACTAGTTTTTTTGGTAGTTCTTCTTGCGGAAATGATCCAGGCAACGCAAGTCTTGAAGAACATACTTGGCATGGCTACATTTCGGATGATGTTAATACTGCCGAAACTAGCTCTGGATGTATTCAATGTGACAGAAATGGTGATTGCGCCCGTACAGGAAGTTACGCTATTCGCAACCAATATAACGTTACTGCTACACAAATTCGAACTCGTATTGACGCTTGGGAAGACGATGCTGGTGCTCGTTGTGATTTTGATGTAAGTGGAAATGGTGATGATTGCCGAGCCAATCAAACTTGTGTATATAATTTTACTAATCCTCTTGAGTATCAATGGACCAACTTCGACCAGACTTGTGGAACAAGTGATTATAACATGAATACATTCTATCGTTATCGTTATGCTACGGTTGCTCTTTCTGATGCTGTTGAAAATTCGGAATTATACACTACAGGAGGAAATCGTCCTTTTTGGGGCTCACGAGGCAATTGGTCTAATGTAGGTAACGACTGTGCTACTTCTGGTACTATCTCTGACAATCAGACATCTAGTTTAATGACAACGGTTAGCTGTAAAAGTCAAATTACGTTTCAATGGAGAGTTTCCTCTGAATTAGGTGCTGACTGGTTAGAAGTCTACATCAATGGTGTTCGCAGAGATAGAATATCGGGTATACAAGGATGGACAACAAGAACAATTAATTTAGATTTTGGAGATAATACAATAGAATGGAGATATGCTAAAAATGGAGCTATTTCTGTCGGCGAAGATAGAGGCTATATTGACCAAGTAGCGTTTGTCAATGCCAACACCATTAATCCAGGTAGTATCTCTGGTAATCAAACTATTTGCTCTGAAGGAGACCCTAGTAATTTGGCTTCTACTAATCCAGGAGAAATCTATTCCAATACCCCAATCTATCAGTGGCAATTTAGCAACGATAATTCTAATTGGATTAATATAGGTAGCTCTAATGGATTGAGTTACGATCCACCTAGTGGCTTGATTCAAACTCGTTATTATAGAAGACGTTTGCAAGATGGATGTGGAAACACAGCTTACTCTAATACGGTAACGGTTACTGTCAATCCTCTGCCCAATGCCGATTTGTTAAGCCCGCCTGCTATCTGCCCTGGAGGTTCTGCTAACGTTGTTTTTGATGCTTATGCTGGTACAGGACCTTGGGATATTGTTTACAATGGAGTTAGCTTAAATAATATTTCTTCTGGAACAAATATTAACGTTGCTCCAGCCAGTACAACTACTTATAGTCTAAGTTCTATTACGGATGACAATGGTTGCGTTAGGACAATTGGTTTTGGTTCCAATGCCAAAGTTATTGTTAATACAAATTCAACCGATCCAACCATTACCCCCGTTTCTGGCAAACAATGCCCCAACACAACCATGACCTTGTCTGCGAATGGAGGAACCGAAGGTACAGGCTCTAACATCCAATGGTACACGGGTCCCAATGGGACAGGCAGTCATATCGGAACGGGTAACACTATTAATATTGTTCCAACTAGTACAACTACTTACTACGCTCGTCGTGAAGGAACATGCAACACAACAAATGACGATTCAGAAGTTGTTGATGTAAAAAACTATATCTATACTCCTGTAGGCGTAACACAATCTGTCGATTATTGTACGGATAATAATGGCTGGCATCACTTCTTTGATGCGAATGACGACATTATTTTCTCTGTCAGTGGCGACTTATCTGGAGCAACGTCAACGCCTACTATTGCCATTAACAACAATGGCAGTTACTATCAAACAACAGTTGGTGCTGTTGGTTCTTGTGCCAATGGTTGGACACCAGGAGAAGAATTTTTTGAATTGCCTCGTAGTTGGAATGTTGAGTTTTCAGGAGCATTAAATCCTCCTTACGAGGTACGCTATTATTTTCCTCTCAACGAAAAAACAGACGTAGAGAATGCTGCAATCAATCATATGGCAACAAATTCAGATTGTAATTATACCTACAAGTATTCTTATCCCAATGGCTTTTATTGGTTCAAAAATATTGGTTCTACTTACAATGCCCCTCAATTCGATGAGCCGACAAAACTATCAGGCAACAATGGTAGTGTCAATGGCATTAATTATTCACAAATAACAGGTATTACAAGCTTCTCTGGAGGATCAGGTGCTGTTGCATTAACGCCAGATCCAGGTTTGCCTGTTGAATTAACAACCTTTAAAGGTTGGAACGAGAAAACTTCTAATGTTTTACAATGGATGACAGAAACAGAGCTAAACAATGACCGTTTTGAAATTGAGCGCAGCATCAATCCACAAGAAGGATTTGTAAAAATTGCTACGGTTGATGGAGCAGGAACAAGCAACCAACCTCTTAGCTACTTATTTGAAGATCAAAATCCTATGTTAGGGGTTAATTATTACCGATTACGACAAATAGACTTTGATGGTACTTATACCTATTCTAATATTATCGCTATTGAGGTTGAAGGTACAAAAGGCAAACAAATGTTTTTCCCTAACCCAACATCAGCTATAGTTAATTATCAATTAGATGCCAGCCAAGAAGAAATGTTATCCATTACAATTATGGACATTCTAGGAAAAACATTGTATCAAACAAATTATCAAATCACACTAGGTATTAACACGACTTCGATTGACTTGAGCGATTATACTTCTGGCACTTATATTGTCAAAATTCAAAACAATCAAGGCAAGGTAATTGCAACAGAAAAAATTGTAAAACACATAGAGTAATTCGTCCGTCACAAGCCCTTTATTAAAAAAATATTTTATATTATAATAGTAGTTCGTTGATTTTTTACTTTTTCACCAAAAAGATAAAAAAGCACATTTATATTAGTTTGATAATCAAAATTTTAACATAAAACGCAATAAAATCGCAACTTACTGATTATCAAACTAATAAAGTTTTTCAACGAACTATTGTTATAATACTCCATTGATTTAATTACCAGTCTTTTAGTGCAAAAATAACAGAAACGCATCTTACTAATAATCAACTGCGAAGCACTCCTGCAATACCACGTAGTAGCAGCAAAGCTAACTAAAAGCGTAGCGCTCACGAAGTACCACGTAGTAGCAGCGAGGCTAAACTAATACGATTTTGCAACGGAGTAATAGTATTAGAAATTTGATATAAATATCAAATGAAAAAGCTTATCTCATTCGAGGTGAGCTTTTTTTATTGTTCTATCTCCTGCTAGGGATTAATTCCCTAATAATGTTCACACTTTTGTGTCAAAAAATCATATAATTTCAAGTTTATTTCCCTTACTAAAGTTAAAGTATTGTTTATTAGGTATTAATAACGTATTTTTAAACTTGCTTGATTTTATTCCCTTATACAATTATTACACAAATTTACTTATGAAACCACTATTTACAATAGTTATGTTAATGGCTAGTGCTTCTCTCCTACTAGCTCAAAACATTGATTATGAATCTCGAATTACACAATTCTACGGTAGCAACTGTGGCGGAGAGGCATTCAACGAAGAACACACTTGGAAAGGATGGATTAGTGACAACGTAAATACAGCCGAAACTTACTCTGGTTGTGTTACAAGAGATCACAACGGCGCTGTGACACACACGGGTTCATGGGCTACTAGAAATCGATACAATGTCACCGCTACTCAAATTAGAACAAGAATTGATTCTTGGGAAGACGACATCGGCGATCGTTGTGATTTTAACACAAGTTTCTTCAATGATGATGACTGTCGAGCCAACCAAACTTGTACTTATAATTTTACCACCCCATTAGAATATCAATGGACCAACACAAATAGGACTTGTGGTACAGGCGATTACAATATGAATACATTTTATCGTTATCGCTATGCTACAACAAGTATTCCTAATGCTGTTGAAAACACAGCGGAAACATTCACAACTAGTGGCTCAAGACCTTTCTGGGGTTCTAGAGGTGCTTGGTCAAGTGTTGGTGGCGATTGTGCCACTTCTGGAACAATTACACACAACCAAACTTCTAGCTTTTCGACCACTGTTTCTTGCAAAAGTCAAGTCGTTTTTAGATGGAGAGTATCTTCAGAAGCCAATTATGACTATTTAGAAATTTATGTCAATGGGGTACGTAGAGACCGAATTTCAGGGACTGTCGGTTGGGCAACTAGAACCATAAATTTAGATTTTGGAAATAATACCGTAGAATGGCGTTATGACAAAGATGGCTCTGTTTCTTCAGGGGAAGATAGAGGTTATGTGGATGAAATCCGTTTTATTGACGCCACCAATAATAACCCAGGCAGCATCACAGGAAACCAAAGCATTTGTTCTGGAGGCAACCCTAGCAATTTCCCTTCTGCAACTGCGGGGCAAGCTTATACGACTACCCTTAATTATCAATGGCAATATAGTAATAACAATAGCACATGGACAAATATAGGGGGAGCAACGGGACTAGCCTACGACCCTCCTGCTGGGTTAACACAAACTCGTTATTATAGAAGACGACTTTTGGATGGTTGCGGACTGGTAAGTTATACCAATACGGTTACAGTTACGGTAAATCCATTGCCTAATGGAAACTTGTCAAGTGGTGCACCAATTTGTCAAGGCAATTCGAGTACAATTACATTCAACCCTACTGCGGGGGCAGGACCTTGGGATATTGTTTATAATGGTAATACATTAAACAATATTGCTGCTGGCACCAACATTCCTGTTACTCCAGGAAGTACAACTACCTATACATTAAGCTCTATTACTGATAACAATGGATGTGTGCGAACGACGGGATTAGGTAGTCCAACAACCGTTGTTGTAAATACCAATTCTACTGCTCCTACCATTGCTAGTGTTTCGGGCAAAGCTTGCCCTAACTCTACCATCGCCTTAACAGCCAGTGGAGGTGCGGCAGGAACTGGATCTAATATCGTTTGGTATACTGGTCCTAATGGAACGGGAACAGCGCTAGGTGTTGGAAATTCAATTAGCGTTACTCCTAATAGTTCGACAACTTACTATGCTCGTAGAGAAGGCACTTGCAATACAACCAACGATGATACCGAATTAGTAACGGTAAAAGACTTTGTCTACACTCCCATTGGTGGCACTACTTCTGTAGGTTATTGTACAGACAATGCAGGATGGAACCATTTTTATGATTTAAATGATAACATTATTTTTTCAATAGAAGGCGATTTGACAGGGGCAACTGTAGCTCCTGTTGTAACAATTACCAATAATGGTAGCTATTATCAAACTACTGTTGGAGCTGCGGGTCTTTGTATCAATGGCTTGAGTCCTGGTGAAGAATTTTTTGAATTGCCTCGCAGTTGGAATGTAAACTTCTTGGGAACCTTAAATCCTCCTTACAATGTTCGTTACTACTTCCCTGCTAGTGAAAAAACAGATTTAGAGACAGCTGCTGCCAACCATATTGCAGCGAATACAGCTTGTAATTATACCTACAAATATCCTAACCCAAATGGTTTCTATTGGTTTAAAAATGAAGGAACAACTTATCTTCCTCCTCTATTTGATCAACCAACCAAATTATCGGCAACAACAGGCACCATTGGAGGAATCAACTATTCAGAAATTACAGGTATCACCAGTTTCTCTGGTGGTGCAGGAGGAATCGCTCTATCTCCTGATACAGACTTACCAGTAGAGTTTGCCAATTTTAAAGGTTGGAACGATCATGCTGTGAATGTATTGCAATGGGTTACAGAAACGGAGCTTAACAACGAACGTTTTGAGATTGAACGTAGTATAGACCCACAAAATGGGTTTACAACAATTGGTGTAGTTAGTGGTGCTGGAAATAGCACGGAAAAATTAACTTACTTATTTGAGGATACGGCTCCTATGTTGGGAACCAATTATTACCGTTTGCGCCAAGTAGATTTTGATGGCACCTATACCTATTCAAAAATCATTGCGATCAATGTCAATGGTCTAAAGGGAACTCAGGTATTTTTCCCTAATCCAACATTGGGCGTTGTCAGTTACCAATTTAGTTCCACTAAAGAAGAAACACTTCATATCTCTATTATTGATGTGCTTGGAAAAACAGTATCAGAAACGTTTTATCAAACTACTCCTGGTATTAACACTAAAAGAATTGACTTAGAAGCTTATCCTGCGGGAACTTATTTAATCAAAGTTCAAAATAGTACAGGCGAAATTATGGCAACGGAGCGTATTGTCAAAAAAGCACCTTAATACTCAATAGTTAGCTTTGCTACTATATAAAATTTAATACTAAAAATGCCTCTATTCTTTCTGAGAAGTAGAGGCATTTTTCTATTTTTTATAGAATCGTTTCTTTAGACTTTTTAGAAGTTGTTAAAAAATAGTAGTTCGTTGATTAGTTCGCTACGCTCATGAGGGCGCAAGCTTAGTTTTTTACTTTTTTACCAAAAAGACAAAAAAGCACATTTATATTATCCTGATAATCAAAATTTTAACACAAAACGCAACAAAAGCACAATTTGCTGATTATCAAACTAATAAAGTTTAGCTGCGCTGCTACTGCGTGGTTTCAACGAACTATTGAAAAAAATTATTCTTCAAATATCTAATAACGTTTTTTCTTTGATTTAAAAGACTTCCCACGTTTGCCACTTCTTCCCCCATCTCTTGATTTCCCTTCTTTATTTCTCTTAAATTTTCCGCCGCCACCAGAACGACCTCTACTGCCACCATCTCTTCTTCCCTCTCTTCGGTCTGATGTACGCTCAATCAATACGTCAACACCAGCTATCTTATTTTTGCTAGAGCTAGCCAACATCTTATCTTCGTATGCCTTATCAATTTCAAAAAAGGAAAACCCTTTCATGATTTCGATTTTTCCAATTTCAACACCTTTTACTCTTAAACTGTCATTGATCAGCCCAATCATTCTAGGAGCAGTCATTTTGTGTTTCGACCCAACATTGACATAAAAACGAGCAAAACTAGAGTTGTCACCACGGTCACGTCTTCTACGATCTTCACGCGAACGTCTACCTTCTTTTCCTGGTGTTATGTTTAGATCTGGTGCATTTTTGTAGTAACTCAAAAAACGCTCAAACTCTAGAGTAACAAATTTTTGAAGAATTTCTTCTTTTGAGAAGTTTGAAAGTTGTTCGTATACTGTTGGCAAAAACTTCTCAATACTAGGGTCAACTTCAGTAGTTGCAATCTTATTAATCGTCGTGTACATACGTTTTTCGCAAACTTGCTCTCCCGTGGGTATCAATCGACGTTCAAATTTTTGACCAATTTTCTTTTCTAAGATACGAATCTTATGCGTTTCTTTGGCTGTTAGCAAAGCAATGGAAGTTCCTTTGTTTCCAGCACGTCCTGTACGACCACTTCTGTGAATATAATTCTCAAGTTGATCTGGGATTTTGTAATGCAAAACATGCGTCAAGTTGTTCACATCAATACCTCGAGCAGCAACATCAGTTGCTACCAATAATTGAATATTTTTCTTGCGGAAACGCCCCATTACATAATCACGCTGAGCTTGTGACAAGTCCCCATGTAGCGCATCTGCTGAATAACCATCCGCCATCAACCAATCTGCCACCTCTTTGGTTTCTGCACGAGTACGACAAAAAACGATTCCATACATTTCAGGAGAAATATCTGCGATGCGTTTTAACGCACGATAACGATCCGAAGAACGAGCAACGCAGTAAACATGTTTAACGTCTAAATTGGCAGAGTTTCTTGAACTTACCTCAATTTTTTCGGGATTACGCATGTAATTTTCTGCAATTGCATCAATTTCTCTAGGCATGGTTGCTGAGAATAATAGCCCTTGCTTGTCTTCGGGAGTAGAAGCCAAAATAGCATCCAACTCATCTTTGAAACCCATTGTCAACATTTCATCGGCTTCATCCAACACCAAGAAATTGATACCACTAATATCTAATTTGCGACGTTCAATAAGATCTCGAACACGCCCAGGTGTGCCTACAACAATATGACAACCTTTTCTCAATTGACGAATTTGCCCATCTATTGGCGCTCCTCCATAAACAGAAACAGTCTCAATCCCTCTTTCATATTTTGTATAATCGGCAATATCTTTGGCTATTTGGATACACAACTCACGCGTAGGACACAATACCAAAGCCTGAATGGTTCTGGATTTTTTATCTAATTTATGAATAATGGGTAGGCTAAATGCGGCGGTTTTGCCTGTCCCTGTTTGAGCCAAAGCAACCAAATCTTGGTCAGACTCTAAGACAAAGGGAATAGCTTGCTCTTGTACTTTTGTTGGATTTTCAAATCCTAAATCATCTAGAGCTTTTAATACATTGGGGGTTAACCCCAAATCCTCAAATGTTGACATTTTTTCTGTTTCAACGTGTAAAAATACAATACTTCGTAAAGAAAATTGATACAAAGATGCTTTTTTGTTGCTGTGATAGCAGAGCAATAAAGCTACGAAGTACTAAAAATTAAATATAGCCGCTTAATTCCCCCGTACTCAAAAAAACCATAAAGCAAAAGCGCATTAAGAACATGCTTAAATTGACCGCAAAGGTACGTTTTTTTTTACAACTAAAAGACCTTTTCCCTAAACTATTCTAAAGTTCTTATTTTCAAAGATTTGACTAATAGATATAATTCGGAAACTTTTGCCTTGTTTTATTGTTCTAATAAACATTATCAAAACAATTGAATTAATTTTATACCTTTAGGGCTATTTCTCATAACAATATCTAAAATCATGTTTTATTCCGCCATTGGTTATCTATTAACACTATTTATGGCTTTTACCATAATACCTTTAGTTGCTTTCTTTTTGAGAATGCTTTTAATTATGCTCTTTTCCAGAATTTACTGGGGTTTTACGGGCAATAAGTCTCCTGTCAACTTGTTACAGTTTTCGATCAAACTGGCACATCCTATTGGCTTTACAACAGCTATATTTCATGGATTTGCAGCTTTGTGGATGGGGGTTGTTTTCTTTAATGGAATGGATTTGAAACTAGATTTATTTCTACCTGGAATTTTAATTTTCACCTTCATTTGGTTTGGCATCAAACGCATTAATAATCCTGCGAAAGTCAATGTTGACAATAGAATTACCACTACCGACTCGGAAGGACAAGAAACGACTATTATTATTAACCCAGAAATAGAAGACAACTTAACAACAGAGCCATTAGGACAAGATCCTATGAAAATACTCAACGAACAAATGAAAAATCAATTAAAGGATCAAACCAAAGAATTTATCCAAGGTAATACCATTATTGGTTTAATTGGAAAAGTTACAGGAGTTGTCTTAGGAGCCATGTCCTACATTCCTTTTTAGCCAGTCCTTATTTAGGTGCTACCAAAGAGTTAGAACCAAATAATAAAAATATTTGCCTAAGCTTGGAAAAGGATTCTAGTCCAAAGTTTTAGGCATTTTTTCATTCTAATCAACCCAAATCCACTCCTGCTGTTGATGGTTTTTACTACTAATCTGTACCCAATACAATCCTGTCGGCAATTCTTCTACTGTCAAATCAAAAGTCGCTTCCGTAGTGTACATCTGATAAGTTCTTCTAACAACTACTTGATTCAATGAATTTTTGATAACAACTTCCAACACTTCCCCTCTATCGGCACGTATGTATAGTGCTAAGTTAATTTGATCTAATACTAATTGAGGAGACAATACCACTCTATGCTCTGTCGGCTGCTTGGCAATAAATACAGTGGGGCTATAAGCCAACCGATTCCCATCTTGATACTCTTTTTTTAGACGATAATAATTGTCCTTCTCTTGATCAAAAACCAACCGAGCACCATAAGGGTTTTGAAAATTATTGATTCCTATACTAGGCTTTTCACTCGCTTTAGACCACTGTTGATGATCTGTACTGTGCTCTATAACATAGTCTTCGTTGCTATATTCATGTACACCAATCCAACGCAACATCACTCGATCCAGCTTAGGAATGTCTAATTGCAATTCCAAAACATCTGATTGTATAAAAACAGGCGGAGAAGCATTTGGGCAACTAGTCCCATCTCCTATCGTTTTATCCAAAGGGTTATTATAATGATAAAATACATTTTCTTTTTCATTAATTTCCACAAAATAGCTTCCCCCTTTGCGTGTCATAAACATACGTCCATCCTTCGTCATCCATGTATTGGCTTGCTCCCTTGTATGTCCTGTTGGTAAGTCATAGACTTGTTTTCCAATAACCACTTCTTTGGTGTATAAATCCAAATATTGTATTCTGGACTTTACACCAATACTATATAAAACCTTTTTAATTGGATGATAAGATAAATTTGTCAAAGCCCCTCTCATCGGATTTCTACTTTTGGTAAATCGTCCTGTCTGTATATCCACCCAATACAAACTATCTTCTTGAGGAGCATAGGCACAAAAAATCCCCTCAATCAATGCACCTTTAGTTAATTGAACAGATAATGGATTGCCATTTCTTTCATCAATAGGAACCCATAAAGGCTGTATAGCGCCAGATTGATAAATGCGAAGTAATTCATGTGTGGTGGTATCAAAACTATACAGCAAGCCATCGTCTGTACAGTACGCTAATGCACTTAGAGAGCGTTCAAATCGAGGGAGTATGGGTACCCAAAGTATTTCTCCTTTCGCATTTACGGACAAAATATGCAACTGATTATCAACCAACTGATAAAACCCTGAATGGCAAGAAAATGCGTAAGGCTCTACAACATTTTGAGCTTGTACATTTGTTCTATTGACTATAAATAATAAGATAATGAGTATTCGGTACATTGACAGATTTATCTTGATGATAATAAATAATACTCCGTTGATTATTATTCGCTTTGTTACTCCCTTCGGTCGTGAGCTCGCTATGCTCGGTTCGCTCATGAGAGCGCAAGGCTAGTTCCCTCTGGTCACGAGCTTGGGCTTTTGTGCTACTAGCACAAGCCTACTCGGCAAGCTTAGTTACCAAAAAGATAAAAAATCCATGAAGTATTGTAAATAGACACCGACTATATGAATAGTGTTGCAAATTGTCTGGCGTAGCGGTCTCGTATTTTGAGACCATCCATGTTTTTTCTATACAAAGATAGAAGTATTTAAGTAAGTGGACAGAAAAAAGTATAGTTAAAAATGTAATTGTTTTTAGTGCTGTTCAAAGAAAAAAATTGAAGTTTTAGTGGGCTAAAACGAGATTTTTTGATGAAGAACAGTGCAAAAAGAATTCTATTTTGCCTATAAATTTTTATGAACGATTACTTAATTGTTAGAAGTTTACTAAATAAAAATTAGTTTGAGTATATTCGAGTTAAATGCAATGTATTAATTCTACAGTTAGCTACGCTACTACTCCATTCTAATAACCGTATCCAATGAAACCAACCAAACACTTATGCCAAAGTTGCCATTGCTTAGTTGATGAAGGCTCTAATTTTTGCAGTGTTTGTGGACAAAAAAAGATTACCAAACCACTTTCTTTTAAAGAACTAGTAGGAGATTTTTTTTCTAATTTATTTTCATTAGATTCCAAGTTTTTTCGCACATATGGTGGATTAATATTTTCTCCTGGTAAGTTAACTAGAGAATATACAAAAGGTAGACGCCAACTCTATTACACTCCCATTCGTTTATTTTTATTTGGGTTAACTATTGCCTTTATTCTGCTCAACTTTGTCCTTGCTGACCTCCAAAAATTTGGACAAGATATGGATAAGAATGTCCAGATTGAATTGTATAAAGACTCCCTTCGCACGCAATTTTTTCTTGCCTTTCCAGATTCTACTGACCACCAAATGATTGATAGTCTATTAGATCAAAACAATATATTAAAGGGACTTGGCAACTCATTTCTTTCCTTTGGGAGCGACGATAATATTCTTATGGAAGATTTATACAAGCTAGATGGGGAAGAAATTATTAACAAGTACAACATAAGAGGTTTCTTTCAAAAACAATTTGTCATACAACTATCTAAGGCAATCAAGACACCAGGAAATTTTCAAATTTACTTGCTAAGCCATATTTCTTGGATTATTTTAGTTTCCATCCCATTTATTGCGCTGCTACTAAAATCATTATACATACGACGCGAGAGAACTTATATTGAGCACATCGTATATGCATTGCACCTTCATACGTTTATCTTTATGGCTTGTACGATCTTGTTTATTTACTTATTAATTAACAACAATCACCTACTTGGTCCTATCCTATATACTTTAATTGTTATTGGCGTTTATTTTATTCTTTCGTTAAAAAACGCTTATCAACAATCAGCAATCAAAACCAGCTTCAAAGTTATTTTATTTTTATTATTTTATCCTCTTATTATTACTATTGCCCTTTCTATCTTTTTAGTAATCAACTTTTTTGCCTTTTAAAAACTCACAGAAGGTTTAACAGCTTTCTTTTTCTGAAACAAATCAATTCGATGCAATTCAGGAATTAAAAAACCAATTGCCGCCCCTACTAAATAACCTGTTACCACATCTGTCCAAAAATGCTTGCCTGCCTGTTGCCTCAACACCCCTGTTACGGCAGGAAAAGTAGCTGCTGCTGCCCATACCCAAGGAATAGCTTTGCTTCCTTTGTTATAATCTTGAAAAATTTTAGCCGTCATAAAACACATTGCTGCCGTCATAGAGGTATGCCCAGAAAAGAAAGCATATTGGGCATCTTTTTCTTGTTTATAATGCAGAGCAACATTTTCGTTGTACACAAATGGACGAGGACGTCTAACGATATTTTTGGTCAAACTAGTCAAAGCTCCTGTCAAAGCAATCGTTTCAGCATACATCAATCCAATTTTTAAATAATCTTTGCGAACCTTGCGATCTGCTAACAATGTAAACGGTACCGCAAAACTTGTATACAAAAAAACATCGCTAACCCTCGCCACTAGCATCGACCAGTTATAAGTCGCTGCTTGATCTACGCCCCACACATCCCTTCGGTTCAAAGAATTGATATAACTTTCTGACAAAACAGGTGTTTGGCTATCCAAGATTAAATAAGTTACCCCTGCGCCTACTGCTGTAGTGATAATTGGAACATCCACTGCCCAAGATAGACGGTATGGAGAGGAAAATGTAGTTGAATTATCTTGCCCAAAGCTCCCCCAATAACTAAGTAAAAGAAGGTAAACTACCAATAACTTTTTCATTGATTTGATCTATTTTTTTATAATGCTTTTACCATATCACTATCGAGCAAAGAATACAATCAATGCAATAATTGCGACAATCAATAGAACTAATCCAGCTACTTTAAACCAAGATGTAGGCTTCGTTCCACTAATTTTTCCTGTCTGACCATTAACTGCAAAGTGATAGGTTTTGTCGTTGTAAATATAAGAACAAATCCAAACGGGTAAAATAATATGCTTAAAAGTCTGCCCCCAGCGCTGTACATTGATCGACAAGCCTCTTTGTGTATCTCCTCCTAAAGCTTCACTAGCCATTTCTCTCAATTGCTTTGTCATTTGTTTTTCTGCAACATGGTAACCTTCCAAAACATCCAAACTATAAATTTCTGCTTCCCAACCTACCATCAATGTATTGGAATAGTTAACTACTTTATCCAAATCAAACGGATATATGGGCGTGATTACTTTGTGAGGCAAGCCTTTGGAAGCAACAATCAATACATCGTCAAAAAAGTGATCAAAGCTACCACGATCGTATTCCCAACGTGTCTTTTTAACTTGACGGGTTTGAGATTCTCCATCACTATCGGTGTAGTGTTCTGTTTCATAATAATAATATCCCGCTTCGCCCGACCATTTCGTATAGGTCTTCGTATCGTATGTCCAAAAGGGAACATAAATGCCATGTACATCACCCAATTCAGCCAAAGTCTGTAGTTTATTGGGTTTGAACCAGCCCTCTTTTATCCAATCTTGAAATTTCTTTTTTGCCTCTTTGGCATCTACTTGAAAAGGAATAATTCCCTGTGGTTGAATTAAGTTTTTCTCTAGAGCCGATTCATTCACTTTTTCAGAACCGCAAAAGTTACAACGAACAGACACTTTATCATCCTCTATCATAATTCGAGAACCACAGTTGTTGCAATCAATTACTTTTTTATGTATTTCTTGAGGTGTAAAATAAGACATTGATTGAACAGCATGTTCTAACGACTGTTCCTCTACTAAGTCATTGGCTTGGTCATAAGGTTTGACAAAACCACAATGATCACAGTTGATTTGTTTTTTGCTAGCAGAGTAGCTCAATTCACTCCCACAATTGGGGCAAGGCAATTCCAATACACTTTCTAAAAATTCTTGATTCTGTTCGAATTCATCCATAATTGGGCAATCTATTTTATAAAATAAAGGGAGATTTTTTCAAAAAAGCTTTCTGTGCTTTTTTTGAGGCTGTTGTAGCTAATTTAGTGATTTATAATCAAAATATCCAGTGCGATTCATAAAACTTTGTCAGCAACCTGTAGCGTTAACGTTAGTTATGACAAACAAAATAAGACAATGCTCAATTCATATATTCCACCCTGTACTAATTTTCTCCTTACCTCTTAACATCCCTTAAAAAAAAATTAACATCTCTAAAACACATTCTGAGGCTTATACTTAGTAATTTGGACAAGCTTCCTATTCACTTACATAAATCACTCGTTATCATGAAAAATGCTACCTATGGAGTTTTAGCAACTGCTATTTTTTTGTGTTTTTATATGCAATTTTGGACAGTAACGCCTTCTCCTCTCTCTTCCTCTTCCACGACATCACAAGGTCAAGCCTATTCCCAAACTCCCTCTAATCGAAATGACACCTTGCCTGGAACCTATCAAACGAGCAATAGTGTCACTGGTTTTAAAGATTTAATTTTAGATTCTACCTACACTTACCGATATAGTGTATCAAAGCCTTCTGGCGAATCGGTTGTCTTGGAAGGTTCTTGGGAACTTTCATACAAAGACCAAGATCAACAGATCGTGTTACATCAACCATTGCCCAATGAAGCATGGGAAGATTTAAAAATTGCACACTTAGAAGAACATCGATTCAAAGTAACTCCCAATGGATTGAGGGATTTGTACACCCAAGAAGTTTATTTACAACTCAAAACAAATGAGTACTCTTTGGCTATTTTTAATCAATAGCATTCGTTGAAAAATTTATAAAAAAATGGCTCCTTATTCTATTAACAAGGAGCCATTTTTATGTAAGTAATCGTTCAGAAAAAATTATACAATACAGATTACTTCAATTTTTTATACAAAGGTACTCTAAAGCCAAAGTAAGCGTTGAATTTATCTAATTTATTACCTAGCGCAAATAAATCCAATATGTTGGATGACCCTACAAATACAGGCCCTGCTCTAAATCCTAAGCCCAAGTGAAAGCCTGAGTTTTGAACATAAGAAATAGGCATAGAGAAACCAAACCATTTAAAGTCATATCTTGGTGTCAACTGAAATGAATTGATTCCGACTACTTTGTAAGGATTATTTCTGTCGTACAAAGAAATTTCGCTCAAGAATGAAACATAAAATCCTTTGATGACTTTGTAATCCACAAAAAGATTCATTCTTGAAGGTGTTTGCATCAAATAACTATCTTCTCCTTGATTATGATTAAATTGGCTGGTATCTTGGATGATAATATCATTGATATTATAAAGATATTGGATACCATCAAACATATTAACATCAAATGTTGAGTTTTTAAATGTTACTGTATTAGAAGATGTTTGATCTTTGGACATTGCCACAAAACCAATGTCATGAAACGATAACCCTACTTTCAATTTATATTCTTGTTCGCTGTCTGGTCGGTATTCATAGACACCTCCAAAATCAACTGCAAACCCAAAGTTTCCACCACTAAATTGATTTTGGAAATTAGGGAAACCTCTTCCATTAAAGGCATCTAAAAATGCTTCATTTCCTCCAAAAGAAATTTGTCCTGAAGCATTAATTATCGTGTCTGAGTTATAAAACTCATAAGAAATGTCTCTTGCATGTACGTAAAAAGAACCGACACTTTGCAACAATTTCAATGCCCCTCCTACTTTTACATAATGATTATCTTTTTGGAAAATCTCAGCTCCAAACGTAACGCTATACTCATTCCAAGCCATTGCCGACAAATAAGAATAATCATCTTGATAAGAAAAACCATAATAAGTAGAATCTTCCAACCCAGAAGCACTCATTCGAATTAGGTCTTTATTAATTCCTCTTGCATTCAAAGAGAACTTACTTTTGATACCAAAGCCTATTCCCATTTTATCATTAATAGAAACTAGACCGCTTACCAAATTAATTTCACCATTAAAAGCTAAATTTGCTTGGTCGCTCCCATTATCTTTATAGGTCAATCGATCAAAAAAGTCTCCTCTTCCATTAAAAAGACTATCTTGACTAATACTAGCATAGTCGTTAACAAACGATAAATTATATCCAATAAAACTAACATCGGCTTTGAAATAAGGGGTGACAACGTTGGCGGGGTTAATCCCCAATCCAAGTTCTCCTGCATAATGAGATTCTGCTACTCCAGAGTAGATTTGTGCCTGTAGTTGGCATAAAAATGCAACAACAGCGAATGCTGTCAGTGTAATTTTTTTCATGGTTTTAGTTTTTATATAAAATTTTAAAAAATACTATTTAAGTATCTACACACTATTTTGACATCATTAAAAAATTGTTGCTCAAGGCATTAATTGACATAATATATTTTATCTAGTTGTAGACTTGCTTAAAATGCCCCCAAATGTAAATAAAAATTTGATTTATCCTTCTTTATTCTTTTATTTATATTTGTTTTAATTCATCCAGCAACTTCGCATTGGTTCTTTTTAAATCTTGTATATTTACAAAGTTGCCCTACTTAGTTCTAGTTTCTATACAATCCTGAAAAGAGAAGAATTAAGATTCTCAAATCAATAGATTATTACATGCAAAAGATAAAACTACCCTTTCACATTGTTCAACTCCAAATGGAGCATAATCCTGATATTATTACTACCCCTATACTAGATAATGGGGTGCTTTGGGTCAATATTCCCGCTCCTATGATGGCTGGAAAATTTGGCGATAGTTATCAAGATAAATTATTGGACAAAGGAGAATATGACACTTTACTGGACTATTACGTTCAAGGAGATTTCGAACAAAAGAAAGTAAACGTTCATTTCAAAGCAGGTAAATCCCAAATTGCGTTTCGAAATTTAGAGGTCACTTTTGATTACTTCATACAAACACATCACCAAGGTTTTTGGGCTATTGTTCCTGCACTGGGTGTAGAAGCGTTTACAACAGAGGAAGCCGAAATTGAAACTGCTGTTCAAGAAGCCATTCGCTTGGATTTTATGCGTAAACAACGGTTGAACTTGCTGCAAGATGTTATCTCTACCTTGTGGTTTGAAAAAACAACTCTAAGTACAGAGCTGCTAGATTTGCGTACTTATACACCTAGTGAAATTGCTTCCTTGCAAGAAGAAAAGAAAAAGGAATTATTGCCTAAAGTTGCTCAGAAAGTCTTAATTGACACTCCATCTCTTTTTGGGTATGAAAAAGAACTGACACAACTAGCCGATATTGTTACTGGTAGATACAACAAAAATGTTTTGATTGTAGGTCGTTCTGGAGTTGGAAAGAGTACTTTGGTCTGGGAACTGGCACATCAACGCAAACGCTTCAAACTTTCTCCTACTATTTGGGAAACAACTGCTTCTACTTTGATTAAAGAGTTGAGTGGAAATGTGGGTTGGCAAGAAAACTTAACGTTGCTTTGCAAAGAATTGACTCAAAGAGGTGATGTTTTATTCATTAGAAATTTATTAGAACTCTTTGAAGTTGGTCAATACCAAGGTAATAGTGTTAGTATTGCAGATTATTTGAGGGAATATATTGCACGAGGTGAAATCATTATTATTTCAGAATGTACCGACGAAGAGTTTGCACGAATAGAAGCGCGTAGTCCTAACTATGTTAATAATTTTCAAATAATTCAATTATCAGAACCACAAAGCAGTACCGCCTTAGAGTCGATTATCCTTCAGAAGGTGGAACACATTGCTCATACAGAGAAAATAGTTATTGAACACGAAGCCATTAAAGAAACCATTCGACTGAACAAACGTTATACGCCTTATTCTGGCTTCCCTGGAAAACCAATCCGATTTTTAGAGAGTATTCTTATTGGTTCTAAAGCGAAACAGAAAAAAATGCAGCAACAAAAACAGTTGTATGTTTTAAACCGAACAGAAGTTATCCAAGCATTTTGTGAGGAAACAGGAATGCCTCCTTTTATGGTAGACCCTTCGATTCCCATGGATTTGCCTTCTGTTGAGCATTTTTTTCATAGCAATGTCTTTGGGCAAAATCATGCCGTAGGTATTTTAGTTGACATCTTAGCCTCTGTCAAAACAGCGCTCTTGCGCCAAGGTAAACCCATTGCCTCCATGCTTTTTGTTGGACCTACAGGTGTTGGAAAAACAGAAATGGCAAAAGTTTTAGCGCAGTTTATGTTTGGAAGTAGGGACAAAATGATTCGCTTTGACATGAGTGAATATTCTACTCCTTATGCTGTTACTCGACTAACTGGAGAGAGCTATTTTTCAGATGGTTTACTGACTTCTGCCGTTCGACGAGAACCTTTCTGTGTTTTGTTATTTGATGAATTAGAAAAAGCACATCCTTTATTCAATGATTTGCTCTTGCAAATTTTGGGTGAAGGGCGCTTGACCGATAGCCAAGGGAAAGTTGTTAATTTCTGTAGTTCTATTATTATCATGACTTCTAATATTGGTGCTAAAAAGCTTCAAAATAATGACATCGGTTGGGTAGAAGATAAGACAGAAAAAAGAGAAGCCGAACACTTCACCAATGAAGTCCGTCGCTATTTCCGTCCTGAAATTTTTAATAGAATTGATCAAGTGGTTCCTTTTTATTCTTTGACCCAAGATGTTGTTCGATTTGTGGTTGAAAGAGAACTAGAGATATTTAAGAAACGGGAAGGAATCTTGCATAGAAACTTGGAGTTTAAACTATCTAGTGACTTGTACGACTTTTTGTGTGCAACAGGGTACAACCCCAAATATGGCGCAAGAGCATTGCAACGAACGCTTAGAGAGATTCTTATTATCCCACTAGCCCACCAATTGAATCAATATAGTTTTGATGAAAAATTAGTCATTGCTGTTGACATTCAAGACGAGGCATTAGTTATTGATATTGAAGCCGATCCTCTCAAACTAGAATTGATGCTAGAAGAGTTGACTCAAAACGAATACATGGATTTTGCCAGCGAGTTGCGTCAAAACATTGTTCAGCTCTTTGAAGGGAAATTTTATGTTCGCTTGTTGAGTGAATTGGACATTCTAAAACGTTCTAAACGCAAAAATGCCAAAGGATTCTGGGCAGATGAAAAAAAATCATTGCAGTATACCAATTTCTTGGCATTAGAAGATAAGTTTGAGCAGCATCGAAAAATTATTGAAAATTACGAGTTAGACATGGCACTAACATCAATGGGACTAGCTACTCTAAATACCACTGTTTATAAAAAAATGGAACAGTGGGAAAAGGATTATTTTGATCTTAAATTGGAATTGTATGGAATGCTTCGAGAAGACAGTGGCGGAATCTATTTAGGCATTTATGGTCAACATCCTCAACGTTTATTGCAATACTATATTGATATTTGTAAAGAAAAATCGTTTGAATGGACAGCACGTACGGTATGGTATAATGAGGCGATTTATAATAAAATGGTAGATGCTCTGGAAACAGAAGAAGAAAACGCTACTCCCAAAGTCAAAGCACGCCAATACCACAAAAAACCGTTCTCTTTGGAAGATAAAAATCGCTGGAAACCCGAGCAGAAAAAAGAACACAAAGATGACATTTTACTAGGAATTGAGTTATTAATCAATGGTCTAGGCGCTAACATCTATTTTGACCAAGAAGGTGGTTGGCATCGTATTATTAACGCAGATAATAAATATACTTATTGGGTTCAAGCAAGTCCTAACCAACAACCTACTCCTGAAGAAGTACATCGAAAAAACTTTTTCCAACAATACAAAAAGCCTAGAAGGACCTACTCTCCGACTCATCTAGAGGACACCGTATTCAAATCCCCTAAACGAGAGCTACGTCCAGTCGAGCAGCTACCACATTTAATTAAAATACTAGATCAGTTATTCAGCAAAAAATTAGATGGTCTTTTGTTTTAGTTGTAGGCTGTCAATCTAATAGACAATTAAAGTTATCTTATAACTTTATCCATACTTTTTTATACTCGCTTGCTTATTTTTATTATAAATAAACATTAAATTAGCTCTTAATTTAACATTTTTTACTTTCTTAAACTTAAACCGAACCATTCACCATGAAGTACTATTCATTGGGCATTGTCTTATGCTGCCTATTAGTAAGTATTAACACCAGTTTTGCGCAAAAAAACAAACCATTTAAAGCACCATCTAAAGAAGCATTATTATCAACCTCCTACCAAGGCGACACCAGTGTTCCTGCTGCCTACTTAAAAAAAGAATGCTATACCCAAATATCTTATTATAAAGATTTACAAGAACCAGATGGTTTTAAGGCAGATATAACGTATAGAAATCGCATTAAGATTTACAAAAACAAAGGCATAAAATATACCAAAGACAGCATTTACATCTCTATCAGTGATGATTTGAACATTGATAAGTTGTCTCGCTTGACAATTACAACTTATAATCTACAAGATGATAAAGTAGTAAAAACCATTCTTAAAGAAAAAGATTGTATCATTGACAAGCGCCATAAGGATTATCATATTATAAAATATGCTGCTCAAGATGTCTATGTAGGGAGTATTGTTGACATACAATATAGTGTCCGTACTCCGAACCTGGTTGTTCTTCCCACTTGGTACTATCAATCCTATATTCCCATTCAATTTTCCTTTTATGAATTTATGTACCCTGAGTTCATTGATTATAAAGTCACTGCAAATGGTTTGGTAGAGCTTAAAAAGGAAGAAAATAGTACGCTTATCAATTCCGATTTTAATGGCGGAGATATGAACAATCAGTACACCGAAATTAACAAACGTTTTTCGGCATCTAATGTTCCTGCTTTTAAAACCGAGCCTTTTATTGGTTCTTCGCTCAACTACATTGGTTTCTTGGATTTTAATATAGCAGGTTATCAAATTCCTGGCGGCTTTCAACAACAACTCTCTTATTCTTGGGAAGAGGTTGGGCAGCGACTGCTTCAAGGGGCTTCTTTTGGACGACACTTGCGAGAAGTTAAGTTCTTAGAGCCTGTCATCGACAGTCTAACAAAAGGATTAGAAACTCCTAAAGAAAAAGCCTTGGCGATTTTAGGGCATTTGCAAAAAAAAGTCATTTGGAACAAAAAGTGGCAAATGTATAGTGAAAAGCCGCTTCGAATGGTCTATGACAAAGGAGTTGGAAATATTAGTGATGTTAATCTCTTATTGGTAGCTGCATTAAAAAAAGCTGGCTTAAAAGCATATCCCATCATGCTCAGTACAACAGGAAATCGCTTTGTCAATCCTTTAAAACCATCCATCAGTTCTTTTAACTATGTAATTGCAGGGGTAGAACTCAAGGATCAAAAATTTCATTTTTTGGATGCTAATACGCCATTCAGCACCTTAGATTTGTTGCCTTACTATTGTTTGAGCAGTCAAGGATTGCGCTTAGGCGAATACTCCAATTGGGTTGATTTACCCAACAAAAAATTTGTTAAGAACTATGTCTCTAAAATTAAATTGACCAAGGATGGCTTGGCAACAGGAACCTTGCAATATGTTGGAAAGGATTATGGTGCTTATGAGTTGCGCAATATGTGGAAAAAAGCAGGCAATCAACTGCGTTTTTTCAAGCAATTGGAGCGGGATCATCAGGGTTTAATCATTCAATCTGGTAGTATTAAAAACATGGAAGGTAATCACCAATCGGTTGCATTGGATTTGTTAATTCGCATCAAAAACAACTATAAAATAAATGCTCAAACGGCTAGTTTCACCCCAACTTACCTAAAGGTGTTGGACGAAGCATTCTTTACGTCAGAAACTAGAGTCTGTCCCATACAATTTCCCGTATTAGAAAAGCAAAGTTTTGTTATGAGTATTGAAATTCCGCAAGGGTATCAAGTTAAATCGTTGCCTCAATCTGAGATTATTCGTTTGCCCAATAAAGCGGCACAGTATAGTTATAGCGCATCCGTTGTTGGTGAAAACATCCAAATAGTGTATAGTTATCAATTAAAACAAAGGTATTTTCCTAGTAGTATCTACCCTGAGCTAAAAGCTTTTTATGAAGCCATTCTAAGAAAACAAAAGGAATCTATTATCTTTAAGAAAACTTAGTACATTGTTTCTTAGATTAGTAGTTAGCTAATTATCATTTTTCATTTGTAATACTTCGTGTGTTTTTATAAACAATACACGAAGTATTGTTTTGTTTGCCCTGATTTAAATACAAGTATCTTTGTTGCATAAGATTTGACAACACCATCACCAATTTTCACCACAATGCCTATATTGCTTTCTTTACTCTTATTTTTAGCTCTTATTTTCCTTCTTTTTTTTATTAAAACAAGAATTCGAGCAAAGAAAATAAAACCGACCATACAATTGAACAAGGATTGGTTTCCGACAAACGTTTCGCCCTTGACACCAACAGCCTATCAACGACCTGGCGACCAGACATTTTTAACCTATCCTGAATGGTTTTTAGTTTTTAGCCCTGCCGAACAAGCCGCTTATTTTAAACAGCAGACCGCTACTCATTTTCCTTATGAGCAACACGTAGAACAATTTTGGGACAGCTACCATGCTTTGTCTAAAGCCATTGCCCCTTACTTTCCTTACAATAAGCAATACCACACAATGATCCAAGTGATTGGATATAGCACATTGATCGAGTATCGAGGCAAGCTTTTGTATGAAGGTAGTGTGGGGCGTTTAACAGACCTCATTCCTTCTAAAATGACGGCAGAAGATCGCTTTTATGCTGCTTATACGCAACGCTATGTTGATTTTATAAAAAAAGAACCTTGGTATCTTTATTCTTTTTTAAAGGAATTTCGGCAGCTTTGGTTTCAAACAACTTGCTTAGAATGGAATTGGATACGCAAGATAGAACGTCGAGTTTTTATTAGTGGTGAATTGCTTTTTAAGGCTTTTTATGGCTTTTTGTTGGGCATGGGAACAAAATCTGCTTATGGCGTTGCTGCACCAGTTACCGCTGTTGTCATTAACCAACTACCACCCGAAGTCGATCAAAACGACTTAGGTTTGGCACTTATAAAGGTACTTTCACCAGAAGCTACGTTAATCACATTGCCCCGCTATGCAGCCTTCAACCCTTCGTTATGTGCTTTGATAAAAGCGGGGGCTCGTATTATAGAGATTGCAGGAAATCGTTCAGCGATTTTACTGACCGTTGTGGTACCCCAAAACTGGGAAGCCCCACAACAGTATTCTAAAGCTATTTTTAGACAAACCATTGCCACCCATAAAACATTAGAACGTGTTGCCTTAGTCGTTCTCGTTGCTAACTTAAGTGCCTTGGTTTTGGAGTTGGAGCAAAAAGAAATTGAGATAGAGCACATTTTTGATTATTAGCCTAATAACTTTTTAAGTAATTAATAACCACCACATGGAGATAACATTTCCTTTAGTTTTTAGAATTGGTCCATTCAGCATATTGGCACATTTGGTTTTTGAAGTGCTAGGCATTGCAATTGGGTTTCAATACTTCTTGTATTTACGTCGAAAACAAAAAGACACTATTTCAGAACCCAATCGGCTTTGGATATTAGTTGGGGCAGCATTAGGGGCACTCATTTTTTCTAGATTAATTGGTAGTTTAGAAAATCCTGTTCAATTTTTTAATTCACCAAATAGACTACTCTATTTTTATTTGAACAAAACCATTGTTGGCGCCTTGTTCGGGGGCTTGATTTGTGTTGAAATCGTAAAAAAAATCATTGGAGAAAAGCGATCTTCTGGAGATTTATTTGTTTATCCCCTCCTATTGGGCATGATGATTGGTCGAATAGGTTGCCTTTCCATGGGAGTTCACGAACAAACCTACGGTCTTCCCTCTGATTTACCTTGGGCTTTGTATTTGGGAGATGGTATTCGCCGCCATCCAGTAGCACTTTACGAAATTCTGTTCTTAGGAACGCTTTGGCTATCTTTTGTTTGTATTGAAAAAAACGTTAACTTTAGAGAAGGCATTCGTTTTCAATTCTTTTTAATGGCTTATTTTATTTTCCGTTTTATGATTGATTTCATCAAGCCTGGTTATAAATTTTCTTTTGGGCTAAGTACCATTCAACTTACCTGTTTATTAGGAATGCTTTACTATAGTCGAACCTTTTATCAGTTATTTTTTCATCCTAAACAATTATTACACAATAAGTAGTCGTCCAGAAAAAACTATACTTTACAATAGGTCGCCAATTGTTTTTGAAAATTCATTTAACATTACCCTCAAGCTATATCAACCTTATGCGCAACTACATTTATTATGACCATACACAAAGCCTTTGCAATGAATGTCATCGCACCATCAACGCCAAAGTTATTTTTGAAGATGAGAATGTTTATTTAAGCAAACATTGCCCCACACACGGTCACCAAAAAGTATTAATTGCAGACGATATAGCCTATTACAAGCAAATAAGAAATTATAACAAAGCATCAGAATATCCTTTAAAACCTCATACAGAGACCAAATACGGTTGTCCGTATGATTGCGGGATTTGTCCTGATCACGAACAACATTCTTGCCTAACCTTAATTGAAATTACAGATCGCTGCAATTTAACCTGTCCCATTTGTTATGCTAGTTCTTCTCCTTCCTGTGGCAATCATCGAAGTTTGGAGGAAATTAACAACATGTTAGATGCCATTGTTGCCAGCGAAGGAGAGCCTGATGTCGTTCAAATTAGTGGCGGAGAACCCACCATTCATCCCCAATTCTTTGAAATATTAGACTTAGCAAAATCAAAACCCATCAAGCATCTAATGCTCAATACCAATGGGCTTCGAATTGGAACAGACTTTGAGTTTGCCAAACGCTTAGCAAGTTATATGCCTCGCTTCGAAATTTACTTACAATTTGATTCTTTTAAACCAGAAGCATTGTTGAAATTAAGAGGCAAGGACTTGACTAAAATTCGCCAAAAAGCACTAGACAACCTCAATCAACTCAATCTATCTACCACGCTAGTAGTAACCCTTCAAAAAGGTTTGAACGATGACGAAATTGGGACAATTATCAACTATGCATTAAAACAAAAATGCGTTCGAGGAGTGACCTTTCAACCCATACAAATTAGTGGTCGTTTAGAAGAGTTTGATCCTAGCAAAGACAGATTGACCAATACAGAAATTCGTCGCAAAATTTTAGAACAAGCACCTATTTTTAAACCCAACGACTTAATACCTGTACCTTGCAATCCAGATGCGTTGGTGATGGGCTATGCCTTGAAAGTAGCTGACAAAGTCATTCCTCTAACTAGTTTGGTTGACCCAGAAGCCTTGCTCAATAATTCTAAAAATACCATCGTTTATGAACACGATCAAGTTCTAAAAGGAAAAATATTAGACGTTTTTAGTACGGCTCAATCGGTTGATACAGTTCAAGAAGGTTTTCACGATTTACTGTGCTGTTTGCCCAATATCGTTGCTCCTGAATTAAATTATAGCAACCTTTTTAGAATTATTATCATGAATTTTATGGATGCTTATGACTTTGATGTACGAGCAATTAAAAAATCTTGTGTTCATATCGTCAATACAGATGGAAAAATAATTCCTTTTGAAACAATGAATCTATTTTATAGAAATGATGAATTAAAGCTAATATTGAACGTTCTTCGACAAGAAGTTCTGCCTAATTAACAGAAATCGACAAGCCTAGTATTATGGAAAATTCAGGAAAAATTATTGGTATCAATCTACTTCTTTTTATACTCTATACCTTACTAATTCATGCAGGTGATAATGGTGATGCAGCATTGGCGGGCGCTATTATTGCCTACATTCATGCTGGAGGTATATTCGTTGTAGGGCTTTTTATGGCTATTTTTAGCAACGACCCCAATCGTTCAAGAGGGATGTCGCTTATTTTAGCAGGATTATTAATTGCAATCATTGGGTTTTCAGTTTGTTTAGGAACATTAAGCCTCAACATTCATTAACATTCAATAGAAACTGATTTAGTAACAACGGGAAGGGCTACAACGATAGATAATCTATAAAACACACAATCTTGCTCATTGAGAACAAGATTGTGTCACAAAAACTATAAACGCTCCTTATTGTTTGATCAGTTTAAATAGTTTACTGGTATAATGAACATTCTTTATTTGTAAAAAATAAACGCCAGCAACCAAGGTAGAGACATCTACTGTCATTTTAGAAGTCGGGGACAAAGACAGTTCTTGAATAGTTTGCCCTAAGTGGTTATATAATACAACTGTCCCCTCTTTTTTTTCAATATCCAGAAACTCGATTGTAACTTGATTTTGTACAGGGTTAGGATAAACATTAATCATAGCAGTCCCTTCTTTTCTATGAATAACTTTTATTGGAGAGTAAATTGAGGTTCCTTGAGCATCTACTTGCCTCAATCGATAATAATTATCTCCTATGAATGGATATGGATCTGTACTATTGTATTTATAAGGTTGTTGAGCATTACCTTGTGCCAGCACAGTTGTCAACATTTCAAAGTTTTGACCGTCTCTGCTTTTCTCAACTTCAAAATACCCCCCATTGTTAGGAGTCATTGCCAACCACTCTAAATAAACTGTATTTTCAGTATTCATCTGCGCATCAAAAGCCATCAAATCATTGTTCAATAGAATTGTAGGAGAACAAAAAGACTGCTGATTGTTTAAGCCACCTGTTGAAGCCGAAAAACCATACATTGGCGTATTCGTTCCAAACACCGTCATCGGATCAAACGAGTAGCTAACGGTTCCATAACTGGTAGTTCCCGCAGCATTTAATATCGTAGCGGTTAATGTTCCTGGTAAGCCTGGAATCCACGTAATTCTAAAAATATGATTCAACCCATTTTCTATATTATAATCTACACCACCATCCAGCAAAGGAATTGCCGCAGGAATAATTCTAGCCCCTGTTCCACAAGTTCCTGTTGTCGGGTTTATATTTCCATTTAGCCAAATATCCAAATGATCTGGTTCCGTTCCTGAACCTGTACAAACAACACCAGGCAAGCCATCGTCTCTATCTTCAAAATTCAGATAGGTGTCAATTTCAATACATAGTGAATTGGATATATTTCCAGCCCCCCAGCCTCCTGCTGGCGTAACACACTGCAAGTTAGGATCATTCTGCACAATAAACATAATCCCATCTGCCCCTCCATTATCACTCCCTAGATTTACTGTAAAATCATAAGAAAATGGTAGTGTAAAGTTAAGTGGTGCCCCAATATCCCAAGCCATTCCCAATTGACTATTTACAGCACTAGTAAGTTGTACACAAGAAGCCCCTGTAGAGACTGCATTACCAACCAAATAAAATGCACCACTAGCAGCAGGGGTAATGATTCGCACTGAATAATCTTCTGTTTCACCTCTTGTATACGTCCCACAAGGCGAAATTGCTCCTGTTCCTTGAACGGCAACAATCCGCATTCTTGTTAGTCCTAGTGAAGGCTGTGGGCACATGCCAATAGTAAAATTAATAGATAAGGTCGCTGTTCCATTCGTTAGTCCTGTATTACCTAAATCTTCGCCAGGATCGTTGAAATCATTGTCTTGATTAAAATCAATGTATACATTGGCTGATTTATCTCTATTATTATTACAAGTCCCCAATGTCACCTCTACAGTATAACTATTGCCTAGCATCAAATCGGCAGCAGGTAAAGCAGTATAATCAGTGTAGGTTTCGCAGGGTCCTACCGAGTTTTGATTAATGGTCACGGTCTCTCCCACCAAGCGAATGTTGTCTATTTTAGAAGCATTAGAATTTGTGGAATTTGAGGAACAATATTGTCCTATTAGGGGAAGGTTTGCCCATAAACCAATTATTAAAATTAAGTAAAATTTCCCGTACATATATTTTCGTATTACAAATAACACTAAAACGATTTAGTTATTCATTAAACCATTTTTTTAGAATTGAAGCAAAATTTTATATTTTTTATTTGTCTAAAAAAGCGTACAAAACACTTAAATAGTTCCATCTAAATCGATTTAGTATTTAGTTAAAGAATAAGGATTACATACAATAATAATCAAAACAATCATTAAAACAAAATAAAACCTAAAGCAAGAAAGATATTTTAAAACAAAAAAAAAATTTAATTAAATTAATCAATATAATATTCTGTAGTAACTTTTTTTTTCACACAATACGAAATAGAGTTGAATACAGAATATTATATTGGGCAAGTCTACTCTTTCTAAAAATAACGCATCTGTTCCATTGTGCGTGATTTTTTATACTCAATTTTCACCTGTTTATCTTTCGGATATTTGATAGAAAAGCCAAATGTCAACGCTTTGTTTTGAGTGGAAGGAATCGTCAAATTCCAAGATAACACCCCTGTCTTTTCATCATAAGCAGCATTGGACTTTTCATCAACGGTAATAACAACATCTTTATCTGAAGAGATCGGAACTTGATCCAAAATTTCAATATTAATTGGCTTTGAATGATTGTTTCTAACCACTATATCATAAGCAATTGTTGCTTTTTTAGAAGTCCCCAAAAATACTTTTTTAGAAGAACCTTTTACCTTTTTTCTAGATAGAACAACGTTGGGGTCTCGACCCAACGAAACAGATAACGTATCGCTCAAATTATCAATACTCAATCGAGATTGTCCCATGTATTTCTTATTGTTATAAATATTAATAGGACCACTAACCAAATCCAAGTCCTCCCACCCGACAACTTGCGCTAATAAAAAAGCATCCTTGTCTAATTTAGGGACAGCATAATGCTTGTAAGTCGCAGGCAGTTCAAATTGCTTTATATCTACCGAATAAGGCTTTCGATCAGAAGGGATGGTATAAGGCTTTTTAATTTTAAAATCTGCATTAAACTCTGGCACTTCCAATGTTGCAGTAACCATGTTTGGGATATCTGGCTGGTTATTTCTATAACGTTCAAATTCTGCTGTATTATAATCTATTGTTTCTGAGTAATCTTTGCCCAAGATTGCTTTAATTTCATCTGTTTTGGATAACTCATAATAATTGTTTGGCTGAATTATTTGCTGTTGAATCGGAGCATTATTATTAACACTAATATCAATATTAGCAATTGTATTGATTTGGTAAGAAGACGATCCTGTCAAATTCCAGACGTTTAAAGTTGGCTGTAACATACTTTGTAAGGGGTCACCTGTCGAAAGTGTTAGTTCCACGTCATTCCAATCTACTCCTGTATTATTATAAGTCAATGCTCGGTATGCTAAGTCAATTGTACTTCCAAAATTACTGGCTTCTAAGTCATAAATTGCAGCCCATCCAGCATCACTAACAACATACCTCAAATCGAAGTCTGTTTTTGCAGCAGTTGCCGCTTCTACGACTAGATAAATTTCTGCCATTGCCCTCCTATCGGCATTTAATTCGTACAGTTGCAATTTATAATCAAATACCTGACGGCTTAATGTTGTAATACGCTTGGTTAGTCTGGTAATATTTTTGTTGATCTCAAAATTTCGTTTTCGATAAAACTCAGACATTTTTTCGAGCTCTGTCACTGTCAAATTTTGCTGTGAAGATTTCATAGAACGATTTTGCTTTAACAATGCTTGTTCTTCTTCATAAGAACCACGTTCGTTCTCCAGCAAATCTATCGCATCTCTTAATATATCCAAAGAATCGTTTAAGCGTTTGATTTTGGGGGTAGCTTGACGGCGTTCTATAAAATTCTGTTTGCTTGTAACAGAAATAACTTTTACGGCTTTGTTGGTAGCAACTTGGATTGTTTGCTCATATAGTTTAGGAGATAAATTTGTAAATACAAGATGATTTCTACCTTCTTTTAAAGGAATCGAGGTTTTTCGCATGACTTCAGCTCCTTGCAAATGCAATTTAACGGCATGAATATTGGTTTTAATAGGTATAGGAGCCTCACTTTGAGCCATTAATACAGAGCAAAAAAAAGAACAAAACAGTAACAACATTGTGATTGTTTTCATAATTTGAAAGGGAACTTTTAGTTTTTTAATGAATCTTATTGGTGGAATTTAGCGTTGTTGCTACAAAGTAACTCCCACAAAGTAATGATTGAGTCGATGAGCGACACACCTAAATTGAATCATCACCTAACATTCAAATTAGATGCACCTTGCGAAAGATTGATTTAGTCTCCAACTAAATTTAAACTTTTATTAACAGTTCTCCAAAATTCTATAGACTACAGCTAAACCCATTTTGCGTATGAAATATTTTACTTGTCTTTTTTTTCTATTCATCACTTTAATAACATCTGCTCAACATTACGGAGGTTTAAGAGGTTATCTAATGGAAAACTACACTCAAGAACCAATCCAGTATGCTTCCCTTTACTTACAACGCAATGGCTCTTTAGTTGCCCAAGCCCGTACGGATGTAAATGGAGGTTTTCTTTTCATAAATATAGAAGCTGGCTCCTATGATTTGATTGTTTCTAAATTAGGATTTTCGCCATTAAAAATAACCGATGTTACTATTGTTCCTAATAAAATTTTGAGATTAACCGCAACAGTTGAAGCCCATGGCTTTGATCAAGACACCATTGTTTTTACATATAATGAATTCCAAAAAACTACTACGTCACAGACACAACAACAGATTAAAAAACAATGCACTAAGCGACAACTTCGAGCTGCTAAAAGATTGGAGCGAAAAATCACACACTAAAGCCAATAACGCAAAGCTAGCTCATAACTACGTAGCCCAAAACCAGAAATACTGCCAATACAATTGGGAGCAATAAAGGAATGATGGCGTACTTTTTCACGTGCAAACACATTAGAAATATGCACTTCTACAACAGGTGTTTTAATTGCAGCAATAGCATCTCCCAATGCTAAAGATGTATGCGTATATGCCCCTGCGTTTAGAATAATTCCATCCCAATCAAAACCGACTTCATGTAACTTGTCTATCAAATGTCCTTCTACATTGCTTTGATAATAGCTTAACTCCAACTGAGGAAATAGCTTTCGTAACGTGGCTAAATATCCATCAAAGGTTGTTGTCCCATAAATCTCAGGTTCTCGTTTACCCAATAGATTTAAATTAGGGCCATTGATAATTAAAATTTTCATACACTATTGGATTGATGGAAGGTCGCTTTGATGCGCTCCTACTTTAGTTATCTTTTCTATATTGCGTTGGACATATAACAAGTTGTTCTTCGTCTCTAAGGCGCACAAATAACCTAATCCATCAACAGATTTATAGTAGCACCCTGCATCAATATTCACAACAGCTTGTTCTGCTTCTACTACCTTACTGATTTGGCTTAATGCCATTGTGGTATGTCCCTGTACTTGTTTTTTACTCTGAATAGAATCGTTTGAGATCTGCAACGATTGATTGTGAAAATAAGCCCGAGTATCGGTAATCGGTCTAGGTTCTTTCAACGTAAATCCCATATGAGAAAAAATATGAGTTGGTGTTTCTATGAAATAAGGCATCTGTGCACAAAAATCCAAGTAGGCATACAAATCCCCTTGCATTAAGTCATCTGAGTTGTACTCGTGCAAAAAGTTTTCGAAAAAATCCATTCCACAATCGTAAGCGGTTAATAAATTGTGCTCATGATTTCCTTTGATACAATACAATTCATACTCTAACTCCAACTGCATCAAATAATCCAGTACTTTCTTGCTGTCTTTGCCACGATTAATCAAATCTCCTAAAAAAATCAATTGGTCAGATTGCGTCAATTGAATTTGTTCTTCTATCAGAGCTTTTAACGTGTCGAAACAGCCGTGTACATCTCCAATAACTAACTGGCGCCCATCGGGTGGCGCTGGTAGATATATTCCCATGTTTTTATAATTCTATTAATGGATACAAACCATGCCCAGAAATCCAGCCTTGTGAGTCACTTCCATCAAGTACTTCTACTCGAAACCAAGTATTCCGCTGTTCTAATACCCCAACCGCAACACCTCGTTGAAGTGCTTCTCCTAATTTTGGGCTTTCTACAATTGGTTGTTCGTGCAAACCTGTAGAGTGTTGTACCATTCGAATAGCCGACCATTCTTTCTTAGAATCCAAAACAACAGAATGCCCTACATTATCGGTAAATTCTGTATCACACTGTGCAGAAGGCAAGGTTGCCAACTGAATAATCATTGCATCGCCTAATATTTTAAAATACCCCTTAAAAGCAGCCTTTGTATTGGTTGGGTTGTAACATTGTACCTCTATAGGATTTTTGTTTCCAATGATACCTTCAAAAAAGAAAAGACAATCTTGCACATTCTTTGCCTTAGGGTCTCGATACACACCTGTTAACTCTTTGCCTTTGATACCAATTTGAATCTCATAATAATCTCCTGCGATTGCATATACATCCATTTTATCCAATTCGGATTGTGTCCAAGACGTTTTTATTGGAGTTTCTTCTACTATTGGCGGTTCTGGCTTTCCTCCACAAGAAGTAAAGCCTCCCATAAGGCAACACCAAACCCATAAAAACCACTGAGAATAAGATGGATGCATAAAATAGTTTTAATCGTTTATGGATAACATAAGAGAACCAATTGTCAATACTAGTCTTTGAATTTAAGCAATAAAAAGTCCATTAACAGCCTCTACTGCTTTAATTTCTGGTACAAAAGACAAGATAGTATGTTCGACACCACCTTTCATTGTCATAGTACTCATCGAACAAGTTTCACAGTTGCCCAACCATCGGAAACGAAGGACCATATCATCCGTCAATTCAACGATTTCGATATCTCCGCCATCTATTTCTAAGTGAGGACGCAACGTAGTTAATGCTTGTTCTACTCGTTGTAAAATTTCTTCTTTTTCTAAACTCATAATATTATTTTTTGATGCAACATTCGCATAATAATTCGTTCAATGATTTCCTGTTTCTATAACATCACTCTGTTAAAACCACGCAGTAACCGTGTAAAAAAGGTTCATCATTTATCGAACAAACTACTAAGTAGTCTTAACGACTTTTGTTGCTTCTATCATTTCATTTCTTACTGCAACTTGGCGTAATACATTTTTAGCAACATTCAAGAAAGCCTCTTTAGAAATAGGTTCCTCACCTACTGCCGCAGGTACTCCCTTATCTCCTCCTTCTCGAATTCCTTGAACAATTGGAATTTGCCCAAGTAGCATGGTATTTGCTTCTTTTGCCAATCGCTTACCGCCCCCTTCTCCAAAGATATAGTATTTGTTATTAGGCAACTCTTTAGGAGTAAACCAAGCCATATTCTCTACTACACCCAAAATTGGCACGTTAATATTTTCCAATCGGAACATGTTCATTCCTTTAATTGCATCCGTATACGCCACTTCTTGTGGTGTTGTTACCATAACAATTCCTGTAACAGGTACCGTTTGCACTAATGTCAAGTGAATATCTCCTGTTCCAGGAGGCAAATCTAGAATTAGATAATCCAATTTAGGCCACAAACACTCTTGAAAGAACTGCTTAACAATTCCTCCCAAACGAGGACCACGCAACACAACTGCCTGTTGCGGTTCAATCATATATCCAATTGAGATCGTAGGGATCCCAAACTTTTCAATTGGAACCATTTTAGGCTTTCCGTGAACATCTTGAATCTTAGGACGTTGACCTTGCATTCCTAACATTGTCGGAATAGATGGACCATACAAATCAATATCCATCAATCCTACACTAGCTCCCATTGCTTTCAAACTCAATGCTAAATTAACTGCTACCGTAGATTTTCCTACCCCTCCTTTTCCTGATGCCACTGCAATAATATTTTTAATATGTGGAACAGGGCTTTGAGGTCGATTCGTTTCTCCTCCTTCTCTAGGCTTAGAATGTACATGTACTTCTGCTTCTGGATAAACCGAATTAACAGCACCAATACAGGCAAAAGTCAATTGATTTTTGATCGGAGATTTTAAAGAGGGAACAATGATTGTAAAACTAATATCCTTCCCTTTTACTTGTAAGTTTTCCACCATACGTACACTGATAATATCCTGTCCAGTATCAGGATCATTAACTGTACGCAAAGCTTCTATAATTTTTGATTTGTCAAATTCCATTTTATTCTTGCTTCATTTTTGAATCCATCGATTCACAAAGACCTAATTGTATTTTTCTAAACTTGTATAGAATAGAACAAAGATACAAATTTATAGTTGCAATTTTATAACTTTGTTTAGAACTTGTCTAAATATAAAACCAATAAAATGCACTACTTCTTATCCCTTGTTATTTTTATCAGTATTTGCACTCTAAAAACAAGCTGCACGCCTGCCAAAACAACCTCCAACAAAGCTAATAACACTACTATTTCCACATTAGAAAATTGGTTGTCTACTCCTATCAATGAGCGCAAGCCTATTTCTGAAGAGCCTTTTTACAATCAAAATAGTACCAAACAAGATATAAAAGAGGCAAAAAAATTACTATTTAACGACATAACCCATCAACGATTTGAGCAGTTAAAGAAAAATTGGGATAATAAATTATTCTCTTACCAAGAATTTAGCATGCCTATTCAGATCAAAACATTTGGAAAAGCCCCAGTTGATGGACACTCACTTTATATTTCGATGCATGGTGGTGGTGGCACTACTTCTGACGCAAACGACCAGCAATGGAACAATCAAATCAATCTTTATCAACTTAAAGAAGGTATTTATGTTGCTCCACGTGCACCAACCAATACATGGAATCTTTGGCATCAGGCTCATATTGATGCCTTGTTTGAACAGTTAATTCAAGCTGCTGTTCTTGTTGCAGGAGTCAATCCTAATAAAATTTATTTGACAGGATACTCAGCTGGTGGTGACGGTACCTTTCAACTAGCTCCTAGAATGGCGGACTATTTTGCCGCAGCAGCGATGATGGCAGGACACCCAAACGAAACTACTCCCGATGGTCTTAGAAACTTACCTTTTGCTATTTTTATGGGTGCTAATGATGCTGCCTACGAACGAAATGCACGGGCTAAAGATTGGGGTATTTGGCTAGATAGTTTACAAACACTAGACCCTAAAGGTTATGTTCATCAAGTACAGCTGGTTCCCAACAAAGGACATTGGATGGATAGAGCAGATACCATTGCGATGGAATGGATGGCTCAATTTACAAGAACTCCTTTGCCCAATAAAATTGTGTGGAAACAAGATGATTGTCATCATCATAATTTTTATTGGCTTGGAGTTCCCAATCAATACATTCAAACAGGCAAACGAATCGTCGTTGAACGTAAGCATAACACCATCAATATACTCGAGAACTATAGCCCTAAACTATCTATTTATCTCAACGATGAAATGCTAAATTTAGACCAACCTATCATCATTCAATACCAAGGAAATAAAATATTTGAAGGGCTTGTCTCTCGAAAAATCAAAACAGTCTATCAATCCATTACACGGCGATTGGATAAAGATTTGACATTTTGCAGCGAACTCATTGTTGACTCCAATTCAAGTGTTATTATACCATAAATGCTGTTCTTATATCGTATTCAATAAAAATCGAAAAGGCTACTCTTTGCAGTCTACTTTTTTTACTTCCAATATTTCGATTGTTTTTTACTTCGACTTCTTTGTGAAAAGCTTATCTTTGTAAGCTAAAAAAGAAATCATGAAATTTTCAGAATATAATATTAGCCCAGAACTTAAGAAGAATTTAAACAAACTAGGCTTTAAACGTCCAACAGACATCCAATTTAAGTCCATTCCCTATATTTTAAAAGGGGAAGATGTCTTGGCTATTGCACAAACAGGAACTGGAAAAACAGCTGCTTATGGTATTCCAATCATTCACAAACTACAAACTTGGAAAGCCAAAGCACGTCGCAAAGATGGCATCAAGTGCTTGGTTATGGTGCCAACACATGAATTAGCCATTCAAGTGACCGAAGTGTTGAACAATTTATCCAAACATACGTTAATAAAAGCGATTTGTATTTTTGGTGGTGTGGAACAAGATCCCCAAATTGCACTACTAGAGAAAGGGGCTGATATTTTAGTAACGACCCCTGGACGTATGTTCGACTTGCGCAGTCAAGGACACTTAGATTTGCATCGTGTAGAGACCTTGATCTTAGATGAGGCAGATCATATGTTAGACAAAGGTTTTATCAAAGATATAAAAGATGTCCTGCGTTATTTACCCAAACGTCGTCAAACCTTATTCTTTTCAGCTACCATCGACAAAGAAATCAAAAAGTTAGCATATTCTTTAATTCAGAGCAATGCCATTCGTATTCAAATTGCCCCCAAGAATCCAGTTGCCAAAAATGTAGACCACAAGGTTGGGTTTATCGAAATGGAGGACAAACGTTATTTTTTAGAACGTCTGTATAGAGAGCAAAAAAATGCTAAAATACTGGTCTTTGTACGGACAAAAGTTCGAGCTGAACGCTTGTTAAAAGCAATGGAACGAGTCGATATTTTTAGTCGAACCTTGCATGGCGATAAATCGCAAAAGGAACGAAGTTCTGCATTAAATGACTTTAAAAGTGGTAAAATTCGTTTGCTTATTGCAACCGATGTCAGCGCCAGAGGAGTAGACATTCCAAAAGTTGAATATGTTGTCAATTATGACTTGCCAGAACAAGCAGAAAATTACGTACATCGTGTTGGTCGAACTGGTCGGGGTAATAATAGAGGAAATGCTATTTCTTTTTGCAGTTCTGATGAAAAGGAGTTGTTAGCAGAAATTGAGTTTTATATTGGTGGCAAAATTGAGGTCTTAAATATTGACAAAATAGATTATGCCGATACACTTGACTTTACCAAAGATACCAAAGGATTGGATTGGAAAAAGTTAATCCAAGAAGATTTAAAACAAATTGAATTAGAACAAAAACTATACGGCAAAAAACCTAGTAAGAAAAAAAAGAAACGTCACTAAACCTGTACTTGAGTAGCTGTCCAAAAGTGTTCCTCTTTGACAACTTGAGCTAAAGCTTATTTGAACTCCATAATTTTCTAAAAATTGTTCTTTGATAACTTCCACACCATTCGGAACTATCAAAAATCATCTATATTTATGCGTTCAATAGAAAAAAAAATTCGGTCTTTACTCTTTTCTTCTTCAAAAGAAACTCAAGATTTGGGTTGGCTTTTGGACAAGTCTCAAAATCACGGTAGAGTTAAGCAAGCACTAGAAGTTGAACATGCCGACCTCTTGCGCCAAACAGCAAGTAGGGCAATCGAAGAACTTTTGCTAGCGACTCATATTGTATGCAATCAAAAAAATACCACACAAATCCATGTCAAAAATCTTCCCAATGTTCGATCACTAAGTTGTCAAAAACATCATCAGTTGCGCAACTTTCATATTTCGAACTGCCCCAATTTGACCTATTTATATTGTTGTAATAATGATCATCTCAACCAATTAAATGTCGAACAATGTCCTAGTTTAATCTATCTAAGTTGTGTCAACAATCAATTAAACCAACTACAAATTGAAGCTCCTCTCCTCACCCACTTGTATGCCACTTCTAATCATCTAAGTCATTTTGACCTCAGTCCTTATCATAAATTATTTGGTCTAGATTTTACTAAGAACCCTTTACAAACACTAAAAATGACCCCTTTACAAAAAACAACCCTACGCCCCAGCCTTGAAACATTTACTCAGATTATCGCTGTATAATCTTTTAGAATTGCCTTTGAGGTAGAATGTGGTCACTTATTTCTTTTTTGCTTGCGCCTTGTCGTATTCTTTGAACATTTCTTTGCGACCAAAATCTTTACAGATAGGGCATTCATAAGGGTTGTGCCCTCGTGCGGGACAATATTCTCTTCCAAAGAAGATTATCTGCAAATGCAACTTATTCCAGCTTTCTTTGGGGAATAAGCGCTTTAAGTCTTTTTCGGTTTGCGCTACATTTTTACCATTCGTCAATTTCCAACGATACCCCAAACGATGAATGTGCGTATCAACAGGAAAAGCAGGCTCTCCAAAGGCTTGAGACATCACAACCGAAGCAGTCTTATGCCCAACTCCTGGCAGTTCTTCCAGTGCCGCCATATCTTGGGGCACCTTGCCATCATACTTTTCAATTAATATTTTAGAAAGTTCTGAAATAGCCTTAGACTTACGAGGAGACAAACCACATGGACGGATAATTTCACGAATCTTATCTACTTCTACAGCTGCCATATCTTTTGGGTTGTCTGCTAAATCAAAAAGTGCAGGCGTAACCGTATTGACACGAGCATCGGTACATTGAGCAGATAACAAAACGGCGACCAATAACGTATAAGGGTCCTTATGATCCAATGGTACGGGAGTTTCTGGATAAAGTGCCTCTAAGCGCTCTTGAATCGTTGCTACAATTTCAGCTTTTTTCATGTTTTATATTTTTTAAGAATAGCTAACTGTGTTGCTACTACTTGGTCGTTCATTTGTGTCAAAAGTCTACTTTAAAACAAAAATACGTTTACTTAGGTTCGCATCTAGTTTTTTACCAGCTTTTGTTTGCTCTTGAACATATTGAAGGATGGCATCTCTAAACAAAACACCCGTAGGAATTTGTTTTTTGTCTTTTAAAAAAGTGCATTTGTCTCCCCCATTAGCAATATAATCATTGGTAGCAAAACTATAAATTCGATCATTTTCTACTTTTCGACCATTAATCCGCACATCCACTGCTTTGTTTCGGTGCGCTGTCATTTCTATCTGCTTGCTTAGAGGCCAACCGCCATTGGCAGCAATATGATTAAACAAAGCGGGCAGTTCGCTTCCTTTCATCTCTATTACGACCAAAAGATTATCAAAAGGCATTAATTCAAAAATCTTTCCTTTTGTTACGGGACCTTTAGGAATAGAAGTAATTCTCAAACCTCCATAATTCAAAACAGCAAAATCAATTTTACGATCCAAATAATCCTCGCATTTTTGATGCACCAAGTCGGTTGCCCAATTCCCTAAAGTAGACTCAGGTTGTGCCTTTGTCAACATTTTTGCCATTTCACCAATAACGGTATTCATCTCCTTTTCCATATCTTTTTTATAAGGAGCAATCAAAGATACTATACTGGTATCCTCCCCTTCTATTGTCTTGATTTCTTGGTAGTGATTATCTGATTTTACCAAATGTACTTGTGGTTGACAAGACACAAAAAATAAAATACAGCATAAGGATATAAAAGTAGATTTAAACATGATTGATGCGTTAAACATTGATGACATTAATAAGCTGCTAGCATAACATACCTAACTAACAACCAACTTTTTAATCTATTAGACTTTTATTTTTTTAAGCCTTTAGAAATTAGCAGCCCCATAATAACAAAAAAAAAGCACCTGCAAGAAGCTTGTACTTTCTTTTTTATCTTTATGATGCCTTGTCCTAATATAGTGTTACCACTACCAAACATCTCTTAAAACCTTCCTACCTCAAAAATGTTATGTATTAATCAACCAACTCAAACAAAGGCTTCAAACCACTTTTCTACTTTCTCAAAATAATCGTTCAAAAAAGTATTTCGATTTCGGTTGTCCAACAGACTTGCATGTTTGTATGCTGTTTCTCTAAACCATTTTTGTAACGTTGCAGCATCATAGGAGTTTTCCTTTAATGCTGTGACAAAATCCGTCGTTTTGGAGTTCACCTGTATTTTCATCTCCTTATGCCCTGCCTTGATATACGCTTGCATAAACAAAGCACAACTAAAATAAAAATCATATACCTCCCCGCTAGAATTCAATTCTAAAGCAAAAGAAAGTTGTTTTTGCATCAACTTTCGTCCTTTTAAGAATTCTTTTTGACAAGCATGGTAGAGTAATAAAACCGAAGCTTCGTATAAATCTGGTGTTGAAAAATCCAAATGCTTGTACGTGGATTGTACGTAATGCCCTGCTTTCTCCCATTCCCCTGTTCTCATGCTTGCATACGCTGCTTTTGGAAATGTTGTATGAGGCACAACATGACAGGTCAATCGTCCATCTAGAATAGGTTGGATGCACTCCATCATACGGTCGTATTGTTCTGCTACTAAGAACACTCTGGAAATGTTATTAGGTTGACAAGCGGCACAATCATCCAACATACATGTTTTAGTGTCATTAAAATAGCGCTCTGCTAATTCCAACGACCTTTCAACATTTCCTAGCTGTGATTCTCGTTGCGCTTTAAAATAATTGATTACCCGATCTCCTGTTCCAAATTCTTTGAAACGGCGTTCAAACTCCTGAAACAAGCCTTCTATTTTTTCGAGCGAGATCGTATGAAAATCTGTCAGTGAATTAATAATCCACTTGAATGTCCACAAGACTTGTATGTATTTAAAATAGTTTTCTTTGTTATCACATTCATTCAAAAACCAAGGAAACATTCCTATCGCTTCTTGATATTGATTCAAAAAGACAGACTGTCGAACATAAGACATTCGGGCATCAAATTCCAAGTGTACATTCTTAAATGCTTTAGCTTTTTGGATACACTTGAACGCCAAATCTCTATTTTCAAATGATTCTTTAGCTCCTTCTAAATGCTCCAAAGCCAATTCTAAATCTTCTATGCTTTGAAGATTTTGCCAATTCATACTTATAGGGTTTTGTTTAGTAATAATAATAGATTGCGATTCATAGCATCCAACTCCATCTGATTGAGAGGATAATGCCCCATCAACATCGCATTGATATAAACCGTTTCGAGAAACAGCCGCTCTTGTCCTTTTTGGTCTTGAAGAATTTTTTGAACAATTGGATTCTTAAAATTCAAAAATAACTTAGAACGATACGACTGTGTTTCTTGAAAAAGAGAATCCGTTACACTTGACCAAAGTGCGTTGCTGTTGTCTTTAATTTGATTTAGGTCTCGATTTCGTAAGGTTTCTTGTGACAAATGGAATATAGCAGGAATTTCTTCCGGCAAATACTGTTTCAACTCCAGCTCACAATCAAATGCTGCCATATATTCTTGAAGTACTCCCAATTGATCAGCATACAAGTCATAATCTTCCACCGCCACATCTTGCAAAATATTACCAAAATAATTGACATCAATACGTTGGTACAAAGTATTCGTATCTTGCTGTTTTAGGCGTTCTAAAAGCTCGGTATCGTAAATATAGCCAGCATTAACTACCAATTGTCCATTTGCTCTAGCAATCGGCACCAATTGACGAAATTCATCCAAATCGGGAACAAACAAAACTGTCTTACTTTTTGTCTTAATATCCTTAATGGTATATTCTCCTTCTGTCGTAGGCAAGACAAACCAATTGGCAATAAATTCTAAAAAATTGGTATCCGCCAAAGCCAGCGACTTGAGCGCGTTGCTATGCGTCTTAAGGATGTACGTAAGCTGTTCGGGATGCTCAACACTCAGATTTTTTAAATAATCTTTTATGCAATTGCCTAAATCTTCTTGCACTTGCTGTGCTGTCTCATTTTTATAAATTTCTTCTCTAGACGCTGTTGGAGATAAGTTTTTGGAATTCACAATTCCCCGAACAAAAAACGCCCAATCTGGCAGCAAATCTTGTGCGTGATCAGTAATAAACATATTTTTAATATAAACATGGTTATTCTGAATGGCGGCAAAATGTACTGGATGGGGCAAAATATAAGCTACCCCAGTTGTTTGCCCAGTACGATCAGACAATTCGATATAATTAGAAAAGTTTTGTTGAAAAACAGTTCGTCCAAAGTTCAAAATAGCATCGCCATTTTTCTGCTTTTCCCAAGGAAAACTACGTCCTATAGTAGCCTGAGGATGACCATTCACTTCATAATGAATCGGTATTTGTAAAAATGTTCCATACAGTTCCAATAAATGTTGAATTTTGGAAGGATTCAAATCCAATTCGGGTCTCAGTTTTAAGATAACACGTGTCCCGACAAACTCTTCTGGTGGAATAGATACAATTGTCTCGTAGGTTCCGTTGATGTGTCCAACCCATTTTACTGTTTCAGTTGCTTCTTTTACCTGTGTTTTTACTACAATCTCATCACTAACCATAAAACAAGACAACAATCCAATCCCAAACTGCCCAATAAAATCATCGGTTTGGCCTTGAACAACATCTATTGATTTGGAGCTAGAACCTATTTTTGATAAAAACTCTTCTACTTCACTCAATGTCAAACCAATTCCATTATCACTCAAAACCAAGCCTTTGCCTTCATTATTTTGGTAATAATCTACCCGAATATAAGGCTCAAAGGCTTCCATTTTTCTTCGAGCTTGGATGGCATCAACAGAGTTTTGAAGCAACTCCCGTATAAACACCTCCTTTTGGCTATAAAGATTATCAGATAAAATTTTTAATATTCCAGTCAGGTTGACTTGAAAAACAGAAGGTTCCATGATTTAGATTCTTTTGATTGAAAATAGAATACAACTCATTTTGAGACGATTCTAGGTAAATGTTTTTTTGAGCACAAAACATAGAAACAACATCTTGTTCAAAATAATTCCACGGTTATTGAAAATAAATATTTAACGCCCACACAATAGCCGCTCAATTAAGTATTATTATAAAAATAAAAAAGCTTAATTTAGAGTGGCCCTTTTATCGCCTTCTACTCTAAATTAAGCTTTGTAATTAGGATTGGTTTTGTATCCTACTTATTGATATTTATTATCTTTTAGTTGAACAACACGCCCACTTCTTTCTTGATTGCTCCCAATGCTTGAATATAGCCAATTTGTGGATTTTGTTGCAAATAAGCAACCAAAGCATCTAAAAAATCTTTTGCAGAAGGCACTCCTTCTTGTCCTTTGTTCTGATGCTCGTTCATCAAGTCGTTGTATATTTTTTGACAAATTTGAGTCACTTCCTTTTTAGCCAACAAAATGATATTCCACAAATCATCTGTCATATATACTTGCTGTGTAATGTTGTGATTGAACTCCTCCTCTACTTGCAAAACTAAAGCCGTCTTGTACATCTCTGCTGTCATATTAGGAGTGGCATCTGTATTCGTTACCAACTGCCCTATTTCCATTCTAGAGCAAAACAAAGTCATGCGTTCATAGGCTTGCAAACGCATGGGTAATAAGGTCTCATTTGTTGTTTTTAATAAATCGACTCTTCTATTTTCAGCATCACGTGCCAATAAGCCTTGTACAACATCTGTTTCTCGATTCAGAAAAGCACGCAAGACCAACCAAGCTGTCAAAAACACAAAAAGTGAAGGCAATAATAATTTTAATATTTCAATCGTAGCTTCCATATATAAGTATAAATATTTATAGTTATTTTCCACCCTTAAACGTGAGCGATGCAAAGATAATAGGTTGTTTTTTATTTTTTAATAGTTCGTTGTTTTTTTATCCTAATCTCTTTTGGTCTTAGAGGTATAAAATGTCATTTTTTCGTCTTATTATTAAATAGTATCTTCAGGATAAGCAATTAAACGCGTTTTAAGGCGTATTTTTGTACGCTTTTATATAAAAATGCAATGAACTAATTTTAGTTACACTGTGTTTAGTATATAATTTGTATATTTGTCGTTAATACTTCGTTGAGTATTCCATAAACAAGTTATGCTGATAATTATAACCCAATACAATTTTCAACGGAGTAATGTGTCGTAATAGTTTGTTAATTATTTCTTATTTTTTGACAAACTGTTGGGTAAAACGCATCTAATTTTACAAACAATCGTATTATTATCAATAGTCTGTTGCTACATCATAATTAATTTGATGGTTATTTTTTTTAAAAGAACTAAAACCAGTAGACTGCTAATTATATAAAATAAAAAATTATGACTGATTTGGAAACTCCAGTAAAATTAACAGAAGGAGCGATCACACAGCTAAAGAAGATCATGGCAGAACAAAACGTTACAGACAAACACGGATTGCGTGTAGGTGTCAAAGGTGGCGGATGTTCTGGATTTACATATATTTTGGGTTTTGACGAGAAGAAAGAAAATGATGATGAATTTGAAACAGGTGGACTTCGTGTTATTATGAACAAAGCACATGCAATTTATTTGGTAGGCATCGAGATTGATTTCTTAGATGGCTTACAGAATAGAGGGTTTACCTTCAACAATCCCAATGCAAAAGAAAGCTGTGGATGTGGAACTTCATTTTCTGCATAAACTTAAAAATGCTCCTAATACATCAACAATAAAGGTGTTGCTTAGTTAATAAGCACAAAACGAACCGTTAAAAATGCATTATCGTGCAAACTTTTAGTGGTTCGTTTTTTATTTTAGTAGTTCGTTGATTACTTCGTGAGCGCTTCGCTTTTAGTTAGCTCCCTGCGGTCGTGAGATCGCTATCGCTTAGTTGTTTGCTTTTTTACCAAAAAGATAAAAAAGCACATTTATATTAGTTTGATAATAAAAATTTTAACACAAAATGCAATAAAATAATAATTTATTAATTATCAACTGCGCAGCACTCACGAAGTAAACTAATAAAGTTTTTCAACGAACTATTGTTATTTCCAAGCAAAATCATTATCTTCGCAACGCTTTTTAATAAACCATTAGGGTTTCCCTAATATAAAGAATTCGTTATTATGCCAAAAATGAAATCACATTCTGGTGCTAAAAAGCGTTTCAAATTAACAGGTTCTGGCAAGATCAAACGTCGTAGAGCTGGTTTGCGTCACATTTTGACTAAAAAGTCGAAAAAACGTAAATTGTTAGCAGGACACGATGCTCTTGTACACAAACATGATGAGAAACGTATTAAGGAATTACTTGCTAAGTAATTTTAAGCATTAAAGAAGTGTAGGAGTTTATCTCCATCGTGAAAGATTGAAAACAGAGGACAAGTGTGGGCGTCTTCTTTGCCTAGCACCCCTGCTTTTCAAATTAGTTTATTTTTTTAAAATTTAATTAGTATGCCACGTTCAGTTAATTCTGTTGCATCAAGAAAAAGAAGAAAGAAAATATTAAAGCAAGCGAAAGGTTACTTTGGTGCTAGATCAAAAGTCTACACGGTAGCCAAAAATGCTGTTGAAAGAGGTTTACAATATGCTTACCGCGACCGTAAACAAAAGAAACGCAATTTCCGTAGCTTGTGGATCACTCGTATCAATGCTGGTGCTCGTGAGTATGGACTTTCTTATTCTCAGTTCATGCACAAGTTAAACCAACAAGGTATCGAGTTGAACCGTAAAGTTCTAGCTGATTTAGCAATGAATGAGCCAGAAGCTTTCAAAGCAATCATCGATGCAGTAAAATAAGCGTAATAACCTTATTATAAAAAGCGTTCAGTCCATTGGATTGAACGCTTTTTTTGTTTTTAGTAAAAACATGATCAACTACCTACCCACCTTTTTATAAATTCTACTCACCTACTGACACAGGGCTGTCATCTTGTACTCCTACTTTTGGGATGAAGAATAAATCTTCATTAGGAATTATACACTGCAACAAAAGCTTTTAACTTTTTGCAGCGTATTAAATATTATCAAAAATAACACATCATGCAACAAGAAACAATTGCCCCTTTTCAAATTATTGGTATTGCTGTTCGCACAAGCAATCAAGAGAATCAAGCAGCCAAAGATATTCCTGCACTTTGGAATCGATTTATCTCTGAAAACATTATGGAGAAAATTCCCAATAGAACAGGATTAGAGGTTTATTCTATTTATACAAATTATGAAGGAGACCATACACAACCCTATGACACTATTTTGGGCTGCAAAGTAAGCACCTTGGATGAAATTCCTGAAGGAATGATTGGGCAAGCATTTGAAGGTGGTAAAATGGCTAAATTTACATCCAAAGGAAATTTGGACGATAACATTATTTATCAGACATGGTTAGAGATTTGGAATACCGACTTAGATCGTAAATTTACAGCAGATTTTGAAATTCATGGACCAAAATCTATGGATCGAGCCAATGCAGAGGTTGATATTTTGGTAGCTATACATGAGTAGATTTTAATTCTAGGAAAGCTTTAGAGGCTTTCCTAGAAAGTTCTTTATTTTTTGAACGATTGATTACTTATCTTCTTTTAATAACGCCTTTAATTCCTCAATTTCCACATCCCGAGCTGCCTGTGTTTCGTGGTAAACAGCCTCTATATTCTTAATTCTACAAATATAATACGCCGCAAAATCCTTTACCCTAAATTGATAGGCATTTCCTACCATAGCTTCTTTGTCTTCTAATTCTTCTACTTTCATTATTCCAGTTTTTCCAACTAAAGAAGCATCTTTGGAAGAAGTTTTAACTTCCATGACAATAAAACTTGCAGAAGAAGTACCACTAGTATACTACATATCAATAAAATGAGCAAGATAAATCAAAGATTACATAAGTAATTTTTCATATCTGTTTAGGATTTAATCAGCGATTCTCGATTTGCAAAAAATAACATATGAAATTTATTTTACAAACCGAGAATTGCTAAAAAACAACACAGCATATTATTCTTTAATCAATTTAAACACCTTTACTTCATTTTCAAATTGTACTTTAACCATATAACTGGCAGGCACTAGATCCGTAAGGTTCAAATTCAAGAACTGAGTTGGCTCATGATATTGTTCCCAAAGCATCTGTCCTAATGCATTCATGACTTGAATATGAACTTTTCCCTTAGGCATTTCAGACAATTCAATTATCACCTGATCTTTGGCTGGATTAGGATACATCACAATCGTTGCTGTACTTTTGTCCACTGTTAGAGCCCTTATTTCCGAATAAGAATACAAGCCATTTGCCTCCAATTGTTTTAATCTAAAGTAATGCGTTCCTTCTGTTAAGTTAGGTACCTCATAATAATAATGCTGCAAGGTGTTTTTCATGGCTTGACTTTCAACCCAAGCAATTTTTTCAAACGTAGGTGTTCCTGACGAAGGCATAGCTTGCTCAATTTCAAACCCTACCACTCCAAGTTCTTCAATCGCCTTCCAATTTAATAAAGCTGTATTTTTATTTTGTAATTGAGCCGTAAATTCTAATAATTCAATTGGCAAGAAAATATTACTACAATCAATATCTACCTGAACCGCTTCAACTGCCTTACAACCTAAATTAGTACGTGCTTGAATAAAATAAGTACCACTAAAACCGACATCAGTAGGATTGTTGACAGGAATAGTTACTACTGAATCTGTCCAATAAGAAAGTGTAGCGCCATGCAATGTGCTCCCTGAAGTCACCAATGGTGCTGTAATATCTACCGTTGGACAAGCAGTTGCAGGATTGGTAATATTCAACTGAGGAACAGCACCTACTGTAATTTGCACTTGGTCATATCCCGCATTGCAAATATTACTTCCAGAAACATTCCATCTTAAAACATATACCCCAGGAATCAAACCACTCAATGTCGAAGCAGCGTTATTAATATCTCCAAAGATAGGTGTATTCGGTCCTGAAACAACAGACCACTGATTCGTTACAGAAGTTGGCTCAGCCTCTAGTACCGTTGCTGTATTACAAATAACTTTGTCATCTCCTGCCTCTATAATAACTTCTGGTTTGGCATTCACAACCACTTCATCTATAGAAGTACAACCTCCTAAAGTTACTGTCAAGCGATAGATTCCAGATGTCCAGTAGTTAGGAATCGTTTTATTCGGTTGTGCCACACTTCCAGAAGATAAAAGTGTACTTGGTGACCAAGTATACGTTGCGCCACTAGTTGTATTAGTCGAACCTAATGTAACCACATCTCCAACACAAGCGTTGATGTCGGTACCTGCATCTGCAATAACTGGTGTGCCATTAACAACATTAACCACTAAACTTGTCGAATTGGTACAGCCAGAAAGTGTATCAGTAACCGTCAACTGATATGTTGTTGTAGCATTTGGAGAAGCTATGGGATTAGAAATAGCTGGATTACTCAAACCACTTGTCGGACTCCAATTATATCTAATATTATTATCACTCATAGCAGTTCCTATCAAGGAAGAACTTCCAGAACAAATCGTTATATCGTTCCATGTTGGTACAGTAGGAGTCGTTCCTATTTCTACTCGAATGGTGTCGGTATCTGAGCAACCTGTTGCATTATCAACTACCGTTACCACATAAGTAGTAGTAGCACTCGGTGTTGCGATTGGGCGAGCAATATAAGGATTGTCTAATCCCGCAACAGGCGACCAAGTATACGTATAATTCGGCATGGCAACACTTCCGATAGAAGTAGCATTCCCTGGGCAAATGCTTGTGTCTCTTCCTGCATTCGCAACTGGTGGGATAGCTGTTCCTACCTCTACAATAATATCATCTGTAGCGACACATCCCAATATAAGATCTGTTTCAACCAAAGTATATGTTGTTGTTGCTGTTGGGCAAACATTGGTTGTTGCATTATTGGGCAAACTTACTCCTGTGTTAGGCGACCATTGATAGGATTTATTTGCTTTGGCAGGAATACCTATTGTAGTACAACTCCCATTACAAACCAATACATCACCTCCTAAATCAATGGTTGGGTTTAATACTGTTACTTCCATTGTATCCATTTTTACACAGCCATTATTAGAAGCCATAACAACATATGTTGTCGTTGTTGTAGGGCTAGCCATTGGCTGTGCAATATTGGGGTTGTCTAACCCTGCGCTTGGATACCATGTGTAAGTTGTTCCTGTTTTGGCAGGAGTACCAATTAATGAACGTTCTCCATTGCAAATTACGACATCGTTTCCAGCATTAGCGACAGTAGTTGGTCTTACAACAACAGTATCGTCTACAGAACAAAAATTAGAGTCATAAACTCTTACTATATACGTCATTTCTGATTGAATGGTAGCCGTTGGCTGTGCAACAGAACTAGAACTTAAGCCAGTAGAAGGGATCCAACTGTATGAATAGCCACTAATAGCGGCTGTCCCAATTTGAGCCGAAGAGCAAGCCGTAACATCTGGTCCTGCGTCTGCAATAGGGTTAGACCGTACAATCACTCGAACAGTATCACTTGCCATACACCCCGCAGCGTCTGTCACTAGTAAGGTATACAATATATTACTATTAGGACTCAATCCTTCTATATAAGCCCTATTGGTATTCGGGTCATCTAATCCAGTCGTTGGGCTCCAGCTATAAGTATACCCAGGCTTCGATGAATATGGTCCTATTCCTGCAAACGAAGAATTAGCACAAATCGTTTTGTTACTCCCTGCATCTACTGTTGGCAAGTCTCCTACAAACAAAACTACATCGTCCTCATTGGTACATCCTGTTATGGTATCTGTAACCATCAAGCTATAAACCGTTGTATCAGTTGGCGTTGCTGTTGGCTGAGCTAAAGTAGAATCATTTAGTCCTGTAGCTGGTGACCAAGCATAAACCAAGTTAGGGCTACCTACAATACCTAGTGTTGCCGAACCTCCCAAACAAATATTTTGGTCATTTCCTGCGCCAATTGGTGGTGCATTATTAGAGGATATTTTGACTTTTATTTCATCAACAGAATAACAACCAATGCCTTCTATGCTTGCAATTAATTGGTAAGTTGTTGTATTGGTTGGGCTAGCAATTGGTTGGGCAATATTAGGATTACTTAAACCTGTTGTTGGCAGCCACGTGTATGTCACACCTGCAACAGCTGGCGTTCCAATTCTTACTCCTCCTCCTCGACAAATACTTACGGAATCAACTCCTGCATCAGCAACAGGTGCCGTTCTCTCTGTAAAGGTAATAGTATCACGTTCTATACAACCACTTAGGGTATCTGTTACTGTAAGGTAATAATCTGTGGTAATAAAGATAGTATCTGTAGGTTGTGCCTCATTAGGGGCTCCCAATGCGTTAGCTGGTTCCCAAGCATAGGTTCGGTTCGGTAGTGCCGATGTTCCCAATGTTATAACTGCTCCATCACAAAACTCTGCATCTTCTCCTGCATTTGCGCCAACAGCACGCACAACGACAATCATCGTATCTCGTCCCGAACAACCTGTGGCATTATCTGTAACTTCTAGAACATATAATCTTGAATGGTCTAATGTTGCGATAGGGTCGGCAATACTAGGGTCATTTAGGTCGGTAGAAGGAAACCATTGATACGAACGTCCTGCAACAGGACTCGTCCCAATCTGCACACCAACGCCTATACAAGCTATCGTATCGTTTATTTGTACTTCTGGTAAGCTGGTATTACTTCCAAAAACTTGGATGCTTTGAGAGCAAGTTATAGCTGGATCTAATTTATTAGTAATTGTCAAAGTATAAATACGATTATTAGTAAAAGTACCTACAATGGAAGTGTTTGGCATATTTGTGCTACTTAAATCTGTAGCAGGCGACCAACTAAATAAATAATTGGCAGTGTCTGTAAAAGTAGCACTCAAAGTAGTATTTGCCAACGAATCTCCAATGGCACAATTTACATCTGAATCTGCTGTTAAACTAAAGGCAGGACAACCACAATTGGCTGTTACCAATACTTGATCCGTACAAACTATTCCATTTCGAGCAACACTCAGTTCATAAATAGTATTAACCGTAGGGTTAACAATAGGCTCTGGAACAGTAGGCGTTGTCAAACTTGCTGCATCTCCTGAGACCACAGACCATGAATAAGTAGCCGTTCCTCCCGACTCGTCTGGCGTGCCGATTGTTCTAGGTCCACAACCATCAATGCCAGCATTGGCACCACTTGCCGTCACTTCTATAGATGATGTCGCTACACAACCCGAAGCATTGTGAATCGCTGTTAAACTATAAGTTAATGGGTTTGGATTGGGAATACTCGTTGCTGTAAAAGTTGGTTGTGCGATAGAAGAGTTGCTCAGGTACAAATTTGGCGTCCATTCATAACTATACCCTGCCAAGCTTGGTTGCCCTAAGGTGACACTTGTTCCCAAACAAGTCGTTTCATTGCTTCCTGCCGTAGGCAAGCTTACTGGAGTTACCTCAACGTCATCGACCAAAGGACAGCCATTCGGTCCTGTAACTGTTACGGTATACGTTGTTGTGCTGACGGGGTTGGCTATTGGTTGCGCAATAGAAGGATCGCTCAAACCTGTTGTGGGAGACCATGCATAAGTCAGTATTGTTGCTCCTGCTGGCGCAGGACTTCCGATTCTGACACCTGATCCTTGACAAGCAAATACATCTGGTCCAGCAGAAGCCGTCATTACATTTACAAGGGCTTGATCTTTGTGTATGCAACCATTGGCATCCGTTACTTGTACCGTATATACCGTAGAACTTGTAACGGTAGCGGTTGGTTGTTCAATAGTCGGATCATCTAGCCCAAGTGTTGGAGTCCATGCATATGTGTACCCTGGAGTTCCTCCTGTTGTTGGAGCACCTATTTGGATACTTCCACCTGTGCACACCAATAAATTATCACCCCCATCTACGACAGGAGCTTGATCACTCGTTACATTGATAACAGATTCATTAGAATAACCTATAACATCCCCACAGGTATTCAACACAACTCTTCTATAATAAGTAGTTATTGTCAACTCTGGTGGCAAATAATCTTTGCCTGTAGCTCCTGTAATAATCGTCCAATTTCCTCCTGCTATACTATCTTGCCATTGATATGGAAAGGATGGAGAACCTGGAGTATGATTATCAAGAACATTATTTCTTAATACAGTTGGGAACGCAGTCATTGTATTACCTCCAATCAAAGGCTCTACGGTCGCTTCTCGACATACAGTCTGTGATAATGGCAATATGGTGTCTGGCTGGATACTGTCTACACAAGGAGATAATTTTAAAGCAAAAATATCTTTACCTCCTCCGTAAATTGTCTGTATGGCACCTTGCGTGACAGGAAAATCTACCGATTTGGTTCCTCCGACTATATAAATATCTTCTCCAGAAACAACCATTTCAAGCCCATCTAAATAAGAGTCGTCACCACTTCCTCCTATCAATGTACTGTACAACAAGGTTCCTGTAGAAGCATCTAGTTGAGAGTAATAAAAATCACCTTCTGTCGTTTGCCTATGAGTATTTTGAAAAGCAGTAACCGTAGTCGGATAAGTATTAAAAGAACTAAGCGTGCTAAAAAAATTGGTTCCTCCCAACAAGTGTATTTTGCCATTTTCCAATCTCACGTTATCACCCAATACATCTGAGGCATTTCCTCCTAAATAGGTTGCATACTCAAAAGTATTGTTTTGATTAATTTTTACAATTGCCCAATCATCTCGCCCCCCACTATTCGATTGAGCAGCTCCTGGTGTAACAGGGAAGTCACTAGATCTGGTCTCTCCTACAATATAAATATCTGTTCCATCTATATACAAGTGATCATCTCCACTAAACTCACTGCGGCTTCCTCCAATATAAGTACTGTAGTTAGGATAGCCTGTTGACAAATTTAATCTAGAGAAAGTCCAATCGAAAGAACCACCTCGACTTGTTTGATATGCCCCTGCTGTTGTTGGAAAAGTAAATGAAGTACTGTAGCCTAAAATAACTAGTTCATTGTTTAAAATGGTATAATCTAATAACCCATCTATTCCATATCCAGCAAAATAAGTTGCCCAATCCGCTTGTCCACTTGAATTGAGTTTTACGATAAAATTATCCTCGCTCGCTCTATAATTAGGTTGAAAAGCTCCTGCTGTTGTAGGAAAGTCTGCAGATTCAGTCCGTCCCAATACATAAAAATCATCGCCTTCGACTATTCCCCTATAACCTACAAAAACACTAAGGTCTTCTACATCTCCTCCTCCTATGTAGGTACTATAAAGTACATTTCCTAATAAATCCATTTTAACAGCAAATAAATCTCTATAACCACCACCATAAGTAGTTTGAAATACTCCTGCCGTTGTTGGGAAATCATTAGAAGTTGACACTCCCAAAAGGTATAAACTATTGTTTTTAATTTCAAAAGACTTTATCTCCTCATATCCACTTCCTCCTATATAAGTTGCAAATATTGGATCTAGCACATTGTCCAATTTTAGTATATAAACGTCTTGTGAACCTCCACCATAAGTTCTTTGGAAAGCTCCTTGTGTCGTATAACCAACAGCACTAGCATCAATTCTTCCTAATGCAAAAACGTTTGTACCATCAAATACTAAATCATCTATATTAAATTCTGGAGAAACCATTGCCACTTCTTCTACTTGATGACCTGCCGTATTGTAGGCAAGGATAAAGTTGCTACTTCCAGATAGATTATTTAAAGCATTCTTGGTGGAAGGAAAAGTTGTGTTATCACCTGTGCTACCTTCTACATAAAGCATATTATTTCCTGTGTGATAAATACCTTGAGCAAGTCCATCATAGTTTCCACCTCCTAAATAAGTAGAATATTCTAATTGCAAATTTGAGTTTACTTCTAGGAAAAAAGCATCGCTACTTCCTCCTCCATAAGTAGTTTGATAAGCACCTGCCGTAACTGGAAAATCCGTCGATTTAACGGAACCTTCTACGTACCACGTTCCATTTTGAAACATACTCCAACCTGTATAATCTTCATCATTTCCACCAATAAAAGTAGATACCAACAAATTACCATCCTTGTCTAACTTAGAAAAGAAAACATCTGTTGAGCCACCTCCATAAATTTGTTGAAAACTCCCTGCTGTAGTTGGGTAAGCTATAGAAAGCGTTGTTCCATGAAGATATAGTTCCTCATTATGCACTCCTGATGAACGCAAATTATCATTTCCTGCGCCTCCCAAATACGTGCTCCACTTTAAAATTAGGGGATCTATAATTAATGGTTTGTTTTGATTATAATCTTCTAGTATTTCAAACCCAATATAGTTGCCATCCAATCGATATTTTGTACTTATAGCTACTTCTTGCCCCTCAATCATTTGATAAGCGTAAGGCGCCTTCTTCACCATTTCCCCCCAAGGAGTATTATAGACTAGATTTCCTTCTTCATCCAAACGAATTTTTTCGATTCCTTCTAGTTCTATTCTAACATTTTCTGATTTAGCTTTGGGGTACAAAATAATATCATACTCTAGTCCTTCCCTTGCACTATAAAAGCGTACATCTGTATTTGGATAAATATCTTTATACCAAACTTCCCCCATTGCACCAATGCGTTCTGCTTTTAAACTCCCTAAATAATAATTGTATTGAGCTTCTTTTTCCTCTTTTCCCAATATTTGACTCTTACTATTAGCACCGTCAAAATGCATATTCCAAACAAAGCCTTTAATACTACCTTTTTCTTGAGCATAAGCTTCTTCTACTTCTTTTATTTTTAATAAAGCCTCCTCTTTTGTTTTACTCGCTTTTTCAATGCTATCTAAGTTAGACCGCTCAGGGATATTGCACTCTGTTAATGCCCCAAAGCTGATTTTATCCTTTAAAAATCGAACTTGTGTTTTAGCAATCTCTGCTTGATAAAGAATAGCTTCCTCCCATTGTCCTTGATTAGAAATAAAATCAATTTTATCTGGGTAATTTTTTAACATTATTGGAGACTCCTCTATTGTTTTTTGAGCCGTCCCATCCTTTATTAAGCTGAATAATAAAATTAAACATATAAAGTAAATCTTTGAGTTCATTTGTGGTATTTTGAATTTATTATCTTGTTGTTAATACACCTTATAAATTGTAATTAATAGGTTGTTTATCAAATTATTAATAGAGCACAAACTAACCTAGTGTGCTACCAATACTCTATAAACCAACAAAAGTAAAACCTCTACCACTATCATAAAAGTCAAAAATAATGTCTTTTTCAGCAATTCAATCTTTTTCAATAAGTATAAGAAATTGGTAGCCAAAACATTGTACTACACAAAAACAATACATTAAACCTATAAAATCAGTTTTATTACTTCTCCCAATTCTAATATCTAAAAAATAAAAAGCACCTTCCACAAGATGTGAAAGGTGCCTATATTTGAACTATGATAATTCTAGCAAGGATTACTCACCAAAGTCATCAAATGCAATGTTTTCTTTAGGAACGCCCAATTGGTCTAGGGCTGTAAAGATAGATTGAGCCATCATTGGAGGACCACAGAAGTAGTATTCGATTTCTTCTGGCTCAGGGTGTTGATCTAAATAATGTCTCTTCAACTCAGGCATTACAAAACCAAAGAAACAGTTTCCATTTTCATCATGGATATCTTTTTTCTCTACCCAGTTAGGATCTTGTGGGTCTCTATCAATAGTAATGAAGAAAGAGAAGTTATCGAATTCTGCTTCAATTTGTCTAAAGTCATCAATGTAGAACAACTCACGAGGAGCACGACCTCCATACCAATAACAAACTTTACGATCTCTTGTTTTTAAGGTATGGAATAGGTGGAATAAGTGCGAACGCAATGGAGCCATACCTGCACCACCTCCAATATAAACCATTTCTTTTTTGGTTGGCTTGATATGGAATTCACCATAAGGACCAGAAATAGTAACTTTATCTCCAGGTTTGCAACCAAATACATAAGAAGAACAAATTCCAGGATTTACATCCATGTATTCTTTGAATTGACGCTTACCATCTACCACATGGAAAATTGGTGGTGGTGGTGCTACACGAATGTTCAACATAATAATTTGTTGCTCTTCTGCCTCTTTAGGGTGGTTGGCCATTGAGTAAGCACGGAAGATAGGCTCCTCATTAACCATTGTAAATTGACGCATATCCAAAGCATTCCATTCTGCTTCAAACTCATCTTTGGCTTTCCCCATTCTTGGATGCGAATCAATGTTCATATCCTTATAATCTACAGTAATTGCTGGTACATCAATTTGGATGTATCCCCCAGCTTCAAAAGATACTGGCTCAGGAACTCTTACGACGAATTCTTTGATAAATGTAGCCACGTTGTAGTTTGAAATAACTTCACATTCCCATTTTTTGATACCAAAGATTTCGGCAGGAACTTCCACCTCCATGTCAGAACGAACTTTTACCTGACAAGCCAAACGCCAATGTTCAGCAGCTTCTTTACGTGTCAAGTGATTCATTTCTGTTGCTAAAGGCTCTCCACCACCAGAGATTACTTGACATTTACACATGGCACAAGTTCCACCACCACCACAAGCAGATGGCAAGAAGATATTATCTGTTGACAATGCGCCCAACAAAGTAGCACCAGGCTTAACCTCAATTTCTTTATCTCCATTAATGGACAACGTTACATCACCTTGTGGCAACAGTCGTTTTCTTGCGGCTAACAATCCTGATGATAGAACCAAAATCAATACAGAGAATACAACTATTGATATTGGTATTAAGTAAATATTAGATATTAATAACATAAGTATGATTTTTTTTACTAATCAGCTCTTAAGTCTTCTCTATAAAGAAGAAGTCATAATTAATTAAAATCGCCAGGGTTTAATCCAGCCAAGCTCATAAAGGCAATTCCCATTAGTCCTGTAATGATAAATGCAATACCCAGTCCTCTCAATGCAGGAGGAACATCAGCAGTACGCAATTTTTCACGAATAGAAGCAATTGCAACAATCGCCAAGAACCAACCAAATCCAGATCCTAAACCAAAAGAAACTGATTCAGCAAATCCATACTCTCTAGATACCATAAACAGAGAACCTCCAAGAATGGCACAGTTTACAGTAATCAGAGGAAGGAAAATTCCTAGTGAGTTATATAATGCAGGAGAGACCTTCTCAATGATCATCTCTACCAATTGCACCATAGACGCAATTACAGCAATAAACAAAATTAAGCGCAAAAAAGTCAGGTTGATTCCTTCAATGATTGCACCATCAGACAAAAGATAGGTATTGATTGCCCAGTTGATAGGCATTGTAATTCCCAATACAAAGATAACTGCTAATCCTAGACCTACAGCTGTTTTAACTGTTTTGGATACTGCCAGATAAGAACACATTCCTAAGAAATATGCCAAAATCATGTTATCAATAAAGGCCGCTTTGATAAATATATTTAATGTCTCGCCCATTTTATCGTTAGATTTATAGTAATATTATTTTTACAAGATGTTAAGTTGATTGGTATGAATTAAGATTTATCTACTAATTCAGGATCTAATGCACGTTGTATCCAGATAAAGACACCAATTACAAATAAAGAAGAAGCAGGTAAAACCATCAAGTTATTGGCAACGTACCAATCTGGTGATAGAATTTCCCATCCCATGAATGTACCTTTACCAAACAACTCACGTACTACTGCCATAGCTACCAAAATCCAACCATAGCCTAGTCCATTACCAACACCATCTAAGAATGATTGCCAAGGGTTGTTTCCCATAGCAAAGGCTTCCAAACGCCCCATTACAATACAGTTGGTGATAATAAGACCAATAAATACAGAAAGTTCTACGTACGCAGTATAAGCAAATGCTCCTAATACAATTTCTACAATTTGTACCAAACCTGCAATAACAAGTAATTGTACAATCATACGAATAGAACTAGGAATAGAATTTCTCAACAAAGAAATAATTAAACTAGAAGCAGCACATACAAAAATTAGTGCTACTGCCATAACCAAAGATTTGTAAACAGAACCTGTTACAGCCAAAGCAGAACAAATTCCCAAAACTTGGATGGTAATTGGATTATTACTGTGTAATGGATCTTTAAGAAGCTTCATTTCTTGCTTTCCAAGTAATCCTCCTTGTTTTTTTGAATCAACTATAGTATCAGCCATTGCGCTATAATTATTTATAGTTTATAATTTTTTTTATTCGATTGCGAATCGCAATTTATTTTTTATTTTTCAACTGCTCAAAGTGCGTTTCGTACTTACTCATTCCTTTTCGGAACATTTCAGTAACCCCATCACTAGTAATTGTGGCACCAGAAATACCTGTTACATAATGCTCTCCTTTTTTAGGACGCTTTAGTACCGTCAACGCTACATTCTCTCCTTCAAAAACTTTCTTCCCAATAAATTGAGCCTTGAACTTATCGCTATCCTTAATTTCGGCACCCAAACCTGGTGTTTCATTTTTGTGGTCAAAGTAAACACCAGCAATTGTATTCAAATCAGATTTAAGGGCAATGTATCCCCAGATTTTGTCCCAAAGACCATTTCCACGAATAGCAACAACGTAAGTTTTTCCTTCTGCACCATCGTACTCATAGACTGGATACAAACGGTTTTCTTCCTTTCTTTTTTCCTCATTAGCCAAGTCTAGCTCTGCTAATGCACCGTATTTTTTGGCTCCATTGGTAGCCAAGTCATTGATTTTTTCTAAATCATCGTTGGTATAAACTTTACCACTTTCTGTTACAGCATACATTTTTACTTTTCCGTAAGCATCCTGTACAACTTCTGGTTTGTCTAAATCCATAGAGTCGGGTAAACAACTCAAAATAGCTACTTTTTTAGCTTCCGCTTTATTAGCTTCAAAAATTGGATTGAGACTAGTATACAAAAGCGATAAGATTAAAGCGGTTACGGATGTAATCATAAATACATACGCGTAAACATTCATTTCTTTTTTCTCTCCCATTTTTATTCAGCTTTAGCTCTTTTTAAACGTCTATTAATATTTGCATCTACTACATAGAAATCAATTGTTGGCGCAAATACGTTCATCAACAAGATTGCCAACATCCATCCTTCTGCGTAAGCAGGATTCATCACACGAATAACCATTCCGAAGAAACCAATCAAGAATCCATAAATCCATTTTCCTGTATTGGTTCCACAAGCAGTAACAGGATCGGTTGCCATAAATGCCAAAGCAAACATCAAACCTCCCATCAAGAAGTGGTTATACCAAGGTACATCCATATAAGCATTGAAGCCCCATACATTAAACAACATACCTGTTACAGCAACTCCCAATGCCATTGAGAACATAATTCTCCAACTAGCAACACGAGTTACCAACAAGATAGCAATACCTAGAATAATGGCTAATTTTGAAGTTTCACCAACACAACCAGGAATTCCTCCAACAAACATTGCTGTAGAAGAATACACTTCTGTAACGGCTTCCCATCCACCTGTTCTAGCCAATACCAATGGTGTTGCACCAGTAAAAGACTCTAACAAAGGTTGTCCATTAATAAAAGTACTCCATCCCAAACTCTCAAACAAACCATTAAACATAGTATGCAAGAAGCTATAGTCTGTTACTCCATTATTAAAATCAATTGCAGATACCCATGGAGCATCTCCAGAAATTTCAGTAGGATAAGCAAAGAAAATAAAGGCACGTGCCATCAAAGCTATATTAACCACGTTCATTCCTGTTCCTCCAAAAGCCTCTTTTGCCAACAATACAGCAAAAATAATAGACAGTGTCAACATCCACAACGGAACATCTGGTGGCATAATCAAAGGAATCAAGGCACCTGTTACCAAATACCCCTCCTCTATCGGATGCCCTTTTTGTGACGCAAAGTAAAACTCAATAGCCAAACCTACTAAGTTAGATACAATAAACAAAGGCAAAATAGACATCAAACCAATGACTAATTTTAGATGGACTGCATCCAAAACACCTGTGTGTTCGCCTAGTGCTAAAAAATGTTGGTGGCCAATATTGTATGACCCGATTAGATAACAAGCTTGTAATGCAATTACAACATGTATCATCAAACGTTTCAGGTCCATTGGACCCTTAATATGAGTACCAGTGTGGTTTACCTCATTCGGCTTAAAAAAGAGCGTAAATACACCGTCGTAAAGACCGTGAGCAAATTTTTTATCTTTGCTAGGCTCTATCTTTTTCCAAAATTCTACATCAAAAAGTCCCATAAGGTTACTTTATTATTAGTATTCGTTTCTATTATTAATTTTATTTTTATCTCAGCAGCAAGTAACTATCCCTGCTCTCTTAACATATCCAATCCTTGACGAAGTGTTTTTTGAACAGGATGCTTAGAAGTACATACATACTCACACAAAGCCACATCTTCTTCACCCAATTCTAAGATTCCCAAACCTTCCATTCTTTCAAAGTCATTGGCTTGAACAGCTCTTAGCAAATATTGTAGGTAGATATCCATTGGCAAAACACTTTCGTATTCTCCAGAAACCACAAATGCTCTGTGCTCTCCATTTTGTTGAGTATCCGCTTTGTAGACAGAGCTAGGTACAAAAGCACCTGGGAAAGTACGATTCTGTGTTGGGTGTCCTGTTCTTGGCAATAACCAACCAAATAATTCGTAGTAATCTCCCTCTTCAATGGTCATAATTTGGTCGTCAAAGAAGCCCAAATAACCATTTGGAGTAATTTCTTTTCCAGTCAATGGATCTCCAGAAATTAAACGAACTGCTTTTCTAGTTCCACTTACTGGTTTTCCTTCTTTATCTGTTGTTGCTATTTGTTCTTCAAATTTAACCTCTGCAACTAATTTTTCAATACAAAGTCCTTGGTGTGCTCTGATATAACGAGGATTTGGCATTTCATATCCTGTCAACGCAATGACACGTTCTGTATCAAAAATACCTTTATTAAATAAAGTACCAATCACTAATACTCCATGTACGTCCAAGTGCCACACTGTTTCACCTGTATTTAGTGGATCGATGTGATGAATGTGTACCCCTACATTTCCTGCTGGGTGAGGACCATTGAACCAGTGTTTTTCAACACCCGTAGCATCAGTAAATGCTTTTGAAGGGTTTTGGTTTCCTCTACCGTCCAATCCTAAGTGCAAAGCACCATCTGTCAATTTTGCCAATACATCCAAACCTTTTTGGAAGTCAGCTTCTTTCCCTTGAACAGTTAGGTTGAAACTTGGTGCCAATGGTGCCGTGTCAAATGTTGTTACAAAGATAGACTTAGGCGTTTTTTCGTGCTCTGCCACAATATCAAATGGACGCTGACGAATAAAAGGCCAAGCTCCAGAATCTAACAAGAAAGCCACTAATTCTTCACGGCTTACAGTATTCAAATCTGGAAGATTGTACGAACGGTATTCAATCTCTTTATCTGCCAAAATAACCACCTCATTAATCGAACGCTTTTCTCCTCTTTGGATTTTTAGCATTTCTCCACTAACAGGTGCTGCATATTTAATTTCTGGGCGTTTTTTATCATAAAAAAGAACGTCTCCAGCTTTTAGAGCGCCTCCTTCTTCTACAACCACTTTAGGAATTGGCATCATGCCTATAAAATCCTTTGGTTTTAGCGCATAAGTTGAGGAGTGTACGGATTCAATTCCACGCTCCAATGATGCTTCTCCTAAAAGGTTAATATCAAAACCCTTTTTTAAATCAATAAAATGATCGTTGTGAGAAACATAATCAGGGGAACCTTCACCTCGTTTAAGCATACTTGGCAAGTCATTTGGTAAGACGCCGTAGTTCTCTGGATTTTCACCGTGATGTTTTGCTGCGATTTTCACCAAACCTTCTGATACTGTTGCCATTACAACAATAAACATCAAAATGAAAATTATACCAAAGATAAGACCTGTTGAGAGTGTCATATAGCTTGTATATAAATTAATATAATGTAAATAAATGATTAAATTCTGACAATAGATATCAGACGTGCTGCAAATATAAAATTTCGTTTCGTTTTCCTGTATCTATTTTAGCGTTTTGTTAACACCTATCTCTATTTAGAATAAATCTAAACAAAGGCTCGAAAACCTATTTTTGCCCTTGTCTAATGACTTTTGCATGCTTCCCCATTTGAAGCATATCCTCATCTATAATTAGTTTTGCATTTGGTTTAACTACAATTTGAGCCTGCTGACCTAAAACGACCTTTCCTCCCTCCTCTACAATCAACGTAGTTGCATCTTCGAGAATTAGTTTTGAGCGTTTATTCAAATACAATGTGGCTCCTTTTTTTACTGTAAAAACCGTCGGATGAATAAAGTCACCTGCTGTTGTTTGAACATGTGTGTTGACAGTACCACTTTTATTCAACACCAACTGCACACAATTGGCGAGTTCCAAGTCTGGGCGTTCATCTTTGGTTATATCAGGCAATTCTATATTTCCAGTCCAACGCTTATTCTGGCATAACTTAACTTCTTCAAATCGTACCTCTACCTGCATATCAGAACTATTTTCTATTGCAGAAAACTTTAACGCTAAACCATTCAAAATGTAAGGGGCTAATTTGTTCTTTTTAAGGTCATAACGAGGATAATTCAAAGGCATTGGATTAGAATTCAAATCCAGATAGTCCCCATCTTTAAAGGCAACAGGACCTATATAACCTTCCGACTTCTTGGCATCGTACACTCCAAAACAACCATACAAATTAACAAAAGAGTCAGGACTAATTTCCTCTCTAAAAATAGGGGCATACCATTCTGTTTTACTAGAGTTGTAATTGGGATCAATCTTAATAACGCCATCTTTGTTGTTATCATAAGGATAACGATACAAATTGTTTGTTCCAGATATAGGATTTTCTTCCAATCTCCGAAAGCTTTTCATCACATTTCCCCAATTATTTCTTTGGTCTGGTATATCTTCGTACATGTAGTAGTCGTAATTTCCTCCAGCATGCAGTACTTTAATTCCATTGGCTCGATCCGACAAAGCCGAAAAGATCGTATTTCGGCTGCTTTCAATCCCTTCTACATAAGCATAAATTCCTGCTGCAGAACGAGCAACCGTGTCGCCTTTGCCCAATACTTTGCCACTCCATGGATGTTCATCCAATTCGTGCAACTTAGCATGGTTCTCTAGCCAAAGATATTGCCCACCCGAAAAAGGTATTTTGATTCGCATAGCATCACCTGTTGTGAAAAAATCTCTCAAGACAAAAATAGGCTGTTCTTCCACATCTTTTGGCTTCTGTATGTCTGCTACCAAATCAATAAATCCAACATACCAACGTTCCCAAGCATTAAACCCAGAAAAGATACTATTCGGCGCCATAACCCCCCAACCAGCACTCAGCAGATAAAAATAATTCCCAACAACATTATTAACTCCCATTATATGAGGTGCATTAAACAAAACATGAGCAACTTCGTGTATAAAAACTCCAGAATTATACGTCATCGTGAATCCTTCTGCTATCCGATAGCCATTCACTGTATTTTGGGGCAAGACACCTGTAGATGCAAAACCACCTCCTGAACCAACCCATCCTCGCATTCCTGGCTTGGGTTCTTGATTCCAACCTTTGTTGTAGCGATGAACAAATACGACAAAATCTATAATTTTATCTGGTTTATGTTGTGTGGTATCCGAATTATCAAATTTAAAATTAGGTAAGTTTTTACGCTGATCAAAACGGGAATAATCCATTTTAGGATTTATCTTTTGCATTGCCTCTACAGCACGTCCATTAAGGTGCGTCCACGAATAACCTCCAGCTGGATCAATTTCTACCACTGTGGGTTTTCCTTCTGCATTTGTAAATACCTCCCCTATCATTTTAAATTTTCCATTAGACATTAAGGCAAATTCCTTTGAAAAATTATTTGCCACCAAATCCATTTCTTGTTCAAAATCGGAAGCAGAATTAAAAATGTAATTGGGGCAAGCTCCTGTTTTCGGATTAACAAAATCGGGTAGTTTATTATTTTCGCTATAATTCCAACGAGGTAGTGGATTTTTTTGATTTTCAAAGGCAGGATTTGCGGTATTATTATCTTTATAAGTAACAAAAACTAGCAGTACTCGCAAGGTTCCTTTGGGGGTAAATACGCCTCCATAAGGTGCATAAGGGATTTTAGGAGGTGTGGCTTTTTCTTGGGCTGTTACAATCGGGACTAAGCCCAGTAACAATAGCCAATAAATCCCTATTTTTGTTAGTAGTATTTTCACTGGTCTCCTTTTTATTTAAATTAAAAAAAAAGGCCAAGTTGCAGGAGCAACTTGACCAGAAAACTAAACCCTAAAACCCATGATAGGCTCAAGATATAAAATATTTTACACTTCCAAGCCAATTGGGTGATTTTATGAAAAAAATCTTCTATTCTTAACAAATTAAATATTTCATAAACTGTTTTATTTTAACTATATTTCTCACTACCAATGCATTAAACAATTAACTTATTCTAGTAAATTTTACCATTACCAAACACGACAGAATAAGCCATACGAATCTCAATTAACACTAGTCTTGTGCTACACTCAATAGCCCAAAATCTTAAACATTTCTTGAACAGATTGCTCCTCTCGATAAACATAATCTATGAAGTTTCCTTTCTCATCCCGATCAATAATTACTTGTTTGGGCGAAGGAATTAAGCAATGTTTGATGCCTCCGTATCCACTAATCGCATCTTGATAAGCTCCCGTATGAAAAAAGCCTAAATACAATGGCTCCTTATCATCTTTGGGATATTTGGGCAAAAGGATTTCTTGATTAAAATCTTCGGAATTGTAGTAATCTGAGTGATCGCAACTAATACCTCCTATATTGACTCGCTGATAGTTGTTTGACCATTTGTTGATTGGCAGCAGAATAAATTTTTCGTGAATAGACCAAGCATCAGGAATCGTATTCATCAAGCTATTATTAATAATATACCAAGCTTCTGTATCGTTCTGCTGTTTTTGTTCTAAAACCTCAAAAATAATCGCTCCTGACTCTCCTACCGTATACTTTCCAAACTCTGTAAAAATATTAGGTTCTTCTATCCCTTCTTGGGCGCAAGCTTCTTTGATATTGCTCACTATTTCATTGATCATATATTCGTAATCATACTCAAACCCTAAGTGATTTCGAATTGGGAAGCCACCACCTAAATTAAAAGAAGACAATTTGGGCGCATCTTTTTTCATCTCAATGTACAGACTCAAGGCACGTTGAAATTCTCCCCAATAATACAAAGTATCTTTGATTCCCGAATCGACAAAAAAGTGCAACATTTTTAACTCAAATTTGTCATTATCTTTGATTCGATTGTGAAAAAAGTCCAACATCTCTTTTTGTGGAATACCTAATCGAGACGTATAATAAGCCGATTGAGCTTCCTCATTGATTGCCATTCGAACGCCAATCTTAATTTTTTTGGTATTCTCCTTACTAATCGCTTCGATTCGTGTCAGCTCATCGGTACTATCCAAAATGATAACAGAGTTTTCGAATCCCATTTCATTTAGCTCTAGGATTTTTCGTAGATATTCATCTGTTTTATAACCATTGTGAAGAATGATGCACTTTTTGTTGAGTTTTTTCTCTTTGTATAATTTCAGAATTAAATCAATATCAAAAGAAGAAGAAGTTTCCAAATTGACCTTATGCTTTAAAGCCTCACTAACAACGTGATAAAAGTGATTACACTTAGTACAGTAACAAAAGTGGTAATTCCCTTGGTATTTGTTCTTTTTAATGGCTCGTTTAAATAGATTTCGAGCTTTTTTTATCTGGTCCCCGATTTTGGGCAGGTATATAAATTTAAAGGGTGTGCCGTATTTTTCAATCAAATATTTGAGAGACACCCCATGAAAAGTCAAATATTCATTGTTCAAATCAAAGCCCTCTTGAGGAAAATAATAGCTTTGTTCTATTAAGTCTGTATACGTGTTCTTCATTTATCTATTTAGAGCATTCTTTTCTTGCTTAAGGCAAGAATAGCTATATCCAATAATCCATTTTTCCACCCTATTCAAACATTTGAATTTGGCAGAGCGAAATTCGTCATTTTAATTCAGCAATCAAAACTTTTTTTAGAATACAGGTATAAAATTTATCAACCCAGTTAAGTTTATTGATACACTTAACTGGGTTATTTGTTTCTTTTTGAGATTATGTATTTTTCCTAACGATGCCCAAGTGTAAAATACGTCCTCCAGTTTGATTCACAGGACTAACACTTTTTCCGATTACAACACCATCTTCTGGCGCAAAATACTCTTTTACCAAATTGCCAAACACATCTCGCATCGAAGCAATCAATGTTCCCTCCTCTACTCTTTCCATCAAATCTACATGCACTTGCAGCAAGCCCCCTATATCAGTATAAATCCAATAAGATCGCTGACATACTACAGTTGGAATTTCAGGCATTATTGCTTCGTCGTCTGTCATTTCTAAATAAGACAACACATTGTGTACTCCAATAATTCCAGACTTAATCATCTTACGTTGAAACGTATTGGGATTCCCCACTTCCAGTGTAATAGCAGGAATATCAATTTCATCTGCTGCCCCTCTCAATGTACCATCTGAAGGAGGATTATGCACAATCAACTGCGCTCCTTGAAGCATCGCTAATTTTCTAGTAACAGGATGTTTCATATCTGCTCTAACATAGTAAGAGTTGATTCGCCCTAAACTAGCAGTGTGCAAATCCAACAAATAATCGAAATGCTTGACTAGCTTATGAAAGAAACGGTAAGCATATACTTGACTCACGTTTCCATCTGCTTTGCCTGGCATAATATGATTGAGATCGACTCCATCATTAAAACGCCTTTTTTTGCGTACAAATGAAGGAATATTAACAACAGGAACTCCCACTATTGTTCCTTTTAAATCCTCTACCTCTATTTCTGAAAACAAACGCTGAATCACAGGAATGCCATTCAATTCATTGCCATGAACGGCTGCTGTGAGTCCTAAGATCGGAAAATCTTGACTACCTCTTGCTACCATAATCGGCACACGCATAGGATTGTTCATGCCATCCGTAATTAAATCGACCCAATAGTGTCGAATAGATTTAGGGGGGGTATCAGACAAATTAAATTGCTGAATTACCTTAGGTTCTTCCATTAACTATAAATTCTTAATTTAGTAAAATTAATACGCTGTAGATTACTTCATGAGCACTTTGCTTTTAGTTAGCTGCGCTGCTACTGCGTGTTTGCAACGAACTTAAGCCCTAGGTTGTTGACTATTGACATAAGCTATTATATTATTAATTGCCTTTTTAACGACAGGAGTTCCTGTTTGCTCTGCTGCTTGTGGGAAACCGCCTATACTCAACGTATTTACTTCCGACAAGATCCGTTTTCCATCATCTCCCACCAAGGTATCTGCACCAAACATTACAATTCCCTCTTTTAATAGCGTAGGAGTTATTTGTTCAATAATTTCCACTTCTTCTGGGCTAACAGTAGAAGGCACCGAAGTTCCTCCCTGTGCAACATTACACAACCAAGAATCTGGTGCAGGCAAGCGCAAAGAACTCGCTAGAATCTCACCATTTACAACCAAAATGCGCTTGTCACCTTCCGATACATTCTTCAAGAATTTCATTGCCAAATATCCATTGGTTTCCAATTCTTGTTTGATTTCCATCAAATACTCTTTGATAGGTTGAGGACGACCATCTCCTGCAAAAACATAATGGTCTTGCACTTTTACCACCCCTTTTCCTCCATATTCTCGCAATGGCTTCAGCACAATAGGATATTTGGAAGCAAAGTTGAGCACATCTATGACAGATCGGCAAAACTTCATTGGCGGGCATACCGATGGGAAGTTCAATAAAAACTCCTTGGTACTTGTTTTGACAATACCTTTGGGGTTATTGACAAATACTTGCTTTGGTGCTATGCTTACCAAATGCTCCAAAAACTCATCCGTAGCAGGTCTTGGCAAGCGCATAAAAACAACATCGACCGATTGAATGTCTATTGTCGTAGTGTCCTCTAAGAACTGAGCTCCATCGCTTTGAAAAGCAAAAGAAGAAGTCGCCAGAGTAGCTTCTACTTCAGACGATGTTCTGTCTTCAAAAAAACACTTATTTTTAGCATTGCCTCGACTGGCAACATATACTTGCCCTGATTCTTCATGTCTAGCAAGTTCAGCTACCAATGCATACAAAGAATTTTGATCGCTGTGCTTTGTATGTTCTGTTAACACCAAAAAATTATACTTTTTCATTTCCTTCTAATATTTCATTCAACAAAGTGGCATCGTCATTTAAAGATTTGAACAAACGCATTCTAAATTTACCTTTGCTATTATATAACTTAATACACATTTTATCAATAGCAACCATAGATAATACCGTCTGAATATAGCATTCTATCAAATCATCTAAACCTATTCCTAATTTATTAAAGTCTCGACGATCCATTAACATCAGGCGATTGGTATCACTTGACCAAACATTAGTTCCTTCTTTTACAGATAAATTGGTACCTAGCATATCCCAAGATTCAGCACCTTCTTTGAGGTGATCTACCAACGGTTTTGCTGCTCTTCGAGAGTAAACACACAAAGGGCGAATACCATCTACAGTACTGCTTGCCATCATTCGAATATCCGTGACAAAAGTTTCGCCTTTTTGATTGGGAATTGTCCCTACATGATAAAACTTTCCTTTATTGCCTGTCGAACTCCAATTATAATTCCCTATTAGACTTTGAACAATAAAACGTTCATAATCAAACTCCATTTCCATAAAAGCATCCAACTCCTCTTCACTCGTAATCGTGAAGACACCTTGCCCAGCGTTGCTATAAGGAATTTTAATAACCGCATGCCCTCCCATTTTGGTTACCCATAATGGAATTTCAGCTTTATTCACATCCCATATTGTTTCTGGAATATTAATTTGCAAACCATAAGGCTCTAATTGTGCATTGTACAAATCATAAGCTTTGGCAGCAACCATTTTGTTACGACCTCCCGCCAAACAAGCAGCAATTGGATTTAAAATCTTAGTTTTAGAATGTAACGGAAACCTTGTCCAAGGACGTTGAGTTACATAGCGAAAAACAGCTCTTAATGGATGCCAAGTACCATCTTCTGTTTGAAAATGCATTTGATCATCCTCTACTTTTATATGCTTGTTGTCTTCTCCATAGAAGTAAGGTACCAAAAAGCACTCTTCTCCCATTACATCAGAGATAACATGTCCATAACCAGATACCTCCATGAAGTTTTTATCATATAGGACAGCTAGTTTCCCCTCTACCTTTGCTTTCCCTTTTTTATTTCTAATATAAGGCTTAAATGTTCGCTCTACCAACAAACGGTACGAACCATCTTCCTTGTTATCATCCAACAATGGCATTGATTTTTGCCCTGATGGACTTGAATTATTTTCAATCACAACCATTCTTTTAAAACCATTCGCAGAAGTAGCATTAATTAAATCTGCCCCACACCACAAAAAATGCTTGCATTTGTATGTTAAAATTTCTGATAGCTTTTCTCGATTCACTTTGGGATGCAAATGGCAATAACGATTGATAATTCGCTTAGTATCTAGGTTCAAAAAAAAGCTAACCATTGGATGAATGGTCGCATTTAAAGCCTTTGGATACCAATGATTTTCTCCTTCAAAAGTGCCTGGTTGAATAACTTGGATTTTTCTGTTCATGATTGTTTTTTTTCCAAAAATGGAATTGTGTGTTCGCTAAATATATATGTCTGTCAATGTCTCTTTACAGAGAAGAATCAACTTTTTTGATAATTTGTACTACTCTCCGAATTACTTTCTTTCGAATATCTTTTTCTTTCTCTCGGTCGGGTATATCTAAAATATATTGAAACTTAAATTCTACATAGTCTTTTTTAATTCCCACTGCTTTTAGGTTGTAAGAATCACTTTGAATAATAGGGTCAAATTCGTTTAAAGTAGCAATTAAATCTGCTTCTAACTGACTCACTGTAGCAATTGCGTCTAAACTTATTTCAAACTCTATACTGGTCTTTTTTATAGCTCTTTTGGTATAATTAATAACATCCAAAGCATATACCATATTATTCGGAATAATAACCACATCATCATCGTCCGTCAACAAACTAAACATGGTAATCGACATATCTATTACCTTCCCTTTGTTGCCCCCTACCTTGATATAATCTCCAAGATTCACATCATTCGAAAAGGCAATCAGCATTCCTCCTATGACGTTGGAAATATAGTCCTTCGAAATAATAGCAATAGCGGCTGCTATGATACTCAATGAAGCAAAAAAGGCTTTCACATCAATTCCCATCAAGGCAAGCCCTGTTAGGACAGTTACCACTCCGACAACCAAAGCATGAATATTGTTCACCCCCAAAATAATATTGTCAGATCTTTCTTGAGGGATTTTCTTGCTTTTTCGATACCAAAAGAAAATAGCTCCTTTGGCAAAACTAAGTATCAAAAGAAAATAAACATAATTTAACAAAACATCCACAAAAGCAACATCTATTTCTTTTACCCATTCTATCTGATTGTTGTTTAACAGATGGATTTTGTAACGCTTAAAAATCATAATCGTTACAATGGCTAAGGCTTGTATAAATGTTTTTTTCATCTAGCTTTTGTTATTAATACTTGGCGAATTTCCTTCCAGAAGATTCAAATAATCAATGGCGTAACGCTCATGAAACAAAATGTACAAAATCAATACTACGCAGTAGGAATATAGTTCATCGACAACCACCTTAAGCATTAAATTCTATGAAATATTAATCTCACACAATAGGATAATACTCCGTACATCCATCCTCTACCATAAAGGTTGTACTTAAATATTTTCGATTCAAATAATGAATAAAATCGCGATTCATATTTTTTAACAGCTTCGTCCAACAAACGGCATAACGCTCGTAGTAAAGCCCTGCTAAATTACCCTCTAGCAAAATAGTACTAATTAATAATTGTTCCTTATTTTTTCCTTTAATTGTTATGTTCCACGTCAAATTTAAATCTCCATTCCCTAAAGGTCTACTTGTTATAACAACATCTTCTGACAGACTGTTTATAGACAAGGTCCATACAGTACGTATATCTTTGAATAATTCTGTACTAAACCGAAGTTTCAACGAATCATCTTTAGGGTTGGTCTCAACAAGGCACAAAGGATTCCATAATTTCCAGTTCCACCATTCCGTTAGCTCCCTCTTTGCTACTGAGACATCTACATAAAATTCTTTAAAGGTGCAAATTGGATAGTATTTCATTCTAAAATTCGGATTAAAAAAAATAAAAAATCGGAATAAAACAAAATTGCTTTATTCCGAAATAAGTTCATTACACGATCAGTTACTCTATATTGTTCTAATATTTACATAGCAGTAATAACATCAATCCTCATCTTCAAATATTTCAATTTCTTCTTCAAGCGCTACTTTTGATAGCAATTTGCCATTCTTATCAAACAACAATTGTAGCATTTCTTCTGAATACTCAATCTCAACTTGATACTCTACTTTGTCTGGATATGAAGCTTCTGTAATCAACAGAATGGCATAATTTTCTCCATAAATTTCGCTCAAACTAGTCGCAATAGGCGTTGGCAACTTATCTTCTTCCAACTCTTTTTGAGTTTTCAACCATTTGCCTTCTTCATTATAATAAAGTTGCAGAAAAACCAATTTCGTTTCATCGTAGAAACTGGCAATATACTGCTCTTTTTCCAATGTCCAATCGACTTGCTCAACCTTGCCATTTTTGTTAAAAGTAGCCAGCACTTTTTTAGGAACATCTACCACATCAATAGAAGTAGCCATCTGTCCATTTCCTTGCCCTACACTTAACATAAGCGTAGCAGCGACCATTACCAAGTATTTCATAGTACTTAGATTTTAAGTTTAAAATTAAAAAGAAAAAGGATAAAAGCGTTGAGGGGAGAACTGTTTCTAAAAGTTATTTTTATTAATGAATTACCAACAACTTTTACATAAAACTCAACGCATAGGATAATTAAATTAATTTAATAAAATTACACTGAACACGATCAGAATATGCCCATAAACGATAATTGTTTTCATAAAGTTGCTTTTTCGTCTACTTTTTTTTTATTTTTTTTGAACAGTATACTTACAATCATTTAAAGAGAACGAAACCAACACATAAAACAATGATAACCAAAACATTAAAACCAAACCAATTAATTCCTCATCTTACAACAACTAATACTCCGTTGATTTTTTAGTTTTCCTACGAAAAACGTAAAAAAGCATCTTGCATTAGTTTGATTATCAGTCTTTTAGTGCAAAGGTTAGCAAAAGTACATCTTACTGATAATCAAACTAATACGATTTTTCAACGGAGTAATGAACAACAAATCCACTAAGTTGATTGGGCTTTCAAAAAAGTACCGAAATAAGTACCGAATCAAAAAATCCAGACCGTATTCTCTCTAACCAACCAAAAAATAACGTTCTTTGGCTTAGTACATTCTCAAATATTCTATTTCGATAGAATAGCACCACAAATTATAGCGTATTACTTTTCTAATAAACCAAAATGAATGCAGCATTTTCTAAAGACATTACACTATCTACAATTTTATAAATCTTATGCGGCTCTAAATGTGCTTTTTAATATTCTTGCCGCCTTATTTACCATTGCTTCTTTTTTGGTTCTAAAGCCATTTTTAGACATTTTATTTGCAACAGAAGCCATAACACATAGTGCTGTAACGGAACAAGGTTTTATTGCTGGCTGGAAACAGTATTTTAATACTAGTTTGAATCAGTACATCATTGAAAACGGCAAAGAAGCGGGATTGATTTTAGTTTCTGCTATTGTAGTGGGTACTTTTTTGTTCAAAAATTTATTTCGATACTTGGCACTGTACGTCATGACACCGGTTCGATATGGCATTGAAAAAAGAATTCGAAAAGCGGTTTTTGAAAAACTCTTGTACTTGCCACTTTCCTATTTTTCAGAAGAACGCAAAGGGGACTTAATGTCAAGGATAACCATTGATGTGCAGGAAATTCAATGGTCTGTCTTGCAATCTGTAGAAACAGTTGTTCGTTCTCCCATCATGATTATAGGCTCTTTGCTTGTCATGCTTTATATTAGCCCCTTATTAACTGGATTTTCATTTATTTTAATCTTATTTGTGGGTTTGATTATAGGAGGGATTGCTCGGACATTAAAACGAAAATCTACTGCTGCCCAAGAATCTCAAGGTCGTTTACTTTCTATTTTGGACGAGGCACTAGGAGGACTTAGAATTGTGCGTGCTTTTAACGCAGAAAGGTATCAAGAAAATAACTTTGAAACAGAAAATCATCATTATGAACAAACGATGGTACGCATTATGCGCCGCAAAGATTTATCCTCTCCCCTAACTGAATTTTTAGGCGTTTCGGTTGTTGTCGTACTTTTAATGTTTGGCGGTTCTCTAGTTTTTCAAGGTACCTTTGAAGCCTCTACATTTGTGGTGTTTATTAGTATGTTTTACAATATTATTGATCCTGCAAAATCATTTTCTAGTGCCTATTATGCCATTCAAAAAGGAAGCGCAGCAATTGAGCGTATCAACGACATTTTGAACGCGCCTATTGGTATTGATGATTTGCCCAATGCTCAAAACATACAAAATTTCTCCAAAGAAATCAGCTTTAAAAATGTCCATTTTCAGTACAACCAAGAGCGAACAATCCTACACGATATTAACTTAACTATTCCCAAAGGCAGCTCGATTGCCTTAGTTGGAGCTTCTGGCGCTGGAAAATCAACCTTAATTGACTTAATTCCTCGTTTTTATGATTTAACAGAAGGTGAAATTTTGTTGGATGGTATTAATATCAAAAACTACCAACTCAAAGCGCTTCGAGGATTGATGAGTATGGTTTCTCAAGAAGCAATTCTTTTTAATGATACCATTTATAATAATATTGTATTTGGCTTAGAAAATGTTCGAAAAGAAGAAGTTGAAGCGGCTGCCAAAATTGCCAATGCCCACGAGTTTATTGTTCAAATGGAACAAGGGTATCAAACCTCTATTGGAGATCGAGGCAATAAACTAAGTGGAGGACAACGACAGCGCATTACGATTGCAAGGGCCATTCTCAGAAATCCACCAATCCTCATTTTAGACGAAGCAACATCTGCCCTAGATTCTGCTTCCGAACGATTGGTTCAAGAAGCATTGCTTCGAGTGATGCAAAATCGAACTTCGATTGTCATTGCACATCGCCTTTCGACCATCCAACATGTAGACAAAATTGTGGTGTTGCAAGAAGGAAAAATTGTTGAACAGGGCACTCATCAGGAATTGTTGGCAGCCAAAGGCATTTATCAACGGTTGGTGCAACTGCAAATGATGTAGTTCTTATTCCCAAAAGCACCAAAAACGATCATAAATACATCTTTATTAATAACATTTTAGAGAACGACACTCATCTTAATCATAATAAAATCCATACTCATGAAACCATATTTAATATTCTGCCTACTGACGATTGCATTTATAGCTTGTAACTCTGATGACTCCAATACCGATTCTAAGGTTGCCATTGATATAAATGCCTTCACAGAAAAAATAAAATACCACCCTGGCGACCCTTTTATAGAAACATTCAAAAAAAGTGAATTTTTTAAGCTAAGTGGCTTGGAGGATCATGTTGTAGAAACTACCAACGGCACCATCTTGTCTATTCCCAAGGGAGCATTTCGAGACAAAAATGGACGTATCGTAGAAAAAGAAATTACCATAGAGGTAACAGATATTGCTAATTTAGAAGAGCAAATTCAGTCAAACATTAGTGGTCAGTACAAAGATGCTGTCTTAAAAAATGGGGCAACACTTTTTATCAATGCTACTGCCGATGGTGAACAACTCGCATTTAATCAAAGTAATCCCGTTTATATCGCAACTAATCGACAAACAGAACTAAAAAATCCGCTTATTTTTGAAGGAATTCGCAATCCTCAAGGAGAAATGCAATGGCTAAAGCCTACCCCACCCAAACAATATTTAATTCCTGTTGATCTGGAAGAACTTGATTTTTTACCCCCAAACTTTGCCAATACCGCACAAAAACATTTGCCTTTTCGCAATTATAAAGTAGCGACTACAGCACTTTTAGATAGCTTGTATTATAGTTTTGGTGCCATGTATCCTCATGATAGAAATTCACAGAAAAAACCAGCCTTGCCCAACACAAGTTTTAATTTTTTTCAAGATGAAGGCAGTCATGCTGACCATGGTATAGATTCCATTATAAGCTGCACAGGTATAGACCCTAGTGCCATCAAAGTGATCAAAAAAAGACAGTTTGCCAATACCTTAATTGCCACCAAAGCTTTTGAACAACGCCTGCACTACCTCCATTTGGCTAGAGAACAAGCTGCCTTGGATATTTATATCAACCACCTAGATTGGGATATGGCACGTTGTGACGAAAAAGTTGCTCAATTACTAGGCAGCAATTCTGATTATCAGATGCAATTCAAAGCCTTTGCTAGAGAAAACTTGGGCAATATAAAAGACTTGCCTCCTTCTGTTAAGAATTTAGGTAATTATTATAGCCAACAGCTCAAAAAAACAAGAACACAATTAGTTGAACTCAAAAAAGCATTGGATAAAGAGCTTGAAAAGAAAGCTAAGGCTGCAAAAAAAATACGAACAGACTATCAAAAAGTTTTACAAAAACGAGCAACTTACCGTTTGAATAAATTTGGTTTCAAGCTAGATAAAATGGGTTGGATCACTGTAGCCGAAACTCTAAAGCCTTTGGATAAGTTTGATTTAGAAATTCGTGTTACCAATGGCAAACAATACGATCGAGTACACGTTTATAGTGTCGATCCCAATATCAGTAGTATTTTTGCCTTCAAAAGTGCCGATAAAGAATTATTTAAAGAGGGCTATCGTGGTGACCCTTTTCTGCTCTATAAAAAAATGCAAACCGCACAGGCTGTCGTTGTTGCCTATCAGGGAAAAGAGGCTTTTCATGACCAAACTAATTTTAAAGTCACCCCCACCATTCGAGTACGCCTAAATCCTCAACCGATAACGGCACAAGCCTTGAACCAAACGTTACAAAAAATGGAATCAAACCATACGAAGTTTAACAAGATTCGTGTAGACTTAGAATATCAAGCTGCTTTTTATGCCGAAGAGCTTAGAAGAAAACAACTAAGGGATGATTTGGCATTCATTGGTCGATTGGCTAGCATTGCCTTGCCTTGTGGTATCCCGCCAGAACAACCGACAACGAATTAAGCTTAGATTAAATTTTTCTTTTGAGTAGTTTTACTTAAAAAACCACTTCCTTCTTCCCTTAAAAAAATGTATATTTGTTCTGTGAAAGACTATTATTACATATTAGGCATCTCCAAAAACGCTACCCTATCCGAAATTCAACGAGCTTATCAAAAACTATCGCTCAAATTTCATCCTAAAGAAAACGGTAACGATCCCTTTTTTGTCATGCATTATGGCAAAATTAAAGAAGCCTATGAAGTATTGAGTGATGATCACAAACGATTTAGGTATGACAAAGCTTTGAGCAAAGAATTGGATGCAGAAGTCAATGAAATATTAGCGGGACCTGCCCCTGTCATTGCTTCTTTTTTTGCTTCCAAAAAATCGGTCCGAAAAAACGACTTGTTAACCATTTCTTGGGAAGTTTTAAATGCCGAGTTGGTTGAAATTAATTTAATTGGGCAGGTTGCTTCGAATGGTACTCAAACCATTCGACTCTCTGAAATAGATGTTACGCAAGAACGATTAACATTAACACTCAAAGCTAGTAATAGCCATTCTAACAAGACAAGTACCAAAAACCTAGCCCTCAAAAACTTAGATTATTCACCTCAAAAAGCTGCCGTCAAACAACGTCAAGATGGGCTTTTGGAGACAACGAAACAACAAAAAGACAAACACACAATAGAAAAAAAGCCCCAAAAGAAAAAAACAAAAACAAAATCTCCCCGTAAACCTATTGCAACATCAACAGCTTCTACTTCCGTTGCTCAAAAACAAGCTGTCAATCGACGTGGAGAACAAGGGATTGCTTATGTTTTAATTGCGATGATGTTTTTTATAATTATCATTTTGCTATTTGCAATGCATCGTATGAATCCTATGTTTTAGATGCTTGATTGTATTATTTTGTTCAAAAAATGACCTTATGTTAAAGTTATTTAATAGTACTACAAAATTTAAACCCAGAGAATTTGGCTATAAGCCTCGTTTTTATGACGCTGACAAAGAAGCTTTAGAACGTCGTATAAAAAGTAGACAAAACCAAAATGCAGATGGCGATTTGACAAAAATGCGCATTCGCCAAGAGTTTGGAAATTATAAATATTCAGACAGCAAACACAAAAGAAAAGGCTTCACTAGTTCTTCCTCTTTTAGACTTTTGCTGATTATCATTGCTTTGTCTGTTGCTAGCTATTTTATATTAGATAGTTTATTGCCTAAGTTAATGAAACAATGGTTTCCTTTAGAAAGCCAAGAATACGAACTTTTAGAAGAGTATAATTAACCACATTAAACAATACATGGCAGATTTAATACAATTATTACCTGACCACATTGCTAATCAGATTGCAGCAGGAGAGGTTGTTCAACGCCCTGCATCTGTTGTCAAAGAATTGCTAGAAAACTCGATTGATGCAGGCGCTAAAAACATCCGTCTAATCATCAAAAATGCGGGTAAAACGCTTATTCAAGTTGTTGACGATGGAATTGGAATGTCTGAAACGGATGCCCGTATGTGTTTTGAACGTCATGCGACTTCCAAAATACGCCAAACAGAAGATTTGTTCTCTATCCGAACTAAAGGTTTCCGAGGCGAAGCAATGGCTTCGATTGCGGCGGTAGCACAAGTCGAGATGCGTACCAAACAACAACAAGAAGAGTTGGGCATACAAATTAAAATTGCAGGCTCTCGAATTGTTACTCAAGAGCCTTGTCAAACAGCAGCAGGTACGTCTATTTCTGTTAAAAATTTGTTTTTTAACGTCCCTGCTCGTCGTAACTTTTTAAAGTCTGATACGGTTGAGATGCGACATATTATCGATGAGTTTCAGCACGTGGCCTTAGCTCATCCTGATATTTTCTTTTCTTTGCATCATAACTCTGCTAAGTTATACCACCTTCCTATTTCCAATTTGCGACAACGTATTGTCGGTATTTTGGGCAACAAGGTCAATAAGAACTTAATTCCAATCCAAGAAGATACCGATATTATCAAAATCAAAGGCTATATTGGGAAACCCGATGCGGCTAAAAAAACTAGAGGGGATCAGTTTTTCTTTGTCAATAATCGATACATCAAAAGTGGTTATCTAAATCATGCTATTTTAAGTGCTTACGAGGATTTGTTGCCTGAAAAAGTCTATCCTTTGTATGTCGTTTTTTTTGAAATTGACCCTGCGAAAATTGATGTTAATGTTCATCCTACCAAACAAGAAATCAAGTTTGAAGACGAACGTTTGGTTTACAATTATTTGAGAGTTACCGCTCGCCATGCTTTGGCTCAAAACAGCATTACTCCAACCCTTGACTTTGAAGTAGAAAGTGGTATTTCGCAGCACTTAGACGATGCTAACCTAGATCTAACAGCATTAAATCTTAATTTTTCGAAAAAAGAGGCACAAGAAGGACAAACATTTAGTTCTAAAATGAGTGCCTCCAAACAGCCTTTTTCAACGCAACACAAGCGTCAAAAATCAGAAACAGAACTCTCCAATTTGCAAAATTGGGAGAAACTGTATGAAAATATCGAGAATGAGGCCCTGGAACAAGGACAAAAATTAGAACAAGAGGAACAAACACTCTTTTCTTCTGCTATTGGGGACGAGGAACGACACGAGGACAACGATAACTCGCAAGAAATGACTTTCTCTAGCAAAGCCTCTGCGACACCTCCCCCTACTAAACAAGCAGTAGATAGTGCCACAACCAAGCATTTATATCAATTGCACAATCGCTATATTGTCAGTCCTATTAAGTCTGGTTTCTTGCTGATAGACCAACATACAGCACATCAGCGCATCATGTACGAACGCTATTTATATCAATTTGAAAACAAACGAGCTACCACTCAAAAACTTCTATTTCCGCAAACTGTAGAGCTTTCGGTATCTGATGCTACCTTGCTCAAAGATTTGCTGCCACAATTAAATGAGTTGGGCTTAGATATTAAAGAGTTTGGTACCAATAGCTTTATTGTTCACGGCTTGCCTAGTGAGCTAAGCCAACAAAATGAACAAACCATTATTACCAAATTGATTGAACAGTTCAAGCAAAATATTGATCTAAAAATTGATCTTTATGATAATATTGCACGTTCTCTCGCCTATCAAGCTTCTATCAAAGCAGGTAAACCATTAGAGCCTGTTGAAATGCAACAATTAATTAATGAGTTATTTGCCTGTCAAGTTCCTTATGTTGGTCCCAATGGACATAAAACGTTTATTTCTATGGATTTGGTAGAATTAAGCAAACGTTTTGAATAACATTATTTTGTAGTTGTTTGGACAAAAAATCAAACAGCTACAAAATGCTACAATGACATACTTATTTTTTAGATACCATTTTTAATATTTTATTATGTTCCAATATTTTAAATTCCTTTTTATTTTTTGTTTTTTTATAAGTAGTTGTGCATCCGAAGTTGTCAAAAAGGAGTTTAAAAGTGCCAATGGTTTTTATTCTTTGGAATACCCAGAAACCCTTCAACAGACCTACGAAAAGAATATCTTAAATATCAACCCTGGCGACAACAGCTCTGCAATGACTGTAGCTAGTTATTACTTTGCACAAGGTGTCACAGATGAAATTATGGTCAGTACACTAAATATGTTTACTGAACGCTACGAACCAACTAGTGAACCTGTTAAGATTAGGGAAAATGTCTGGAAACAAACCTGCAAAGAAACTTCTAAAGAAGGTGAGTTTCTTTGGGAATTCTGGCTCAATCGAAAAAAAAATGTACTGGTTTTAATTTCAATCACTTACAAAGAAGCCGAAACTTCTCCCGAAATGCTGCATCAGTACCATGATATTATCAGTTCTATTAAAAATAGTGGTCAATTGAAAAAATAAGTAAGTGGGCAGAGAAAAATAGAAAAAAATGCAACGCAAAACAAAAGAAATCACCGTTACACTTCGTCCTGATAATATTGTTGAAACAAAAGTCAATGACGATATTACAGAATTAAGCTTAGAAGGCGTTCCCGAAGTCATCGCTGCAACTAATGAAGTCCATCATTCTACCAATGCCCCCAAAGCTGCGCTCATGCATATGCCTTCTTTTTATGTAAAAAAAAGTATCATAAAAGGATATGCCTCCAATCGAGATGTAGAAGTTGTTGCTGTTGCCATGTTAACCCATTCTTTTTCCTCTCAAATCATTGGTAATTTACTATTAACAATGAGAAGCCGAGTCTTAACATTGCGAAATGAAACGCCAGAACCATCAAAAGTATTCAGAGACAAAGAGGCTGCCATCAAATGGTTGTTGGAACACTTGGCTGCTAAAAAGCAGTAAAATAAGTTTTTTACAGTCTTGCTTTCTATGGTCTATAATCTCGTCATGAGACCAATACACCTCTCCTTGTCTTTCAAAAAATGTTAAAAGGTTATTTTTTTTCCTAATTTCAAGCTATTTGCACCTATCTTTTTTATCACAAAAAAATCATTCTCTAAAAACAGATCTAGCTCTGTTTATCAATGCAATAGCATAGAAAAACATTTAATTATATTGGCTTGCAATTCTTTTTTTAGTAAAATTTTGGAGGCTAGGATTATCACTAATTTGTTTTTTCTATTTGACTTAAATGATTAATTCATTTATATTTGCTCTTTGATACTAGAAATAGATTATGTAGTTGAGATATTAACATCAACTGCACATATCCAGTTAACTTATAAACAACACTGTTTAAAGAATATTGTCTTTTATTCAGTGAGCTAAATAAGCTTGTAATATAGGCATAGGGCATCAATAGGTCTTTCCTCCATATTGCAGCTTGTTTTATTAAAATTTAATCAAACCTATCTTATGAAACCAATTTTTAAATCGCCTCAAGAAGAACGCTCCTTTAGTTTTTTTAAGGGTAATTTTTTAAAACAGGTTAAAAAATTATCAAAAGTTGCCAATAACTTTGAGAATGCTGTTTCCTTTTATTTTGACCTGAATGCTCAATACAATGATAGTCCAGACAAAACCTATTGCTTAATGGTCTTTGGTCGTTTAACTGGTTGGAGGTCATATGTTAAAAAATCCGTTGCAGATCAAAGCAAACAATCTGTTAGTGGATTATGTTATGCCGCTCCAGCTGAAAATGGAAATCATATCGAGTTGTTTATTTATTGTGAAAAAGGAAAAACAAAAAAACAATTCAAAAAAATTCGAAAAAGCTTTAAAGAGGTTGTTCCTTTGGCTAAACTTCAGTTGCGTTTTGTGGATGCTACTGGAAATGTAGATCCCAAATCTGAAAATTTGGAAGATACCAATACAACTAGCGATGAGGACATTCAGTTGGACGAAGTTAACGACTACACCTCTGAGACCAACGACTATGACAACACTATTGAGAAGGAGGCTTTACAAACAGAAAAAATTGCTTTAGAAAACCTTCAAAATACTCTAAAAGCTAATGCGCAAAGTATTGCAACAGAACTAAAAGAACTGGTAGCAAAACTAAAGGCAAACACAATTCGACCTAAAAAAGTACGCTCTATTCTTAAAGACATTGAAAAGGATGTTGATAGAAAACTAGCACAAGGAGTCGACTACACCATTGACAAAGCAGCAGAACAGGTCAAAAAGCTAGCTGCTAAATTTAATAAAGATATTCAAGAGATTAGAGATTATCTCAACAATCTGGATTTAGATAAAGAAGAGGACAAAGATTTAAAAAAGGAGCTGAAATCCGAGTTGAAAGATCAAGGGATTGAAAAAACTAAACTAGCCATTGAGGGTGAGTTCAACAACAATCACAATCAATTTCAAGCCGATTTAAAACGTCTAAAAGCCATTTACGAAACACTAAACGCTACAAAATAACATTTGATCATGTTACCAATTATAAATTTAAACATCGAGGAAGTTAAGAAATTAGTTATTAAAAACTTAGGTGGTGGAAAAATTACCGATTATCCTCAAGAAAAGGTATTCAAGATGGTTCGTGAGGTTTGCTACAAAAAATCCAATCGCAGTGCTTTTGTAGAGGCTATCAAAGAGCGTAAACAACTGATTACGGAAACAAAACAAGCCTTCGAAAAATCTGAAAAAATCTTTGGGCAGTTGTTGAATAGTCTTGCTAATATGCAGCATTCTCGACAAAAAATGGAGACTCTTAAAGAGTTAGAACCTCAATATAGCCTATTGGACGGCGTGATTTATAGTTTTAATACTTCTTATCAAGCTCTAGTTGAAGAGAAAAAGAAAATTTCCGAAAATCGCCAGTTGGCATTCAAAAATTCCAAAGATAAGATTACAAAAAGCAAAGAGATTATTGGCAAATATCAAGATCATTTACAACATATTGAAGAGGTAATTAAAAAGGTAGATACCGATTGGAAAATTCTCTTTAATGATATTGTTTATGATCAAACAGAGCGCTACTTTAAGCTTGCTGTTACTCGTACGCTACATGGTATTAAGACGGTTGCCAACTTGAAATATAAATTCAATTTTCAAAAAGACAAGGAAGGGCATTGGTATTTGATTAATGACAATACCGACAAAATTCTAAGAGAGTCGTTCATTGATGATATTATCATCAAAAATACTACGCAATACAATAAGAAAGAAGGCTTCTTTTCGATAGAATCTGACTTTGCGCTTGCTATGGATGAGTTGGACTTGACCAGTGAAAAATCTAAAAGTGCTACACACGTTTTTAGCACTACCGAAACAGAAGAATGGGAAGAGGAACGCAAAGAATCGTTTAAGATTATGCAGGAATTTATGCACAAAAGTTATAATGATGTAAAAGATAAACGTAGTAGCAAAACCAAGCAAAGCAAATGGGGACTTAATTTTGGATTGGGAGCCAGTGTAAAAGCCAAATTGGATGGTAGTACCAAAGCTGATTTTCAACATAAATTTTCGACAGAATACTCTAATGCACTAACTGTTACTCAAAACTTTATTCGTGAAATTACGGTATTGCACGATACCACCTTAGATATTAAACAAAAAGAAGTAGTAACTTCTGTTGAAACGCCAACCAAGGGCACCGAAGAGCCTAGATGGGTAAAGGTCTTGCGTAAGATTGATAAAATCAAGAATATTCTCAACATTCTACCGATTCCTAAAAAAATGAACTATTTGCGTAAGATCATTAAAATTTTGCCTATTGGACGCATCAACACTTTACTGACGGTCAATAACAAAATTTTGCAACTTTACGACATGTTCAAAAAGAAGGATGCTTCTCCAAAAACTATTACAACCACCAAAACTGAACTTAAAGAGCTACTTGTTCAGTTACACAAAGGTTGGAAACTGGTTCTCTCTGAAATTGACTCAAGGTCTGTAGAATTCAGCACCGCATTAACCAATGAAGTAAAAACAAAGGTTATGTTAGCACTTAAATTAGAAGTTGATGCAAAGGGGGTCATTGTTGGCAATGGTGGCGTTGGAAAAGGCAGTAGTTCTTCTTCTGGCGAAACTACTATAGCGCTAAAAGTAGAAGACAAAGACCTTGAAAAAGCGCAAGAAAATTACGAAAAAGTAATTAATGAGTACGAAGAGAAAATAACTGCTAAAAAAAGCACTCAATCCTCATCTAATAGCCATAAGGTAAAAGAAAAAGATGTTGTGGTTAAAGGAAATTTCTTGCTTAAACTACTTTGTTATACCAATACAGAAGGAAAGCTTGACATTCGATTCAATCAAAATGAGGTTGATTTGTTTAAGAGTAGCTTAGTACATAATCCTGATTTGAAATTTGATTTTGTATTTGAAGAACATTTGTCTGGTGTATCCAACTAACTAATGAAGCGATAAAAAAGGTGTGGTAGTTCGTGTATTTTAGTGCCGAACGATCACTCCTTTTTTGCTCTATATAAGAATCATCCTACAAAACTAAATTATATCCCTATATCCAAGCTAGTAAAACCAACCATAGATAACACCACACTACAGATAAAAATAAAGAAGGCACATAAAATAGTAGTTTAAACAAAACTTTGTACCAAGGTTCTGTTAATATGGAATAACTCATTCCAATCAAACTGCAACAAAGTCCTAATATTCCTGCAACTCCTAACACAAAATAACTAAAAGATAAAAAGTAACTAAAAGAACGACCACTAGCATAACCATAATCATTGATATACAAATAGTAAGCTGCCCATACAACGAATAGCTGAATGAGCAAGGACAGCAACGCCCAAGGCGTTTTTCTCAAAATTTTATGCAGCAGTGCCTTATGCCTCATAATTCATCAATTTGCAAGGTGGGCACACCAAAAAGGTGGGCATGAGTTTGTACGGTATAGTCCATTTCACCAGGGTCAGGCAATTTATCCTTAAACAAGTTAATTTCGTCCCTAGCTATTTTGTTCGATTCCTTTACAGCTCTGTCTAGGCGATAACCACTGACCCAACGCCTCAAGAAGTAAACATAGAAGAAAGGCGACAGACTAGTTTTGCCTTTATGACCAATATAAGCTTGAGCACCTAATTTTAGCCATCGTTTTCCTTGATTGGCATTTTTACAACCAGTATTATAAACCAATCGTATTTTTTTACGCAATTTTTTAGGCAAAGTTTCGAACCAATATAGATAAGGATTGGTATGCGCTAGAATAAAAATATCCACACACTCATAATCCTTTGTCAATCGTTCTAGGCTTTCTAGAATCAATTCTTTTTGGTCATAACGTCCTTTTTGAGTAAAATAATACGATTCGTCGTAATACGCATTTAAGTAAGGCTCTGTAAAAATTTCTGTCCCAAATTGCTCGTAAGAGGGTACGCTATCTCGTATTGCCAATACCGCTCGTTTGCTTTTAGGAGTTTCTTTGGCATTTCGCAGCATTAGCCCATCAGCAATCCATGCAATTAGCCATAAAGAAACTCCAAAAAATGATATAGGGATAGTAACTGCTAATACCTTTCTAAGTATGGAGCTGTGACTATTTATGATAGTTTTATTTTCCTTTTCCATCTCAATACGGGTTTAATCCATTCTATTCTAAATTAGAACTAGAATCATGCCGTTCGTACCAGATAAAAGACAGAATACTATTTTTTCAATAGGTAACTAACAATTAACTTCATACTACTGTATCGTTGGGGTGTTCCTATACAAGTCCTTATTTATGAGCTGGGTTAAACCAAACGAGTTTTATTTTGAGGACTAGGCTGTATAAAATCCCACAAATTGCCATACAAATCTTCGAACACCGCCACCCATCCATGTGGTTCTTCTACCGCTTCTCGTACAAAATGAATTCCCTTCGCCTGCATTTCTTTGTAATCCCTCCAAAAATCATCTGTAAACAAAAAGAAGCCAACTCGACCACCAGTTTGATTTCCGATAGCAGCTACTTGTTCTACTTTTGCTGCTTTTGCCAATAAAAGGCAACACTCTTTAGCTCCAGGAGGAGCAACAACAACCCAACGCTTAGTCTCTGACAATTGGGTGTCTTCCAGTAATTTAAAATTCAGTTTTTTTGTATAAAAATCAATGGCTTCGTCGTAATCTTTTACAACTAAAGCAACATTTGCAATGTACTGTTTCATTGTCTATATCGTTTAATTTTTCAATGTAAGTAAGTGGACAGAAAAAAGTATAGTTAAAAATGTAATTGTTTTTAGTGCTGTTCAAAGAAAAGAATTGAAGTTTTAGCGGGCTAAAACGAGATTTTTTGATGAAGAACAGTGCAAAAAGAATTCTATTTTGCCTATAAATTTTTATGAACGATTACTTATTTATCTATACCACAAGAACCGCTACCAACTATTCTTTCAAAAGGCGTGGCATCTTTACAATACGAATATCAATATTCCTCTCCTATCCTTAAAACCTTTTCTGTTGTTTATTTGCAATGCACTTGCTTGTTGCCTTGTCATTCATCTCAAGTATGGTTCTTGCTTTAAGATAAGTAAAAACATTTGCCAATTGACTACTTGTACATTTTATTAACTCAAATGCGCTCCTAAATTGGTAATTTTTTGCAACCACTTTTCTCTAAATTCTACTGTAGAGTTTCGAATTGGTCCAATAAAATTCGTACGAACAGGTTTTACGCCGCAAAACTCTAATGTATTCTTCTTGAGCTGCTTGGTTGCGGGCGCTCCCAATAACAAAGTATTGTACCAACTTGGTGAATCGGCAGTACAAATAATTCGAGCTGTTTTTCCTTTAAGCAAGGGGGTAGGAAAAATGGATTTACCTTCGTATTTGTAAGTTACTCCAGGCAAAAATGCTCGATCTATAAATCCTTTCATAAGAGCTGGATAACCTGCCCACCATAACGGATGCACCCAAACCATATGATGACACCATTTTATTTTTTCTATCGCCATTTTTAAATCGTCCTCCAAATCCATTTCTTTCTCATAAGCATTTTCTAGACTTAAATTAAATTTCAAATCTCGAAGTGTCAGGACTTCTACAGCTGCATTGGAACTCAAGGCACCTTGTTCGTACGCATGGGCAAGCGCATCATTATAACTTTTCTCTTTTGGGTGCCCATTAATAATTAATACATTCATTGTTTTTATTGTTAATCGCCTATCTAGTAGCCTAATTAACTAGACAAACTTTGGTAAATATTAGAACAAAAATAAAGTTGGTCAAATGACCAACTTTTACAAACATAGGTCATTCGACCAACTTTTGCAAATTTATACTTACTTTTGTCTAATAATACCTCTCAAAAGTGTTCAAGACGACCAACAACTAATCAAAAATACTTTGTACCTTAGCATCTGTCATTTAAAAATCAACCGCCTCCTAATACGATTTTTAGCAGACTACTTGGCATAATGATTTCCATAATTGAAAGAAATGAGCAAGCGAACAGAAAAGACATCTAAAATTATACAAACTACCATTCAAATTCTTTGCACAGAAGGAGCTGGTGGCTTAACGATGCGGAAAGTTGCCAAACTATCCGACATAAGGCTAAGTAACTTGCAATATTACTACAAGGACAAAGATGCCTTGTTAGAGGCAACGATTGAAGATTATTTTCGTCAAAATGAAGCGGTCGTAACAGAAAATTTGGCGATACTTCCTGATAATATTACCTTCTCTAATTTATTAGAAATCATATTAGAAGAATCACTGATAGATGGCAATTCAAGCCCTCGCTGTGCTATGTTTCGAGAAATTTGGGCACTGGCAACTAAAATGCCAAGTATAGCAGAACTGGTTCGTTCCTATTATCAACAATACAACGATTGGCTATGCCAACAACTAGCTCCTTATAGTACCCAACCAGCGGTAATTGTTAGCTTATTAATGCCTTATGTAGAGGGCTATTCCTTGATGGGCAATGCGCTGCCTGTTTCAAAAAAAATAATTATCAACACCTTAATAGAGACTGTGCTGCCTTATAGCAAATAATACGTGTACAACGTTCAATTTATTTCTTGGGTCTATAAATTGATCTAGGATAATCTAAGATATTAACCGTTTCTTTTTCCAATTCTTTTAAAGCATCTTTAGCAATCCATTGAGCTGATTTAAATTCTAATTGCTTTATTTTTTGAGCTTCTTCTATTGCCCGCTTATTCAAGTCCACATTGCGTTTTCCAATACTTCTTAGAGCCCAATTAACCGCTTTTTTCACATAAATACGTTGATCGTCTGCAGCTTGATAAAGCAAAGGAAAAAATTGTTCAAAAGTACTGTTCGCTGCTTTTTTATCTGCCATACAGTAGCCTGCTATCGTGGCAAAACTAGCTCGCTTTTCAAACTCTTCTGTTCGAGTACTCCACTCGATTGCCTTGGGAATTGCCAAAGGACTTCGAGCAAAAACTCCCATGCTAAAAGAGTCACAAATTTCCCAATTCTCAAACGTCACCACCCATTTTTCCATCAAATCTTCTGTCAAATCTTTTGGGTTGAACAATTTACTACACAGCAATCTTGCTTCGTAAATATTGGTCTCGAAAAGTGCTTTTGCCAACGCACTATTTTTGCCTATTTCCTTTGCTAATTCTTTCAAATCTTTTTGATAAATGCCCAAAGCATTCTGAGCAATTACACCAAACTTTTTTTGTTTAAAATCAACTTTTTCTGGATTGGCTAACGCTCTTAATTCCTTTATAACAGCAGCAACGGTCGGTTTCATAGTTCTGTATTAAGTTTGATAGGTGCAATGTATAAGTCTATTTTGTCATGTAGTCGTGTAAAAGGATACTCCGATTTTTTTTCAAATTGCCTGTTATTAAATTTTAACAATTCCCTTTCGATATAAATCTAGGGCATCTTGCAAAATGACTTGGATTCGTTCGATCTCTAAATCTCTTGTTGGATTAACCCTCAGAATTTTCATTCGCTTACGACTCCCCTGTTCCAACTCAGTATGCTCTAATTTATCTCCTTCTACCATCAACAAATAAGGTTCTGTGGTCTTCTTGTCTACCCATAAGTAGCAAAACATTTTCCCTTGATAACAAAAACAAGGCATCCCATACTTTCTTGTTTCAGAAACAGCCTCATCTTGTCCCAAAATAATGGTTCTTAAAGCCAACAAGCAACTTTTATTGGGTTCTTCTTTTTTAGCATAAAACTGATCTAACTCTCTTATCATCCCCTATAGTGCATTTAAAATTTAGTTTTACTAATCAATAGTTAGCTTCGCTCCTGAAGTAAACAACGACCACGAAGTAGCATACTATAATAACTTACGATACAAATATAAGCTCGACCACTGACAACTATCTGTCAGTAGAGCTAGAACGGGTACAATTATTCTTCATAAATCTCAATAGGCAAGCCATCTGGGTCTGTAAAAAAAGCAAACTTTTTGTGTGTATAAGGGTCTATTCGAATAGGTTCCACTTCTATATTATTATCCTCTAATTGCTGAACGGCTTGCGCCACATCCTTTACTTCAAAAGCTAAATGCCTTAATCCAGTTGCTTCTGGTCTTGACAAACGTGCGGGCGGTTTTGGAAAAGAAAATAATTCAATAATATATTCGCCATTCAGTTCCAAATCTAATTTGTAAGAGTCTCGATCTGCCCGATAGACTTCATTTTTGATGGTTAATCCTAGTAGTTTTGTATAAAAAAATTTTGATCGTTTATAATTACTACTAATAATTGCAATATGGTGAATTTTATTCAGTTCCAACATCTTAAGCTTTTGGTTTGGTTTCTATTTCTGTTGAATAATGGAATTAGATCGATAGAAGGTTATCAAAGTTAATTTTCAAAAATAGGGTTCTTTCACAAAAAAGACTAGCTTTGCAAAAGTCTTCCCCTAATCTAATACACGCAGTTTCTCCAATTATATTATAAATGGCAAAAACAGACAATCACATGACAGTAAAAGATAAAATTGAGAATTCTATTACTAGAATATTCAAGGCAGTATTGCCTAATACGACCAATCACTACAACACTTTATTTGGTGGAACAGCTTTGCAAATGATGGATGAGGTAGCCTTTATTTGTGCCACAAGATTTGCCCGCAAACGAATGGTTACGGTAACTTCAGACCAAATTCATTTCAAACATGCTATTCCTGCTGGCACCTTGATAGAGTTAGTTGCCAAAGTCGTATACGTTGGTAATACAAGCATCAAAGTCCAAGTTGAGATTTACTTAGAAGAAATGTACAAAGAAAGTCGGATGAAAGCAATTACGGGAATGTTTACGTTTGTTGCGATTGATGAAAATAGAAAGCCTACGCAGGTAGCCGAAACCTATGTAAAAGAATAAATAAGTAATCGTTCAGAAAAAACTATATAAAAAACAACCTTCTTTTTGCGCTACTCTTCATCGAAACATCTTGCTTTAGCCCGCTAAAGCTGCACTGTTCCTCTTAGATTAGCACTAAAAATAAGCCTATTTTTTAGCTATATTTTTTTCTGCCCACTTACTTAATATCCCTTTTCTACTGTTTAAGATATTCTTCCGTTGTATAAATCTTATGCACAACGATTTTTTTATTCTTCCCAATAACAAACTCACTAAGTCCTATATGTTGAGTATTCTTAGGGTTCCAGTCATACGTATACCCTAATTGTGACCAAGGGTATTGATCGTATAAATCACAAGGGTAATAACGGTCAATTCTGCTTTGGTTAATCCACGTTATGTGTTTTTCATCTATTTTTGAAGGAAAACAAACAGAGCATTTTGAGTCTGTAATTTCTGGATCTGGACAAGGACGAAATAAATCTTCAGGTTTTACCCAAAATTCGACAAAATAAGAATAGGTAGCATTCGGCGGCAAACCCAACAACTGAACTAATCGGCGATTAACATCAGTTGTTGGGTCTTTTTTCATTCTGTTCAGCAATTCGGGAGCTGTTGTAATCCAAATGGGATAGTTTCCTGTGTTATAAAAACTAGAGTCTAAGTATTTTTCGTAATAAGAAATATTTTGCTTCCACGTTACGACTAACAAATAGTCCTCACCATTAATTTCTTTCCAAACCAAATCTTTGTTCTGCTTGTCTATAACGACCAATTTGTCATAAACTTTCTCTTCTGTAGCGTACATAGCATCTTCTATTGCTTTTTGGTATACCAAAGCATCGGGAAGCTTTTTTTGTAATCCTTGTGTGGTTTGACAAGCCGTAGCGCCTAACAAAATTACTAAAACCGTAAAACACCCAACTAAACTTTTCATATTCTAATTGTTTCTTATTATGAGTTGCTCTAATTCTTAATAAAACTCTGGCAACTCTCCATTAATAACTTATTAGAAATCAAATAATTACCCTAACTAGTCAATGGATTATTATTTAATAAGGCTAATTTATGAATAAAAAGTTAATATATATATACTAATACAAGATGTTTTTTTTTAAAAAAACGGAATAATGTATTTTATATTTTTATTTCTAGTAAACAAGGGCAGTGATCTGAGTGAACGGCATCATTTAGCAAATCTGTTGCGACAATTCGATCCTCCATGCTATTTGCAACAGCTTGATAGTCGATGCGCCAACCTTTGTTTTTGCCTCTAGCACCAGCCCGATAACTCCACCAGCTGTATTTTTCTAAATCGGTATGTTGCTTTCTAAAGGCGTCCACAAAACCACCTTCCGAAAACCACTTATCCATCCAAGCACGTTCTTCTGGCAAAAAGCCAGAGGTTTTTTTATTGCTTTTAGGATTATGAATATCCATTTCGGTATGTGCAATATTGTAATCGCCTTGGATAATTAAATTGGGGCGTTCTTTTTTTAACGTTTGAGCCCAATCATAAAACGTATCTAAAAAATCATATTTCACATCTTGGCGGATATCACCAGAAGTACCTGAGGGAAAATAACAGTTTAGTAAAGTCCAATCCCCAAAATCTGCTCGAATCACTCTCCCCTCTTTGTCAAATCGCTCTACGCCCATTCCTATTTCAACGTAGTCTGGCTTTATTTTAGAAAAAATAGTTACCCCACTATATCCCTTTTTTTCAGCAGAGTGCCAGTATAAATGTTCAAATCCCAGTGCCTTTAGCTCCTCTAAGTCTACTTGATTTTCTTGTGCTTTGGTCTCTTGTATTCCAATAATGTCAAAATCATTTTCTCCAACCCAATTGATCCAATCTTTTTTGATAGCGGCACGAATGCCATTTAAATTATAAGAAACAATTTTTAATGTATCCTTCATTCTATTTTTAATAATTTGAGTTCTTGAATTAAAAGCAATAATGAGTTTCACACCATCCTTCAAGAACTATAGATTTTATTTTATAATAAGCCCTTCCATTCACAAAACTATGGCAGGCAATTATTTTAAGATTTATTGTATCTCATAGTAGTTAGCTGCGCTGCTACTTTGTGGTCGTTAATTACTTCGTGAGCGCTGCACTATTAGTTAGCTTTGTCACTCCCTGCGGTCGTGAGCTCGCATAGCTCGGTTCGCTGCTACTGCGTAATTTCAACAAACTATTGATCTTACATTGTTTCAGGATAAAATTGCATCAGCCTGATTATATAGCTAACAAAACAACCTCATGGAACAGAGTCCATAAAATAAATAATCGAATACGATGCTTAATTCGTTGACTAACTTAATGAATAGTGCGCCTAATTTATCAAAACAATATTGTCTAAATAAGAAATATGTCGTATCATGTGACACTTCTCCTTCATTGACTAATGAATATTACTTCGTAAAAACCACGCTGTAGTAGCGTAGTTAAACTAATCCAAAAATACTTTTTTAGCTTTTTTGTAAAAAGCCACGAAGTATTACAAAAACAAATGTAAGGTTTATTGGTTTAAATGAAGTACAATCAATTACTATTTTACAAAGCGAATTACTGTGGCGACATTTCAAGAATTAATTCACAAATACACAACCGATCAATCTCGATTTCTTGTCATTGACGATATGCTAGTGCACTACAGAGACGAGGGAAAAGGAACTCCTATCGTATTATTGCATGGTGCCTTTTCGTCCCTACATACATTTAATGATTGGTCCAAGATTCTACAAAAACGTTATCGAGTCATTTCTTTAGATTTGATGGGTTTTGGTCTAACAGGTCCTAATAGTACGGGTGACTATACCATAGGAAATCATATTCGCGTACTCAAGCGATTTTTTAATATCCTAGGGCTAAAAAAAGCACATTTAGGCGGAAGTTCCCTTGGAGGCTGGTTGGCTTGGGAATTTGCATACCGTTATCCTCAACGAATTCACAAGCTTATTTTGATAGATGCTGCTGGCTTTGTAGATAGAGAGACCATGCCTTTGCCCTTCAAGCTAGCTCAATCGCCACTGGCTGGACGCGTTTTAAAATTTATTGTTCGAAAATCTATTTTAGAGCAATTTGTCAAACAAGTCTATTATGATATTTCTAAAGTAAATACCAAATTGGTAGATCGTTATTTTGATTTATTTACTAGAGAAGGAAATAGTCAAGCGTTTATTGATTTGGTCAATGCCCCTTTTCAAGACAATACCGATTTCTTGAAGCAAATTGAACATCCTACTTTGGTTATGTGGGGAAGAGAAGACGCTTGGATTAGTGCCGCACATGCCTATCTATTTGAAAAAATGCTCCCTAACCCTGAGTTAGTCATTTACGAAGGTGTTGGACATTTACCCATGGAAGAAATTCCTGCTCTTTCGGGGAAAGACTTAATGGCTTTTTTGCAGAAAAAATAAAAATAGCCTTATCAGATACATCCATCTAATAAGGCTACTCTATTCTTTTATTGTATTCGATATAGAAGTTGCTTTCTTTTTGTCTAAACTAGGAGTTTAAATTTCCTCGTAATCAATATACTCTCCTCCTTGAAATCCTTCAGGACGTCTATTAGAACCTGATTCTTTTTGGGCTTGTTTTGTCTTAGTTTTCTCTTTTCTTTCTTTCCGTTCTTCTTGAAATTGTTGCAAATTACGCCACATACGCATAAAATTTTCATCTTGCTGTACTCGGCTATAATTACTATTCGTATGAGGAATTGTTGTTGGATTAAACGCTGGTTTAATCAATAATTGATAAAAAAGAACACTGAAAAAAATTAAGAATATCGCTGTCATAATAGGTTAAATTGGTCAACAATTAGAATTTTAAAAATAACATCTATAAAATTCTATCTACACCTATATAACAATCAAAGGATGCACCATGTTCAAAAAACTGCCAAAACGTCTATATAGCAGCATTTCAAATAGCCAAAATGACGATTTTTGTTAACAAAACCTTAGTAAAAAAGGACAAAATTACGCTTCGGTATTCTTACTTGAGTTGACAAACAAACGACCTGTAAGAACAGAAATATCATCTGGAAAACTTCTTTTTCCCTTAAATGTATTGACTTCTTCCATTAGTTTCTCATTAAAAGCTTTTACAGGCAAATCGCTGTTTTTTTGAATGAATTGTTCAACATGATCATCATCAAAATAATCATCATTTTCATTCTGCAAATCGGTCAATCCATCTGTATATAACAAGAACAAAGCATCGTCTTCTAAGAAGATTTCTCCAAATTCAATCACTGGAATTTTAGGGAATGCTCCTAAAATAGTACAACCTTTATCTAGTCGTTGGATTTTGCCTTGCGTATACATGAACGGAGGATTATGCCCTGCACACAAGTAACGAAGGCGTTTCTTACGAACATGGTATCTAGCAATAAAAAAGGTAATAAACTTATCCCCTTGCGTTGTTCGTAATACTAAAGAATTCAAGCGATTGGTAAACTTCTTGACACTCAAATATTTTCGGTGCACTAAAGTCTGCAAGTTTGCTTGAAAATTAGACATCAATAAAGCAGCAGCAATTCCTTTGCCCGAAATATCAGCAATACAAAAAGCAACTTCACCACTTCCTACTTCAAAGAAATCATAATAATCTCCACCTACTCCTTCATGCGGCTGATAAATTCCTGCAAACTCGTATTGATCGTTATTCGGTAGCTCGCTTGGAATAAGCATATTTTGAACCTGCACCGCCAATTCCATCTCACGCTTCAAACGCTCTTGATCGAGTTGACGCTTAAACAAACGCTTATTTTCGATTGCTACGGCAATGACATTGGTGATTGCTGAAATTAAGGAAATAGGATCATATCCTTGAGAATCTAAATCATCTAAGGTATCTGATCCCAAGAATGTGTAGGCAATTGCATACTCTTTGTGGTAAACAGGTACCACCACCGAAAAATGTTGTAGCAAAGGATGACTAGGTTCATCAACAGATTGTCGACGTTGATAATGAGGCAAATAAGCTTCAATATTTTCTTCCAAACATTTTTCTTCTATTCCTGCCGATGTAGCACAAACCCATGCATCCTTATTTCTAGTATACAGAGCAAACTTTTTTATGCCCATCTCCCAAGTTAACAACCCTTTGTATAGGTTAAACAAGTCTGCAATCGCAATATTATTATTAATCGCTTGTGTAATTTCAAGCACACGATTAAATTGTAACTGTTGCAAAGTTAACTTAGTCTCTAGAATTTCTTCTCTTGTCTTTAAATTTATGTTTTGAGAGGTATCCACCCTATCCTATTTTGGTTTACAATAGCATTTAAAGTAGTCATCCTGTTAAACTTCTACTTTTGCCAATTCATAAAGATAAAAAAAATTTGCTTGTTATATAGTATTATTGCTACGAACTTATAGGAACATAAAAGGTCGTTTCGTTTTATATATGATAAACAAGATGTTAGTTATTTAGGAATACGAATGTATTATTCTTTACTTTTTTAGAGCTATAATTTGAATTTGGAAAAATATACTCTTATTTTTATAAACAATCTCATTCCGGTAGTGATGTAGATTGTATGATAAGTTAGAAAAAAAGACAATGAAGACTATATTTGTAAGATGTGTTCAATATCTATACAAA
>NZ_JHBV01000038.1 GCF_000724545.1 Aureispira sp. CCB-QB1 | reverse complement strand
GTATTAGTCAAAGGTGAGTATTGTTCATTGACCAATCTTGCGGTCAAATCACCATAACTATTCAAACGAATTTGTTTAGAGAAGATAGGAAGACGTGCTTCTGTTCCATTGTAATTTGCCTTTTCAAAATAAAGATAATGTAAGGTGTTTCCATCGGGCAATTGGTATGTCCTAGGTTGTTCTTGCCAATTAATGGTGATGCTTTCTGTGGTGGTTTGTGCATAGGAGCTTGTACTAACAAGCAATGTTAGTAGAGATGCTTTGAAAAAAGAGTTAAGCATAGCGTTCTTTTTTTAGAATGATGATCTAGCAGTGATAGGATTTGCGATCAGAAATATAATTGATATTGCAAAGTGCTTGCTTGGCAACCATCTGTCTTGTGAATAGTGTAGGAGAGGCTATTTTAGGAGAAGACAAAAACTCAAGTTTAGGAGACAAGAGCGGTTGCATAAAGACTTTGATAAATGACAAAATTTATACAGGTGTATTGGTTTAGTGTTGTTTAGGTGTTTGGATACAAAATTACATTGGTGAAAAAAATTATAAAGTATCAATTAATAATACTCCGTTGATTTTTTAGTTTTTCTACGAAAAACGTAAAAAAGCATCTTGTATTAGTTTGATTACCAGTCTTTTAGTGTAAAGGTTAGTAAAAGTGCATCTTGCTGATAATCAAACTAATACGATTTTTCAACGGAGTAATGAATTAACATTAGTTTGCGTAAACTATGTAGTAGCAGTGTCCCCAAGTTGTTGGCTCATAACCCAAGAGAATAACAACGCTCATCGAATAAAAGAGGCTGTTACCTTTCAGTTAAAGAGCTACGTAACTTCTTGCTAGAAGGAAGTGAATGAGCGAACTACTACTGATTAAAACGTAAGAAAATCAAAAGTGTAGAGGGATGTAGTAGAAAAAATAATAGAATTGTTCAATTCCTTAATTTGACATTATCAAGTAGATCCTTTATATTTATAGGCAATACGTTCCCGCCTTTTGGCTTAAACACCTTTAAGCCGTCACACATCATTAAAAACTTTTAGTGGTGGTGGTCATCCATTACATAGTTATAAGAGTATTATTATAGTATACAATCTTAGTAGAGTTGGAGACACCAACTATATAAAAGTGGAATAATAATTTTGATTTCGTACATAAGCTTAAAAATAAGTGTACTTTTATCACCGTTAAAAGAGGGTCGAATTTAAATTCTTTCAGAGAATTTAAAATAATTGATGCTATAGACAACCAAAAGACTTTCGGTTTTGTATGCTTATGAAATGGTTCGAAATCAGCTAGAATCGTCATCAATTACCCATCTATCAAATAAAATGTTATGAGATATAGATTTTTTGTACTTTTAGGATTGTTGTTGATTGGTACAAAAATATCAGCACAAGATCCTGTTTACAGTCAATTTTTTGCAGCACCAATGCAGTTAAATCCAGCTATGACTGGCTTGGTAGAAGCACCTGTCATCACCCTAAATTATAGAAATCAGTGGCCTAATATTCCTAATGCTTATTCTACTTATGCTGTATCTATCAGTCATTATGCTTCTAAAATCAATAGTGGTTTTGGGGCATTAGTAGAGGCAGATATAGCTGGTGGAGGTATCTATGCAACCTATCGTATCGGGTTATTTTATGCATATGACATTCGCTTTTCAAAAAAATTCTATATTCGTGCTGGTTTAGAAGGAAATTTTGTGAATTCTAGATTGGCTTGGAACAAATTGGTCTTTTTAGATCAGTTGAATGTTGCAACAGGAACGGTGGATATGAATGGAAACCCAAATCCTACCAATGAAGCTCAAGGTAGTTCAAGTCTCAACTATTTTGATTTGGGAACGGGTTTATTGGTCAACACGCCTTATTTTTATGCTGGGGTCTCTGTAAAACACTTGACAACACCTAGGGAAAGTTTTTTGGGAGCATCTCAAGATGGATCGGATGAATTGCCCTTGCGCTATAGCATACATGCGGGAAGCGAAATTCGTCTAACCAAACGCAATAAATTGGGAAAACAAGCGTTTTTATCTCCAAATGTATTATTTGTTAAGCAAAGATCCTTTCATCAACTGAATATTGGTACATACGCTCGGTACGGAATATTTTTGGGAGGAATTTGGTTTCGACATACTTTTACCAATGCTGATGCCGTTATATTTATGGTTGGTATTCAGAAGGGTGTTTTTAAATTGGGATATAGTTATGATTTGACCGTATCCAAACTAGGAGCTGAATCGGGAGGAGCACATGAAATCTCTTTGACTCTCAACTTTGAAAATAAAAAACGAAAACACCGAAATAGATATAATGATTGCCTAGAAATATTTAGGTAATTTAAAAATTTTACTAAATTTGTTAGCCTTTTATTTAGATCATAAAAAATCTTAGCTCGTAATGAAGAAAATATTTTTATTTGGACTGCTTGGTATGTTGGTAGCAATGTCTTCTTGTAAAAAAGAAGAACGTTCAAACACAACAGGGTGGGTATACAACTCTCCAGAATGGGGTGGTTTTGAAAAACCCATTGACTATCAAGGGCAGGAAACAGGTCCAAACCTCGTTTTTATTGAAGGTGGTACCTTCAATATGGGACAAACAGAAGAAGATGTGATGAAGGATTATCGTGGTATTCCTCGTCGTGTAACGGTATCTTCTTTTTATATGGACGAAACAGAAGTTTCTAATATTGCTTACTTAGAATACTTATATTGGTTACAACGAGTGCATTCTTCAATGCCTCAATTACATAGAAAAGCATTGCCAGATACATTGGTATGGTTAGAAGAATTGTCTTATAACGAACCTTATGTTGAAACATATTTGCGCCATCCTGCTTATATGGATTATCCTTTGGTAGGGGTTACTTGGTTGCAAGCACAAGAATATTGTAAATGGAGAACAGACCGTGTCAACGAAATGATTCTTATCAGAGATGGTAAAATTGCTGGAGACATGGAAGGTCAACAAGGAGCTAACAATTTTGTGACAGAATCTTACTTAGCAGGTGTTTATGAAGCTGATCCAGGAGACAAGCCAATGGTAAGTCCTTCTACTGGTGAAGAAAGAAGCGTAAGATTTGAAGATGGTATTATTCTACCCGACTACCGTTTGCCTTCGGAAGCAGAGTGGGAATATGCTGCTTTGGCTTTAGTAGGAAATCAAGCATATGCTAGAGATGAGCGTATCTCTGACCGTAGAATCTACCCTTGGGATGGAACTACAGTACGTTATCCTCAACATGGTAGATACCAAGGGATGATTGTGGCTAACTTTAAGCGTGGACGTGGTGATTACATGGGTATGGCTGGTGCCTTGAATGATAATGCATCAATCACAGCTCCTGTTCGTTCTTATGTGCCAAACGATTATGGTCTATACAATATGGCTGGTAACGTAAACGAATGGGTACAAGATGTTTACCGTCCAATGACTAGTACTACTTTAAGAGATGTTGAAACGCAAGATTTGAATCCTTATCGTGGTAATGTATTTATGGAAATAGAGTTAGATGCAGATGGCAAGCCTCAATTGGATGATGATTCTATTGCTCCTGGGCGTTTGAAATACAAAGAATTGGATGCAGATGAAATTGCAAATAGAAGAAACTTCCAATTCTCTAATGTAATCAATCACTTGGATGGTGATGCTCAGTCTGAAGCAACATATGAGTACGGAAAACACAGTTTAGTTTCTGACAAAGCACGTGTTTATAAAGGTGGTGCTTGGAACGACAGAGCTTACTGGATGTCTCCTGGTACTAGACGTTTCTTAGAAGAAGATAAATCTTCTGCTTATTTAGGTTTCCGTTGTGCGATGACTCGTACAGGTTCTCCAAAAGGTAATGGAATGCCAGGTGGTAACCAGTTTAAAACTACAAAACGCAAAACTAAGAGAAGATACTAGAATTAATATAAGCTAAATTTTTTAGTGACTTGAAGCCGCCTCAATTTAATTGAGGCGGCTTTTTGTTTTTATTAATTGCGTTTTATAACTATTTTATAATTATTATCGCTTTAGTTGGGGGAATTATTAGGAAGTTTCTTATGGGCTCAATGATAATAAAATTCGTACCCCAAACACCAAAAAAAAGCAAGGCTGCATCTTCTAAGTTATAAGCCAATTCAACCACACCTTATTATATAGACTAGTCGTTGCTCGTCTAGGTTGGATGCGGTCTTAGAAAACCCAAAGAGTGAAAACCTGATCACCAACTTATTCTTTTATTCCAGTCTTATAATTATGAAATCGACAACACAAAAAATAGCTATTTCCTTTTTAATTTTTATGATGTTGGGCATTGGCTTAGCAAGTGCTATTTATAACCAACCCAATATATTATCCAATCATCCATTTCTAAAAAACTTGGTAGAAAAGTTAGCGCTTTATCAAGAGCAAATGGCAGAGGACAAAGTTTATCTGCAATTTGATAAAACTTTTTATGAACCAGGAGAATCAATTTGGTTTACAGCGTATGTTAGAGATGCTCGTACGTTTCAGGCAAGTGATAAAAGTGAAGTAGTGTATGTAGAATTACTGAGTCCTAAAGGAAGTGTAGAACAAACCTTAACGCTGATTGCCCAAGAAGGACAGGTAGGTGGTGCTTTTGATTTGGTCGCAAGTTTAAAAGGTGGTTTGTATACCATCAAAGCCTATACACAATGGCAGAAGAATACAAACGCTTTTTTTGAACGGGATATCACTGTCCAAAAATCTGTATTGCCCAACCTTAATATGAAGCTTAATTTTGATAAAAAAGCATACGGTGCAGGAGCTGCTGTAATCGCAACGTTAGATTTGAATACGCTAACAAAGAAAGCATTGGTAGGACATGCCTTTGATTATGTTGTTAATTTGGAAGGGAAAAGAATAAAAGCAGGAAAAGGAAAGACCAATAATGTAGGTCGTGCTTACCTCAAATTTAATTTGCCTCAAAAACTGGCTACCAATGATGGTTTGTTGAATGTAATGATTCAATACAAAGGTCAAACTGAGTCCATAGCTAGAAGCATTCCTATTGTGCTGGGGAATATTGATTTAGCATTTTATCCAGAAGGGGGGGATTTAATCACAGGTATGAATTGTGGAGTTGGCTTTAAAGCACTTGATGAGTTTGGTAAACCTGCAGATGTAGAAGGACATATTGTTGATCAAGAAGGAAAAATTGTCACAACATTTGATAGTTACCATCAAGGAATGGGACAGTTTGAGATGACGGCACAAAAAGGACAACAGTATACTGCCAAAATTACAAGCCCTGCTTTTATAACAAAAGAGTATCCTCTTCCCGTTGCCTTAGACGAAGGCTATGCTTTAAAAGCCGTGACGTCTGACCCAAAACATATCAATTTAGGGGTAATCAGTTCTAAAGAAGAAGAACTCTATGTTGTGGTTCAAAGTCGCCAAGAGGTTCAGTATTCTAAAGTAGTTGCTGCCCAAAAAGGCTTGAACACACTTTCTATTCCAACAACTAATTTTCCTGTAGGAATTGCCCAAATTACCTTGTTTAGTAGTGACAAAATAGCTAGAGCAGAGCGATTGATTTTTGTGAATCCTAATAAACAATTGAATGTAGAAGTTATTACCAACAAAGAAAAATACCTTCCGAGAGAAAAAGTAGAAATGAGCCTAAAGGTAACCAATGAATTGGGACAACCTGTATCTGGAGACTTTTCCTTGGCAGTAGTAGATGATAAGTTGTTGACTTTTGCTGATGATAAACAAGGGCATTTGTTGTCTTATATGTTGTTGGAGTCGGATTTAAAGGGCGAGGTTGTTGAACCTAATTTTTATTTTGATGACGAAAAAGATGCAACGCGTTTAAAGCCTAATATTGATCGAAAAAAAGCATTAGACCACTTAATGATGACACAAGGGTGGAGAAAATTTGCTTGGAAAGAAATTATAGCAGAAAGTTATCAAGCACCAACTCAAACTGGTGAATTAGCTAGAATAGGAGGTACTGTGTTAAATGAAAAGGGAGAGCCAGTATCTGGCATAGCTGTCGAGTTAATGGGAAAAGATGTGGTAGCAGTAACCGATCAAAATGGTCGATTTTCTATCAACAATTGGAAGTTGTTTGAATCGGTTAATCTTCAGACAAAGTCTGATATTTATTATCCTGTATTGACAAGCGTTTTGGATTATAATAATGACCTCACTCTACAAGTATACAAAAAAAGAGTTATTACTGGAGTTGTTAAAAATAGTGATAATAAGGTAATTGCAAATGCGGAAGTGCGGGCTTCGGGAATAACAGCAACCAAAACGAATGGAAAGGGTGTCTTTTCTTTAACCATCCCTAACAATATAACAGCTTTGCAAGTATATGGAGCTGGTTATCGTGCTGAAAATATTATTCTAAAAGAAGGAGAGAATGTTGTTAATGTAATGTTGGATGAAGCTTTAATTGTTGCGACTAGGGCTACGGCTGTTAATAGAGGTGGTGTGGTGAGAGTATTTGATGCTCCTGAAGCGGTAGAGGAATTTGAAGAAGTTGTTATGTTTGATGGAGTAGCAGAGCCTTTGCCAGAGCCAGAACCTGCCCCAATGGATGATGTTGCATTGATAGATGAAGATGTAGAAGGGCTTATAATAGGGGAGTTGGTACTTGATAAAGAAGATTTGGTATTAGAGGATTTGGAAATGAAAAAAAATGAATTGGAAGGATATTGGGCGCCTCAAATTACAGGGACACGTTATCAGCGTGTTCGAGAGTTTCCAGTAGTGACGTATGAAAAAGAATCAGTTTCTACAGTGCGGACAGATTTTCGATCAACGGTATATTGGAACCCCAGTGTTAGAGTGGGAGCCGATGGCAAAGCACAGATAACTTTTTATAACAATGATGCCATTACGCAGTTTAGAGTGACAATCGAAGGGTTTGGAGATAACGGAGGACTTGGTCGTACGAGTTATACATACTTTACACAACTACCATTTGAAATGTTGACCAAAGTACCTAAAGAGGTGTTGACTGGAGATCAAATTACCATTCCATTAACGTTAACAAACAACAGATCAATAGCGCTTAAAGGAAATTTGAGCATCACACTGCCTACTCATATTCAACTGCTAGAAAAAGCTCCTACGACTATTCATGTAACAGCAGAAGGAAGCAAAACAATAGCTTTAAAGTGTTTGGTTTTAGACAAAGTTGCAGAAGGAGATTTGTTGCTTGGATTTGAAGCAGAAGGTTTAAAAGATCAATTATTGACGACAATTAATGCTCGACCAAGAGGCTTTCCTGTGCATGAGGTAGTTACAGGTGACAAAATGCGCCAAGAGTTTTCGTTGACAATTCAGGAACAATTAGAAGGTTCTCTAGTTGCTAAATTGCAAGCATACCCCAACACTTTGGATGAAGTTATGAAAGGAATGGAAAATATGTTGAGAATGCCCCATGGTTGTTTTGAGCAGACTTCTAGCTCTAATTATCCGAATTTATTAGTATTGGATTATTTACGAGAAACAGGAATGTCTTTGCCTCAAATAGAAAAACAAGCGATGGAGTATCTTGATGCAGGATACAAGCGTTTGGTAGGTTATGAGTCGCCTTCAGGAGGTTTTGATTGGTGGGGAAGAGACCCTGGGCATGAAGCTTTATCGGCATATGGTTTGATGGAGTTTGTTGACATGAAACGAGTTTACGATGTTGACAAAGAATTGATTGATCGAACCGCAAAATGGCTGTTGAGCAGAAAGGATGGAAAAGGGAGTTGGAACAAAAATCAACAGGCACTACATAGTTGGGCGGTAGCTGAAGTTACCGATGCGTATATTGTTTGGGCAGTAGCAGAAGCAGGATATTCTGATAAAATAACCAAAGAACTGGACAAATCGTATAAGGATGCTGTGAAAAGTGAGGATCCTTACATGATGGCTTTGGTGGCAAATGCTTTATTTAAGGCAAAGGATAAGCGAGCAACAACGCTTGTAAAAGAACTCGCCAAGTTGCAGCAGAAAGATGGTCGTTTTGTCGGCTTAACTAGTTCGGTAACCAATTCAACAGGACAGTCTTTGATGATCGAAACGTCTAGCCTAGCGGTTTTAGCAATGTTGCAAGCTCAGGGGTATGACAAGGCTGTACAAGAGGCTATAAAAGCAATTCAGAGTGGAAAAAATTACTATGGATATGGTTCTACCCAAGGGACAGTTTTGGCATTAAAAGCAATGTTAGAGTATGCCAAAAATAGTAAGAAAGCCGCCGAACCAGGAGAACTTGTTGTGTCTATAGATGGGCAACAAGTAGCTACAGTTGCTTACACGGAGGACCAAAGTGAGGTTTTGATTCCTAATCTAGGTGAATTCTTAAAAGATGGAAAGCAAAATATTGTTGTTGAATACAAAGGAACTAAAGTAGCAATGCCTTGGGATTTAGAAGTTACTTACACAACTCGTTTGCCTCAAAATTCTCCCAATTGTCCATTGTCCTTGCATACTACATTGCCTAAAAACGAGGTTAAAATGGGAGAAACCATTCGGTTAACAACAACATTGTCTAATACTAGTGCTAAAGGGCAACCAATGGCGATGGCGATGGTTGGGATTCCTGCTGGTTTGAGTTTACAGCCTTGGCAGTTAAAAGAATTACAAGAAAAGAAGATCGTCGATTATTATGAATTATTTGATGGATATGCTGTCTTTCATTACGAACAATTAGAGCCCAATCAAACCAAAACGATACAGCTTGATTTGAAAGCAGATGTCCCTGGAACTTATGAAGCCCCTGCTTCTTCGGCATTTTTGTACTACACTAATGAGGATAAGGTTTGGGCGAAGCCCAAGCGGATGATTATCCAATAAAGCGATAAAAAAACTTCAATTTCAACATCTTGTTTAGAATTTATTTTTGAAACAATTTGTTTTTTATTCCTAGAATTAGTATATTTGTAGTAAAGCTTGAAATTTTTTAGAATTTCAGGCTTTTCTTTTGAAAAGAACAAGCATTAAATAACACAAATGGCAACAGCAAAATATACAGAAGATAATATACGATCTTTAGATTGGAAAGAGCATATTCGTTTACGTCCAGGTATGTACATCGGAAAGCTGGGCAACGGAACAGCTCCTGACGATGGAATCTATATTTTATTCAAAGAGGTAATTGATAACTCTATTGATGAATATATGATGGGGGCTGGCAAGAAAATTGAAATCAAGCTGACAGATGATGGCATGATGACTCTAAGAGACTATGGTCGTGGTATTCCTTTGGGTAAAGTTGTTGATTGTGTTTCAAAAATTAACACTGGAGGAAAGTATGATTCCAATGCTTTTCAAAAAGCAGTAGGACTGAATGGGGTTGGTACAAAGGCTGTTAATGCATTGTCTACTTATTTCAAAGTTTGCTCTTATCGTGATGGAAAAATGAAAACAGCCATTTTTGAGCAAGGAGTATTGAAAGAAGATAAAAAGCTTGTTAAAACGGAAGAACCTAATGGAACATACATCGAATTCCGTCCAGACAATTCCATTTTTAAGAACTATAAATTCAATCGACAATATATTGAAGATCGTATTTGGGATTATGCTTACCTAAATGCAGGCTTGCGATTGACGTTCAACAGCAAATCATTTGTTTCTAAAAATGGTCTGTTGGATTTATTGACCAAACGTGTCGATATTGAAAAAATTCGTTATCCTATTATTCATTTAAAAGGAGACGATATAGAAATTGCCATGACACATGGACAACATTATGGAGAACAATATAATTCTTTTGTTAATGGTCAAAATACGACTCAAGGAGGAACGCACCTAAATGCGTTTCGTGCAGCGCTGGTAAAAACTGTTCGTGATTTTTATGGTAAAAATTATGATGCAGCAGATATTCGGAGTGCGATTGTTGCAGCAATTAGTGTGCGTGTTCAAGAACCTATTTTTGAGTCACAAACTAAAACAAAATTAGGTTCCATTAATGTAGGTCCTCAAGGTCCTAGTTTGAATGTCTTTGTAGGGGATTTTATCAAAGAAAAGCTAGATAACTTTTTGCACAAAAATCCAGAAGTTGCAACTGCCTTACAGAAGCGTATTGTTCAGTCTGAACGAGAGCGCAAAGAAATTGCAGGGATCAAAAAGTTGGCAAATACTAGAGCTAAGAAAGCGAATTTGCACAATAAAAAACTTAGAGATTGCCGTTTGCATTACAATACAAATAAAGAAGGGGCAAACGAAACGATGTTGTTTATTACAGAGGGAGACTCAGCAAGTGGATCGATTACCAAAGCTAGAGATGTAAAAACTCAGGCTGTTTTTAGTTTGCGTGGAAAACCTTTGAATTGTTATAATCTCACTAAGAAAGTGGTTTATGAAAACGAAGAATTTAATTTGCTGCAACATGCTTTGAACATTGAAGACGGCTTGGATGATTTGAGATACAACAAAGTAATTATTGCTACCGATGCCGACGTTGATGGTATGCATATTCGTCTATTGTTATTGACCTTCTTTTTGCAATTTTTCCCAGAGTTAGTGATTCGTGGACATTTGTATATCCTAGAGACGCCTCTCTTTCGAGTAAGAAATAAAAAGAAAACATTCTATTGTTATAGCGAAGAAGAAAAGCAGGAGGCAATGAATAAGTTAGGAAAAACAGCTGAGGTGACTCGATTTAAAGGTCTAGGAGAGATTTCACCAAGCGAATTCGGGCAATTTATTGGCGAAGATATTCATTTAGAGCCTGTACAAATGAGCCCATCTGCCGATATTGATAAACTATTGTCTTATTATATGGGCAAAAATACTGCCGATCGCCAACAAAATATTATACAAAATTTACGTATTGAACAAGATGTCGTAACCGTAGATTAGTGGAATGTAATTTTTTGTTGTAAATAAAAAATCCCCGTATAGCAAGTGCCATACGGGGATTTTTAGCATCAAGATTAATTCTTCACTAGTTTAATCATTTTACCTTCTGTATGGAGAAGATAAATTCCTTTAGGAAGGTCTTGTATGGGTAGGACAAACGTATTCAACCCTTTGCTAGCTTGAACCTGTCCTTGAAGTAAGTTTTGTCCTAATAGATTGGTAATTCTATAAGGAAGATTGGCAGCAAATTCAGAATGAAATTGCAAAGATACCTCATTTTTGAATGGATTCGGGAAAACAACAAAGCTGTATACATCAACATCGCAGTTAGCTACTGTGTTTAAGCTATAGTTTTTGGTATCGTTGTTACCAATCATAGCTAAACGGTAGAGGTTTTCACCTAAAAGAGGGTTGGGATCATTAAATTGGTATTCTCTTTGGTTGGTTGCTGTTGTCGTGCCAATAGTCGTCCATTGTTCATCAATATATTTCTCTATTTCAAATATACCTTTAAACTGATTGTCAGACATTGTCCATTCTAACAAGTTGTTACCACCGCCTTGACAATTTGCTTTAAAGCTTTCCAATCTTGTTGATAATAGAACGTTAGAAACCAGTCGGATATCATCAATAGCAATATCTGATTGAAAACCATTGCCTGTAATTCCTCTAAATCTAAGTTTTACGGTTTGGCCTGTATATGGTGCTAAACTAATGTTTGTTGTTCGCCAAGCATTCCCTTGGTCGCCACTAATGGCTGGCATTATATCTAAAGTCCAAACACCTCCAATTTGAATATCCAAATGAAGTTCACCAACAGCATTGCCTGTCATGTGGTGTCCAAATACAAAATCATAATTTTGATCTAAAGTCATACAAGCTGTTTGAAGAATACCTGTACGACCACTACAACTAGATGCTTCCAAGTAAGCGTAATTTCCTGTTGCAGTACCTGGATTAAAGTCAACAGAAGGACCTGTACCAGTAGAAGGAGTTCCGCCCCTATCTATTCGCCAGTCAATATCATCATCTGTGCCGTTGGTAAGATTAGACCATAGTGGACTAGCTAGTGGACAAGTTGTTGCTCCACAGTCACTAGTAGTTGCGCAAGTTGCTTCGGCTTCAAAATCGTTATTGAATGAAGAAGCATTGGTTGCACTTGATACTGTAATGTAGCCATTCTTAGTTTCTAAATCACTTCCCGTAGCATTGCTTGCATTTAACTGTACATTGTAAGTCCCCGCAGCAGTAAAACTTACTTGTGGATTTTGAGAATTGGCATTGGTACCTCCAACAAAAGTGAATGTAGCTGGCGTAATGGTCCATGTCCAAGAAGTAGGAGTATAAGAAGAATTATCTGTAAAAGTAACAGGCTCTCCCATACAAACATTGGTAGCAGAGGTTTCAAAGCAAGCCAAAGCAGCAACATTTCCAGGATCTTTAAGATCGCTTTTCCACAATCCTTGTCCGTATGTTGCAGCATATAGCATACTTTTACATTGAGCACTGTTGTAGTGAATTTCTAATTCTGTTACCTCAACATTAGGAATGCCTGTTGCGTAAAGTACCCAATCTGCTAGTGTGTTGTCTTTGTAATAAACTCCTACATCCATACCAACATACATGGCCTCAACAGGACTTTCAGCATCAATGACAATTGTGTTTAGAGATATGTTGGGAAGTGTTCCCGAAACATCTGTCCAACTAACTCCGCTATTGGTTGACTCATAAATATTATTACCTAAAGCGATGAATAAATGAGTAGGATCTGTTGGGTCAATTTCTATATCTCTAGGTGTTCCACTAGCAGGCAGGTTAGCATCTAAGTCTGTCCATGTAGGAGAGGCAGCGAGTGCGTTGTTGGTACGGTAGAAGTTGCTACTACCTCCTTTAGAGGCATATAGTACATTGCTATTAGAAGGAGCGATCGCCAAATCGACCATATTAGAAGTATTGGCAAAATTAGAAATCTGAGTCCATGCTGTCCCTGTACGAACGGCATCGTTGCGCCAGATATCATCATAACCCGCAAACATCCTATTGGCATTATTGGGATCTAATTTATAAGGCGTAACCCAACCTCCACCTTCACCAGTAGGGCCAGAGATGCTCGCAAAACTTGTTCCTCCATTGGTAGAGCGTCTGATGTCTCCATAGTACAATGCACCATACATATACGTATCATCTGTTGGATCAATGATACATTCCATTCCATCCCCTCCAATTTCGGTTACAAAAGTAGTTCCTTCGTTAATAGCTGTTCCATTATCTTGATAACCATTGATTGCTTTATCAAGAGTTTGTTGAGAAACGCCGATTTTATAAATTTGAGCAATAGCAAGACCACTACTAAGATCCGTCCAGTTGGTGCCACCATCTACCGTAAGATAGAGCCCTCCATCATTCCCATTATAAAGATTGTTATTATGAGGAGAAAAATCTAAGGCATGTTGGTCGGCATGAACGCCATCAACACCACCAGAAGGACCTACCCAATAAGAAACACAATTCATTGTTGCCCCTCCATCAGTAGATTTCCAAATATTAACACCACCCGTATAAATCGTATTAGCATCGGTTGGGTCAGCAGCAATGACCAAGTCATACCAAGCCTGACTACCCGTACCAGAACCATTAATCGCATAATCTAATACATTAGGAGTGGTAGTTCGAGTTGTGAAAGAGGTACCACTATTGGTAGAACGATAAATACCCACTAAGCCATTCCCCGCTCCTCCTATGAGGTATACCCAGTCTGGTTGATTGGGCGAAACAGCTAAAGCAATTCGTTGCACTCCACCAGGAACGCCATTGGTAATTCGAGTCCAAGTGACACCACCATCCGTAGATTTGTGAAATCTTGTTCCTGAAGCGTAGGCAATGTTGGAGTTGGTAGGATGATAGGCAATGTCTTTAGGGTTATGCCCTAAAGAAGCAGACGAAGTCCAAGTAGCGCCAGCATCTGTTGTTCTATAAATGCGTTGATTGGAACTAGCCGCAATCATAATATTGGGGTTCGTTGGGTCCATCAACAATTCATTGATCGTTCTATTACCCATTCCTGTATTGCGAGGAGACCAAGTTAGTCCCCCATCTGTACTACGCCATACACCATACCCAGGAGCATCCCCCCCATCTCTATCCCCCGTTGCTACATAAATCGTATTGGGGTTAGTTGGATGAATTACAATACTAGATATACCTAATCTTGTTAATCCTGTAATATATTGTGTCCAAGTAGTTCCATTATCTGTGGTTTTCCAAACGCCACCAGAGGGCGCACCAACATAAATGGTATTGGCATCTGTAGGGTGAAAAGCAATACAGTTTAAACGACCATTCCCGTTTAATTGTCCAGTGCCATTGTTTGGGGTAGGAGTAGGACCTAGTATTGTCCAATTACCAGAACCAGCGGTATAGTTCCTGCTGTTAGAATGTGTATTATAATATTTAGACATTTCATTTAAGACATGTCCAGGGGCAGGGAATCTCCCTTTTTCATCGACTCGATGTTCCCAATAATATTCCCAACGTTTGTATTGTTTGATACCCAACCCTTTTTTATAGGGAACATTGCCTAGTTCATCTTCGTAAGCTTTTTGGATATCATAAAAATTGGCAGTAGGATCGTGAATCATGTCTTGCCAACTATTTTGGCCAAACAAGATAGAGCTAATAAAAAAAGAAAAGAGTAGAAGTAAGACCGTAAAAATTTTCATAGTTTAGTATATTAAAAGTGTGGTCTCTCTTCTGTTTCTAAATTGGCGATAGGAAACAGAAAAGTGCTTTTGGGACAAAAGCAGAAAGAAATTTTAAACTAAAAAATAATTGATTGAGAATTATGCGGTGAGTTTGCGTATTAAATTTCTTTTAAAGTATTGTTTTTTGTTATTAAAGTTGTTTTTTTTGTTAAAAGTAAAACAATAATTTGGTATAACATCATTATGTTAAGATATATTTGGAGGTGTCTGTTCAATTTTAGTTAAGATAATGAACCTAAAGGGAGGAGTATAAGTAATAGACAGAGTAAGAGCGATCAATATATGTATCTTATTATAAGTGGCATTATAAATAGCAAGTGGCTAGCCCAATTCTATTATATATTATGAGATAACTTACCCCTTCAACTTGGTTTTACAGAACGATTGTTATTATATTAGATTAATATGCCAAAAAACATTACTCCGTTGAAAAATCGTATTAGTTTGATTATCAGTAAGATGTGCTTTTGTTGACTTTTGTACTAAAAGGCTGATAATCAAACTAATGCAAGATGCTTTTTTACGTTTTTCGTAGGAAAACTAAAAAATCAACGGAGTATTAAAAAAAACGTAAAGGAATATAAATATTATGAGCTTAGGATATAAAATTGTGAACGATCCAATCTATGGTTTGATAGAAATACCCAAAGGAATTATTTCAGATTTGATAGAACACCCCTATTTTCAGCGTCTACGTAGAATTACACAATTAGGATTGACACATTATGTATATCCTGGGGCTACACACAATCGATTTCATCATTCGATAGGGGCGATGCATTTGACGATGCAAGCCGTCCACACACTAAAGTGTAAGGGAGTAGATATTACAAAAGAAGAATCTGAAGCAGTCATTATTGCTATTTTGTTGCATGACTTGGGGCATGGCCCTTTTTCGCACTCTTTAGAGCATATGTTGGTAGATATTAATCATGAGGCAATATCTATGCTATTGATGGAGCGTTTGAATAAGGTTTTTGAGGGGCAATTGGATTTGGCTATTCAGATTTTTAAAAATAAATATCCAAAGAAATTTTTGTATCAATTGGTTTCTGGACAATTGGATATGGATCGGATGGACTATTTAACAAGAGATAGCTTTTTTACAGGAGTTCAGGAAGGCAACATAGGTTACGATCGTTTGTTGCAAATGTTGAATGTACATGAAGACAAACTAGTCATCGAGTTTAAAGGAATTTATTCTGTCGAAAATTTTCTCATTGCTCGACGCTTAATGTACTGGCAAGTTTACTTGCATAAAAATGTGATTTGTGCTGGAGAAATGTTAATCCAAATTGTACGGAGAGCAAGGTATTTATGTCAAAACGGGGTGGAGTTACCAATTTCTAAAACATTGCATTACTTCTTAAGTCAAACTTTAACATCAAAGGATTTGAAAAAAAATGCCAATGAAATTGTAGAGTATTTTTATAGATTAGATGATATCGATATCTTAGCAGCTATAAAAGGTTTTGAAGAACATCCTGATTTTGTGCTTTCTTTTTTGTCCAAAAGCTTGTTGGAGCGAAAGCTACTAAAAGTAGATCTTAGAAACAAACCTATAGATGCGAGTTTTTTGGATGCTGTTCGGACTAAAATTAAACAAATATATCCAGAGATTAGTGACGATGAGCTTTCTTATTTGGTTTTGGAAGGGAAAGAAGCCAACCGTGCTTATAAAATGGGGAAGGAGGAAATTTTGATTTTATTACAAGATAAGACAGCCAAACCAATTTCTAAATGGCAAGAACATAGCATGCAGCGCAAAGAAATTGTTAAATATTTTGCTTGTTATCCTAAATTTGTTGTCTAAAAAGCTGCATTTCAAATTAAGATTCGGTAAAAAGCAGTTCTTGGCAAGAATAAACCTGCCAATATGATAAAAAAGTAATAAGTTTGCATATATTAATAATAATTGTTATTTGATTAGTAGGCGAATAGTTCTATACTTTCAGTAGTTAAACTTGTGATTTTACTAATGTTATTGTTCAATAAAATCCCTGAATTAAATTTATGAAACATCTTAATAATATGAAAAGAATAACTTACATTCTCTGTACGGCCTTACTTGTGGTTCCATTTCTTTCTAGTAAAATTATAGCACAAGATTATCCGCCTAATGCTGAACCAGGAAAATGCTACGCCAAATGTATGATTCCTGATGAATATGAAAATCTGACAGAAGAGGTTTTAACGAAACAGGCAACACAAAGATTAGAAATTGTTCCAGCTCAATTTGAAGAAGTAGACGAACAAGTTGAAGTAAAAGGAGCTTCAACTCGCTTAGAAATTATTCCAGCAGTTTATGAGACGGTTACAGAGCAAATTGAAATTAAACCAGCTTCTTTTCGCTTAGAACCTGTTGCGGCTACTTATAAAGATGTTGAGACTCAAATCATGGTTCGTCCAGAGGAAATTAAGTTGGTTGAAGTACCAGCCGTTTACGAAACGGTAACCGAACAAATCGAAATTTCTCCTGCTTCTACAAAATGGGTTAAACGGAAAGGTGACAAAAATTGTTTGTCGCAAGACCCTGAGGATTGTTTGGTTTGGTGTTTGGTTGAAGTGCCAGCACAATATCAAACGGTTACAAAAACAATTATGAAAACGCCTCCAACAACCAAAGAGGTGGTTATCCCTGCTGAATATAAAACGACCAAAGATCGTGTGGTGGAAACGCCTCCAACAACAAGAAGAGTTGAAATTCCAGCAGAATACAAAACGATTACTAAGACCATCGTTGTTCGCCCATCAGAAACTAGAACCATTGAAATTCCAGCAGAATACAAAACTGTGAAGAAAACAGTAATGGTAAAACCAGCCGAAACAAAGGTGACGGAGGTACCTGCTCAATATAGAACGGTTTCTAATCGTCGTCTAGTAAAAGCAGGCGGTTTCTCTGAGTGGAGAGAGGTTTTATGTCAAAATAAAATTAATGCGGTTAAAGTACAAGAAATTCAAGCTGCTTTGAAAGCAAGAGGTTATGATCCAGGACCAATTGATAATGTAATGGGAAAATTGACAAAGGCGGCTTTGGTGAAGTTTCAAAAAGATAATGGTCTTCCAATCGGTCAATTAGACTTTGATACACTTAAAGCCTTGGGTGTTAGTTACTAAATCTGTAAAAAAAATAATTTAGTAGAAATCATAAATTCTAAACGACAATAAAAATATCGCCACTTGTTCTTTTTTTAAGGCAAGTGGCCTCTTTTTTTGCAAAAGAAAGCTTAAATTAGAGGACGAACCATTTATCATACGGATTTGTTATAATGATAAACGAACATCTATATTGGCATAGATGTGGAGAGAAAATTAAATATACATTGTACAAAAAGGCTGCTAAATGGCCTTGATTATAAATTACGGAAAGAAGGACTGTTATGAAAACAAAACTTGTATTGTGGGGAACTAAAGGTACTGAAGAAAATGCTCAAAAAGTATTGATCGCTTTAGAGTTAAATCCTGAAACAAACAAAGTGAAATCTTGGTTTTTCGAAGGAGAGGTAGCATCAGAGGAATTTGCAAAAGCCTTGATGGACCAATGGCGAAAAGGAGAAGCCGTTGCTTTTCCTGAAGGAGTAGAAGCGCAAGAGATGGCACTGTCTGCTAGTACTAGCTTGCTCCCAGAAGGGATTAGCACAGACAAAGCAGAGTTGTTAGCACGCACACAAACAGAATGGATTTTTATCGTTTTGTCTACCAAATTGTACAAAAACTATCAAGTAGAACTAGAGGAGTTGCAAGAACAGGTCGATGGGTTGAAATCTTACTCGAAAGATATGTGGGAACGTATGAAAGATTTTTGGGCAAAGGTTCAAATGCAAGTTAGTGAGCAAAACTTATTTAGGGAGCATACTAATAATCTTAGAAATAGAACCAATGAGTTATTTGCTCAACTGAAAAAAATGCGCTCTCAAGAAGATGCTAAGTTTGAATCAGAGGCAACAGAAAATTATAATAAATTATTGGCAGTTTTAGAACCTATTGAAGCACTAATTGAGCAAGAAGGAGCTGACTTGCAAAAGGTGTTTGATAAGCTCAAAACACTTCAGCAAAATTTTAAAAACTCTAAATTAACAAGAACTCTTCGATCAAAACTTTGGGATCGAATAGACAGTGCCTTTAAAAAAGTAAAAGCTAAACGCTCTCCTAATAGTTCTCCTGAAGGTCGCCTTACTCGCCGTATAGAAGGGTTAAAAGGTGCTATTGATAAAATGGAAAAATCTATTGGAAGAGATCAAAAAGAATTGTCTATCCAAAATGATAAAATCAACTCGGGTGATGTGAGTCAACTAGAAACACAACTAAGAGAGGTACGAGCAAAACTTATTCGTGAACGCATTGATTCTAAAAGTAAGAAGTTAGAGGATATGTATGCGACTATGAAAGATTTGGAAACAAAGCATGCTCGAAACTTAGCTCGAAGAGCCAAAGAAGAGGCGGCAGCAGCGGCTAAAAAGGCAGAAGAGGCTAAGGCAGCAGCAGAACAAGCAAAAGCAGTGGCAGAACAAGCTATTGCTGAGCAGCAAGAGCAACCAAGTGAAACTGTAGAGCAACAAGATAAGACAGAGGAAGTATCTGAAACTGCTAAAAATGAGGAGATTAAAGAGAATGTTTCTAACGAGACTCCAGCAGAAAAAGATGAAGAGGAATAAGGGAACTACAATGAATTTAGTATAACTGATTTATAATCAGTAGTAAAGTCGCTATCCATTATTGGGTGGCGACTTTTTTTTGAAAAAAAATAATCTAGACACACCAAAATAGAAAATGGCAACATCTATATAATCAAATGCTACTATTAAATGCTAGTTTACTTTAGATAGTATTTTATTACTTACTACAAGAGGATAAAATTTGACGAGGATTCACATTGGCTTTGAGGTTTGTCAAAAAATCAATGAGATAGCAAATTTTCATGCTTCTAAACATAAAGTATAAGTGGTGGGCAAAAGGCTCACCCTACTTTACACACCAATATTTATATTCACCACAACATACTTGTAATTATATCTAAAAGCATAACCCAATGGGTGTTATAGCTAAAGGGCATTGCCATGCCTAAAACTAAACTTTTAACATTAAATTGACTATAAGCTCTAGGAGTTTATGGTCCAAACAATTCTAAACATTATGAATACATTATTTGCTACATCAACCCTAATTTTGAGTGGGGGACAGGTATTGTTAGGTTTTGCTGCTGTAGGAGTAGCCATCTACTTGGGAATTTTTGCCACAAAGACTTATATGAATCAACAGGCATTAAAAATCAAAACAGAAGGAAACAAGAATGATTCTCCTTTGGTTCGGAAGTATGCCGCAGTAGATATTCATCAACATACTAAAAATATAAAGTTAGCAGGTTTTGCTTCAGCGGTAGCCGTGGTATTGATTGCGTTTGCTTGGACACAGTTTACGAGTGAGCAAGTATTGGCAGAATTTTTTCCTGAGCTAGAAGAAATCGAAATGGAGGTGCCACCAACTTCTCAAGACAAACCTAAATTGCCACCAGCTTTGCCGCCACCAGCTCCTAAACCTGCGCTAACTTTTGAGCCAACAGATGAGCCAGAACCCGAACCAGAAAAGCCAGAAGAACCTATTATAGATGTGAGTCCAACTCCTAGTACTTATACAGGTCCAACCGACCCAAATGCTACAGAATTGCCACCAGTTATCGCAATAGAACCAGAGCCAGAACCAGAAGAACCAGCACCTAATGATGATATTATTCTGATTGCAGATCAAATGCCAAGATTTCCAGGATGTGAAGAACAAACAGGAAATCATGAAGCGAAAAAAGCCTGTGCCGATAAAAAATTATTGAGCTTTATTTATGAGAATATTAAATATCCAAGTATGGCTCGTGATATGGGCATAGAAGGAGCCGTTGCGGTGAGTTTTGTTATTAACAAAGATGGTTCGGTAGGAGATATTAAAATTCTAAGAGACCCAGGAGGAGGATTAGGCAAAGAGACCATTAGAATTATAAAACTAATGAACAAAATGCCTGAAAAATGGACGCCAGGAAAACAACGTGGAAGACCAGTAAGAGTTCGTTATAATTTGCCAGTAAGATTTAAACTAAATGATTAATAAGTATTTATAATCTATTCTATTGATTGCTAGATAGAAGTTATGAATGATAGAGTCGCAGCCTGAGTAACTGCGGCTCTTTTCTTTTTTAGAAACTTACAACAAACCTTGGTAAATTGCACCATTTATAGTGTTTCTTCGAGCGCCTGTAATGCTTTTTAGGCTGTTACTGGTCTTTTCTATGCGCATGACACCCAACAATGCCATCAAAATGGCTTCTTTAAAAGAAATAATAGAAGCATCAGGTAGAAATAATTCTACTTCAGCATGGCGATTGCAATAAGCATTGATGCGCTCCATTAAAAATTCATTAAATGCGCCTCCACCTGTTACTAGAACCTTGTAGTTTTGTTTTGAAAATGCTTCCTTTTGAAGTACTTGTTCGATACAGGTAGCAATTTCAATAGCAATATGTTCGCAGGCAGTGGCTAGTTTGTCTTGCCATGAAAAAGATGCTGCTAAGTAAAGTGGTAAAACTTGTTGCCGAATCCACGCGTTGCCCAGTGATTTTGGGTAGGATTGAGTGTAATAGTCAAAATTGGCAACTTGTTCCAATAGTCCTTGAGCAACGATGCCTTGACTAGACCAAATACCTTTATCGTCATATTCTGCTCCTAGTTCTTGCGCCAAAGCATTTAAAACTTGGTTGGCAGGACAACAATCCATAGCTACCCATTTGTTATTGATATTGGCGGATAAGTTGGCTATCCCTCCAATATTGAGATAAAAATCGTAGCCTTTGAAAAGATATTGGTCGGCTAATGGAGCTAGAGGCGCGCCTTCTCCATCCAACGCAACATCTTGGGTTCTAAAGTCACAAATGGTCGTAATACCTGTTTTGGCAGCAAGGGCAGCTCCATCGCCAATCTGAATAGAAATCCGCTGATTGGGGTTGTGAAAAATTGTATGCCCATGCGAGGCGATAAAATCAATATTTGATAAGTGGTGTTTTTGAATAAACGTTTGAACCAATTCGGCCATATAGTGCCCAAAATAAGTATGTGTTTTGGCAAAAATAAGCCCATCTTGGCTGGGCAAATTGCGAAGCCTACTCTTCCACATATCCGAAAAATCTAATGTTTCGGAAGCCAATAATTCCCATTCTTTTACTTGTTGATTTTCCCAATTGATAGAACAATATGCAATATCCAAACCATCTAAAGAACTCCCTGACATGAGTCCTAGTACTTTATAATTCATAATCTATTTTTATTTGAACGTCGAAAGTACAAAATATTGTTACGAAAAATACAAAGCGGATAATCATTCTTAAAGGGAAATGGCTTATATTTTTAATAATTGGTGGTGTCGTTATCGTTTTGTAAATGATTGATAAACGTTATCTTGATAAATCTAGCACCAGTCTCCTGAAGTAGCTAATCCAATGATGAGTATAAGCCCAAGTATTAGAAACAAAAGCAATGGTAAACATAACATGATAATAGCGGCAACAAGTAGGGGCGTAATCCCCAAAACAAGTGCAGTGACTAGCAATGCAATCGCAATGGGATACCAAGCTATTCCAACAATGACAAGTAGAGTATGTGTCACATCCGAATTGGGGCGAGTCAGTTGCTTTTCTTTAAAATATTGAATTCGTTTTTTTATTGCCTTTCGTCTTTTTCGCTTCAATTGCTTTTTTTTATGATTGAATTGCTTTGATGTAGAAGTGTTGGATTTGATAACAGGGACTGCGGAAGCTTGAATGGTATTGGTAAAACTATTGCCTAAGAGAAAAAAAATTAAGCAAAGCAGAAATGATAATTTTATGCTCATAGTATCTTAAATTTTAAACTGTTCTTGATTATAACAACAGTTCGTTGAAGATTTTATTAGCTTGATAATTAATAAGTTATGGTTTTATTGCGTTTTGTGTTAAAATTTTGATTATCAAAATAATATAAATGTGCTTTTTTATCTTTTTGGTAAAAAAGCAAACAACTAAGCGATAGCGATCTCACGACCGCAGGGAGCTAATCAACGAACTACTATTATAATAGAGAAAGGTTTTACAAAAAAGTTTGTTGCGCTACTATGGTTTGAGTAACCTAAAATTACACCAAAATTGAATGTTTGTTTAATTTTAGAACATTTGTTTAATTTTTAACTTTTTGTTAATGATTTATAGAAGAATAGTAGGCATGAGCCATGTATGCATAAAAAACTAGGAATTGACAAGTGTCAACTACTTGTGATTTTATACTTAACAATTAAAGATGATAATGATGATGAACAAGAGACAAAAAATTCAATCTGGTACAAAGTGGGAGAAAACGGTAGGATATAGCCGAGCTGTTCGAGTTGGAAATATAGTAGAAGTGGCAGGGACAACAGCAATGGATGGAGATCAGTTGATTGGAAAAGACGATGCGTATGCACAAACTAAATTTATTTTAGAAAAAATAGAACAAGCACTAGGAGAGGCAGGAGCGTCTCTAAAAGATGTTGTTCGAACTCGAATGTATGTTACCAATATAGACGAGTGGGAAGCAATTGGTCGAGCGCATGGAGCCGTCTTCAAAGATATTCAACCAGCAGCTACAATGGTAGAAGTGAGTCGCCTGATAAATCCTGATTTGAAGATAGAAATAGAAGTTTCTGCCATATTAATGTCAGAATAGCACTCTAGGAGATTAAATGAACATTCAAATCAATATTAGAGACCAAAATAGAAAAGAATTTTGTATATTTTGGAATAGAAGCAAGGTTATTTGATTAGAATAAATTTAAATAAGGATAGCTTCTAGCGAACTGACATAAAAATGACAGGAAAAATGTATATTTTCTTGTACTTTTGTGTTCTAAGATAAAGAACCAAACACAAGTTATACAACAGTTAACATCCGTACTTTACTACATACATGGACACACTAAGTAGTTACAAAATATTAACTATCACGCACAAAAGCACACCACTTAAAAATATTGGTAATTTTGTATTGCCTAATTTAGATAGTGAATGTGCCCTTCAACAAAAATTACAAGCCATCCAAACTGCCCTTGGAATGGACGAATTGTTATATTTGGCTACCTGTAATCGTGTCTTGTTTTTCTTCACATCTGCACAACCTTTAACTGATTGTTTTTTAGAGAAATTTGAATCAGTTGTCTATCCTAATTTAAGTGCTAATATTAAATTAAAAGATTCTGCAAGTATTTATTATGGGAATGCTGCCATTACTCATTTGTTAGAGGTTGCTTCGTCTGTAGATTCTTTAGTAATTGGAGAAAGAGAGATTTTACGACAATTAAGGGAGGCTTATCAGCGTTGCTGCAAAGTTGGAGCAACAGGGGATTCTATCCGTATGGCAGTACAACTAGCAGTGGAATCTGCCAAGAAGGTTTATTCGACTACTCGAATTGGTCAGAAAGCAGTATCCGTTGTTTCTTTGGCTATTCGCCAATTGTTGGCTAAAAATCCCCCTAGAGATGCTCGTATTTTAATTGTGGGAGCAGGACAAACCAATACGCTTGTTGGAAAGTTTTTGTTAAAGTATGGTTTTCAAAACTGTACGGTGTTTAATCGTTCTAAACCCAATGCAGTTACTTTAGCAAAAATGTTGGGCAAAGGTCCGGCATTTACATTGGATGCACTGCCCCAATATGACAAAGGTTTTGATATCTTAATTGCTTGTACAGGAGCAACAGAAGCTATCATTACTCCCGAATTATACGAAAAGCTGTTGCAAGGGGAAACAGATGAGAAAATTTTGATTGACTTGTCTATACCTAATAATATTAACCCAGTAATTGCAGAAACCTATCCAACAACTTATATTGAAATTGATGGATTGAAAGAGTTGGTAAACGAAAACTTAGCATTTAGAGAAAAAGAGGTCATTAATGTTCAGGCAATTATCAAAGAACGTGTCGCTGAGTTTAGAAAAATTTATAAAGGTAGGCAGGTAGAATTAGCTTTGAAGGAAGTTCCGACGCAAATCAAGGCGATTCGTCAACATGCTTTAACGTCTGTTTTTAAGAACGAAGTTTCTTCTTTGGATCATGAAGTACAAGAATTGATTGATCGAATGATGACTTACATGGAGAAACGATGCATTGCTATTCCAATTCAAGCGGCAAAAGAACATTTAGCAGGGGTTGTTTCTAGCAAAAAATAGTTTGAATAATACAAATAATTATTAGAGAAAAAGCAAAATCTGTTGTAGTAGATTTTGCTTTTTTTTTTGAAAAATTTACATTGTTTTACATTTGTTTACACTCGTTTACAATGTTTTACATTTTATTTTTTTTTAATATTTTTTGTGCTGGATAATTTTGTGAAAACAGTTTGTTTTTATAAGTTTGGATGGATATGTAATTATAAATCATCCAAATAGTCCCAATTATGAAAGCTCGTTTTGTTGCTTTATTTTTTATCGTTGGTGCATTTACTGCCTGCGAAAGAAAAGAACCTTTACCAAATCTTCCCATCCCCTCTTTAAGTGAGGTGCGTCTGATTGACGGTCGCTTGCACTTCCCCTCTCAAGAACAATTTGATGCCACTCGTCTAGCCATTAATAGACCAATGCCCATTGATGTGAGCGAATGGCAATCGAAAATAGGCTTCCACTCTATGAAGATGACATTTGATGCCATTCAGAGAGATTTTGAACAGGTTGAAAATAGAGTCGACTATCAGCGCTTTCAAGAACAACATCAAGATTATCTTTGGATGACACCAGATAGTTCTGTTTCTATAAAGGGCTATCATCCCTTTTTGAGTGCACTGCTCAACATCAATGGAGAAGTATCGATTGCAAATTTCTTGGTCAAATATACCAATACGCATATAATACGTATCGAAGATAGTTCTGAGGAAAAACTAGCACAAGCACAAAAAGAACTTATTTCTGATGAAAAAAATGGCATTTGGGTAGTACCTAGACGAGATATGGAAGCTAATTTGGTAAATAGTCGATATTGCCATCCCAATGATATATGGCATACATTGCACGGGTATTCTGGTGTAGAGCATCGAATCTATGCTTATTATAATGTGGATAATAAAACTAGCCAGTTATCTTATAGTGTGTTAATTAATGCAGCACCAATGGAGGTGAAAAGCTATTTTAACGTACACATCAAATCTCAGTACAGAGGCTTTTTAAATTATTGGTACCGCAAGCGAACAACCATTACTTGGAATGTAGGATGGGGAGTAGAAGCCAATGATAAAACTAAAAGCCCTAATTTTGGTCATGGGACAGGCGGAACTGTTGGCAATGTTAGTGAGATCAATTATAGCTATGATATACGACCCAATGGATTGTTGATTTACTGGAATGAAAAATCGGATAATGATTATCGATTTGACTACTGTTCATCTTATTTACAAACACCTTTAATGAGTGGTTCTAAATCTTGCCCACGATAAAACTACAATTGTTATGAAAATATATTATAGCATCTTATTTATCTTTTTTAGCTATACTCTTGTGGCACAATTTAGTGTAGAGGCTATAGTAGGGACAGGCTTAAATATGTCAATTCATCGCCAATATGTATCCCAAGAGAAGCCGAGACCTAATTTTACGGCTGAAACGCATTTTCCAGGAGGAGGGTTGGACATAGGCTTTGGAGCTAGGTTGGGATTTGATGACCGCCTTTCTTTTGGTCTGGGGATAGAATATCAGTATAAAGGACACGAAGGAAATTACATAAAGCAAGCTTATATAAATCCAGAAAACAGTAAATACTGGTTTCATATTTTGGTTATACCAATAGATGCGCAATATACTTTGCCCAATAACATAGGTTTCCATTTAGGGGTAGAGTTGGGCAATATTTTAGGACCTTGGTTCAACAATGGATTTTTGTTTTATCAGAACAAGGTAATGGTGGGAGCCTTGACAGGGATTTCGTACACCAAAGGGCGTTTTCGATTTGAGCTCTTGTACAAGCACTATTTTAATTATTACATGAAACAGACCATTTACATAGGCAGTACTGCATCTGGCTTTGTAGAGTTTTCAGATTACAATCGTTTTCACGATATACAATTGAGAGTAGCTTTTCGTTTGTTTCGGGTGAATTAGGAAATAAAAGAACGGGCAAAGTCTATGTTGACCTTGCCTGTTTTGTATCTAAGGTTTACCGAATAATCGTAATTCTTTGAGTTGATTTTAGACCACTTTGTGTGATACTGATATAATAAATCCCATCAGGTAAAGTAGATGTATTGATATGATTGGGCTCGTTTAAGTCCATTTGACCAATAGAATAATCTACCATAGTTTGTCCCACCATATTAGCAATATGAATGTGTAAAGGTGATGAAAAATCATTTCCAGTATACTCAAATTGAATATAGTCTTTTGCAGGATTTGGATGTAGTTCTGTGGTTAAGTTGTATCCTAATTCTTTGTCTGAACGTACGCTAATAATAGGAGACTGAGTAATGCTACCATCTATAGCTATAATTTTTAACCTATAGTAAGTCGTAGGAATAAAAGGAATTGGATCTACAAAAGAATATTTTCTTTGAGTAGGATCACTATTAACAATATCTGTTGTCTCCCAATTAATGCCATCGGTACTTTTTTCGATTCTGAAAAACTCTAAGTTTTGAGTGTTATCAATAGTCCAACTCAAGAAGTTTTTGGAACCGATTTGTTTGCCCTTAAATTCTATCAAGTCAGTTGACAAAAGAATGCAATCAAATGAAGCAGGAAATGTAGTTGGTATATCAACAGTACATCCAATATCTGCCCAAACTCCAATTTCTCCATCTGAAAATGTTTTCATAGAAACACTACAATCTGTTTCTCCTAGACTACAAGCAGTAATGTCTTTAACTTGCAGAGAGAAACAAACTTGCCAGCCCCCAAGATCAGCACATTGAGGAAAATTGTTGTCTCCGTAACTACTGTTAGGGTCTGTTTCTGGCGTGTTGCAATCACCACTAGGCGAAGCATAAGAAGTTAAAAAGAACCAACCTGCTCCAACATTATCTCCAGAATTTAATCCTGTTGGGTTGGGGGTGGTTAGGTTATAGGTTACGGCTCCATCAGGAAACCATGCCCAAGAACCTGGAGAATCTCCCTCACAAGGATTGGGAGGGCCTGTTGTTGAAGGTCCAATAACCCCAACTGTAGACAAAGGCGTTGGCAAACTAGTAGGTTGACCTTGTGCATCGAAAGATACAGGATCCCAGCAGTTTCCAAAACTAGGAACAATGCCATGAAGATAATTGCAATTGGTTGTAGATGAAATATAAGAATTGATGGTATAACAAAAAGTAACAACCTCTCCAGCTTGGAAAGGTCCCGTCAAAGGAGACCCCATAGAAGTGCTTGTTACCTCAAGCCTATTATCTACATTACAAGCACTGTTGTCTAAATCTTGACTCAAGCACAAATCAAATACTCCAGTATTCCCTGAAACATCCGATACGGCAAGAATATAAGTCGTATTAGGCGCTATATTAATTTGTGTCGCAGCAGCACTACCTCCTGTTCCTTCTGTACAATTGACAATGGTAAAAGGTCCACAACTATTGGTAAATAAGGTAAACTCAGGGGTTGATAAGTCGGTACTCGTTAGGTTTATATCTAAAGTAGCTGCTGCTGCATCAGTGGTAAAGGTATACCAAACGGTTTCATTTGGAAGGTCATAACAGTTGTTTCCTGTAAAGTTAGGACCAGCAGTAGCTCCATTGTTACAGTCATTAACACAGGCTGCAGCTCCTCCAGAAGCGTTTAAAGTAATTGTCGCTGCAGAGGTACATTCGTTGTTGTCTGTACAACTAGAAGGGGCAACATCTTGGCTGATACATAAATCAAAAGTCCCTTGATCTGCCGTAGCATCTGAGATGGCAATTAGATAGGTGGTGTTAGGCGTAACAGTTACATTACTAGAGCTAGCCGAACCACCAGTGCCTTCTACACAATCAATAACTGTAAAATTGCTACAGTCAGGAGTTGTAAAAACTGTAAATTCAGGGTTGCTAAGTGTAGCACTAGTAAGATTAACACTCAAAGAGGTTGCTGTTGCATCAGTAGTAACAGAATACCAAACGGTATTGTTAGGAAAATCAAAGCAATTGGTTCCCGCAAAGTCAGGACCAAATGAAGCTCCTGTATTACAATCGTTGACACAGACATCTGCCCCACCAGTAGGGTTTAAGGCAATAGATGCAGGGCTACTACAATCTTGATTATCGATACAACCAGGTGGAGGTGCAGGATTGTCTACACAAACACTCAATGTTCCTGTGCTGTTATCGTTATTACTAGAAACAACAATCCAGTAGGTTTCTCCTATTGTTAATGGAGTAGTAGCAGCGCTAATACTCGTATAATTACCATTTTGGTCGTTACAAGATACTTCTGTAAAACCCGCACAGGTACTAGCAGGAGTTCCTGATACAACCAAAAATTCTGGACGCCAGCCATTGGCCGTACTGCTTACTGTTATATTGGCGGAAATTCCTTGTGCTGTAAATTGAAACCATGTATCGTTATTTCCTTCTTCGCAAGACCCTGCTCCTAGTGCATTCGTAGTACTTGGAGCACTCGTGGCACAGGTTGAACCTGTTAAGTCCGTGACGGCTACTGCCGATCCACAATCGTTCTGTGCACGGGCAAATAAACAAGTGAAGGTGCTCAACAATAGAGTAAATATTATTTTTCTAGTGTATAAATGCATCATATTATTATTCGCTTTTAGTTGGGTTAGAAGATATAGAAGCAGGAGTATGACTAAGGGGGAAGATGACAATCGTAACATAATTATCCCAATTCAACCGAACTATTTCGGTTGCTTTTCGGGAAGCTTTTATCGTTTCTAGCAAGCTCTGGGTATAAAGTACCTGATAATTGGCTAGGTTGGTCTCGACATAAAACGTCCCATCTAGTTCTTTTTTTAATAATTCTATATCTGAAGGAACAGTTCGTATGGCTTCAGAAGTAGAGGTTGTGGTGGGAACGACTGTTATAGGAGTTTTGGATAGCGTTGTTTGTCCCCAACTTAACCATGGCATAAAGGCAAGAAAGTACAGTAAAGTATATTTCATAAAATATATTTTAAGCATTAAAAAATAGATAGAATTGGGAAGAAATTGAGAAGGAATAGTGGAGGGTGATTATTTACTTTTTATTACTTTATGATTAAAAAATAACAAAAGTGAACTTAGTTGGACGATAATCTTAGGTAAAAGGGCTGATTAAAAGATGATAATAAGAAAGTTACTTATCCCAAACCACTACTATCAAATGAATAATATTGTCTTGTGATGGAATGTTTTATCCTTTTTAGGAGATAGATTTGTAAGAGCGTTTTTAATAGAACGGTGAATTAGAAAACTTTGTTGTGTGAAGAGTAGGGATATTGGATGACATGCAGCAACTACACTTATGACAACTAAATTGGTAAAAGGTTGGAATTTTGTAGTGATAAGCATATAAAAAAAAAGCAAGTTTCGACCGAAACTTGCTTTAAAATTTATTTTTTACTCCCACTCGATGGTCGCAGGAGGTTTAGACGTGATGTCATAAACGATACGATTGACATGTTGTACTTCATTCACAATACGAGTAGAAATAGCTTCTAAAGTAGGATAAGGAATTCTAGCCCAATCAGCAGTCATACCATCCAAACTTGTGACACCACGTAATCCGATGGTATAGTTATAGGTGCGTTCATCTCCCATCACACCGACTGTTTTAATTCCTGTTAAGACTGCAAAATATTGCCAAATTTCTTTCGCCAAACCAGCTTTACGAATCTCTTCTCTGTAAATCCAATCCGCTTCACGCAAAATATCCAATTTCTCTTCTGTAATGTCTCCGATAACTCGAATAGCGAGACCTGGACCAGGGAATGGTTGACGATCTACAACATGACCTGGTAAACCTAGTTCACGTCCAACTTCTCGCACCTCATCTTTAAACAAGTCACGCAAAGGTTCAATAACACCAGTAAAAGACATATCCTCTGGTAAACCTCCTACATTGTGATGACTTTTGATAACAGCGGCATGCTCGCTACCACTTTCAATAACATCTGGGTAGATTGTTCCTTGTACCAACAATTCTACGCCATCTAGTTTATCCGCTTCGGCTTCAAAAACACGGATGAATGTTTCACCGATATTTTTACGTTTTGTCTCAGGATCGGTGATACCAGCTAATTTACTTAAAAACAATTCTTGTGCATTGACACGAATTAAATTTAAATCAAATTGTTCTGTAAATACTTTTTCAACCAAATCACCTTCATCTTTACGCAATAAGCCATTATCCACAAAGATACAAGTTAATTGATGTCCAACCGCTTTGTGCACTAGCATGGCTGCCACAGACGAATCAACACCACCAGACAAGGCACACAAGACTTTGCGATCACCAATTTCTTCTTTTAGTTGCTGAATGGTGTTTTCTACAAAATTACTCATGATCCAATCTCCTTGACAACCACAGATTTCGTACAAGAAATTCTCTAGCATTTGTCTACCTTCTGTGGTATGCACAACCTCAGGGTGATATTGAAAACCATAAATCTTGTCTTTGTCGTTGGCAAACGCAGCAATTGGACAGTGATCTGTTTGAGCAATTATTTTGTAATCCTCGCTAGGTAGTTTGGTCACATGATAAGTATGACTCATCCAACAAACTGTTTTCTGATGAACCCCTTTGTAGATAGGATGGGCTCCAGCCACCTCCAGTTCCTTTTTCCCATACTCACGGTTTTGAGCAGCTTCTAGCGTTCCTCCTAAAAGATGGGCAGTTAATTGAGCACCATAACATATTCCTAAAATTGGAATGCCTAGCTCAAATATCTTAGGATCAACAGACGGTGCATTTTCTTCGTAAGCAATGCTAGGACCACCTGTAAAAATAATTCCCTTTGGGTTTTTAGCTGTAATAGTAGCTAAATCAGCATTGTGAGGTAAAACTTCACAATATACTTTTGATTCTCGGACACGTCTAGCAATCAATTGATTGTACTGACCTCCAAAATCTAATACTAGAATTAACTCGTGGTTATTCATTTTTTTATAATTATGACAATGACCTGTTGAAAATTAACAAGTTTAAGATGATGAATAAAGGAACATTTGCTTTTTAAAACCTATAACACAGCATACTTAGATCAACTCTAACGAACACTGTAATTAGGAGCTTCTTTAGTAATATAGATATCATGAGGATGACTTTCTTTTAAGCCAGCACCTGTAATGCGCATAAAACGTGCAGTTTCGTGCAACATTTCGATATCTTTAGCTCCACAGTATCCCATACCTTGTTGTACACCACCAATCAGTTGGAACAAAGTATCGGCTACTTCTCCTTTGTAAGCAACACGCCCTTCTACTCCTTCTGGAACTAATTTTTTCTCTTCTGTTTTCCCTTCTTGGAAATAACGATCTTTACTTCCTTTTTGCATGGCACCAATCGATCCCATCCCTCGGTAAACTTTGAATTTACGACCTTGGTACAACTCCATAGCACCGGGGCTCTCTTTACAACCAGCCAGCATACTACCCATCATACAAGTAGAAGCACCGGCAGCTAATGCCTTGATTACGTCACCAGAGTATTTTAATCCTCCATCTGCAATAACAGGAATGCCATAAGATTTGGCTGCTTCGGCACAATCCTCAATTGCTGTAATTTGAGGAACCCCCACACCTGCAACCACACGAGTTGTACAGATAGAACCAGGACCAATACCAACTTTTACAGCATCGGCACCAGCTTCAATTAGAGCAATTGTTGCCTCAGGTGTTGCAACATTTCCAGCGATAATATCTACATTCGGGTAGGCTGCTTTGATGTTTTTCAAGTGGTCAATAACACCTTTAGAATGCCCATGAGCAGTGTCAACAACCAGAACATCAACTCCTGCCTCTACTAAAGCCTTAACACGTTCAGGTGTATCTTTAGAAGTACCAATAGCTGCCGCTGCCAACAAACGCCCTTTTTCATCTTTTGCAGCATTGGGATATTGGATTGCTTTTTCGATATCCTTGATGGTAATTAATCCACCGAGTTTGAAATCCGCATCTACCAAAGGCAGTTTTTCGATACGGTGTTTTTGCAAAATAGCTTTAGAAGCCTCTAGAGTTGTTCCTACAGGAGCTGTAATTAAGCCCTCTCTAGTCATTACTTCGTCTATTTTGCGATTGTGATTGGTTTCGAAACGTAGGTCTCTATTGGTTAGAATTCCAACCAAAGTGCCATTTTCGTTTGTAATAGGTACGCCAGATATTTTGTATTTAGCCATCAATTCTTCTGCTTCATAGACGTAGTGGTTGGCAGATAAATAGATAGGTTTTGAAATTACAAAATTTTGAGAGCGTTTGACTTTAATCACCTCTTCAGCTTGTTCCTGTATGGACATATTCTTATGAATAACTCCAATTCCACCATTTCTTGCCATTGCGATTGCCATAGAGGCTTCTGTAACCGTATCCATACCAGCACTGATTAGTGGCATATTCAGCCACAAGTTTTTGGTTAGGCGTGTACGCAAAGATGTTTGATGTGGTAAAACTTCGGAATAGTTGGGGATGAGGAGAACATCGTCGAAGGTGAGTCCTTCTTTTAGCAACTTTTTCATCTTGGAAAGTTAAGTGGTTTGGAAAAAATTGCGAGCAAATCTACATTGTTATTTTGTTAATCCCAAATATACGCGATTTAAAGTGGTTATAAAAAACAATTAAAGTCTTAAAATTAATATTAATTTAATAAATTTAATAGACTAAGGAAAAGGTTGAGTGGTTTTATGTGTTTGCTTTTTAGTGTTTTATGTGTTTGTTTTTCTGCTTTTTATTCCTTTTGATGAATTGGAGGATTATTTTTCGGTAACGATTATTTGTTTTAGATATAAAAATGCTACCTTTGCACTTTAATTCAGAGGGAGAGAAAAAAAGAGTTAGGCAGAGCCTATAAATTTAAACCATTTCATTTCTTTTCACAACATTAACAAATGTCCAATCAAAAGAAAAGTGGCCTAGATATCGACCTTGGAAATCTTTGTTCCAAAGATGCATTCGGCTGGGCTAAAAAGACCTTCTCCAATAGAACCAATAAGGCAGGTGCTGCCGCACTAAAAGTTGACGGCGTTTTCTCTAATATGCTTCAATTTGGCAATCAACGCATCGGAATTGCTTCCGATGGTATTGGTACCAAGATAGAGCTGGCAGAACGTACGGGTATTTACGATACCTTAGGCTTTGATTTAGTAGCAATGGTAGCAGACGATCTAGCAACGGCAGGTTTTGAACCTACGAATATTTCCAACATCATAGATGTCGATCAGTTAGACCGAGCAACCATTAATAGCTTGATGAAGGGACTAACAGAAGCTTGTGACTTTTGTGGCATGAGTATTTCTGGTGGTGAAATTGCTGAATTGGGAAATCGCATTGGTGGATATGGTGACGGAATGCATTTCAATTGGTGCTCTACGGCAATCGGTATTTTACCAGAAGAATTAGAAAAACCCTTTGATGGTACTGCTGTTCAAGCAGGGGATAAAGTGATTGCTTTAAAAGGGCGAGGATTTCGCAGCAATGGTTTTTCATTGATTCGCAGAATTATGCAAGCTAGCTTTGGAGATGCTTGGCACAATGAAATATACGAAGGCGAGACTACTTGGGGCGAAGCTTTATTGACACCTTCTTTGATTTTTACCCCTGTTATTACCAAAATGATTAAGGCGGGCGTAGCATTGTCTGGTGTCGCACATATTACTGGTGGAGGTATTATTGATAACTTTCAGCGTGTACTAAAAGCGAATGGAGTAGGGGCAGACTTGGACAACTTGTTTGAGCCTTTGCCTGTTATGAAACGCTTGATGGACTTAGGAAATGTAGCGGCTGAGGATGCTTATTTATACTGGAATATGGGCAACGGAATGTTGGTTGTAGCCGAAGAAAGTCAAGTAGATAAAATCCTAGAGATAACGAAAGAACAAGGTTATCAAGCACAGATAGCTGGAACAATTACGGCAGAGCGTAGGATTACGCTGAAAACAGCAAGCGCTGAACTAGAAGGAACGTACTAAAATAATGAAGAAGACTGTCTGCGAAAGACAGTCTTTTTTCTTTAACGATATCATGATTTATTGAAAAATAATTAAGTTGTTGAATCCATGCTTTGTGACGAAATCGCTTTAAACGAACAATTAGTAGGTATTATAAAGAAATAGGTTGCTAGTTTTGTTGATTGTTAACAAAATTTGCTTCTCCAGTATTTAAAAAGCTAATTGTTAATTTAATAGCCAATGATTTCTGCTGTTTTGCTTTGTTAACTCTGAGGTTTCTAGCAACAGTAAAAAACACCAAGCACTATTTTGATCTACTTGAATAGATAAAAGGAACCTTTTTTTATCCCAAATAAGGAACCCTATCTTTTGTTTAAAATAGTATATTTGCAATTTAAAATCTACTCAAAATCCCAAAGAAGAAACAGACTAGAAGTAGTGTGTATTTTAGTAGAACATTTTTTAATAGAAGCTATTTGAAGCAATGTTGGAGGATGGTTTCTGAAAACAATACTTAATGAATTTGATCTCTCTTTAAAGTGTTTTTTAGGAGGATAAATGTGATTTTGTAGCTGTTTGCTCTTAACGAAATTATTGTATTATAATACAATTTGTAGTGGTAAGCGTGAATTTAAACGTCTTACAAAGAGTAACCAAATCATTATCATCAATCACATTAAGTAAGACAATAAAAAAAATTTCATGAAAAGATATAGTTCAAGAATTATAGGGAGTGGATCGGTATTACCAAAAATAAAAAAAGCAAATAATGCTTTTTGGAACAATACGTTTTTTAATAAAGACCACGAACGAATGACTAAAACAAACGAGGCAATTACCGCTAAGTTTGAAGAAGTGGCAGGTATTGTAGAGCGTCGAGTAGCAGAGAAAGGAGTGAAGGCATCTGATTTGGGAACTCAGGCGGCTAAATTGGCTATAGAATCTTCAGGAATAGATCCTGAAACGCTAGAATATATTATTGTGGCACATAACTTTGGTGATGTAAATTACGGAACGATTCAATCCGATTTATTACCAAACTTAGCCGCTAAAGTAAAACAAAAATTAGGGATCAAAAATCCGAATTGTGTGGCATATGATATTTTGTTTGGATGCCCTAGTTGGGTGCAAGCATTTATTCAAGCCAATTACTATATCAAATCAGGTGATGTAAAACGCGTTATGGTTGTTGGAGCGGATACCGTTTCTAGAATGACCGACCCGCACGATATTGATGGGATGTTGTTTGCTGATGGAGGGGGTGCCGCTATATTAGAGGCTGTTGAATATGAAGAAGACGAAGAACCAACAGGAATTTTGTCTCATGTGACAGTTTCTGATTGTGTGGGAGAGGCGGATTATTTGAAAATGGGAGACTCTCTACGTCCAGAAACAGAAGGACAATACATTCGTATGTACGGAAAAGGTGTTTTCCGTTATGCCGTCACCAAAGTGCCTGCTGCTATGAATGAATGCTTGGCAAAAGCTGGATTGAAGTTGGAAGATGTAGACAAATTTGTCATGCATCAAGCGAATATGAAAATGAATAAGATTATTTTGAAGCGTTTGTATGAGCTAAATGGCTATTCGGATTATCCTGAAGAAATGATGCCATTGGTGGTGCACAAGTTGGGCAATAGCTCTGCTGCTACGGTGCCAACTGTCTTAGACCTTATTATGAAAGGTGTTATGGATGGTCAGACAATCAACAAAGGTGATATTGTTGTTTTTGCATCTGTAGGAGCAGGAATGCACGCCAATTGTGTGGTTTATAAACATTCGTAATGCTTTGAAGTAGTTGTAGCAATAGGTTACATCATGTTTGCAATACATAGATTGTTGGATAGATAGGATAGTTCCTCATTGATAATTGTCAAAGAATAAGAAAATTATATAGATAATCATAATCACTTAATAAATTGCTTTGTTGAAATATAAATGTTCTAAATGCATGTTTATGAGCACCAAAGTAATTGTTAGACTTAATCATTACTTCGTCAAACTAATGCAAAGATGTTTTTAGTTTTTTAGCTAAAATCCACGAAGTATTAACTTAATAACAGAACATAAATAATGACTGCTTCTATTCAAGTTTTATTGAAACCACACATCGTTGATGTAAAAGGCAAAAAGGTTGAAGAGAAATGCCTAAAACAATTAGGGATTACAACAGGAAAGGTAAAAAGCGCGAAGCTTTTTTCAATCAACTACAATGCAAGTTCAGCCGAACTACACGACTATGCCACTCGTTGTATTAAAGATGTTGTAACAGATGAAATTTTGGTTAATGAGTTGTATGCACCGACAGATTATCAATCTTGTATTGCGATTGCTCAATTGCCAGGGGTAACTGATGATGAAGGGATGTCTGCTCAAATGGCATGGGTAGATTTCTTTAATATAGAAGCGGATGTAAATACACAGCAAATTTTTACGCAAGTAGTGTATTACTTTGAGGAAAAGCTTTTGGAAGGAGAGTTGAAATTGATTGCCAAACGCTTGTTGGGAAATCCTTTGATCAATCACTTTACCTATGCTTATCAAGACGAAACGGGAACATTGAGTTTCAAACCTTATGTGCCTGAAGTGAAAATGACAACGGATGCTACGACAGAGATTGTTAACTTGAATCTAAGTGATGAGGATTTGGTACAATTGTCGAAAGAAAAGGTGTTGGCTCTGAATTTAGCCGAGATGAAAGCCATTGTTGGTTATTATAATAATGACAAGACAAAAGAAGCACGTCAAGCAGTAGGTTTGCCAATAGACCCTACCGATTGTGAGTTGGAAATACTGGGGCAGACTTGGTCAGAACACTGCAAACACAAGGAGTTTAATGCTGCCATTCATTATAAAAATACAGAAACGGGAGAAGAGAAAACCATCAATTCTCTATTTAAAACGTATATCAAAGGAACAACATCTACGGTTCAAGAAAGTCTAGAAGCAAACAACAATAAGTGGTTGGTGAAGGTGTTTTCTGACAATGCTGGAGTGGTTAAAGCAACCAAAGATCAGCTGTTTGTTTGGAAAGTAGAAACGCACAATTCTCCATCTGCCTTAGATCCTTACGGAGGGGCTATTACTGGTATATTGGGTAATAATCGTGACCCCTTAGGTACAGGAGTAGGTGGTGCAAAGTTATTGTTTAATACCAATGTACTTTGTTTTGGTAATCCAGATTATGACAAACCTTTGTTGACGGGGCAATTACACCCTCGCCAAATTATGGAAGGAGTGGTGTCTGGAATTGAAGATGGCGGGAACAAATCTGGGGTTCCAACCGTAAATGGCTCGGTTGTTTTTGACGATCGTTATAGTGGTAAACCTTTGGTTTATTGTGGAACAGGTGCTTTAATGCCTTACGACTACAAAGGAAAACCATCTTGGGAGAAACCAATTGATGCTGGAGATAGAATTATTGTTGCAGGTGGACGTGTGGGGAAAGATGGTATTCATGGTGCAACGTTTTCTTCTATAGAAATTGATGAGCATTCTCCATCTTCCGCAGTTCAAATTGGAAGTCCAATTACACAGAAAAAAGTAGCAGACTTTTTAGTAAAAGCTTGTTTGGAAGGATTGGTGAAGTGTAGTACCGACAATGGTGCTGGTGGTTTGTCTTCTTCTATTGGTGAATTAGCAACTATTTCTGGAGGAGCTATTGTACACCTAGAAAAAGTGCCTTTAAAATATGCAGGATTAAAACCTTGGGAGATTTTTGTTTCGGAATCTCAAGAGCGAATGTCATTGGTTATTGAGGAGGATAAAGTAGCGCCTTTGTTTGAAATGGCCAAAGCAATGGAGGTGGAATTGACCGACATTGGAGTGTTTACAGACAATGGTTATTTGGATATTCGCTACAATGATAATAAAGTAGCTTATTTGGATATGGAATTCCTACATGAAGGTGATCCTCAAAAAGTGATGTATGCACAATGGGATAAGCCTTCTTTAAAAGAACCAACTTTGCCAACGATAGAGAATTATAATGAGGTATTGGTTCAATTAATGGGAAGTCTAAATATATGCTCTAGAGAGTCTATTATTCGTCAGTACGATCATGAGGTAAAAGGTAAAACAATTATCAAACCGTTGATGGGACCCAAAGGAAAAGCACCACAAGATGCTGCAATTATGCGTTTTGGGTTCAATAGCTTTGAAGGGGTGGCTGTTTCTAACGGAATTTTGCCTAGATACGGCGATATTGATGCTTATGAAATGTCGGCAGGGGCTTTTGATGAAGCCGTGCGTCAAATTATTTCAGCAGGAGGAAGTTTGCCAAATACAAAGTCGGATGATGGTATTTTTTGGTCGGTAAACGACAATTTCTGTGTACCTGATTCAGAGTATCACGAAGTCAGTAATCCAGATGGAAAATTGAAATTGGCTAAATTGGTTCAGATGTGTGAAGCATTGAATGATATGGCAACTTATTTCGATATTCCTCTAACATCGGGCAAAGATAGTATGAAAAATGACTTCAAAGCAGATGGTGTTAAAATATCGGTACCGCCAACAATCTTGTACTCAATGACAGCGAAGGTAGACGATGTTAGAAAAACAGTTACGTCGAACTTCAAAGCAGCAGGAGATTTAGTTTATCAATTGGGAACAACTTATGATGAATTAGGTGCTTCAGAGTTTTATAGCTTGTACAACGAGCTAGGGGCAAATGTACCTAAAGTACGCAAAGAAGCGGCTAAAGAACTGTACTTAAATGTTATGAAAGCGAATGCGGCTAACCTAATTGAATCAAGTCATGATTTATCCGATGGTGGACTAGCAGTTGCTTTGGTAGAGTCGGCTTTTGGAGGCGAGTTTGGATTGGAAGCTAATTTGGATGCTTTAGGTGATTGGACAGATTTGGTAAAACTATTTTCTGAATCACATTCTCGTTTTGTAGTGTCTATTCGTCCAGAGAATAAAGCGGCATTTGAGGCTATTTTGGGCGACAAGGCTTACTACTTAGGAAAAGTAACCGCTGAAAAGACAATTAACATTACTTCTAATAATAATAACTTGATTGATTTACCAACAGAAACCCTACTAGATGCTTGGGCAGGAGGTTTGGTATTGTAATAAATAGAAAAATAACATGACAACAGTAAAATCTTTAGTGATAACAGGCTTCGGAATCAATTGTGAAGAAGAAATGGCAGCTGCTTATCAATTGGCTGGAGCGATACCAGAAATTGTCCATTTAAATGAGATTCTATTGGGACAAGTTTCTATTCATGATTATGATATTTTAAACTTTCCTGGTGGCTTTTCTTTTGGCGATGATTTGGCATCTGGAAAAGTAGTTTCTAATAAAATTAAGTTTAAAAAATTACCTTCTGGAAACGTTTTATTGGATGAAATTAAACAGTTTTTGGAAGATGGTAAGTATATTTTAGGCGTGTGTAATGGTTTTCAAATGTTGGTGAGAATGGGGCTATTGCCGAATACGAACCATGACTTTGAGCCAGAAGCTACATTGAGCAATAACAACTCAGGAAAGTTTGAAGATCGTTGGGTTTATTGTAAGGTTAATAGTACGACCAAAACGCCTTTCTTGAAAGGAATAACTAAGATTGCTTTGCCTGCTCGTCATGGGGAGGGTAAGTTAATTTTTATGGATGATGCCATGCGTGCAAAAGTGCAGGCAGAAAGCCTAAATTGTTTGACTTATTGTACCGAAGATGGTACGGAAACAGCAGATTATCCAGCGAATCCCAATGGTGCTGATTTGAATTGTGCTGGTTTAACCAACCCAACAGGACAGGTGTTTGGATTGATGCCACATCCAGAGGCTTATTTGAGTTTGTACAATCATCCAAATTGGGGACAAATTAAACGAAATAATCCAAATCATAACGAAGCGGGAGAAGGATTAACTATCTTTACAAATATTGTAGAGCATATCAAAACGAAGAAGCTGGCAACAGTTTAAGACAAAACATTTAATTGAAGGCTAACCAATGAAAACAGGCATTCAAAATACGTATATCGTTGATACAAAAATAAACCTAATACAATGTGTATATAGGGAATAAAACTAGGCGAGATAGAGCCTGTTTGGAGCATACTTCAAACAGGCTCTTTGTGTTTGCGTGCGATAGAAATACAACCTAAAAATCAACGACCACGAAGTAGCAGCATCGCTAACTACTATTATTAATAACAACATAAGAACAATTTTTTATCAAAACCACATAAATCAATAACAAACAATGGATCTTTTGATTCCGATTAAACGAGCTTTAATTAGCGTTTCAGACAAAACAGGAATAGTTGAATTAGCACAATCTTTGGCAGATGCAGGCTGTGAGATTATTTCGACAGGAGGAACACAACGAAAACTAGAGGAAGCAGGCATTACAACAACAGAAATTTCTACTGTGACAGGAAATCCTGAGGCTTTTGGTGGTCGTATGAAAACAATTTCTTTTAACATCGAGTCAGCTTTGTTGTTTGATCGTGAAAAAGATGCCGAAGAAGCGGCTGCACTTAATATTGAGCCTATTGATTTGGTGGTTTGTAACTTGTACCCATTTCAAGAAGTCCTCAAAAAAGGAGCTGACTTTGAGACACTAATTGAAAACATTGATATTGGTGGTCCAACCATGATTCGTGCTGCTGCAAAGAACTTTAAGTATGTAGCGACAGTAACACAACCTTCGGATTATACAGAGTTGATGGTACAATTAAAAAGCCACAAGGGGGCTTTGACTTATGATTTTCGCAAAAAATTGATGACCAAAGCATTTAATCATACGGCTGACTACGATGCATTGATTGCTACCACAATGGACAAAGAAATTGGCGTCAATTCTTTGCGATTGGGCTTTGAAGAAGGTATTGATTTGCGTTATGGTGAGAATAGTCATCAAGCTGCTCGTTTTTACAAAGAAAAAAATGCAGACAATTCTTTGTATGATTTGAATGTTTTGCATGGAAAAGCCTTGTCCTTTAATAATATTCTAGACATTAATGGAGCGATTGAAGCCATCAAAGAATCTACTCGTTCTGCTTGTTCTGTAATTAAACACAGCAATCCTTGTGGACTTTGTGAAGGAGACGATCAAGCAGAATTGTTGCAATTGGCTTGGGCTGGTGATCCTATTTCTGCATTTGGTTCTATCATCGCATTTAATAAAAAGGTGACCTTTGAAACAGTGCAGTTTTTTGAATTGAACAATGAGGACAAGAGCAAACGCAAATTTGTAGAGGTTGTTATTGCACCTGCATTTACACCAGAAGCGTTGGTTTATTTACAACAACACAAAAACCTTCGTATCATAGAGTTTGATGCTGCTAGCCTAACTGGTCACATGGACTTGCGTTATATGAATGGTAGTTTGTTGGCACAAGATACCGACAATGAGTTGCACAACAAGTTGGATGTAGTTACAGAAGCTCCTGTTGATATGGAGGTAGAACAACCATTGATTGAGTTTGGCTTGCGTGCCATCAAAACAATTAAGTCAAATTCTATTGCTATTGTTCGTTTTAAAAATGGTTATGCTCAGTTGTTAGGAATGGGAGCAGGACAACCCAACCGATTGATTGCAACTAAGCTATCTATTGAGAAAAGCCGTGAAAACCTACGCAATGAATACACTGGAGCAGCCGAAGATTTTGAAGCTTATGTAGCTGAAGAATTGGCAAATGCATGGCTAATTTCAGATGCCTTTTTCCCATTTGCAGATAATGTGGAGATAGCTGCCGCAGCAGGTATCCGAAAAATTGTTCAACCAGGAGGTTCTATTCGAGACAAGTCGGTTATTGCAACTTGCAATGATTTGGGAGTATCAATGGTCTTTACAGGCATTAGACACTTCAAACATTAGTCAATTATCGTCTGTTAATAGACGGTTTTAATTAGGCAATAGTTCGTTGAAACCACGCAGTAGCAGCGCAGCTAATCAACGAACTACTAAATTAGGAATACTGCCATTTAATAATAGTTCGCTCAGAGAATATATTGTTTTGAGCGGACTATTGATTTAATTAAAAAAGCTAAATAACGAATAAGAAAATGGATTGCTTAACAAAATTTGATTCCCCTCAACTAAAAACGCTTCATAGAGGAAAAGTTAGAGATAGTATCCGTATTGATGATAATACACGTATGATTGTTGTAACGGATCGTATTTCAGCATTTAATAAAAAAATAAAGACAGCTATTCCTACCAAAGGGGCTGTTTTAAATGGTATTGCCAATTTCTGGTTTGAGCAAACAAAGCATATTATAGACAATCACGTCATTGAGCAAGTAGATGATTATGTGACGTTAGTAAAAGAAGCAGAACCTATTCGTGTAGAAATGGTAGTACGTGGATATTTGACGGGCTCTATGTGGAGAGGATATGAAAATGGAAAACGTCAAATTAGTGATGTAGTCGTTCCTGATGGAATGGTCAAAAATCAAAAATTTGATCAACCTATTTTAACACCAACGACAAAAGATGACGATGATTCTGAAATCAACGAGCAGGGAATTTTAGAAGCGGGTTTGGTAAGTGCAGAAATTTATCAACAGATGAAAGCTAAAGCCATTGAGTTGTTTACATTTGGTAGTGAATTCTTGGCAGAACGAGGAATTGTATTGGTGGATACAAAATATGAGTTTGGCTTGCTAGATGGCAAGTTGATTTTGATTGATGAAATGCATACGCCTGACTCTTCTCGTTTCTGGAGTTTAGAGGATTATCAAGCGAATCCATCAACAGCAGAGCAAATTGATAAGGAATTTGTTCGCCAATGGATGCTAGCGAATCAAGTAAATGGAGAGGTGCCAACTATTCTGTCACCAGAAGTAGTCGCAGAAACCAGTCGTAGATACCAAGAAATTTACAAAGCAGTTACAGGGAAGCCTTTTAGTTTGGTAGACCTACCTTCTAAAGTTCGTATTTATAATAACCTTGTTAAAGCGGGCGTATTGAAGCCTGGTTTTATCGGAATTATTATGGACGATGAAGAAGATTTGGACGACTGTAAAGTTCTAAAAGATTTGGTAGAAGAATACGACCTCTGTGTAGATATGCGCGTGATTTCGGCAGATAGAAATGGAGAGCGAATCTTAGACTTAGCCGCCGTTTACAATACTTCTGTAGAACCTGTAGCAGTGATTGCTGTTGGTCCAGATAGTTTAGGGATGGCTTTGGTTGCCAATCTCAGTGTTCCTGTTATTGATGGGGTAGGAGCATCAATGGATAGTGTTGTTCGAGCAACCGTTTCTAGCCTAAATATTCCTAGTATTCGTGAGCAAATGGCTCAAGAGATTGTAGAAATGAAACAATCGTTAGCAGATGCAGATGCTGTGATTCGAAATTAGAGAATGCTTAGAACGGGGATTGCCTGTCACAAAAAAATTTGGACAATAATACTTTGAAAGATTTAATAATGTTCAATGATAGCTAAGTTGTGTTTTTAAGCTATTGACTATCATTGTTTATTTAAAAAATACTTCGGGGTATATGCAGTATTTTAGTATAGACAAGTTTTTACATTACGTGATAACCCTTAGTAAAAGAATATAAGAATTAGAAGCCTTGTAGCTTCATTGGATTGAAAAAACAATACTTTGATATTCCTCGTCTTACGGAAGGAAGTGTAACGAAGACCTAGAGGGCAAACCTTGCTTCGGATATCAAAGCACTGATTAAATAACTAGTACGGAATTGAATAATTTATGTCGCAATAAACATTACTTCGTATAAAAATCCACGAAGTACTAAATAAAAGAATCTATCTTTTATTTTGCACGATATCCTTTATTCAATTCCGCAGAATAATACACCTATAAATGATAATTGATGCTATTTCACCTTTAGATGGTCGATACGCTGGAAAATTAGTTCCTCATAGAAAATATTTTTCTGAAAAAGGATTGATGTACTACCGTTGCAAGGTAGAGTTACTATATGTGTTAGCCTTGGATGAGGCAGGACTATTTGAGCCATTGAATGCAACAGAAAAAGCAAACATTCAAGATTGTATTGACAATTTCACAGATGCGGACTATCAGCGTATCAAAGAGATAGAAAGTGTTACCAACCATGATGTGAAAGCTTGTGAGATGTTTTTGAGAGAGCGTACAGAATTGCGCGATGTAAATATGCTGCATTTTGCCTTGACATCGGAGGACGTTAATAATCTGGCGTATAACTTTATGCTAAAAGATTATCTAGAAGAACAGCACTTGCCACAAATTGAAGAAGTATTAAATAAATTGATCGAATTGGCAGAGGCTTGGAAGAATATTCCTTTCCCATGCCGTACGCACGGTCAAAAAGCGTCTCCAAGTACTGCGGGGAAAGAGTTTGCAGTATTTATTAACCGCATTACTCGAATTTACAAATCTTTAAAAAGCTTTACTTTTTTAGGCAAAATTAATGGTGCAGTAGGAAATTACTCTGCTATGTTGTCTGCCTTTCCTGATTTTGATTGGTTGACATTTGCGCATAACTTTTTGACAAAGCATGGTTTAGAACCTAATATTGCAACAACTCAGATCGAAGACCACGATACATTTGCTACGTACTTTAACTGGACGCGCCAGATTAATAATATTGCAATGGATTTGGACGTAGATTGCTGGTTGTATATTTCCAAAGATTTATTTTCAGAGAAAGTAAAAGCAGGAGAGGTTGGTTCTTCTACCATGCCACATAAGGTAAATCCAATCAACTTTGAGAATAGTGAAGGAAATCTAATGTTGTCTAACTCTATGTTGACCTTTTTGTCTGACAAGTTGTGTCGTTCTAGAATGCAAAGAGATCTTTCTGACTCAACAGTTCAACGCAATATGGGCTCCGCTTTGGCATATGCTTCATTGGGTATGACAGAGTTATTAAGAGGGTTGAACAAATTAAAAATTAATGAAGAGAATTGCCGTCAGGAATTGCAAGATAGTCCAGAATTATTAGCTGAACCAATCCAAACCATTCTTAAAATTGTAGGGGTAGACGATCCATATACTTTATTGAAGAAAGTTTCTCGTGGACAAAAACCAACTAGAGAAATGTTAATGGATTTGGTAAAAGGCTTGGATATAGAGCAATCTGTAAAAGATAGAATTTATCAGTTAGAGACAGTAGATTATATTGGAGATGCCGTTCGTATCTGTGATCTAACAATCAAAACAGCTAAGGAAATTATGCAGTAAGGATGGATAGATTTCATCTAGAAATAATTAGCAATGTTGCAAAATTAGTAGTTAGTTGGGCTACTATTACGTGGTCGTTTGGTCTTACTTTTTTATATTTTTAGTGAAAAAGTATATTTATATGACTTGGCAAGGAAAAGGTTAAGTGAAATATAATAAAACGACAACTTGCTGGCTATTAAACTAATAACGTTTTTAACGAACTATTGTAAAATTTAAAAAATGAAAATAGCAATAATTGGCTCGGGAGGAAGAGAACATGCCTTGGCTTGGAAACTTGCAAAAGATTTAGGCGAACAAGCCGTATACGCCTTGCCTGGAAATGGTGGAATTCCTAATAGTCATCCAATAGACATTAGCGATTTTGAAGCTATCCAGACGTTCTGTGAAGCCAATGATATTACTTATATTTTTGTAGGACCAGAAGTTCCTCTTGCTGATGGAATTGTAGATTATTTTAATCAAACAACAATCAAAGCATTGGGACCGTGCAAGGATGCGGCACGTTTGGAAGGTTCTAAGATTTTCTCCAAGAATTTTATGAAAAAATATGGCGTAGCAACTGCTGCTTTCCATACGTTTTCTGAAGTGAGTGAAGCCGAAGAAATTGTACATGAAATGGACGGTGATTTAGTCATTAAGTACGATGGCTTGGCTGCTGGCAAAGGTGTTTTTGTTTGTGATAATGTGCAGGAAGCTTTGGATGCTTTGGATGAGATGAGAGCACAGTATGGTGAGGAATGTCCGTTTCTGATTGAAGATAAAATTGTTGGGGACGAAATCTCGATTATTGGTTTTACAGATGGGCAAAATATTCAATTATTACTCCCTTCTCAAGATCACAAGCAGCTGAACGATGGTGATACAGGACCTAATACAGGTGGAATGGGCGTGATGTGCCCTGTCCCGTTTTGGAATGATGATTTGGCGCAAGAAATTGACGAAAAAATTGTTCAGCCTACTTTGAAAGGGATACAAGCCGAGAAAATGAATTACAAAGGAGTGATTTATTTTGGTATTATGATGGGAGAAAATGGACCAGAATTATTAGAATACAATGTTCGTTTTGGCGATCCAGAAACAGAGGTATTGTTGCCTTCTTTGAAAACAGATTTGTCAAAAATTGTCAAGGCTTGTTTGAATGGAACATTGGGCGAATTGACCTTGGAATTTGAGGACGGCTTTTTTGTAGATGTTGTACAAGTATCGGGTGGTTACCCCAAAAGTTATCAAAAAGGTTATGAAATTCACGGTTTGTCTGAAGTAAACGATGCCATCGTTTTTCATGCTGGAACCAAAGTACAAGAGGGCAAAATCGTTACCAATGGTGGACGTGTTTTAAACATTGTTGCACAAGGTGAAACATTAGATGCGGCTATCCAAAAAGCGTATGAGGAATGCAAAAAAGTAAGCTTTAAAGATAATTTTTATAGAAAAGATATTGGTCAACGTGTTTACAAAGTAGTTCAATAAATGAAAAAGAAAATCGCGATATTTATATCGGGGCGAGGAAGTAATATGAGGGCTATTGTTGAGCAATGTCAACAAGGTATTTTAAAAGACTTGGCAGAAGTAGTGTTGGTTTTTGCCAACAAGCAAAGTGCTGCTGGTTTAGAATATGCCAAAGAATTAGGATTGGAGACACAATGGATAGAATCTAAGGGACTAAAACGAACTACTTTTGATGAAAAGGTATTAACTTTATTGTCTAATTACGATTTGGATTATATTGTGTTAGCAGGATATATGCGTGTCTTGTCCAGCAAATTTGTTCAAGCTTATCCAAAGCAGATTATTAATATTCATCCTGCGGATACGACCCAACACCAAGGTTTAAATGGCTATGGTTGGGCGTTTGAAAATGGTTTGGACGCAACAAAAGTAACCGTCCATTATGTAGATGAAGGATTAGATACGGGAGCTATTATAGCGCAGCATCCTGTTGATCTTAAAGGGGCAGATACTTTACAAGAAGTTGAGCGTCGAGGATTGGCAGTAGAGCATTATTTTTATAGTAAAACACTTCAAGGAATTTTTGAATAAGAAGTCGTTTAAAATTGCGTCTTTTTTAAATATGAGTACAATTTTTGGTTCTAATTAAGGCGGATTTGAGAATAATAGCCGTAGCTATTTGACGAAAATCCAACGCAAAGTAGGACAAAAAGTGATTTCATATTTGATTATTACTTAATTTTAAACAACTTCTAAGCTTTTGTTAAAAAAGAGCTGATTGGAGAGTGTAAAAAAATTACCAACTATCATTTTAAAAAGAAAAAAATGTGTGGAATTGTAGGTTTTATAGGTCGTGAAAAAATAGTATACGACTTGATGATGGGCTTAACAGCATTGCAGCATAGAGGTCAAGATGCAGCTGGGATAACAACGTTCAAAAAACTATTTCATGAGAAGAAGGGATTAGGTTTGGTGAATAATGTTTTTGAAGAAAAGCACTTAGAGCGCTTGTTAGGGGATATTGGCATTGGGCATGTGCGTTATACAACACATGGCTCCAATGAGTTAAAAAATGCACAGCCTATTGGGACAAACTATCCTTTTGGTATTTCAATGGCACATAATGGAAATATCACTAATTTTAATGAAATCAGCGAACACTTGTATAGAGAGCATCATATCTTGCCCAATACAACCAATGATTTGGAGTTGATTTTATATACTTTTGTATCTGAATTGCGTTCGTCTAAAGATTTGGGAAATGTAACACCCAATGATATTTTTGATGCCGTAGAGGCTACACAGAGAAAAGTGCATGGTGCTTATGCTGCGGTAGCTATTATTGCTAATCATGGTTTGTTAGCATTTTGTGATCCTAACGGAATTCGCCCTATGATCTTAGGCAAAAAAGAAACTAAAGAAGGAGTGATATATGGTGTTGCCTCTGAAACAGTTTGTTTTGACCACTTGGGGTACGAAGTAGTTCGTGATTTGGAACCAGGCGAGATGATTTTTATTGATAACAATAAGAAAATATATTCTAGAAAAGGACATAGCAATGGTCAACGATTCTGTGTATTTGAATTTATCTATTTTGCTAGAGAAGATTCTTATTTGCATACTCGCTTAGTTGCTGGACAACGTGTAAAAATGGGACGTCAGTTGGCAGAAAAAGTTCGAGCAGCAGGGTTAGAACCAGATATCGTAATTGATGTTCCAACATCGGGATATTTTGCTGCTTCGGGGCTAGCAGAAGAGCTACAGATTCCACACCGTAGGGGATTGGTTAAAAGTAACTATATTGGACGAAGCTTTATTTCGTCTAAGCAGTCGGAACGAGAAGATATTGTTAAACGTAAGTTGAATCCTATTTCTAAAACAGTTGAGGGAAAGAAAATAGCAGTGGTAGATGATTCAATTGTTCGAGGAACGACTTCTAAGCGGATTGTACAAATTCTAAGAGAAGCTGGTGCTGCCGAAATTTATTTCATCTCTGCGGCACCTCCATTGCTCAATCCTTGTATTTATGGAATTGATATGTCTGTTACCACAGAGTTGATTGCTGCGAATAAGACCGTAGATGAAATTAGAGATTACATTGGAGCAGATGCACTGATTTATCAATCTTTGGAAGAATTGCAAGCGCAATTTAATGAGATGGGATTAAATACTTGTATGGCTTGCTTGTCTGGTGATTATCCTACCGCCAATGCAGCACTTGCTTTGCGCCAAATTGAAGAAGAACGATTAGAAGCAAAGAAACAAGGTTAACGATAAGACCTTAAAAATTGTAGCTATTTGGAGATGGGAAGCTAGTTTTTCCCAAACTCCAAATGGTTATAAATAAATTTTGACTTAAGAGTCAACCCTAGGACTCAAATCATACATCGCTCGATATTGTTTCATCAAAGGAGGTAATTCCTTTTTTAGCTGTGTTATTGTGGCAGCCTCATCAAAAAGATTTTTTTCTCCCATACGCTTCAACTCTTGCCGCAAGAATTCTTTTCTCTCTTTTCCATTTTTAGCAACAGGATGACTGCGATTATTCTCTGTAATTTCTACTGTAATTTCTAACGATTGGTATAGATACTCATACGCCTTTTTGTAATCTTTGGTTATGTGAAAATTGAACTCAGCTAGTTTGAGCAAAGACTGAGGGTTAAGGTAGTTTTCAGCAGCAATGTAATGGTATTTTTTTGCCGATTCCATCTCCCCAGCAATAGCATACTGATTGGCCAAATAATAAAAACCATAAGAGGCACGATGCAACTCTAGCCCCTTGGCATTCAATTGCTCTAAGATTTGCTCTTTATCCAAATTTTGAAACTCATCAAAAAGATCTTGATAGTCATTAGCATCTAAAGAGTCAATTCTTAAATCTAAGGTATTTAATGTGTTGCTTTCCAACTCCTCTAAGGTATAACTTCTTGAAGTGTCGCAAGAAAACAAATAAACAGAAAGTAGTAAGAAAATTAAACTTAGTCTTTTTAACATTGTTGTGCTATTTTTAAGGATTTTAATATTTTAGCCTTTGTAAAGGTATTTATGAAAAATAAGACGATTTTGGACTAATGAATTTTTAGTCTCTATTACTTAACGTCAAATAAAACGATTCAATTTTATAACATTAAAGAATCATTACTATCTTTATCGTGAGATTATAAAAATATCTAAAAAACTACCGAAAAAGACAACTATAATGGCAAATGTGGTACATATGCCCGCACTTAGTGATACCATGGAAGAAGGGACACTAGTGGCATGGCACAAAAAAGTCGGCGATACTGTAGAATCAGGCGAACTATTAGCCGAAATTGAAACAGACAAAGCAGTTATGGAATTTCAAAGCTTCTACGATGGTGTACTTTTGTATATCGGTGTAGAGGAAGGTAATGCAGTTCCTGTAGATGCTGTAATTGCAGTAATTGGAGAAGAAGGGGAAGATTACAAAGCCTTGCTAGGAGGCGCAGATCAAGGAACTTCCAAAAAAGAAACTACTCAAGATAAAAAAGAGGCTCCAAAGAAAGAGGAAAAACCTTCAGAGGAGGTTTTAGAAACTGTTTCTGCTCCTCTGAAAAAAGAGGAAGGAACTAGCAATAATTCGAGCGATGGTCGAATCAAAGCGTCTCCTTTGGCAAAAGCAATGGCAAAAGAAGAAGGGATTGATTTGAGTAAGGTTAAGGGAACAGGTGATGATGGACGTATTGTGAAACGAGATATAGAGGAGTACCTTAAAAATCCTCAGCCAGAAGAGCCAGTAGCAGCTCCTGCGACGACTAAAGTTCCTGAACCAGAGGGCGACTACGAAGACGTTCCTGTTAGCCAAATGCGTAAGGTTATTTCTCGTAGATTGGGCGAAAGCAAATTCTCTGCGCCTCATTTCTATCTAACAATGGAAATTTGTATGGATAAGTTGATGGCTACTCGCAAGCAACTAAAGGAACTAACAGATACTAAAATTTCATTTAATGATTTTGTTGTTAAAGCAACAGCTAAAGCATTAAAAGATCACAAAAATATCAATGCTTCTTGGTTGGGAGATAAAATCCGTTATTACAACTATGTTAATATGGGAGTAGCGGTAGCAATTGATGAAGGTTTGGTGGTTCCTGTTGTTCGTAATGCAGATACAAAGGCATTGTCTCAAATTGCTACTGAAATTCGCGACTTAGCTGGCAAAGCAAAAGATCGTAAATTAACGCCAGAACAAATGTCTGGAAATACATTTACTATTTCTAACTTGGGAATGTTTGGTATTGACGAGTTCACGGCAATTATCAACTCACCAGATGCTTGTATTTTGGCTGTAGGTGCTATCAATCCTAAATTGGTGATGGTAGATGGCGAAGTCAAAGAGTCGCACTTTATGAAAGTAACATTGTCTTGTGATCATAGAGTAGTAGATGGTGCTTCTGGAGCTAAATTCTTGCAAACACTAAAAGCGATCTTAGAAGAACCAATGCGTTTGATTATCTAAGAAAGTCCTAAGAATATAGAATAGATAGGGTTGTTGTCTAATGGTGAATTAGTTGATAGCATGTGCTTAAACTAAACCACCAAGATAGCAATCCTATTTTTTATGGTATTTCCTTTTCTTATGCTATGTTGAAATCTTGTTATATATGGATGAACTTGTGGTTCTCTTGTGTATTGTATGGTCAAGAAAACTATTTCATTTTAGATACGCTAAGTAGTGATGACATTTATCTAGAAGATATTGATTTTAGATATGGACACACCTATCAATTTACAACAACAATTAAGAACGATAGTACATTTTTAATTTTGCCTTCAGGAGTGCCCAAAGGATATTACGAGGCATATTATGATAAGGATACCAATCGTTTGGCGTTGGTTTATTATAATAATGGAACACAAACGTATGGGCAACAATTTTATGCTGACGGAACGATGAAAAGCGATACAGAGTATAATGCAACAGGGGAATTTCATGGTTTACAGGTTTTGTACAATCGAAAAGGAGAAGAAGTATGGCATGCCGAGTATGTAATGGGGATTCTAAAACCTCAGTATGATTTGACTCAGCTGAAAATGATCAATAAAACTCAGTTATTGTTACAAAACAAAAAGGGGTTTGGATGGTATGTGTTTACACCAACGCCTTCGAGGGCAAGAAGAGAACGCATTCAGCTCAATTCAGACCAGACATTTTTATATGAAAATTCGACACGTGACTGTCATTATTGTAATCGTTATAAGGGGACTTGGACAGCAGTGGATAATTTTATTTATTTAACATTGATTGATTCTACTGGATGGAGAGGTACTACTCGTAAATTTGCCATCACAGCGACGAATCGATTCACACACTTAGAATTAATTGAAGTCAAAGATTGGGGTGTTGAGTGGTATCATTCAGAATATCGAAAAGTGAAAACTCCCAATTAATTGAAGTGAATTTTATACTAACAATCATTTGTTGAAACCACGTAGTACAGCGAACTACTTATCTCTAAAAATACGTTCTTCTACTAGTTGGCAAATGGTGTGCCCGATTAGGATGTGACACTCTTGTATTCTCGGAGTATCTGAAGATGGAACATTAAAAACTAGGTCACATAGGGTTTGCATTGAGCCTCCTTTTTCTCCTGTTAAACCAATGGTTATCAAGCCTGTTTTTCGAGCCTGTTCTAATGCTTTGATCACATTGGGAGAATTGCCAGAGGTAGAAATCGCCACTAAAATATCTCCTTTTTTACCCTTTGCTTGAACGATTCTTGCATAGATGTCATCAAAGGAGTAATCATTAGCAACAGCTGTTAAGTAAGAGCCATTGACATGCAAGGCTTCGGCAAATAATGGTGCTCTATCGTAATAAAATCGACCAGAAAACTCGGCTGCTAAATGTTGTGCATCCGCAGCACTTCCTCCATTGCCACAAAAAAGAACCTTGCCATCAGACTGAAAGCAATCAACCATTAATTCGATTGCTTCTTGAATTTTCTTTAAAATCAAATCTTGTTGCAGCAGTTGTTGTTTAACAGCAATAGAAGCTTCTAGGATATTTTTTATGGATTGTTGTTGCTCTTTCATTATGGTAATTGGTGCAAATCATAAGAATAAATACAAGAATACGAGAAACATTAAGGATTACCTAGCTTTTAATGTATTTCTGTAGAATAATCAAATAGGAGAATAAAGACGTTACAAATAGGCTTGGCGTTGTAAAATAACAAGAGTGAATTAAGTTTTTTATTAATTCCAGAAGTGTAGTTCATTAATAGAGCACTTTTCTAAACGATTACTTACAACGGATCAAAGATAACATTCGTCCATAAACTGGTTGGTTCTCGTATGATTCTTTCATTTTAAATGGCGGAACATAATATGCCAATTTGATAGAATTTATCCAAGGTATTGTCTAGTATTGTGAATAAACAAACGATTGTGTTACTATATTTAATAAATGCAAAAAAATCGCCAAAGATTTGGCAATCCATAAAATTCCTGCGTAACTTGGTTTGTTAGATTAAAAAACACAAAGAAATAAATAAATTAAAATTAGCAAGATTTTGTTGAAAAGAGTAGTCTTGATAATCACTTAAAAGATTGGTTGTCAATTTTTTTTTGAGAGTGGCTATGGGATGGTTGTGATAAAACAAAGGACCGTCATGTCGACAAATAACTAAATAAGTATATATGAAAGCAACGATTATAAATATAGGAGATGAAATTTTAATAGGGCAAGTTGTGAATACCAATGCAGCTTGGATGGCCGAAAAGTTAAACCAAAATGGTATTGCTGTTGATCGAGTATTGACAATTGCAGACACCAAAGAGGCGATAGTAGATGCCTTGGATTTGGCTATAGCTCGTACGGATCTTGTCTTGATAACCGGTGGTTTGGGATTGACAAAAGATGATATTACCAAAAGAACATTAACAGACTATTTTGGAATGGAATTGAAGTTTCATGCACCTAGTTTTAATAATCTACAACAATTATTTGCTCAATTTGGACGAACCCCTGATGACCGCTATAAGGTACAAGCTGAAATGCCAGACGGAGCAAAGGTTTTAATCAATAAAGTGGGCGCTGCTTCTGGAATGTGGTTTGAACGAGATGGAAAAGTTATTGTTTCCATGCCTGGTATACCTAGAGAGGTTAAGTACTTGATGAAATATGAAGTATTGCCCAATTTAAAAATGCAATTTCAGTTTCCTTCTATTATGCATTATACTGTAAATGTAACAGGTAAGGGCGAAACTGATTTGGCTGAAATGTTGACAGAATTTGAACAAAAACTGCCTTCAAATATCAAATTGGCTTATTTACCTAACTCTATGATTGGAGTTGTTCGTTTGCGTTTGAGTGCTTATGGAGAAGATGTGATGGTCTTAGAAACTCAATTAGATCATTATATTCGAAAATTGCCACCAGTGTTGGGAAGCTTAATTTATGGAGAGCACAAAGATACACTTGAACGAGTCATTGGTCAAATGTTGCTAAAAAGAAAGTATACATTAGGAACTGCTGAAAGTTGTACGGGAGGAAATATTGCACATAAAATTACTTCAGTAGCAGGTTGTTCTGCTTATTATGAGAGTAGTGTTATTGCTTATTCTAATGCAGTAAAGCGAGATTTACTAGGGGTAAAACAAGAGACATTAGATGAGCATGGAGCAGTAAGCGAGCAAACAGTAATTGAAATGGCAAGGGGAACACAGAAATTATTGAATGTAAATTGTGCTATCGCTGTATCAGGAGTTGCTGGACCAACAGGAGGCAGTCCAGAAAAGCCAGTTGGAACAATTTGGGTTGCAGTAACGGAGAATGAGCGAATTTATACTCAAAAACTACAATTAGGAAAGGATCGATTGCAGAATATAGAAAGAACAACAACGATTGCGCTTAATTTATTACGCCGTTTTTTGCTAGACGATTTGTCTAACGAAGCGGAATAAATATAATATTGATAGATTGATTCACCTACTGGTATAGCTGATAATCGAAAGCATTATAAACCATTTTAAATTTAATTTAAAATGGTTTTTTTATGGGCATAGAAACGACTTTAACTTTTTGGCTTGATTTGGTGTTAAGTGTTTGTTAATTAATTGTTTATGTTGGGTTGTGTTGGTGTAGGATGTATTGTGGAGAGGAAGAGGATAGGCGGTTTTTGCTTTGGCACTAAAAAAAAACTATATATCTTATTATCTTGCTGCGTTATTTATTGAAATAGCGCAAAATTTTACCCCTTAAAATACAATCTATTTTTACTAAAAAAAGGCAAAAATAGAAGTCTCATAGTAAAACCAATTAATCCAAATAAACAATGTATCATAAATTAGGAATTATTTTTGGCTTTTTTCTTTTGATGAACACGCTTTGTGCTCAACAAGGAGATAAGTCTGTTAAGTTGCAAACAGTACGAGGTCAAGTAGTCGACCAAGTGACAGGAAAAGGACTCTCTAATGTATTAGTTGAGTTATTAAATTACACGCCAAGGGTTGCGGCAATCTCTAGTGAGGACGGTTCATTTGAACTAAAAAATGTACCTATTGGTTATCAAAGAATTCGGGCTAATGGCTACGGTTATTATGATGTAGTTTATACTGAGCTGGTTATAGCAGGTAAACAGTCTGTTATGAAGATAAAGATGGAAGAAGAGGTAGAAATTGAAATTGCAACCATAGAAGCAACAACAGATGGTCGAATCAAGAATGCTAAAATGATAACCATTGATGAGATGAATGTGGTGAGTGCTCGACCCTTTAATATAGAAGAAACGAATCGATACATTACAGGATTTGGAGGACCAGCGAGAGCCGTAACTAATTATCCTGGCTTACTAAATACAGACGATGCGCAAAACTATATTGTATCTAGAGGATATAGCCCTTATGGTATCCAATGGATGATAGAGGGAGTACCTGTAGAAAATCCTCATCATTTTGCTACAATGGGAAATACTGGGGCATTGTTCCCGTTGCTAAATAACAATTTATTGGCTTCTTCGGATTTTGTGAATGGAGCTTTCTCTGCTCGATACAACAACGTGTATGCAGGAATGTTTGATATTAATATGCGTCGAGGAAATAACCAACGTCATGAATTTTCGGCTTTGTTGAGTGTGTATGGAGCAGAATTTATTGCAGAAGGACCTTTTAAAAAGAAAGGTGCTTCTTATGCGATAGCTGCTCGTGCAGGTATTTTTGACGTTTTACAGCAAATTGGATTAAGCTTGGGAACCAATGCTACGCCTAGGTATTATGATGTTAATTTTAAAATTGATATTCCTACTAAGAAAGCAGGGCATTTTTCCTTGTTTGGAGTAGGAGGACTTTCTGATATTGCCGTTTTGGATGAAGGAGCAATAGACGAAGATGCATTTGTCAATGCAGGGATTAACTTTTATATTAATACTGGTTTTGGGTTGGCAGGGTTGAACCATCTAAAACATTTTGAAAATGATGTGTCTCTCAAAACAACACTATCTTATTTAATCGAAGATTATAAATTGCACCGTGATACGATTTTTCCCGATACTTTAGTGCCATTTTTTACTGTTAGAAATTTCCGTCAACGTGCAGGTATCTCAACGCTACTGAGCAAAAAGTTTAGTCCTCAATTTGTATTGAGAGGAGGGGCTAGTGCATATGTTCACTTTATATCTGTGAAAGGAGAGTGGCGTAGACGAAACGAATTGCATTCTATGGCGGATGATATTCAAGTGTTAGCAAATGCTTTTGCTGAGGCACGATATAAATTTTCAAGTGCATTTGCTTTTGTTTTAGGTGTACAAGGAATGTATTGGTCTTTGAATAAGAATTCATGGGCAATAGAACCAAGGCTTGCATTAGATTGGCGAGTGGGGAAACGTCATAGAATTAGCTTAGGATATGGCTGGACAAGCAAAATTCAATCTTTTGCGGTTGCTTTTTTGGTAAAGAAACAAGCGGATGGAACTTATGATGATAGTAACCGAGAGTTAGGATTAAATAGGAGCCATCAGTTGGCATTGTCTTATGATACTTATTTAGCTCGTTTCTGGGGTATCAAAGCGAATGCCTATGTCTCATACAATACAAATCTAGCGGTAGATAGAGAACGTAATAGTTTTTCTATAGTTAATCATGGAAATTTTGCCATCTATCCTGACTCAACGGGGCTACAAAGTACAGGTAAATCCTTAAATTATGGTGTCGAAATTTCAGTAGAAAAATTCTTTAACAAAGGTCTGTATGGGTTGTTGTCAGCAGCTTATCAGCGTTCCATGTACCAAGGTAGTGATGAAGTATGGCGTAGAAGTGCTTTCGATGCTCAATATGTAACCTCTTTAGTAATGGGGAAAGAATTTAAAATAGGAAAAGAAAAGCAAAATGTAATTTACGGTGATTTTAGATTCAATTTGCATGGAGGGCTGCCTTATACGCCAATAGATTTGGAAGCTTCTAAGCGTGCAGGTAGAGAAGTACTATTGGAAGATCAAGCTTATAGCCAAGAATTGGGATTATACAAACGAATCGATGTACGTGTTGGTGCTCGATTTAATCACCGTAGAAAACGAATTTCACATCATATCTTTTTAGTTGTGCAAAATGTAGCTGCTTTTCGCAATGATTTTGAAGTTCGTTACAACCCTACAACAGAAGAAATTGTTAGGACACAACAGTTTGGTATTATTCCCAACTTATTTTATCAAGTTTATTTTTAATAAGTATGCGTTTAGTATTTGGCATTTAAAAACATTGTTGCAAGAGCGATACATGCCTTATACAGCTTGTTTTTATAAAAGAACCAAATAAAATTCTGAAAAATAGATTTTGAGAGTAGCAAAAAATGGTAATGTTCGGTAAAAGTATAGTTTTGTAAAATCTAAAAATTATTTTTATTTGAACTGCTTTTGATAAAAGCTCGGTATTTATTATTATAAATTCATGTTTTTTGTTACTTTTGCGCTTGAATTAGGATTTTTACACCAAATATTTTAGTACAATGGCAAAAGTCGAGCTAATAATGCCCAAACTGGGCGAAAGTGTTATGGAGGCAACCATTCTTACTTGGGAAAAACAGGTTGGAGACACGATTGAGATGGATGAAAATGTGGTGGTAATTGCAACAGATAAAGTAGATACGGAAGTACCTTCTCCAGTAGAGGGTAAGCTAGTAGAAATCCTATTTCAAGAAGGTGATACCGTCGCTGTTGGTGCTGCTATTGCTATGATTGAAACAGATAGTGCAGCAGAGGTTCAAGCATCTCCTGCGGTCGTGGAAACAACTTCTGAGGAGGTAAAACAACCTGCCGCACAAAATAACGGTACTGTGGCTACTCCTTCTGCTAATTTAGATACTTCTTCTTCTAATCGCTTTTATTCTCCATTGGTGAAGAGTATGGCAAAAGAAGAGGGCATTGGATTAGAAGAACTAGAAAAAATTACAGGAACAGGCAAAAACAGTAGAGTTACTAAAAGTGATATGTTGGCTTACATCGAAAATAGAGGCAATGCCCCTGTTGCTACGACACCAACTACTACAGCTAAAACGTCACAACCTACTGCTGCTAATAATACTGTTGCAGCTCCTCAATTCAAAACACCGCCTGTTAATAGAAGCGGAAATGTTGAGATTGTTGAAATGGATCGTATGCGCCGTTTGATTGCCGATCATATGGTGATGTCTAAACATGTATCTCCACACGTTACTTCTTTTGTAGAAGCAGATGTAACGGACATTGTTAACTGGAGAAATAGCATCAAAAAAGATTTCCAAGAGCGTCATGGCGAAAAAATCACGTTTACTCCAATTTTTATGGAAGCTGTCGTGAAAGCCATTCAAGATTTCCCAATGGTCAATGTTGCTGTTGATGGCGATCAAATTGTACGTTATAAAGATATTAATATAGGGATGGCTGCAGCTTTGCCTACTGGTAATTTGATTGTACCTGTTATTAAAAATGCAGAAAACCTAAATATGGTTGGATTAACAAAGAATGTTAACGACTTAGCAAACCGTGCTCGAAACAACCAACTACGTCCTGATGAAATTCAGGGAGGAACATTTACTTTAACTAATGTAGGAACATTTGGTAATGTAATGGGAACTCCAATCATTAATCAACCTCAAGTAGCCATTTTGGCTGTAGGGGCTATCCGCAAAAAACCAGCTGTTATGGAAACACCTCATGGTGATGTCATTGCTGTGCGCCACATGATGTTCTTGTCTTTGTCTTATGACCATAGAGTAGTAGACGGAATGTTAGGAGGTTCTTTCTTGCGCCGAGTAGCAGATTACCTAGAAAAATTCGATGTGAATAGAAGCATCTAAGAATAATTAACTTTTATAGTTAAAGAATTACAAGCCTCGTCATTTAATAATTAATGATGAGGCTTTTTTTTATTGTTAATCGCATAAAAAACTCATTGTGAATAATTAAGCCCCTGAATGCTTCGATTGGTATTGAATTTGTTATTTTAAAGAAAAAAAAATTAAACTTATAGACATCTCAATAGTCTAACCTAAACGGGAAAACTATATTCCTCCCCGAAAAACTTGAACCACATTCGCATTATTTAATCCCTATCTTAAAAAAAAAGTAATATTATGAAACTACTGAGTTATTTTACCTTGAGCATTGCTACGCTTTTGTTAGTAACAACTGCTTGTGAAAAACAAGAAGCCGCAGACTGGACATACTCTACAGATGATACAATGGCTGATTTGGCTTTTGATGATGTCTACAATGCTATGAGTGGTGAATCTAATGATAATAATAATTTACGAGCTTGTGCTAACTTGACGCTTAGTGGCACAACATTTCCAATAACAGTAACGGCCGATTTTAATGCCTCAACGGGATGTGGAGATGGTCGTGTGCGTTCTGGAGTAATCACAGCGGTGTATAGTGGTCGCTGGAATGCTACAGGTACTACGGTGACGATTACTACAACAGATTATACCGTAAATGGGTATAAAGTTGCGGGAACAAATGTTATTGAAAACTTAGGTACTGTGAATGGAAATCCAACATTTCGTTCTACAGTAACGAATGGACAAGTAACTACTCCAACTGGAGATGTCATACATCGTGACGCAGTAAAAGAGTATGCATGGATAGATGGTACCAATACGCCTCTGGATATTACAGATGATGTTTGGCAATTAACAGGAAGTGCCAATGGGACTACTAGAAATGGAAATGCATATACCGCACAAATTACAACTCCCGTTATCAAAGCGAATAGCTGCAACTGGGTACAACAAGGCGTTGTAGAGGTACAGCCTGCTGGTGGTGGCGTTGTTCGAAAAATTGATTACGGTCCAAACACTTGTGATGCTACAGCAACCGTATCCTATGGTCTTTGGTCTATGAATATTACAATGAACTAACATCACTTACTAGACTATTTTGTGTTGTAAGGGAATTTCATACGTTAAAACAATAGATAAACATTAAAAGCCATAAGTGGCTTACAAGAATAAAGAGCGATACAGACCTTTTGTTTGTGTCGCTTTTGCATTTTCTCTATCTTGCCAAAAATTTAACAACAAGCATTCAAAAATGAAGCAGGAAAGAATAGATCGTTTTGTAACCATATTGGATAAAAAACTTCGTGTAAGGCATTTAAAACAGAAGAGAACCAACAACGATACACCAACCATTGTATTTTTGCATGAAGGTCTAGGATGCATTGATTTGTGGAAAGACTTTCCCAATTTGGTGGCAGAAGCAACGGGACTAGATATAATAATGTACGAACGACAAGGGCATGGAGAATCTGATCCTTTAAACAGTCCACGACCTTTAAATTATCTAGAGGTTGAAGCAGAGGTTTATCTTCCTCAATTATTACAACAATTAAAAATTGACCGTCCTATTTTGATAGGGCATAGCGATGGGGCTACAATTGCTTTAATTTATGCTGCTCTTTATCCTGTTTCAATGGTGATAACAGCTGCTGCGCACGTGCTGGTAGAAGAAATAACTATAAAAGGAATACAAGAGGCTGTCTCTAATTACGATAAAAATAATATTCGAGCTAAATTGGAACGATATCATGGCAACAAAGCAAATGATTTGTTTTGGGCATGGGCCAATACTTGGTTGAATCCAGAATTTAAGTCTTGGAATGTTACGCATTATTTGCCAAAAATAAACTGTCCTGCCTTATTGGTACAAGGAAAAGAGGATGAATATGCAACTTTGGAACAACTGCACTTAATTGCCGATTATTTGGAAGCCCCAACAGAAGTGTGGGAAATTGACAATTGTGCGCATGCTCCACATATTCAAGCGAAACAACGTTTTTTAGAGAAACTAAAATGTTTTATCAAAGAACATATTTTAGTGTTGAAGAATTGATACTGCTGGGTTCGTTTATTTTTTGATCTAATTTTTACCAAGCAATTATTCTATATTAAAATTTTTAGTAAATCAGTATTGACTGCTTATATATTAGCAGGATAGCACGTTATACATACAATGTAAATTGGATGAAGTCATGATTTTAGAAAACAACACAAAATAATTATTAATTAACTCATTAAAAAGACCCCTTTGTAAGGATTAAATATAGACCCCCTCTAATTTGTACGTCCATTCAAAGGAGTTAAAAGACTTTAAATAACTGGACACATGAAAAAGACATACAGTTTTGCTGCTTTGTTGCTACTACCTATACTACTAAGCCAAATAGGCTGTCAGGAAGAAACACTTAATCCATTAGATGAACAGTTGATTCAGCAAATGAAAACCTCATCTTATGGTGAAGGTGTTAGCTATTATCAACTTCCAGATAGTGATGATTTGGAAAATATTCCCCAAGACCCTAAAAACCCGTTAACAGCAGAGAAAATAGAATTGGGTAAGCTCATTTATCATGAAACTGCTTTTGCTGTAGATGTAAAATTTTCAGGAAGCATGAAGGCAATTTCTTGCGCTACTTGTCACCATGCAGCGGCTGGTTTTCAAGCAGGAATGGCACAGGGAATTGCTGATGGTGGAACAGGTTTTGGAGTACAAGGAGAAGGTCGAGTAGTAGACCCACTTTGCCCATTGGATTCTATAGATGTACAAGAAACCAGAACTCCTTCGTTGCTTAATGTTGCGTATCAAAAAGTAATGCGATGGAACGGTTCGATGGGAGCTACTGGCTCTAATTTGGGAACAGAGGCACGATGGGTAGGACCTGCTTTTTCTAAAAATCACTTGGGGTTTGAAGGGGTCGAAACTCAAAGTATTGTCGCTTTAAAAGGACATCGCCAAAATATGGACCCAGCGGTCATTCAAGGAACCGCTTATAAAGATTTGTTTGATGCTGCTTTTCCTACCGTACCAGTTGCGGAGCGTTATACTAATAAGATGGCAGGATTGGCAATAGCTGCTTATTCTCGCACTGTTATGGCAAACAAAGCCCCTTTTCAAGAATGGGTTAGAGGTAATTATACGGCTATGACCGATCAACAGAAGCAAGGTGCGTTGTTGTTTTTTGGAGAAGCAGGTTGTTACCGTTGTCACAATGGACCATCCTTAGCAACAGAAGGCTTTCATGCTTTTGGAACAAAAGATTTGTATCAAAACACTAGTGCCCCGATATACAATACATCTATAGATAGTATAGAAACATTGGGACGTGGTGGTTTTACAGGGAACGCAGCGGATATGTATCGTTTTAAAGTTCCTCAACTTTACAATGTTAGAGATTCGCCTTTTGAAGGACATGGCGGCTCTTTTGGTTCTGTGCGAGCAATGGTTGATTATAAAAATAAAGGCATAGCCGAAAACCCTAATGTGCCTGCCAATAGATTGTCTCCTATGTTTGTCCCTTTAGGATTGACAGAGGAACAAGTTGATCAGATTGCCGATTTTATTGACAATGCTTTGCACGACGATTATTTGGATCGTTATGTACCTAGCAGCCTGCCTACAGGTGCTTGTTTCCCAAATGCCGATGCACAGTCAAAAATAGATCTGGGCTGTAATTAATGGAGAAGTACAAAAGCTGTAACAATGAAGAGACCCACAACATAAAAAATTACGCTCTAATGGGCATAATAGACTAAAAGAATTCGTGGACTAGTGAATACATTCTAAGGTTAAATTAGAATTTTACAATTTAGAAAACTATTTTTGTTTACAATAGTTCGTTGAAACCACGCAGTAGCAGCGAAGCTAAACTTTATTAGTTTACTTCGTGAGTGCTGCGCAGTTGATAATTAATAAATTATGATTTTATCGTGTTTTGTGTTAAAATTTTGATTATCAAACTAATATAAATGTGCTTTTTTGTCTTTTTGGTAACTAAGCTTGCGATCTCACGAGCGCAGCGAGCTAAAAAAGTAAACAACTAAGCGATAGCGATCTCATGACCGCAGGGAATAATCAACGAACTACTATGTTTAAAGACTGTTTCGTTAATTTCTAAACAGTTTTTTTTAGCTTTGCTAACCACTAGACAATAGGTCTAAACAATTATTATCATAATTATCAATGAACAAAAAGTACGATGGAACAAGAATTTAAACCTAAGTATGAGTTGACGGTAACCAATACGTTGACACGTGAGAAAGAAAAATTTGAATCACTAACACCTGGCTATGTCGGAATGTATGTTTGTGGTCCTACTGTTTATAATGAGGTGCACTTAGGAAATTGTCGTACGTTCTTTTCATTCGATTTGGTCTACCGCTATTTGATGTACTTAGGGTACAAGGTTCGTTATGTTCGTAATATTACAGATGTGGGGCATTTGGTAGATGATGCCGAAGAAGGAGAGGGCAAGATTGAGAAGCAGGCGCGTTTGGAACAGTTGGAACCAATGGAAATTGTACAAAAATACACCAATGGTTTTCACGATGTGATGCGTCAACTAAATGCTTTGCCCCCAAGTATCGAACCTACTGCTACAGGGCATTTGATTGAGCAAATTGAAATGGTCAAAGCTATTATAGACAATGGTTATGCGTACGAAATGAATGGTTCTGTTTATTTTGATACGCAGAAATTGATTAAAGAGGATACGGGCGTATATGATTATGGTACGTTATCGGGCAAAAAACAAGAAGATCTGTTGACGGAGACTAGAGATGATTTAAAAAATCAAAGCGAAAAACGCCATCCTTCGGATTTTGCTATTTGGATGAAAGCCGATGAAAATCATATTATGAAATGGCCTTCGCCTTGGTCGTTGGGCTTTCCTGGTTGGCATTTGGAATGTTCAGCTATGAGTACCAAGTATCTAGGAAAGCATTTTGACATACATGGAGGGGGAATGGATTTGCAATTTCCTCATCATGAGAACGAAGTAGCTCAAAATGTAGGGGCTTGTGGATGCCAACCTGTTAAGTATTGGTTGCATACCAATATGCTGGTTTTGAATGGTAAAAAAATGAGCAAAAGCAAAGGAAATTCAATTTTGCCTGTGGAGTTATTTACTGGCAACAACGATATTTTGTCCAAAGCGTATAGCCCAATGACCGTTCGTTTCTTTATGTTACAAGCGCATTATGCGAGTACCTTAAATATTACAGATAAAGGACTACAAGCTGCCGAAAAAGGATACCATCGTTTGATGGAAGCATATCATATTTTAAATGATTTAGAATATACTGTTGAGGAAGCATTGACGGATGATGATGATCAAATCAACAAAATGTTGGATCTAGCATTTGAAGCTATGAGTGATGACTTTAATACGGCTGCTGCTTTAGCAAAACTAAATATTGTGATTCCTAAGATTAACGCCATTCAAAATGGTCGCATGAAGATGAGCAATATTAGCAAAGCTACCTTAGCTAGAATGAAGCAAGTTTTCCATGATTTTATTTTTGCAATATTTGGTCTATTAGATGAGGATAAAGAAGGAGAAAGTGAAGATGAAAATAACTTGTTGGATCAAGCAATGGAAGTGATCATTGAGTTGCGTCAAGAAGCACGTAACAACAAAGATTGGGCAACAAGCGATTTGATTCGAGATAAATTGCAAGAAATCGGTATTCAAATCAAAGATTCCAAAGAAGGTGCTTCTTGGATTAAAAATTAAAAGCATCCAACAAATCACGAGCAAAAAGCAGGTGTTTTGTTTCAAGGTTTAATGGCGAAAAATTACTTTTAAGATAACTTAGATTATCAAATGATTTGAATATCTAGTTTATAATAATATTTATACTGTCTATTGGGTGTTCGGCATCCAATAGACAGAAAAAGTTTCCCCAACTTTTACTAAAAAACGCTTCTAGAGGAAGGTGTTTTTAGAATTTTATGTAAAATCAGCAACCTCGCGGAGTTCCATCAAAAAATCGATCTATAAAGCCTGTCCGTGCGTCAATGAAAGAAGTCACAAAGAATTCATTCTGCTCTAATACCCATCAATCGTATTCTCCCCAAAGGGTAAATTCTCAAACATTAATAGTAGTAGTTCGTTGAAACCACGTAGTAGCAGCGCAGCTAACTACTATCAAATAGTATTTGGCTATATCCTAAGTAGGTGGACCATATCCGTCAGGTTAAGAAACGATTACTTAACCATTATTCTCAATAGTAAAAAATGTAATCAATAGTGGTATTACATTCAATATTTACTCCAATTATTCCAGTCTTATGAAAACTATTTTGTTATTTATTTTCTTTTTAGCGAGTTATGTTAGTGCTTTGGGGCAAGATTCAGTATGGATAAAAAGCATTGATCATTATAATATGCTGGCACAAAAGAGTGCTATTAGTGGAAAGTTTCAAGACGCATTGATGTATGCTGATAGTGTGTATCAACTTTGTCTTAAATTAAAAAATCCTCGAAGGCTATTAGCGTCCAAATCACTAAAAGGAAAGCTTTATCAAGCAATGGGCAAAAATGAAGAAGCCTATTCCTTTTTTCAAGAAGCCTTAGAGCTAGTAGATGATGTTTCTGAAGAGGATTTTGACGAAAGTTTTAGCCCGAGCAATGCAAAAGCCAATATGTATAAAGATTTGATCAAACTTTTTCATAGGCAACAGAATATAGATTCAATGGTGGTGTATTGTAATAAAATAAATCACCTTCCTTGTAATGAGGGAACATTGTGGGCAAAAGATTACGTGGTTACCTTATTTAGGGAGCAAAGGGAGTTTAAGAAAGCACTAGAAATAGGTCATGAAGTTTTAAATTGTTATCATGCTGATTTAGAGAATAAACACCTGATACCTAAAATAATGCTTTCGTTAGCGCAAGTTTATAGTGAATTGGGGGAACATGAAGTGGCTATTGTTTATCTAGATAGTACCTTAAAAATTGCAGAAAGTATAAAAGATTCTTTTGCTATTTTGCTTTCTTACGAGCAATTGGGCTTGGAGTTTGGAGCAATCGGTAATGATAAAAAAGCACTCAATTGGCACAAAAAGAGCATTGAAATAGCCGAAAAATTACCAGAATATCTGTCTTTGCATCGGGTTTCGACGGTTCAAGTAATTGTTCCTTTAAGTGCTTTGTATGTAAACTTGAGCCAAACCTACAAGAATATGAACAATATAGATAGTGCTAAGTATTATGCTCAAAAGTCGTTAACTGTTGCCTATCAAAGAGGTAGATATGACAATGTGTCTAATTCACTGATAAGTTTAGCCAATCTTATTATAGACGAAGGAAATGATTATCAAGCCGCTCTAGATTCTTTAGATAAAGCATACAGAATTGCTCCAAGATATAGAGATTGGTTGTTTCGCCAACTTGATATTTATTTAGCTAAAGGGAAAATTTATACCCAGAAAAATAATAGAGATTCAATCTTATATTATTACAACAAAGCAGAAAAAACGGCGCTGAAACTTGGTGTGGTAGATCGTTTAGTAGCTACTTATCAGAGGCTAGAAGATTTTTATTTGCAGCAAGAAAACTATGCAAAAGCTTATACTTATCAAGCATTAAAAGTAGCCCAAGAAAATAAAATGAAAGATAGAATGACACAAAATTCTATCTTGGGTTTTGAAATAAAATACGATTCTGAAAAACTAAAATTAGCCAACTTGGAATTGGCTAAAAATCAGGAAATACAAGCTAAAGAAATCGCCTTTACTAAAGCACTTAACACACGGAATAAGTCTATTATTATAGGGCTTGTTTTTTTAATTTTGTTGTTAGGAAGTATTGCTTGGTTGCTCTATCGACAAAAGAGGATACAACATCAATTTAGAATCATGGAATTGGAGCAAAAAGCTTTAAAAGCTCAAATTAATCCCCACTTTTTCTTTAATGTTCTTAACTCTTTGCAAGCAACTATTCTATCTGAAAAACCTACAGTCGCTTATAAATACCATGCTAAGTTTACCAAATTAATGCGTTTGATACTCATGCAATCGAATAAGGACAGCATCTCTTTAAAAGAAGAATTGGAAGCCTTGAAATTGTACATTGAGTTGGAGCAATTGAGAACGGGAAATGCTTTTGATTTTGAAATTATCAATGAGCTAGACTCGAATGAAGAATTAATGGTTCCTAGCATGTTATTGCAGCCCTTTGTAGAAAATGCTATCTGGCATGGTGTTATGAATAGAAGAAAAGAAGTACAAAAAAAGATTACTATTCGTGTGCACAAAAACAATAATTCAATTGTTTGCCAAATAGAAGATACAGGAGTTGGACGCGAACGAGCACAGCAAATCAAACAACAGAAAACGAAACAACATGAATCGATGGGAATCGAAGTAACCAAAAACCGTTTGGAGTTATTTCAGTTACGATATAATACTCCATTAAGGTTTAGTATTCAGGATATTAAAAATGCACAGCAGGAGGTAGAAGGAACAAAAGTGGATTTAGAAATTCCTATCATCAATAAACATAATGTCTAACCAATTAATAGTTCGTTGAAACCACGCAGTAGCAGCGAACCGAGCTATGCGAGCTCACGACCGTAGGGAGTAACAAAGCTAATCAGCGACCACGAAGTAGCAGCGTAGCTAACTACTAATAAATAAGAAAAAATGATTAATGTTATTATTATAGATGATGAACCCGCAGCAAGAACCTTGCTCAAGGTTTTGTTAGAGGAATATAAACACGAAATTAGAATTGTTGGAGAAGCATCTTCAGCTAGAGAAGGGATTGAGCTGATTCAAAAAGAAACGGTTCATCTGATTTTTTTGGATGTGGAAATGCCCCAAATGGATGGCTTTGCTATGTTGAGGCAGTTTGAGACAATAGATTTTGATGTTATTTTTACCACATCTTATAGTGAATATGCCATTGATGCCATAAAGCTATCAGCCTTAGATTATTTATTAAAACCAATTGATATAGACGAGTTGGAGGCATCTATAGAACGCTTCAAAGGCAAACAAGAAACTCAGCAGCCTGTAAAAGAGAGTATCTATTTTTTGCCAAAGGATTTTACCAACCTTCAAAATCAGCATAGTAAAATTGCACTTCCGATAGCCAAAGGATTTCAAATCCTATTTATCTCCGAACTTTTTTATTGTGAAGCAGATAGAAACTATACGTTATTTTATTTAAAAGATGGCAAAAAAATTACGGTGAGTCGCAATTTGAAATACTTTGGAGAAAAACTAGAGCCATTTGGTTTTTTTAGGATTCATGAATCTTTTCTAATTAACCTGTCTCATTTAAAGAGCTACCTAAAAGGACGAGGAGGACAGGTGGTGCTTTCTAACGAAGTGATTTTGGATGTTGCGCGAAGCAGAAAGAAGACGTTGTTAAAATTATTGTCGCTCTAAAATATTGCTTATACCAATATATTTAAACTCTTGTAGGAGGTATTCTTGAAAAAGGATACCTCTTACTTTTTGTAGATGCTAAAAACAGCAAAAAAAAGACTGTCCAATTGTACCTCAAAATAACCCGTTTATCCTCGCTACTGAACATGATGTACAAGTCCTTGCTTGAGACTTGCTTTCTGCACTAGGCTAATCTACCTTTGTAATATAAATCCAATACAGATTAACCTCGCTATAGCATATTTTGTAAAGGAAATATCGTTCCCCACGATTATTCGTACAAATAAATTTAAAATCTAAATTAAAAAAGAATCAAAATGAAAAACATGTTAACAGCCGTATTTTTATTGGGCTTTTTAGGAATTAGTTTTGGCGTTTTTGGACAACATTTATCAGTAGTAGAATCTTCGAGACCTTGTGACATTAATAGCCGATACACATTATATTTAGAAGCAGACCCGACTGCTTGTTATGGAAATAGCATTCAAGTCACTTCAGCAGGATGGAGAGCAGCTCCTATTGATCTTGGAAATGGAGTTGGTTTTGCTGCTACCGTTTCTACTTCAGTGTCTCCCACGGGGTGGGCTTATGCCATAGAGGTGCAGCCTACAAACCGAAACAGAGATATTGAGGTTCGAGAATTAGTATATACACCTAACTGTCTGCATGCCTCTTATACAACAAATATAACGATTACGCCAAGAGTTCGTCTGGTACCTAATTTAACAGATATTGAAATTGTTAGTAGTTCTCTGTGTGTAGGGGCTATTTTGGCCGAAGCAAAAGATGGTAATAAAACGTCCGCTAGTACTTACACTTGGACTTTTAATGGGGATCCTATTACAAGTAATGCCGTACAAGGTTTTCTCGATAAGCCAGCAGGGGCTGCTATTACCAGTGATTTTTCGATAGGAGTAGTAGCGCACAATGGTTGTACGGCAAGAAATTACACCAAAAACTTTGAAATATATCCTGTATTTATGAATAAGGTAAAGATAAATGTACCTGATGGTTATTGCGATGGAACTAAAAACGAATTTTCAATCGCTTCTGCACTTCCTGGAATTGAATATAAATGGGAATTTACAGCCAATCCTTATCCTGGGGCAGCACCTTTACCCGCTTCAATAGCTACACAAGGACCTTATCAAGCATTGGATAAGATTAATTTTTCTCCAAATTTTGGAAAAGATCCTCTTATTAATAACTATGGTTTGGTAGGCTCTTATACGATTACTGCATGGTATAGAGGCAGCGATTGTGTTTGGAGATTGGTAGGAAGTGAAACAAATAATGTAGACTATAGTTCTTGTAGTGGCAACGGAGGAAGTGCTAGAACAGCAATGGGTGATAATTTGTCAATATTCAATTCTGCTGCTACCTTAACTGCCTTTCCTAATCCAACAACAGGTTTGGTTGAACTAATTAGAGAGGGAGGGCAAATTGAAGCAGTGAAAGTATACGACATTGCAGGTGCTTTGGTCGCACAAAAACTAAATATTACAGATTCTAACACTAGTATTGATTTAGGTAAGTTTCCAAAAGGATTATATATGGTAAATATCCAAACCGCAACAACCAATGAAACAATTCGAGTTGTGAAAGAATAAATATTATGACAAGTTTCCTTTTTAGGATAGGAACTCACAATAGCCTACATTCAGATGTATTCTGGTGTGGGCTTTTTCTTTATAGAAAATCTAGACAAGCAAGACGCGAATTCCCATTCAAATTTCTATAAAAAAGTGTACCTTTGGAAAAAAAATATCAAGGATATGAATCGACCAGATTTTTCAAAAATAGATATTACCAAGCCGTCTAAATATTGTAACCCTACTGTTGAAGGAAAAGAGCAGTGGGAAACGTCTGAAAAAATAGACCTCAAACAAATTTATACGGAAAAGGATACGAAAGATATTCCACACCATCAGTTTACTTCGGGCTTACCTCCGTATATAGGAGGTCCTTATGGAGGGATGTATGCCATACGTCCTTGGACTATTCGTCAATATGCAGGTTTTTCAACAGCAGAAGAGAGTAATGCTTTTTATAGAAGAAACTTAGCTGCGGGACAAAAGGGTTTGTCGGTGGCTTTTGATTTGGCAACTCATAGAGGTTATGATTCTGATCATGAACGTGTTGTTGGTGATGTTGGAAAGGCAGGAGTAGCCATAGATAGCGTTGAGGATATGAAAATTCTATTTGACCAAATTCCCTTGGATCAAATGTCCGTATCCATGACGATGAATGGAGCTGTATTGCCTATTATGGCATTTTATATTGTTGCAGCTGAAGAACAAGGTGTGGATCAAGTGAAATTGGCAGGAACGATTCAAAATGATATTCTAAAAGAGTTTATGGTGCGTAATACGTATATTTATCCACCTGCTCACTCAATGCGAATCATTGCTGATATTTTTGAGTATACGTCTCAATTCATGCCGAAGTTTAACTCTATTTCTATTAGTGGTTATCATATGCATGAAGCTGGTGCGCCAGCAGATATTGAATTGGCTTATACATTGGCGGATGGGCTAGAGTATATCCAAGCAGGGTTAAAAGCAGGATTAAAAGTAGATGATTTTGCGCCTCGTTTGTCTTTCTTTTGGGGAATTGGGATGAATCATTTTATGGAAATTGCTAAAATGCGTGCTGGACGAATGCTGTGGGCAAAATTGATTCAACAATTTGAGCCTAAAAATTTAAAATCCTTGATGTTAAGAACGCATTGCCAAACATCGGGCTGGAGTTTGACAGAGCAAGATCCATTTAATAACGTAGCTCGTACTTGCATAGAAGCAATGGCTGCTGTATTGGGAGGAACACAATCATTGCACACCAATTCTTTTGATGAAGCGATTGCTTTGCCAACTGATTTTTCAGCTGGAATTGCTAGAGATACGCAGATTTATATACAAAAAGATACAAAGGTAACCAAGGCAATTGACCCATGGGCAGGTTCTCATTACGTAGAATATTTGACCAATGAGTTGGTACACAAAGCTTGGGCGCATATTCAAGAGGTGCAAGAGTTGGGGGGAATGGCAAAAGCAATTGAAACTGGTGTTCCTAAAATGCGTATCGAAGAAGCTGCTGCTCGTAAACAAGCTCGCATTGATAGTGGAAAAGATCAAATTATCGGTGTCAATGTTTTTCAATTAGAGAAGGAAGATCCGTTAGATATTTTAGAGGTGGACAACAAGGCCGTACGATTGTCTCAAATCAAGCGTTTGGAGGAAATCAAAGCAACAAGAGATACTCTGGCGGTAGAAACGGCTTTAGCAAAAATTACTGCTGCTGCAAAAGCAGGAAAAGGCAATCTTCTTGCCTTGGCAGTAGAGGCTGCGCGTGTCCGTGCTACCTTGGGAGAAATATCAGATGCCATGGAGGTTGCTTTTGGTCGTTACAAAGCCAATACTAAATCTATTTCTGGTGTATACTCTAAAGAAATTGCAATGGATGATAACTTTAAAAAAGCACAAGCTTTGGCTGATCAGTTTGCTAGCTTGGAAGGGCGCCGTCCTCGTATTATGGTAGCTAAATTAGGGCAAGATGGGCACGACAGAGGTGCTAAAGTCATCGCTACTAGTTTTGCTGATTTGGGCTTTGATGTAGATATAGGACCTTTGTTTCAGACACCTAAAGAGGCCGCAAAACAAGCTGCAGAAAATGATGTTCATATTTTAGGCGTATCTTCTTTAGCTGGTGGGCACAAAACATTGGTTCCTGAAATTATAGGGGAACTAGAAGCATTAGGACGCCCAGACATTTTGGTAGTTGCTGGTGGTGTTATTCCTGCACAGGATTACGATTATTTGTACGAAGCAGGTGTAGCAGGGGTATTTGGTCCAGGAACTGTCATTGCTAAAGCGGCTAGTGCTATTTTGGATATTTTGATAGAGTCTGTGGAGGAATAGTTATAACCATAAAATACGATGAAGGCGAAAGGGATTTTTTTTAATATACCAGGCTATGGACATGTAAACCCAACTTTACCAATGGTAAAGGAATTGGTAGCGAGAGGGGAACAAATTGATTACTGTTGTACAGAGGAGTTTCGACCAGCCATAGAACACACAGGAGCTAATTTTATCCCTTTCCCTGATGAATTGGTACATGTTACCAATGATAACGTCAATTTGTTGGAGATTTTTGCAGATTTGATTGAGACCTGTTATGAGGTGTTGCCACAAATAGAAGCCATTATTCTAAAAGGGAAATATGATTACCTGTTGGTAGATATGTACACGCCTTGGGGACGTTTGTTGGCAGAAAAGTTGAATTTGCCTTTAATTTTGTTTTTCCCTTCCTTTGCATTGCACCAAAAAATGAAAGAACCGCCCAATTCTAAATTACAATTAATAAAGAGTCTGGGGCGATCATTGAAGAATGGCGTGCGGTTGTTTGCAATTTATAAAAAAATACAAAAAAAATATGGCGTACCTTCTGTCAATGTATTGCATTTTTTGAGTGCAGAAGTAAGCGAACCTTGTATTACATTTACCGCAAAAGAATTTCAACCTCAGTCCGAACTTTTTCCTTCTAACTATCTTTTTACAGGACCTAATATTGACATAGAAGCAAGAATATCCGATTCTAATTTTTCTATAAACAATCCAGAGAATAGAAAAATCATCTATATATCTTTAGGGTCAGTGGTTGTCCGAAAGGAGTTTATTAAAATGTGTATAGAAGCATTTAAAACTTCTAAATTTTTGATTGTTTTAAATATTAGTAAATATTTAAATGCTTCAGACTTTCAGGTTCCGTCACATATTATACTTTGTAATTTTGCCCCCCAATTGCAAGTGTTGGCAGCAGCAGATTTGTTTATAACGCATGGAGGTATGAATAGTGCACACGAAGGGATTTACTTTGAAGTGCCGTTATTAGTATTACCACAATTTGGTGACCAGTTTTTAGTAGCACAACAAGTGGTTGAACAACAGTTGGGCGTTTGGTTAAATCACAAGACACTATCGGCAAAAAAACTGTTGAGAACGGTAGAGGAAACAATGGAAAATCAAGTGATTAAAAGCAATTTAAAACGCATGAGTAAGGCTTTGAGAACGGCGGGCGGTTTTAAGAAAGCAGCAGACGAAGTTCAGGCATTTATACAAAAGTGTGTTTTGGTTAAAAATTAATTGATTTTCAGCATTACAAAAGAACTAAAAAGCACCATCTTTTGTTCTCTAAGAAAAGAAAATAGCCAGCCCTAATCCCCACTAAAATAAATTGCAAAAGCATGAATGTACCACACAGAGATTTACCTCGAATTGTTATTATTGGATGTGGATTTGGAGGGCTAAAACTAGCCAAGAGTATTAATACCAACCAATATCAAGTAGTTCTTTTTGATAAAAATAATTACCATACCTTTCAACCTCTTATGTATCAGGTAGCCAGTGCTGGTTTAGAACCTGATTCTATTGTTTATCCCATTCGGAAAGTATTCAACAAAAAAGAAAACTTCCATTTTAGGATGGCAGATGTCCATGAGATTGATGCCGAAAAAAAACTATTGCACACCTCCGTTGGGACATTAGATTATGATTATCTAGTGATGGCAACAGGTGCCGTTTCTAACTTCTTTGGAATGGAGAATGTAGAGAAGCATTCGATGCCTATGAAAAGCTTAGTAGAGGCCTTAAATTTGCGCTCGGTTATTCTGCAAAATTTTGAAAAAGCGTTGAATAGTTCGGATGTACAAGAACAGGATGCCTTAATGAATTTTGTTATTGTAGGTGGGGGCGCAACTGGGGTAGAACTAGCTGGTGCTTTGGCAGAACTAAAACGGTATATTTTGCCCAAGGATTATCCTGATTTGGATATTAGAAGAATGCAAATTCATGTAGTCCAAGGAGCCGATCGTTTGCTACCTGGTATGAGCGAAAAAGCATCGGCAGATTCAGAACGTTTCCTTAGAAAAATGGGGGTCAATGTTTGGTTGGACATACGAGCCCAAGATTATGATGGAACAACGGTATATACCAACAAAGAGACGTTTAAAGCGAAGACATTGATTTGGACAGCGGGAGTTAAAGGGGCACCAACAGCTGGGTTAGATGCTAGTCAAACTACAAACATGGGGCGCGTTTTGGTCAATGAATGGAATCAAATAAATGGTTATAAAGATGTTTTTGCGATAGGAGATGTGGCTGCGATGACTTCAGAAGAGTTGCCTTATGGGCATCCAATGTTGGCGTCTGTTGCTGTACAACAAGGAGTACACCTTGGCAAAAACTTCAACCGCTTAGCCAAAGAAAAGGAGATGTTACCCTTTGTTTATAAAGATAAAGGAACAATGGCAACGATTGGGCGAAACTTAGCCGTTGTCGATATGAAGCGGCTTAAATTTGGAGGTTGGTTTGCTTGGCTAATGTGGATGTTTGTTCACTTGATGTTATTGGTTGATTTTCGTTCTAGATTAGTTGTTTTTGTGAATTGGGCATGGTCTTATTTCTTTTATGATAAAGGAACCCGCCTTATCGTTAGAAAAGTTAAAAATAAGGCGGTAGTAGATTGTTTGGAAGATGAGGTTCCTGCTTAAAAACTAAAAGGCTGTTAATGAGCTTCTTCGCCAACCTAAATTTGTTTTAATGTAGATATAATTGTTGTCCCAACTAATATCCCCTGTATTGCCATTGGGATCAGAGGAATTAGTAGGGGTGTACGATTGTCATAATCTGAATTGGTTATAACCATTATTACCATTAATATCGAATAAGGAAGTTGGAGTTAGGGTATTAACACCAATAGAAGAACGACCACCCAAGCCGCCTGATAGATAAATACTTTCAGTACCTGTCGAAATTCTCGCAACATCTCCTGTTACATGAACCGTTTCGGAAGGAGATTCTAGGCGAAGTTCATTCAAACCACTATCGTGGTATAACCAATTATCAAAATTGCTACCATCGACAATCAAGCGTTGGTCGCTGTTAATCATAATATTGCCATTTACATGTAATTGAGCAGAAAAATTAGGTGTAGTATTGATACCGACCCTTCCTGTTGCGAGGATACGTACTCGTTCTGTATTGTTGGTTCGAAACACCAAGTCATTGGCATCTGTAGTCCCCAAGAAATGGAGGCTTGGATTGGTGGCTGTATTTCCAGTTAATTGCCACCCTGTAGTGCTGCTTATATGCTGCCATGTAAGATTGCCCAAACCGTCAGTTGTCAAAACTTGTCCATTACTACCATTCCCAATAGGGAACTGATAAGAGGTGTAACGAACTTCTCCTGTTGTTGCATTCCGAAGTTGTAAAACTTGGCCTACCATTGCAGTGGCACCAATGTCAGGAGTGGCAATTCTCAATTCATTTAAGCCACACCAAATACTAGCGTTATCTCCATACATCAAAGCAAAAATAGTAGCACCATTGGTAATGTTAAATCCATAGTCTCCAGAGGCATCTTCAAAGGTAAGTGCTTCTCCATTGCAATTGACAGTGGTTCCATGCGTCAAGTTTCCTCCTAATTCAATATTACTGCCAACTAAACTAAGCCCATTGTTACCTCCTGCATTAGATTTCAAAGGTGTCCATAAGCTGCCGTTCCAGTAATAAAAACCAGTGCCATTACCACCCGTTACCGTTGGATTTGTATTCCAAACCAAGAGCCCCGTAGCAGGCATATTAATAGGTGTGGTCGTATTCGTAACAGCAACCAGAGAAACGTGAGGTAATAAGAGACCTCTATTGGGATCTGAGATATGTACTTTTGCGCTAGGGGCAGGTGTATGGGTGCCAATTCCAACATTTTGTGCATTAGAGAAGGTAGCGAGGGAAATTCCTACAATAAGGGAAATTAATAGCGTTTTCATAGCTGTATGGTTTGATGATTTGTAATAATGGTTGATTCTTTTCTTGAAAGAAATTTGCATTAGATAAAATATGAGGGAATATAAGACCAGACCTAAAAACAGTCGTATATTAGTTTAGTTTTAGTCTTATATTTTCTTTTGTTCTATAGAAAGGGGCTAGCAGAGTTAAGTCATGAGGTGCAAGAGGGCCTTTTTCAAATTCTAAATGAGTATTGATTTAGAGATTTTTGAGTGCTTTGGAATTAATAACTTAAAAAAGAAGTCATTTTTGTATAGTGTTGATAATTAGGTTGATATGTTTTGTGAAAATGATCTTGTAGAGGTGCTAGAAAGAAGAAAAGGGAAAACGCAAAATACTAAAACCCCAATATCTAATGCGACTTCACGTATTAATTTAATATTAAATAGAATATGAAATCTAAAGGAGTATTTTTCAACATCCCAGGACATGGTCATGTCAATCCAACGTTGGCTGTTGTTAAGGAGTTGATAGAAAAGGGAGCTGTAATTGATTATTATTGTACTGAGGAATTTCGAGAAAAAATAGAAGCCACAGGAGCCAATTTTAGAGCAATGCCTCATGAGTTACTAGCTGAATCGACTCTAAAGAACTTTAGCTTGTTAGGTTTTTTTGCAGATCTATTAGAGGCGACAGAAGTGGTAATGCCTTACTTATTAAAAGAGATAAAACAGCAAGAATACGATTATGTACTGACTGATTTATTCGCTGTATGGGGGCGTTTGGTGGCAGAGCAAGTAGCGTTGCCAATCGTTGTGTTTTGTCCTTGTTTTGCTATCCGTAGAGGTTTGAAAGATCCACCTAATTCTAAACTCCAAATGTTGGGAACACCTATTAAAACTTTTGGGCAGATTAAAAGGATAGGGCGTAGTATGAAAGTCTTAAAAGAGACCTATACTCCTTATAAGATTCATCAATTAGATGATTTTCTAGTAGGAGATTTAGAACTCCCTTGTGTGGTGTTTACAGCAAAAGAATTTCAACCTCAAATAGAATTGTTTCCTGATAATTATTTTTTTTCAGGGGCTACCATAAATGTGCATAGCACCCCAAAAGACGAAAGTTTTCCTTATGATAAATTAGAAAAAGAAAACAGACCCATAATATACATTTCTCTAGGATCCATTTTATCCGATAAAGCATTTTATCAAAAGTGTATTCAAGCCTTTGCAGAAACCGACTACATGGTCGTGATGAATATTAGTACCCAGTTGAGAATAGAAGATTTTGAGGCTCCAGATAACTTTATTATTTGTAACTATGCGCCTCAATTAGAGGTCTTGTCTAAAGCTTCTTTATTTGTAACTCACGGAGGGATGAACAGTGCACACGAAGGAATCTATTTTGAAGTTCCCATGCTTGTCATTCCTCAAGTATCGGATCAATTTATGGTTGCGAAAGCCATACATGAGCAACAATTAGGAATTTGGTTAAGTAAATATTGGTTGACGGCAGCCAAACTCAGAAAAGCTGCGGCACAACTAATGGAAAACAAGATCATACCCCAACACCTAAAAAAGATGAATCTTGCTCTTAGACGAGCAGGAGGGTATCAAGCTGCTGCTGAACACGTACAGTCATTAATTCAAATAACCCCACCTTTTCAGAATGTTTAAATTACTTGTATATAGTTCTTTTTTATGCCTCGTTTTTTTTATGCTGATATCCTGTACGCACGATGCCGACCAGTATAAAATACAAGGAATTGATGTTTCTCATTATCAAAAAATTATTGACTGGGAAACAGTTGCACAGCAAGATAAGATACATTTTGCTTTTATAAAAGCTACTGAAAGTACAGATTATCAAGATTCAATTTTTGAAAACAATTGGTCAAAAGCCAAAGAAGTTGGCTTAATAAGAGGAGCGTATCATTTTTTTAGACCAAATGTTAGTATTGAATGGCAAATCAAAAATTTTACGCAACAAGTACAGTTAAGCAAGGGGGATTTGCCACCAGTTTTGGATGTAGAAGATTTTAAGAATGTGAGTATGCCGACTTTGATTGAACGAGTGCGACTTTGGTTAAGTTTTGTAGAGGAACATTATCAAGTAAGACCTATAATATATACTTCCTTAAAAGTTTATGAACAACATCTAAAAGGAGCATTCCCTGATCATCCTGTTTGGATTGCTCGTTATAATCGAAAAGAACCACCTCAAGATATAAATTGGTTGTTTTGGCAATATAGCAATACGGAAGAACTCGAAGGAATTGTAGGTTATGTAGATAAAAATGTATTTGTGGGGACACGAGCAGAATTACAAGCTTTGTGCATACCATAAAAAAAAGGGCAACCTTTTGTTGCCCTTCTAGCAAAATTGTGGTTCTCTTTTGCTTGAAGCGAATTCATTACTCTTTAATTGAAGTAAAATATTCCGTTTACCAAAGGAGCAGTGAGCTATTATCTTGATTAATTTTAGTAGAATAATCTTCCTTCTCTTTAGGTGCTCAATCCGCTAAAATAAACCCTAAAGTTCCTGCAATTACTCAACAGAATGGTACAAAAATCAAGGAATAGCTCACATTTCCTCACTCAAAAAACTGTTATTAAAGTACGGTTTTTATTTGGGGGATTGAGTTGGTTTGGGCAATCCCTGGTTGGTTATGGTTATTTTTCTTTGGCTTTTTTCTTTGCCAATTTTCGTCTTTCTTTAGCTTCTTTTTGCAATTTTTTAGCCGCTTCTTCCATCGCTTTAGCCTCCTCTTTTAATTCTTTGGCAGTACGTTTTTCCAATTTTGGAGCCGCAGGTGCTTTTTCTTTTTCAACAATAATAACTGGCTCATCAGGACTAGGTACTGTGTAGACTCGTGTTCGGTTGTGATTATGGAGACGCTCTTTTAGTTTTTCTCTAACTTCTCGATCAAGGTCAATGCGCATTCTAGCTAAATCCTTTTGTAGGGCTTTCATGTCATCCTTGAAGTTTTTATCAAGGATAATAACATCCAAATCATCCAAAGCGTCTTTGATTTCATCGTCAATATCTTCAAGTTCTACTTCTTGCATTGCTTTTTCAATATCAGCTTCGATTTTATCCCAATCTACTTTTTCTAGGCGTTCCAATTCTCTCATTCTTGCTTTAGAATGTTCTCTGTGTCTCAATCGAGCAACTTCCTCTCTTGCTCTAGCAATCTCAACTTGAGCATTGGCCATTTCTTGTTGAGCATTGGCCATCTCTCTTTGGGCTCTAGCCATTTCTTCGTGCATTTGATGTCTTAGTTTCCGAGCTTCTTGTGTACTAGAAATAACTTCATCGTCATAGCATTCTATTGTTTCCTCAAAATTCTCAGACTGAATTTTCAAGTATTTTAAATTTTTATTTTCAGCAACTCTAAAGATAAATTCCATGGATTTAAAAGAACCACTAATATCAAATTCATAGTTATTCATGCTAGAACCACAAAACAAACTATCCGTTTTAAATTGCCCTTTGAATCGTTTGATTTTGTTATTATTATCATAATTCAGAATCTTTACATCCATATGGATCCCATAATTAGCAAGCTCTGTTTTTAATTTTTGAATTTCTTGTTCAGAATTCTCTTTCCGAATTTCTAATGTATATTCTGTAAACGTTTTTTTCGGTCCCAGAGAATCTAGGAAATCAACTTTTTGAGCCAACAATGGAATTTCAGGAGTCTGCTCTAGAGAAGTTAATTGTATAGGTTGAATGGGAGTTGACGGATGGTCTACCTTAGTAATAATAGGCAGGGGGATATTATCAGGAATAGCATCTTGCAATACAATAGTATTTGGGGGAGTAGGCGCAGATATGTGATGTTCTGCTACACGAGGAGGCTTAGTTGTGGTCTCCGTTTCAGAAATTGGCGTAGGTGTATTAGAAGGGTTGAACCAACAAACAATGCCAATAGTTATTATACCTATAATCGATGTACTCATAATCCAAATTTTTTGATTAGTCCATAAAGATGGTGACGCTTGGGCATGAATAAGTTGTTGCACCTCTTCGAGTGGCATCTCCGATTGCATAGACTTCCGAGCTTGCTCAAACAAATGATCCAAATTCTTATTCATAAGCTAATGTTGTTTTTGGTGACAGAATTTTACCTAATTTTTGTCGTCCTCGTGCCAGTCTTGCCTTGACAGAAGAAATACTACTGTTTTGTATCTCAGCAATTTCCTTGATGTTGTAACCAGATATCTCAAATAAAATTAAGGCTTCTTTTTGAGCGGCTGGTAAGCGATCTAATGCCTGATATAATAACTGTACATCTTCATTTAGCTCTGGGCTAGTAGGTGCAACAATTTTTTCAGCTTGTTCTGTATTAAATAAACCCCAAAATTTTTTGCGTCGCTGCAGACGACGAATTAGGTTGCGCGCAATACCAAACAAAAAATAATTAAAGGATGCTTCTTTTTTTAACTTGTCCAATTGCTCATAAGCTATCAATACTGTCTCACTAACCAAATCTTGTGCATTAACAGGGTCTCTCAAAATAGACTCGCAGTAACGCAACAACTTGGTATGATTCGGCTCATAAAGCCGTAAAAAGTATTGTTGTTTTTGGTGATGATTCATGTAGCGAATTGAACAGTTTTTTGTTTAAGGACTTATGCTCTTTCATAAGTCCGTACATCTATAAGTGCCATAAGATTGCTCAAAAGTTACATCGCAATCAAATTTTTTCGATAAAAAGTCAAAATAATTCGTTAGGAAATCTGAAAGTGGACTTTTTTTAGCTTGTAATAGTTTGATTTTGATGTTTTTGTGATGGGCTAGTAATAGGTTTTTTATTTTTTTAGTTGAACTAACTTGACTTCTTTCTATTTTTGTTTTATTTTTATGAATGAACGGTCAGTCATAAAAATAATAAGCATGACAAAAAAAGAAAAAATCATACACGCAGCTTTGAATTTATTTGCAAAGCATGGATATACAGAGACATCTATAAGTAAAATTGCAAAAGAGGCAGGGGTATCCAAAGGTCTTACCTATAATCATTTTCAGAACAAAGAAGATCTATTAAGGGCAGTTGTTGGTGAAACATTGGGGGAGATGACACAATCTTTGATGGATCTAGAAACTTTACAAATGGATCAATTACTACAAGTCTATTTCCAAATGTTGAAGTCTAAAAAGGATCTTATACGGTTATGCACCTTATTGGTGGTACATCCAGAAACTCCCCAAATTGTCAAAGAGATGCTAGGCAAACAGCAAGTAGAGTTGTTAGATACTTTTACACATCTCTTAATGAATCCTGCTCAGCAAGTATCAGATATAGAGGCTAGGATTTTACTCGCTACTTTGGATGGAATTACATTAGAATATATTACAACAGAAGATGATGTTTTGTTAGGTGAAATGGAAAAATACTTAGTGAGCAAGTATAGTCATTAGTCTATTAAAAACATGCAGGAGTGTAGCTAACTACTAAATATTAATAATAATGAAAAATAAAAAAATCCTAATTTCTGGTGCAGGTATAGCTGGATTAACGCTGGCTTATTTTTTACAAGAGAATGGTTTCAAACCTACTGTTGTAGAAAAGGCTAGTGGTTTGAGAGATGGTGGGTATATGATTGACTTTTTTTCATCTGGAGTACATGTAATTGAACAAATGGGATTGTTGGATGCCTTGAAAGAAAAAGATCATGGTTCTTCCATTGTCAAACAATATACAGATAAAGGCAAGAAAAGTATGACATTGGATATTTCAGCTTTTAGAGATTCTCAAAAAGGCAAACTATTCAATTTTTTGAGGACAGATTTGGTAGATGTGTTGTACCAAAAAGTGAAGGGAGTAATTGATTTGCGCTACAAGACATCCATTCATGAAGTAGAAGAAAATACTGATGGCATTGGGGTAACTTTTGATGGAGGAAAAAAAGAGCAGTTTGATTTATTAATTGGGGCAGATGGTATTCATTCAAATGTTCGAAACTTAGTGTTTGATGCTAAGAATGTAGAACAACTGTTCTTGGGATATTATGTAGCTGCACTAGAACATAATGTGCCTTTGGAAATAAAAAAAGAAGAGGTTTTGGCAATGATGGTTCCTAACTTACAGGTTATGACGTATACTATAGATGAAGCTACTTTGGAGCAGAATTCTAGTGTTTTCGTTTTCAAAAAAGAAGAGCGATTACCTCGCATGAATCATCAAGAACAAGTGCAATTACTCCAAAACGAATTTAAAACCTTTTCCCATCCAGTACCTGAAATTTTAGAGACGGCTGCGAAACTAGATAAAATTTATTTTGATGAAGTTGCTCAAATTAGAATTAATGGAAGTTGGGCAAAAGGGCGAACAGTATTAATTGGAGATGCTGCATATTGTGTCACTCTATTATCTGGACAAGGAGCCTCCATGGCAATGACAGGAGCTTATTTATTGGCTCAAAAATTAGTAGAATCAAATGGGGCGTATAAGGTGGCATATCAAAAATTTGAAGAAGAATTAAGACCATTGATTCACTCATTACAAAAGAAAGCCGTCAAGAATATAGGCTCTTATTTGCCTTCTTCTAAATTTTCGATGTGGATTAGAAATTTATTGGCTCCAATGTTATTCAAAAAACCATTTGTTCCTTTAGTTACAAAACAATTAGGTGCCGTGAATTTTTTTGAAGAGACGAAAATTTAATAAAAAAGGATTGTCTCCCCACAAGACAACCCCTTCACACTAAAATGAAACCCTATGAATTTTAGTAATTATTAGCAAATATTCTTACAGAGTAAAAATGATATTATAAAGATATTTTAAGATGCGTTTTTATTCAAAGACTTTATTTTAAGGTTCTTTTATTTATTATTTTTATTTATAATATATTGATTTTTGTCAATGAGAGTTAGATAGGTATATTAATATATAAAAACGCCCAAAACGATTTTCGTTTTGGGCGCTAATTTCTAAAATTATATGGCAAGTATTTTACCTAAGTAGAATAACACTACCTTTAAGTTGTTCTGTATGTCCATCTTTAAACAAGACATCAGCATACCAAGTATATGTTCCAGAAGGAGCTGGACGACCACGATAGATTCCATT